>DATLJB010000155.1:0-2370 GCA_035539075.1 Terriglobia bacterium
TCAGCGCGGCGCCCTCGTCACGGCGTCCTCAATGGGCATCGGTCGCCACCAGCTGCCAGTTGGGATCGCGCGCCTTGATCTGCCGGGCGAAGGTCCAGAGATCGGTGATGGTATGCACCTCGGTCGGGCTGCCATCCACCGCCGCGCCGCCGGCATCGGTCGTCACATTGATCTGCTGCGAGGTGAATTTAACGGTGATGCGGGCTTCCTGCGCCTTGCCCTCGCCGGTCAGCTCAGCCGCGACGATCTCATGGCCGAGGACGCCGACCAGGGTCGAATTGAGCTTCTGGTTGAGGCGCTGGCGCTCGGTGATCGCCGCGTTGAAGTTGCGATAGACCTCGTCATTCAGCAGCGGGCGCAAGGCGAGATTGTCGCCCTTGGCGAAGGCGGTCAGGATCATCTCGAAGGCGATCTTGGCGCCGGACAGGAAGTCGATCGGGTTGAAGCTGGGATCGGCCTTGCCGATGGCTTCCAGGCCGCGGCGCGCCTCTTCCGGCGTCGCAGCCAGGGCAGCCTCCAGCCGGCGCTGGTCGCGCGGCAGCTGCGTCACCGTCCCGGCCGGCTTTTCCAATTCAGCCGGATGGTCGGCATCGGCCTCCGCCGGGCGCCGGGCATTATCGGCCGGACGGCTGGCGAGCGGATCGAAGCTGCGTTCATTGCCGGTGCGCCGGCCCAGCACCAGATAGAGCCGCCAGCCGAAAAACACCGCCACGACGGCAAATAGAATAAGATCCAAGGGCATCGGCTGGCACTCCTTACTTGATACTGGCATCGCGGCCGGCTTTACGCCGGGCGGGCGAAAGACCTCGCCATCCAGGGGCAGACATTTCGGCAACTCCCGGTACGGCCGCTATGGGCGGTTCCGCCGCGACAGCTTCCGGGTCCCACCGGACCGCAGAGCGCTTTTTCCCTGGTGAAAGCAAGCCGCTTCCGCTTAAAACCATCGCACTCTAGGCTAAGTCCTTTAGCTACTGGATTAAATAGGGAATCGACCCGGAAAGAGCAAGCGATGGCGCCGCAGCCCGGCCCGAACCGTCGGCCCGGACAAAGAGGACCGGTTTTCAAGGAGATAAGCTGGTTGCAGCGCTGGCCGCGGCTGGTCGCGACCGGCTTTATTCTGCTGATCCTGGTGGAAATCCTGGTTTTTCTCTGGGTCGCCGACCATATCGGTCTCGGCCTGACCCTGCTCGCCTTGCTGGGTTCCGCAACGCTGGGCCTATGGCTGATCCGCCGCACCGGCCTCGATATGGTCGGCCGGCTGCGCTTGGCCTTGGCCCAGGGCCAGGAACCCGGTCACAGCCTGGTCGACGGCGCCTGCTTCGTGATCGCCGGCATGCTGCTGATCGTGCCCGGCTTCTTCAGCGATCTCCTGGCCATCGTCTTCATGCTGCCCGTGAGCCGGAACTGGCTGATCCGGCGCTTCGCCGGTGCCTTCGGCGAGCCCGCGGCGCCGGGCGGCCGTGGTCGCCGCGGCACGGTCATCACCGATGTCGAATTTCACGAAGTGGTGATGGAGACGGAACCGGAGGCACGTCCTGCGGCCGGCGATGACGCGGCGGCGGCCAGCCCCGCGACGGCGGAGATCTTCGTCCCTGCGCGGCCCGACCGGGCGCCGCCATCGGCTGCACGACCGAATGTCATCGACGTGGAGACCGAAGCGGCCGCGCCGGATGCGGATGCAACGCAAGACCAGGCGGAACCGGCCGGCGATCAGGCGCCGCAACGGGCCGAGAAAGACGAGGGACCGGCCAAGAAAGAGGAAAAGCCGGGTGAGGCGGATTGGACGGCCGCGCCGCGCCGGCCCATCATCGATGTCGAGGAAAATTGAACAGCATGATCCTGATCCGCCACGGCCAGTCGGAATTCAACGTGGTCTTCAACCGCGAGCGCCGCGATCCCGGTATTCGCGATGCGCCGCTGACCGCCCATGGCCGCACCCAGGTCGCGGCTGCCGCTGCGGAGCTCGGTGCGCGCATGCGCCAGGGGCTGAAGATCAAGCGTCTGCTGGCCAGTCCTTATACCCGCGCCGTGCAGACGGCGGTGATCATCGCCGAGGCGCTCGATCTGCCGATCGAGATCGAGCCGCTGGTGCGCGAACACGCGGCCTATCATTGCGATATCGGCACGCCGGCAAGCGAACTCGCCGAATTGTGGCCGGCCCTCAGCTTCGACCATCTGCCGGAAACCTGGTGGTCATCGCTCGATGAGAGCGAGACGGCGCTGCTCGAACGCTGCCGGCATTTTCATCAGCGCGTCGCCGGCTGGCATGACTGGCAGCAGGTCGCGGTGGTCAGCCATTGGGGCTTCATCCGCGGCCTGACCGGCCATGAGGCGCGTAATGCCGAACTGGTCGCCTTCGATCCCCATCGG
>DATLJB010000156.1:0-1575 GCA_035539075.1 Terriglobia bacterium
AGGAAAAACTTCACCTGGGATCATTTCCGCCCCCGATCAGCGAATGGGCTCATGGACGGTGACCAGCTTGGTCCCGTCGGGAAAGGTCGCCTCGACCTGCACTTCATGGAGCATCTCGGCGATGCCCGGCATCACCTGATCACGGCTGATGACCAGGGCGCCGTCACGCATCAAATCGGCGACACTGCGCCCGTCGCGCGCGCCTTCAACGACGAAATCGGTGATCAGCGCCACCGCTTCCGGATAATTCAGCTTAACGCCGCGCTCCAGGCGACGGCGCGCCACCTGGGCAGCCATCGCCACCAGCAGCTTGTCCTTTTCCCGAGGCGATAGAAGCATGGCCTCTCCTCCAATCCTGGGCGGCATTCATCTGCCGCTCCGATTCTGCTGCACCGCGGGATGGATTGTGGCAGCGCAATATCAGATATGCCAGAGCCTTGGCAGCTCGGCAGGCCACTTTTTTTGACGTCGAAGGAAAAGCCACGCCTGGGCAAAAGATCGGCGCAACGCTAGCGGGTCGGCAGCCAGCCAGCGCGCCACCAGGACACCATTGACGATTGTGGTGCTCGCCCGGCCGGAGAAATCCTCGAACAGCGCCCGCAACGGCGCCAGATAGGCGCCGGCATCCGGGGCGACAAAGATCAGGCAGGCCGCGGCGATGGCCCCGTCCAGCGCCGCCTTTTGCGTCAGGAGCGCCTCGACCGCCCCCTCCAGCCGCAGGCAGTCGACCCAGGCAAGGGTTCCGTCCCGATGGATTTCCCAGGCATCCTGGATCAAGCCGCTGCGCATCCGCTCGCCGCGCGCCTGGCGGCCGAAAACCAGGATCTCGCCCCCCAGGAATTGCGCGTCGGCGGCGAGATCGACCCGGCAGCGCCGCCGCAACCGGGCGCCATCGAACAGGATGGTTTCCTGCGGCAGCATTTCCAGCCAGGCGCCGGCCCCCGCCTCGAGCGTGATCTCGATCCGGCTGTCGGGACCGAGCGAGCGATAGACCTTCTCGGCGGCCTGCGAACAGACCAGGGCTGCCGCCCTCGCGCCGACAGCGATCTCGATCTGCAGATGATCGCCCCCCACCAGCCCGCCCGAGGTGTTCACCAAGGCCGCCGTCAGCGGATCGCCGGCTAAAGGATAAGGGAAAAGGATGCGGAGCGGGCTCGCCTGGTGCAGGTCGGCCAGCCGATCGATGCCGCCCGTCCTCTCGATGGTCAGTCGTGCCGCCCCCCGCATGCCCGCGACCGGCGTCGAGGCGCCACTGTGGTCCGGCAGCGCCAGCCCCGTCATCTCCACCCGCCGATCTTCGTCATCACACGCCCACCCAGATTGCGAGCCTAGCTTCGGCGGTCGGCAGGGAGGCGTCAAGTCTTCGATCCGGCCTATTGGCAAGCAGAGAAGACGGGGCGATGCCCGCTGCATCGCCCCGTTTTCAATTCACCAGAGACGCGCCGACGGTCAGGCGCTGGTACTGCTGCTCGACAGGAAGTCCGGCGTCATCAAATTGCCGGCCGCGGCATAATAGTGCAGCAGGTTCTGCAAGGCGGCACCTGCCAGAGAGTATCCGCTATCGGAATTGCTGCT
>DATLJB010000157.1:0-50839 GCA_035539075.1 Terriglobia bacterium
CTATGCCGATATGCAGCCGCAGGTCCTGGCGCTGCAGGGCCATCAGGTCGACATCATCAACCAGCTGCCGGCGATCTCCGGCGTTGCGTTGCTGAACGATCCCAACATCAACATCATGAGTTTGAAGTCCAGCGCGCATACCCAGATCCATATGCGCAATGACATGGCCCCCTTCACCGACAAGCGTGTCCGCCAGGCGGTGGCGCTCTGCATCGACCGCAAGAAGCTGGTCAAGGGCCTGTTCCGCGACCGCGCCGATATCGGCAACGATTCACCTTTCGCCCCGGTTTTCCCTTCGACCGACAAGAACGTCAAGCAGCGCGAGCACGATATCGCCAAGGCCAAGGAACTGCTCGCCGCGGCCGGCATGCCCAAGGGCTTCAAGGTCAAGCTGACCACCGAAAAGTACCTGGAAATCCCGGAATATGTTCAGGTGATCCAGCAGGCGGTGAAGGCCGCCGGCATCGAGATCGAGCTCAATGTCGAAAGCCAGGACGCCTATTACGGCAAGGCCGTCTACGGCCAGTCGGACTGGCTGGATTCAATCATGGGCGGCACCGATTACGGCCATCGCGGCGTGCCCAATGTCGCCTTGGCGGCGCCCCTGAAAAGCGACGGCACCTGGAATGCCGCGCATTTCAAGAACAAGGACTACGATGCGCTGGTCGGCCAGTATATCGGCGCCCTCGACCTGCAATCGCAGCGTGCCGCGGCCGGCAAGATCCAGGAGCTGCTGCTGGATGAGACGCCGGTCCTCTTCACATATTTCTACGACTTCCTGACGGCGACGACGAAGAACGTCTCAGGGGTGAAGGCGACGGCCATGGCGCAGCTCTTCCTGGAAAACGCCTCGATCAAGTCGTAAGACGTCAACGGCGAGAGACAGGAACCGGCTTGCCGCGGATAAGCCCGCGGCAAGCCGGTTCCGAAACTCATTCGGACCACCCCGTTCCATGCTTGAGAGGCGTGTGCATTGAGCTTCTCCAAACTTCTCCTGAAGCGTCTGCTGTTGTCTTTGGTGACGCTTTGGCTGCTCAGTCTCATTGTCTTTGCCGGTGCCCAGTTGCTGCCCGGCGATGTCGGCCGCGCCATCCTCGGTCCCCTTGCCGATGCCCGCGCCGTCGCCAACCTGAACCATCAGCTCGGCGCCGACCGGCCGCTACTGGTACAGTATCTCGATTGGGTGGGCCATTTCGCCATCGGCGATATGAGCATGTCCTATACCTTCCGCGCGCCGGTCGCCCCCTTCGTCATCAAGGCGATGGTCAATTCGCTGAAACTCGCCGCCGTCGCCTTCGCCCTGGTGGTGCCGCTGGGGATCGGCGGCGGCGTCTGGGCGGCGCTGCATGTCGGCCGGCCGCTTGACCGCGTCATCACCGTGCTCGGCCTCTCGGCAACGGTGCTGCCGGAATTCGTCACCGGGATCGTGCTCATCATGATCTTCGGCGTCTGGCTGAACTGGCTGCCGATCACCGCGGCGGCGCCCGCCGATGCCGATATCCTCACGCAGATCTATTACCTGCTGCTGCCGTCGCTGCCGCTGGTCTTCGTCCTCTTCGGCTATATCGCCCGCATGGCGCGCGCCGGCACGATCGAGGCGTTGGACGCCGATTACACGCGGACGGCGGTGCTGAAGGGCTTGCCCCGGCGCACCGTGCTGTGGCGGCACGTCCTGCGCAACGCCCTGCTGCCGACCATCACCGTCATCGCCACGCAGATGGGCTATCTGATCGGCGGCCTCGTGGTGGTTGAGGTGCTCTTCCACTATGAAGGCATCGGAAGCCTCATCTATATCGCCGCCCGCGGCAAGGATTTCCCCATGCTGGAAGCCGGCATCCTCAGCATCGGCATCGTCTATACTTTCGCCACTCTGGGAGCCGATCTCCTCTATTCGGCGCTTAATCCGCGCATCCGCTTCGGAGCCGCGGAATGAGCACGCCACAGATGGACATGGCGGAAGCCAGGAAGGCCGATGATCTCAAGAACGCCAGGTATGAGCGGCTGCGTCTGCTGCTCGGCTCCTGGACCTTCATGGCCGGGCTGATCATCGTTCTTTTCTGGGTCGGCTGTGCGCTCTTCGGGATCGATCTCGTGTCGCAGGATCCGTTCAACGGCGATCTCCTCGATACCCTCGCCGCGCCCTCGGCCGATCACTGGTTCGGCACCGATCAATTGGGTCGCGATGTCTTTGCCCGCGTGATCGTCGGGGCGCGCGACATCCTGACCGTGGCGCCGCTGGCAACATTGCTGGGCACGCTGCTCGGCACGACGCTGGGGCTCATCACCGGCTATTTCCGCGGCATCATCGACGACAGCATCAGCCGTGTGATCGATGCCGTGCTTGCCCTGCCGCTGGTGATCATCGCCCTGATGGCCCTGGTGGCGCTCGGCACCTCCAACACCACCGTGGTGATCGTCATCGGCGTCTTCTTTGCCCCGCTGGTCGCCCGCACCGTGCGGTCGGCGGTATTGTCGGAACGCGAACTCGACTATGTGGCAGCCGCGCAATTACGCGGCGAGAATGCCGCCTACATCATGTTTGCAGAAATCCTTCCCAATATCGTCCCGCCGATCCTGGTCGAAACCACGGTGCGCCTCGGCTACGCCATCTTCACCGTGGCGACGCTGAGCTTCATCGGCTTTGGCATCCAGCCGCCCTCACCCGACTGGGGGCTCGCGGTCTCGGAAAGTTATGGCCTGATCAATGGCGGCTACTGGTGGACCGTGATGTTCGACGCCTGCGCCATCGCCTCGCTGGTGGTGGGCGTCAATCTAATGGCCGATGGCATTCAAGGGGCGCTTGAATCGTGACGATGGAACCGAACCCACTTCCACAGGCCCAGCCCCGTGCCGTGGGCGTCGTCGATGCGCTCACCATCAGCGACCTCGACCTCGTCTATCGCGTGCGCGGCAAGGACCGCCAGGTGCTGCGCGGCCTCAGCCTGCATATCGGCCGCGGCGAATCCTATGGCCTGGTCGGCGAATCCGGCTGCGGCAAGTCCACCGCGGCGCTGGCCGCCGTGCGCTATCTGCCGCGCAATGGCCGCGTGCGCGGCGGCCGCATCCTGGTCGACGGCCGCGATCTGCTGACGCTCGGCGGTGCGGAGCTGCGTCATTTACGCGCCAATACAGTGTCCATGGTCTATCAGGACCCCGGCCGCGCCCTCAACCCGTCGATCCGCATCGGCCGCCAGGTGGCGGAGATATTTACGCTTAAAGGCCTGTCGCAGCATGATGCCCTGCAGCGCGCCGCCGATATGTTGCGGCGGGTGCAGATCGCCGATCCCGCTTCGGTCATGGAACGCTATCCGCATCAGCTATCCGGCGGCATGC
The DNA here is from genome assembly GCA_035539075.1 of Terriglobia bacterium. Lineage (GTDB taxonomy): Bacteria > Pseudomonadota > Alphaproteobacteria > Dongiales > Dongiaceae > Dongia_B. The sequence goes on from DATLJB010000157.1 coordinate 3,334, forward strand.
AGCAGCGCGTCGCCATCGCCATGGCGCTGTCCATCAATCCCAAGCTGCTGATCCTGGACGAACCGACCACCGGCCTCGATGCCACGGTGGAAGCGGAAGTGCTCGATCTCGTCGCCCGGCTGCGCGCTGAATACGCGACGTCGATCCTTTTCATCAGCCATAACCTCGCGGTCATCGCCCGCATGTGCGACCGGGTCGGCGTGCTTTATGCCGGCACGCTGGTGGAAGAAGGCGCAACGGCGGAAGTCTTCAACAACCCGCGTCATCCGTACACGGTCGGACTGCTGCGCTGCCTGCCGCGCCGGGGCCGCCGCAAGGATCACGGTCGGCTCGACACCATTCCCGGCTTCCTGCCCAGCCCTGGCGCCGTCATTCCCGGCTGCGTCTTTGCCGAGCGTTGCGGCCTCGCCACCGATCGCTGCCACCATGAGGCGCCGCCTCTGCATGATATCGGCGGCCGCAGCAGCCGCTGCCACTATCACGACAAGGCGGGCGAACTGCCGCGCACGACTGCCGCCGATCTCAATGCCACACCGACCCTCACGCGCGACGGCCGGCCGGTCCTGCGCGTCGACCGGCTCAGCAAGTCCTTCCATTCCGCGCAGCACCTCGTCCAGGCGCTGCGCGATGTCTCGCTGGAGCTATGGCCGGGTGAAACGCTGGGCCTGGTCGGCGAATCCGGCAGCGGCAAGACCACTTTCGCGCGGGTGCTGATGGGGCTGACGGCGCCCGATGCCGGCGCCACGCTCGAACTCGACGGCAAGCCTCTCCCCGGCCGCGTCAAGGATCGCACGGCTGAGGCCCTGAAGTCGCTGCAGATCGTTTTCCAGAACCCGGATTCCGCGCTTAACCGCTCGCATACCATCCGCCGCCTGATCACCCGCTCGCTGGCGAAGCTGTCGAACCTGCCGCGAGCGGCCCGCCTCGATCGCCTGCTGGCCCTCACCCGCGCCGTGCGCCTGGCCGACCGATACCTGGCGGCACGGCCGCGCCAGTTGTCCGGCGGTCTCAAGCAGCGCGTCGCTATCGCCCGCGCCTTTGCCGGCGACCCGCGCATCGTCGTCTGTGACGAGCCGACCTCGGCGCTCGATGTGTCGGTACAGGCGGCCATCCTCAATCTGCTGGCCGAGCTGCAGGCCGAGCGCCGTGTCAGCTATATCTTCATCTCTCACGATCTCGGCACCGTCCGGTATCTCTCCGACCGTATCGCCGTCCTTTATCTCGGCAGGCTGATGGAGATCGGCCCCGCCGAGCGGGTCTTTGCTGGACCGCATCATCCCTATACCGAAGCGCTGCTCTCCGCCGTGCCGACGATCGATGGCCAGGCGCCGGAGCGCGTCCGCCTCCAGGGCGAGATTCCCAGCGCCATCAATCCGCCGACCGGCTGCGTGTTTCATACGCGCTGTCCACGCATGCTGGGAGAGATCTGCCGCAGCCAGGAACCGCCGCTGCTGCCCGGTACAGAACCGGGCCACCAGATCCGCTGCCATATCCCGGTCGAAGGACTGGCCGTCGATCGCCGCGAGCTGGAGCCGATGCCGGATGTCGCGGAATAGGGCAGCGGCGGATCAGGCGGCGATCCGTGCCTAACGCGTAAGGCGTCGCCGATTGGCCCCCACCTTACGGCGGTAATGATCGAGCGACTGCACCATGGTCTCCAGCCCGGCAGCCTCGCCGCTTGCCACCATCAACGCCTGGACCTTATGGGCCGCTTTCACCTTTTCTTCGACCATGCGCCAAGCTTCGCGCTCCGCGCGGCGTCCGCCCGCTGCCAGCTTCTGCAACCGCAACGGCACGACGATCGCCACCTCGATTGCCAAGGCCCAACTCTGCCACCACAATCGAAACCATAACTCATCCATGCACGTTCTCCTCAAGCAGGTCGACGTTGATCACCACCGCATTTCTTCCAGCATCTCGCGGATGGCGATGCTGGAGTGATCCCGGCGCGCGCCCAGTGCGAGCCTGATGAAAGGCTGACCCGCTTTGGGGATAATGGCTTGATAGCGATGGCCGCGAAATCCGAAGCTGCCGCCGCGTTGTAACAGGATGCCGCGCCGCTTCGCCTCACCCTCGATTTCCTCCTCCAGCCGTCCGTAAGACGCGGGATCCGCGCGCTGCCCCAGCAAAAGGCAGAAAGGCGCAACTGAATCGCCCTCCTGCAGCGCGGGATGACAGAGACCCTTGCCATCCGCACCCTGATAGCTGCGTGCCAGCTCTGCATTGTTGGCAAAGATCCGGTCAGCATATTGATGGCTCGCCTCACCGAGAAACCATGGGACACCAAGTGCATTGATATCCTCGAAACGCAGCCCGCTATCCGTCAGGGTGCGAATGCGGCGCAGCTCGGTAAAAAAGCGGCTTAGGCCCGTCACCGATCGCTCCGGTCTGCCGAAGATCGAAACGATGCCGACATTAGCGAGTTCCAGCCCCCCTTGGTCAAGCTTCAGGCCTGATCTGAACATGATGACCAGCGGCGACGGCTCGATGCCGGCTGCGAGCGCGAGTAGACGCGCGTAATCAAAACGCTGTCGGCACAATGTCGTATCGCAGATAATCACGCGCAGCACCCCTTGTCGGCAGAGGCGTTCGAATGTAGCGCGGTCGGTCGTTGCGGTTCCCTGCCCTTCAGGCGTGCAATGAACCGGCTCGTAGATTACCAGGTTGGGATCATCATCACCACCTGTTGTGATGTCGAAGAGGCCTGCTTCCGCCAGCAGACCAATCAGGTCCTGAGTTTCGAAATAGCTGCCGAGATGCCGCAGCGCACATGGCGCCCGGGCGCCGACAGCGCGGCGCGCCGCGATCAGGATGGCATGCAGCGCCGATTGGCCGCTGGAGAAGAGGAGATGCGCGCCATCCCAGCCCGGCGCCGGAATCGCGCTTGCGGCAATCCTGGCCTCCAGTTCCGCCGGCCGGATGTCGCGCTCATAACCGAAGTCCAGGAGATGTTCCTCGCTGGTGCGCGGCATCTGGTGATCCGGCGGAGAGCGATAGACGCGTACCGCATAGAGATTGGCGACGCGCAAACAGGCCTTCCGCAGCTGCGTCGCGAGATCGTCAAGTGCTTGCTCGGCCCATAAGGTCGTGCTCGGGCTGCTGGCCGCGAGCGCAGCACATTGCCGGTCCCAACTGCGCAAGAAGGCCACCGATTGTGGAAAGCTCTTGCGCAATTGCGCCGCCAGAACGGCCAACTCTTCTAATTCCTCGCCAAACCAGGACCACACCGCACGTTTATGAGGGGGCGTCGGCGAGGCGACATCCCTGTCGTTGCCGCCGGGCTCACATGGCAGCACGGAACCCGGTTCGCTGGCCGACTTCTTCATTGTTGCATCTCCGCTGCATCTGGCCCGGAGTCCGCAGGAAGTCACGGAGCGCGGCAGCAAGTTCATCCGGGGCCTCCTCCGCCATATGGTGACCGCAAGCGATGCCATGGCCGAGCGGGCGGCTTACCCAAGACTGCCAGACACCAAGCACATCGCCGTAGAGAGCGGGCAGATCATCATGTTCCGCCCATAGGCAGAGAAAGGGGCATGCTATTTTTCGCCCCGCTGCGCGGTCGGCGGCGTCGTGGCGGCGGTCTATCCCGAGCCCCGCACGGTAATCCTCCATCATGCCATGAACCACCGCCGGATCATGGATGGCGGCATGATAGTCGCGGTAATTCTCTTCGCCCATCACCGCCGCCGAGCCTCCATACCACTTATCCGGATCGGCCAGGATGGCGCGCTCGGGCTTTTCGGGTTGCGCGAAGAAGAACCAGTGCCACCAGGCGCGTGCGAATTTCTCGCCGCAGCGTTCCAATGCGTCGATAATGGGAACCGCGTCCAGGATCGCCAGATGCGTCACGGCGGCGGGATGATCCAGAGCCAGGCGAAAGGCGGTATAGGCGCCACGATCATGGCCGGCAACCGCGAAGCGATCGAAGCCCAGATGTTGCATCAGTGCCAGACAATCCGCCGCCTTCACCCGCTTGGACGAGTTCGCGTGATCGCTACTATCCGCGGGCTGCGACGAGCGGCCGAAGCCGCGCAAATCCGGACAGACGACCGTGTGATGCGCTGTCAGCAGCGGCGCCAGGCGATGCCAGGTGGTGTGGGTTCGTGGATGGCCATGCAACAGCAGGAGTGGCGAGCCTCGCCCGCCATGCCGCACGCGAAGCCGCGCCTGGGGTAAGTCAACCATTTCCAGCGTAAAGCCATCGAACATCAAATCCCTGTGAATGATCGACACCTGTGTGCATTTAAAGAAATCGGCCTTGCGCAGCCAATTAACCCTCGGCGCCTGTGCAGGTTCCGCCGGTCGCCTTCTGCTTTAAGATCGCGTCGCTGCAGCCGCTTCAGGGGGCTTTGCTTCCTCGCCTCGCTACGCGTTACAGATGAAATACAAATGATGGCCCGTGTAACCAGGCAGTAGTGCCGCATCGTTAGTTTCCTGTCGCACCGGAAGCAACAAAGGACGAAGCGACGATGCAGGGGAATCCCACTGACGTGGAAAAGCGGAACTCGTTTGCCGAGCGTGTCCGGCAGAACCAGGAGCGGCAGCTTGCGAATCTGAAATCCGCCTATGATTTCATCGTTTGTGGATCGGGTTCGTCAGGATCGGTTGTCGCCCGTCGCCTGGCGGAGGATCCCAAGGCCAGCGTCCTTCTGCTGGAGGCCGGCGGCGCTGATGATCATCCCGCGATTTCCGATCCGGGCCGCTGGTTCGAGAATCTCGGCAGCGACCGCGACTGGGGCTTTGCCACCCGGCCCAACCCCCGCCTCAATGGCCGCAGCCTGATATGGTCCATGGGCAAGGTCCTGGGCGGCGGCTCCAGCATCAACGTCATGGTCTGGTCGCGCGGCCATAAGAGCGATTGGGACGGCTATGCGGCGGAAACCGGCGACAACCGCTGGAGCTATGAATCCGTGCTCGGTATCTATCGGCGGATCGAAGATTGGCAGGGAGCGCCTGATCCCTATCGTCGCGGCAGCGGCGGACTCGTCTTCACCCAGGCTGGGCCAAAGCCCAGCCCGATCGGGGCGGCAATGCTCGAAGCAGCGGTTGCGGTCGGGATTCCAGTTTTCGCCGATCAGAATGGCGTGATGATGGAAGGCGCCGGCGGCGCCGCGCTTTCAAACCTGCGCATTCGTGACGGCAAGCGGCTGTCCATCTTCCGCACCTATGTTCACCCCTATATGGACCGGCCCAATCTCACCGTCCTGACGGGCGCGCTGGTGACAAGGATCGTTCTCGACGGCAAACGTGCCAGCGCTGTGGAAGTCTTGCTGGGCGGCAGTCCCAGGCGCTTCGATATCGGCAAGGAACTGATCCTGTCATTGGGGGCGGTGCAGACGCCGAAAGTGCTGATGCAATCCGGCATCGGTGATGCGGACCATCTGCGCGGCTTCGGCATCGATGTCATTCAGCATCTGCCGGGTGTCGGCAGGAATCTTCAGGAACATGTGCTGCTGGCGGGATGCGTGTGGGAATATGCGCGGCCGGAGCAGCGATGCGGCAGCGGCGCCGAGGCCACTTTTTTCTGGAAGAGCGATGAACGCCTGGAGGTGCCCGACCTGCAGTCCTTCCTGGTCGACAGCACCTTCCTCAGCCCGGAATTGCAGTCCGCCGGCGAGGCGACAACCAACTGGTCGATTACCCCGGGTCTCGTGCGCCCGCGCAGCCGCGGCCGGATCCGCCTCACCGGCGCCGGCCCGGCCGATCCGCTCGATATCGACACCGGCATCTTCAGCGATCCGGCCGACCTGACGGCCGCCACGACCTGCCTGCAGCTTTGTCGCGAGATGGGCAACGCGGGGGCCTTCCGCCATCTACGCAAAGGCGAGCTCGTGCCGGGCAATCTGCGCGGCGCCGCGCTGGAGGATTACGTGCGCAATGCCGCCTCTCCCTACTGGCATTTCAGCTGCACCGCCAAGATGGGACGCGACGAGATGTCCGTCGTTGACAGCGAACTGCGCGTCTATGGCATCGAACGGTTGCGCATCGCCGATGCCTCCGTCATGCCACAGGTCGCCACCGGTAACACGATGGCGCCCTGCGTCGTCATCGGCGAGCGCGCCGGCGCATTGATCCGCGAAACCCACGGTCTGTAACAACAAAGCGGCACCGCGTGCTCATGCGCGGAACCCTTGCCCATTCATCGGCAAGGGGCCGGCGCTGAGCGGCTATTTCAGCAATGCCTTCAGGCTGACGAGGATGCCGAGGGCCAAGGCGATTGCGGTGAGAATGGAATCCAGTGACATGAAATCGATTGTCATGCAGCCTCCTCCAATTTCACGGTGAAACATACATTTATGTTTTATGAATAATGCATAATCCCTTTTGCGTCAAGAAAAAGCGACATAAAGCTTTGATTTCAATTATTAATTGGCAAAGCCACCCGTTGGTAAACCATCTCCACAGCCACCAATTAAAGGTCCCAATGCTGCCCGTTGATCGGGATCAATGCATCTCCCCGCCTCTGCGGCGACCATGCGATAGCAGCGCTTTTACGATTGGCTGCGTCTCCGCGCAGCAGGCTGGTCGCGCGTTCGCAGAAGGGGACTTCCAGTGGCGGTGCACAATCCGGAGATATCCCAAGCCCTGTCGGAGATCGCCGATCTGCTGGAACTCGAAGGCGCCAATCAGTTCCGCATACGCGCCTATCGCAATGCCGCGCGCCTGGTTGATGGCCTGCCGAGCGAAATAAGCTTCATGCTGCAGCATGGCAAGAATCTGGCCGAGCTTCCCGGCATCGGCGCGGACCTGGCCGCCAAGATCGGCGTATTGGCGCGCACCGGCAAGCTGCCCCTGCTCGATCGCCTGCGCAAGACCACGCCGGTGGTTGCCACCGAATTGCTGAAGCTTCCCGGCCTTGGGCCGAAGCGTGTCCATGCGCTCTGCCACGACCTCGACATTCATAGCCTCCCGCAATTGCGCCGGGCGATCATCGATGGCCGTATTGAGCATCTACGGGGCTTCGGCAAAGGCATCCAGGCAAAATTGCTGGCCGCGTTGGAGGCCGAGGCGAAGCCGGCACGCGTCAAGCTCGCCGTGGCTGAAAGCTATGTCACGCCGCTTCTCGCCTGGCTTGCCCAGGCGACCGGCGTGATTAAGGCGGTCGTCGCCGGCAGCTATCGGCGCTGCCAGGAAACGGTGGGCGATATCGATATCCTCGTGACGGCATCCCGCAAGAGCGATGTGATTGCCCGTTTCACGTCCTACGAGGAAGTGAAGGAAATCACCTCCGCCGGCACGACACGCGCGAGCGTCACGCTAAGATCCGGATTGCAGGTCGACTTGCGGGTGGTTCCGAAAGAAAGCTACGGCTCAGCGCTGCACTATTTCACCGGCAGCAAGGCCCATAACATCGCGATCCGCCGGCTGGGCCAGCAGCACGGGCTCAAGATCAACGAATACGGCATCTATCGCGGCAGCAAGCGGCTCGGCGGCGCGACGGAAGAGGAAGTCTACCGCGCCGTCGGCCTTCCCTATATTCCGCCGGAACTCAGGGAAAACCGCGGCGAGATCGAAGCCGCCGCGCAGCGCCAGTTGCCGCATCTGATCGAGCTGGATGACCTCCATGGCGATCTTCACACCCATACGAAATCGACCGATGGTCACAATTCCTTCGTGGAAATGGCGGCGGCGGCGAAGGCGCGCGGCCTCTCTTATATTGCCGTCACGGACCATTCGCGCCACCTTACCGTGGCCCACGGGCTGGACCCGAAACGGCTGCACCAGCAGATGGACGCCATCGACCGCTTCAACCAGGGAAGGTCGGGCATTGTCGTTCTCAAAGGCATCGAGGTCGACATCCTGGAAGACGGCAGCCTGGATCTGCCGGATTCCACCTTGAAAGAGTTGGACCTCGTCATCGGCGCGGTGCATAGCCAGTTCAACCTGTCGCGCGCCAAGCAGACCGAGCGCATCCTGCGGGCAATGGAGAACAAGTATTTTTCCGTTCTCGCCCATCCCAGCGGCCGCCTGATCGATACGCGCGAGCCCTATGACGTAGATATGCCGCGCGTCATCCACGCCGCCAAGGAGCGCGGCTGCTTTCTCGAATTGAACGCCTATCCGGAGCGGCTCGACCTGATCGATCTTCATTGCCGGATCGCAATGGAAGAAGGCGTGCTGATCAGCATCGCGACGGATTCCCATCGGATCGAGGACCTCGCCAATCTGCGCCTCGGCATCGGCCAGGCCCGGCGCGGCTGGCTTGAAAGATCGGATGTGCTGAATACGCGAACCCTGTCGCAACTGAAGCCGCTGCTGGCGGGCACCATGGGTTAGGGGAGCGGTCGCCGGCGGATTGCGTGACCGATCAGGCCGTCTTCCCGCCCTCGCCGGCGCGGCCCTGCATCTCGGCAATGCGGCGGTCGCAGGCTTCCGCAAGCCCTCTCAGGCGCGCCGCGATTTGCACCGGATAGCGGTCATCCTGCAGGCCGGCCAGGGACAGCGGCAAATGCTCAAGCGATGCCCGGCAGGTCTGCCGCATGTCGGCCAATCCCGGCTGCTGCTGCACACGGCGCCCATTCCGCATGACGGGCTCCAGCAAGGCAATGCCCTGCTGATCGTCGCCCGCGCACGACACCACATCCCCGCACATCCTGCCGGCATCGTCGAACCGCCGCCAAACCTGTTTGCGTCCCGGCCAGTTCGCCTTGCCGGGAGAGAGCTTGCGGCGCGGCACGCCGGCATATTCCTGCAGCTTATAGGCGCAATCCAGGCCCGGTGCGTCGGACGACGTCGTCAAACTGGTCCCGACGCCGAAGCCGTCCACGGGCGCGCCGCCGGCAACCAGCCGGGCGATGTCGTTTTCATCGAGGCCGCCGCTGGCGAAGATGATCGCCTCCCTTAATCCGCCCTCGTCCAGAATCCGGCGCACCGCCGGCGCAAGTTGCATGAAGTCGCCGCTGTCGATCCGCACGCCCCGGATATCTATTCCCTCCGGTTTCAGGCGGCTGCCAAGTTCGACGACCTTCCGCGCGGCGGCGACCGTATCGTAGGTGTCGATCAGCAGGATCAGATTCTTCGGCCGGGCGCGGGCGAAATGCGCCAGGGCGGCCGTCTCGCTGTCATGCGCCAGGATGAAAGAATGCGCCATGGTGCCGTAGGTCGGGATGCCGAAGGCCGCCCCGGCCATCAGCGTCGCGGTTCCGGTGAAGCCGGCGATATAGGCTGCCCGCGCCGCCAGAAGGCCGGCCTCGGCGCCGTGCGCGCGCCGCAATCCGAAATCGACGAGGGCTCTGCCCCGCGCCGCCAGCACCATGCGCGCCGCCTTCGAGGCCACCAGGGTCTGGAAATGCAGCAGGTTGACCAGGCGTGTCTCCAGAAACTGTGCCTGCGGCAGCGGCGCGGTCACCCGCAGAATGGGCTCATCCGGAAAGAATACCGTCCCTTCCGGCATGGCATCGACATCGCCGGTGAAGCGGAATTCGGCCAGCCATTGCGTGAAATCCTCAGGAAAGCCGCAGGCATCGCGAAGATAGTCGAGGGAAGCGGCATCGAAATGCAGGTCCTCGATGAATTCAAGGCATTGCTCGAGGCCCGCCGCTACCAGGAAACCGCGCGTGGCCGGCAGCTTTCGAACAAAGAATTCAAAGACTGCGGTCTCATTCATCGCCGCCTGCTGATAGGCCTGCAACATCGTCAGCTGATAGAGATCGGTGAGCAGCGTCGGGGTTGGCGGCATCTTTCTGATGGGCAAGATCGGCTCCTGGTTGTCTCGCCTGCAGCAGGGTAGACGTATCTCAAGACCGGGCGGCGCGCCGCGGGGCCTGCGTCAGGGTTGGTCGCCCGCGCCAAATTCGACGGATTGCTCCAGCAGCCCGATGACCTCCCGGTCGTCGATTGCGCGGAAGTCGCGGTAGAATTCACCCACCGCACGGAAATCGTCCGGCGCTTCCAGGCAGACGACGTCGTCGGCCTCGGCTTGCAGCGCCAGGATGGACGATGCCGCCCCGACCGGCACGGCCACAATCACCCGTGACGGCTTCTGCCGCCGGATCGCCCGGACGGCGGCGATCATGGTGGAGCCGGTTGCGATCCCGTCATCAACGACGATCGCGACACGGCTTCTGCTCTGCAGAGGGCGGCGACCTTTCGCATAGAGCTGCCGGCGGTGATCGATTTCATGGCGTTGCCTTTCGGTTTCCTCCGTGACGTATTGCGGAGAAATGCCGAATTCGGCGATGATCCGATCATCAAGAAACGGCGTGTTTTCAGCGCCCTCCGCGACCGCGCCGATCGCCAGCTCATGTGAAATGGGATGCCCCAGCTTGCGCACCAGGATGACATCCAGGGGCGCGTCCAGGCTGCGGGCGACTTCAAAGCCGATCGGAACGCCGCCGCGCGGCAAAGCGAAGATGATCGGCTTTTGCGCCGCAAAGCGTTTGAGTTTGGCCGCGAGTTGCCGGCCGGCATCCTGGCGATCGCTGAAGATCATACGCACCCGCTCCATCCTCTCCGGCAAGCGCCGGCTATAGTCCCGGCGCTCGGCAGCTAGTTTGCCGGCAATTGTCCCGCGGCTTCCTTCAGCAGCGCCAGCAGCCTGTTGCCCGCAAGCTCGATGGCGCCGCTATTGTCAATGACCGTGCATTCGGCCGGGATCTGCTCACTCGGCCGCGCCAGCCTCTCTTCGATCTCCGGCAAGGTCTCCCGTCCACGTGCCATCAGCCTTTCCCGCAGAATATCCTTCGGCACCTGGATATAGACCGGCCTCATCTGAGGATACCGGCGATGCGCCGCAAGGAAAAAACTGCGTGCGCCGTTGACGACGACGGTCAATCCCCGCTCCCGCCACAGCGCCGCTTCTATGCCGACGCCATAGCTGAGGCCATGCGCCTGCCAGTCCAGCAGGAAAAGGCCATGTCGCTGCCGCAAGGCAAATTCCGCTTCGGTCAGGGTGATATAATTCTCGTGGGCGGCCACCTGCTGGGGCCGTGTGATGTAACGATGGGCAAAGACGACCCGACTATCGTGATCAAGGCGGGTGCGTGCGAACTGCATGAGAGCGTCTTTACCCGCTCCCGATGGTCCCATCACATAGATCAGATTTCCAGGCATTTTTATAACTTAGAAAGTTTTGCGGGAGGATTTACTGATGCAGATCAAGGAGGCGGCGATGCCAGGCGTTAAGAATTTCTCCGGCCGATCTGGCTGCGGCCGCGGACTTGCACCGCCGGGCCGGAAAGAGCTCATGGATACAGGCAATGCCCGAGGCGCCCTCCGGCGGCGACGGGCATCAGCGGGGACAAGGAACGCCTATGCTGAGATTACGCCATGTCGCTATCGACACTTACCGCGAGAATGTCGCTTATCTGTCGCGCAACTGTCCGCTTTACCGGGTGGAAAAATTCCAGGGCCTGGAAAAGATACAGATAACCTGCCGCGAACGCACGATTGTCGCCGTCCTGAATATCGTCGACGATCCGCGTCTGCTCGAACCTGAAGAACTGGGCCTGTCGGAACAGGGTTTCCGCCAGTTGGGCTTCGCCGAAGGTACCGCTGTGGAGGTCTCCCAGGCGCCGCCGCCGCCAAGCCATGAAGCCATGCGCGCCAAGGTCCTGGGCGCCACATTGCAGGGTGAGGATTTCAACGCCATCATGCGCGACGTCACGGCAAATCGCTATTCCAAGATGGAGATCGCCGCCTTTCTGGTCGCGTCGGCCGGCTCGCTGTCGGTTAATGAGGTCCTCGACCTCACCCGGGCGATGGCGGCGGGCGGCACATCTCTGCATTGGCCGTCGAAACCCGTCGTCGACAAGCATTGTATCGGCGGCATTCCCGGAAACCGGACATCGATGATCGTGGTGCCGATCGTCGCGGCGCACGGCCTGACGATTCCGAAGACCTCGTCCCGCGCGATCACCTCGCCGGCCGGCACCGCCGACACAATGGAAGTCCTCGCCGAGGTTGCCGTCGATGTCGATCATATGCGCGCCATTGTCGATGAGGTGAAGGGCTGCATCGTCTGGGGCGGGCATGTCAACCTGGCCCCCGCCGACGATATCCTGATATCCGTCGAACGGCCGCTCGGCATCGATACCTCCGAACAGCTGGTCGCCTCCATCATGGCCAAGAAGCTGGCCGCGGGGTCGACCCATCTGATCATCGATATCCCCGTCGGCCCTTCAGCCAAGATCAGGTCGCAGAGCGCCGCCATTCACCTGCGCAAGCTGTTCGAGCAGATCGGCACGCGCCTCGGCCTCGAGCTCAACGTGGTGATGACCGATGGCAGCCAGCCGGTCGGCCGCGGTATTGGCCCGGTCCTCGAAGCCCGGGACGTCCTGGCGGTTCTCAACTGCGACCCGGGGGCGCCCGCAGACCTGCGCGACCGTTCCCTGATGCTGGCCGGCCATGTGCTGGAATATGACCCGCAACTGCGCGGTGGAAAGGGACTGGCTCGTGCCCGTGACCTGCTCGATTCCGGCAAGGCGGCCGAGCAAATGGCCAAGATCGTCAACGCCCAGGGAGCTAATTCCGCCCCTCCGCCGCTTGGCCCCCTGACCTTCGACGTCCTGGCGGATGCCGACGGCGTCGTCGCAGATATCGATTGCTACCGTCTCGCCCGCCTCGCCGGCCTTGCCGGAGCCCCGATCGAGAAAGGCGCCGGTATTGATCTGCGCAAGAAAGTCGGCGATCCCGTCGATGCGGGAGAACCGCTCTACCGCATTCACGCCGGGCATCGGGCCGAGCTGGAATTTGCGATCAAGGCCGTGGGCAGCGATGACGGCTATCGTTTGGCAGGAAAGATGGCGGGACAGCCACTTAGAGGGCAGCCTGTTTGACGCAGATCAACGTCGGCTGGGTTCTTCGCGCCCATATTTTCAGCTGCTGCATTGGGTCGCCCACATCCGCAGCCGGGCTGGATCTCTCTGACCAAGCAATTGATGGATCGATATGATGGATACGCTGATGCCCGGCCAAGATGATGAGGCGTCCACCAGTCACGACCGCCAGCCAGGATGGCCGGCCAGCAGGCCGCTGCCCGTTGAAGCACTTTATCGCGTCTGTGACCCCGGCGCTCTCGCGGCGCCTATAGCGGAGGCCCCGGCGCCGACCATCGGCCTGATCGGCCAGGAACGCGCCAATGAAGCGATCAGCTTCGGCATCAGCATTCGCAAGAAGGGTTTCAATATCTTCTGCCTCGGTCCGGCCGGCACCGGCAAGCATACGCTGGTCCGTACCCTTCTGCAGCAGACCGCCGCGACCGCCCCGACCCCGCCCGACTGGTGCTATGTCAACAGCTTCACCGATCCGCATCAGCCGAAATGGCTGAAATTGCCGGCGGGCCGCGGCCAGGCCTTGCGCCGCTCGATGGAAAAGCTGCTGAGCGAATTGCAGGTCGCATTGCCCGCGGCATTCGAACGCGACGATTACCGCCATCAGCGGGATATTCTCGAGCAGCAGTTCAAAAAGAAGCACGAAGAGAATTTCGGCGGTCTGCAGGAGCGCGCCGAGCAGATGAATATCACGCTGATCCGCACGCCGGTCGGCTTCGCCCTGGCCCCCACGCGCAATGGCGACGTCATTCCTCAGGAGGAATTCAAGAAGTTCACGACCGAGGAGCAGGAACGCATCAAGGCCGATATCGGCGCCATGCAGACCGAGCTCGAGGCATTGCTGCGCCAGGTACCGCAATGGGAAAGGGATCTGCGCCGCGCCCTCGAGGAATTGGACCGCAAGACGACAACGGCCGCGGTCGGCTACCTGATCGAGGAGGTCCGCCATGACTTCCTCGACCTGCCGGACGTGCTCAGCTATCTCGCCGAGGTTGAGCACGATATCACGGAAAATGCCGGCGATTTTCTTGCCGCCAGCCGCGAAGGCGGCAGCAACCAGATGGCGATGCTGCGCCATATGCTGGAATCCGATGGGGCGTCGTTCCGCCGCTATCATGTCAATGTCATCGTCGACAACAGCGAGACGAAGGGCGCACCGATCATCTATGATGACCGGCCGAACCATCAATCGCTGGCCGGACGCATCGAGCATCAGGCCCGGCTGGGCGCCCTGGTGACGGATTTCAACCTGCTCGTCTCCGGTTCGCTACACCGCGCGAATGGCGGCTATCTGATCATCGACGCGGAACGGCTTCTCACCGGCAATTTCGGCTATGAAACCCTGAAGCGGGCCTTGCGGACGGAGGAGATTCGCCTTGAATCTCTTGAACAGATCCTCAGCATCGCCAGTACCGTCTCGCTCGAACCGCAGCCCATCCCGCTCGATGTCAAGGTCATCCTGATCGGCTCGCCCCGGATATATTATCTGCTGCGCCAGCATGATCCTGATTTCGCCCAGCTCTTCAAGATCGCCGCCGAATTCGACGATCGGGTCGACCGCAACGACGAAACGATCGCGGGCTATGGGCGGTTGCTGGCGGATATCGGCAAGCAGAACGAATTGCGCCCGCTGGCCGCGCCGGCCGCCGCACGGGTGATCGAATACGCCTCCCGCACCAGCGGCGATTCCGAAAAGCTATCGACCCGGATCCGCGCTTTGACCGAGCTGTTACAGGAAGCGGATTGCCGCGCCGGACTGGCCGGGCGGCAGGAAATAACCCGCGACGATATCCAGGACAGCCTGGATGCGCAGCAGCGGCGCGGGGACCGCATCTATCACCGGATATTGGAAGAGATCACGCGCAAGACCATCCGCATCGAAGTCGATGGCCCACGCATCGGCCAGGTCAACGGACTGGCCACTATCAACCTCGGCAATATCATCTTCGGTTATCCCAGCCGGATTACCGCGCGCGTGGCCAGCGGGCGCGGCGATGTCGTCGATATAGAGCGCGAGGTCGATCTCAGCGGCTCGATCCATTCCAAGGGCGTGCTGATCCTGTCGGGCTTCCTGAAGGGCCGTTTCGGCCGCAATGGCCCCTTATCGCTGGATGCCAGCCTGGTCTTCGAGCAATCCTATGCCGGCGTCGACGGCGACAGCGCCTCCTCCGCAGAGCTCTATGCCTTGCTTTCGGCGCTGGCCGAGGTGCCGATCCAGCAGAATTTCGCGGTCACAGGCTCGGTTGATCAATACGGCCATGTGCAGGCGGTCGGCGGCATCAATGAGAAGATCGAAGGTTTCTTCGACGTCTGTCAAAAGGGCGGACTGACCGGAAAGCAAGGCGTGCTGATCCCGGCCGAGAACGTCAAGCAATTGATGTTGCGGCCCGACGTGGTCCAAGCTTGTGCCCAAGGCCGGTTCAGCATCTATCCGATAGAAACGATCGATCAGGGTATCTCACTGCTGACCGGCTATCCCGCCGGTGAGTTGGATATCACCGGAAAATATCAGAAGGACAGCGTGAACTACTGGATCGCGGTGCGCCTCGCCGCCTTGACCGCCCGACAGACGCGTGCGGAATCGCCGCTCATTCGCCCGATGAAAGCTGGGCGCAATGGCCGATAAGGTCAAAGTCGCGCATATCGTCATTGCGTTCGACTCCTATGGCGAGCAGCGGCGCGTCATCAATGCCGCGATGGATATCGCCAAGGGCGAGCACGCAAAAATATCCGGCATCTTCATCCATGACCCTCTGGTCCGGCAAGCACTGGAACAGCCGCTCACCCAATATGTCAGCTCACCAGCAGCTCCGGCCGTGGCCTTTGACCGACCGGCATTGGAGGCTCATTTCTCCGCCATCGCCGGCCGGCTTCGCTTGTCGCTGGAGGCCAAGGCCAGGGAAAATGCCCTCAGCTGCACATTCGAGATTGTCAGCGATTGCCCCTTCATCCCGCCTCGCGACGCCGATCTGCTGATCACCCAGGCCGGTGCCCCCTTCATAGGGCAGACGCGGCGGCGGCTCGCGCAGTTGATAGAGACAACGGCACAAACCAACCAATCGATCCTGCTGATCCGGCGGGAGATCATCGGCAAGCGCGTCGTCGTCCTGGTGAATTCGCTCTCGGAAGCTTCCGGCCGGGCGGTCGCCTGGGCTGGAGAGCTGACCCGCCACCCGGGGCAGCAGCTCTGGATCCAGGCAGCCGGCCTTTCCTTGCAGGCGGTAAGGCAATGGCTTTTCGCAACCGCACCCGAAATCGCAACAAGGGCTGAGCTGACCCAGGCGACGCCAGGCCGCGCCAAGGGCGATCTGCCGGCCGGTCTCGCCGACGGCGACGTCCTCATCTTGAACCTTGCCGCGACAGCCGCCCCTCTTGAGCTAAAGGCTCTTCTCGCCAATACCCGCGCCGATCTTTTGTTGATCAGATAGCGGGATCCATGCGCGCCGCCCCACAGCTCTCCGTAAATGGCGCCGCCCCTGATCTGCATCAAGATCCGCTTCCGGCGATCTGCGAGAATTGCCAAGGCTCGGCAGCAGGAAACCGCTATGCGGCGTGAGAGCGCTCAGATCATCAAAGGGTTGCGACGCGACCACCAGAACATGGTTCTGCTCCTGCGCATGCTCGAACGGGAAACCGATCGGTTCGCCACCGGCAATGCGGATTTCTCGCTTCTCTTCCAGATCATGTCCTATCTGGTCAATTACCCGGACCTTTATCACCATCCGATCGAAAGCAGTCTCTTTCTCCATTTGAAGCTGCGCCGCGTCGACATGGCCTCCCGGGTCGACGCCATTTTGAAGGAACACGAAGAGATCTCCACACTCAATCGTCGCCTGGCGGCAGCGATTCATAATTGCCAGCGCGGCTATGATCAGAAATCCGAAGCCGTCACCGGCCTGGCCCGACGGTGCGCCGCTCTCAACCTCGACCATATCGTCAGCGAGGAAAAGACGTATTTCCCCATCCTTGAGCAATCCATTGATGAGGCCGGCTGGCGCCTGATCGAAGAGGATGTCGCACGGATTGACGACCCGCTCTTCGGTGAAAAGGTCCGATCCGAATACTTATCTCTGCATCGGCAGATTACGGCCATGTTGCTGACCGGCGCGCCGGTTGCACGCGACGAGCCCGGCAAGCTTGGCTAGACATTCTCTCATGCGACATCCGCTCGACCGCGACCGCCGATTCTGGGCCACTGCCAAAATCCGTCTCCTGTCGGCGATCGTTATGGCCATGTTGGCGCCATCGAGCTTGGCGGCCGATATACCGGCGACGGAGAGCTGCGTTCCCATTCTCCTCTATCATCGCTTGGGGAAAGCCGATGAAGGACTGATGACCGTCACCGCCGCGCTCTTTGCCGAGCAGATGCGCTTTCTTCAGGCGCGCGGATATCACGTCATCACCATGGGTGAGCTCGTCTCCGCCCTTGCCAGGAAAGGGCAGCCATTGCCGGAGCGCTCCGTCGTCATCACCGCCGATGACGGCAACGCTTCCATCTTCACGGAGATGTTTCCGATCATCAAGGAGAACAAGCTCCATGTGACCCTCTTCATCTACCCCTCGGCCATTTCCAACGCCTCCTATGCCTTGACCTGGGAACAGTTGCAGGAGATGCAATCCAGCGGGCTGATCGATGTGCAATCCCATAGCTATTGGCATCCGGATTTCCATGTCGAGAAAGCCCGCCTCGCTCCGGCCGAATATCGCCGTTTCGTCGCCGATCAGTTCACGCGATCAAAAGAGGTGCTTGAACGGAAATTGGGCCGGGCCGTAACCATGCTGGCCTGGCCTTTCGGCATCCATGATGAAGACCTGATGCAAGCTGCATTGGCGGCCGGCTACGGCGCTGCGGTGACAATCGAACGCAGGCCCGTCACGCGCAAGGAGAATATCATGACATTGCCACGCTATATCGTGACCCAACAGGACAGCGTGACGACCTTCCCGCGCTTGCTCTCCTGTCCGCCGGCGCCACGCGTATCCCTGAAACAGTGAAACCATGAACCATCCCTTTCATCTCGCAGGCCTGTGCCGGCTGATCATCCTCTCGGCCTGGATGAGCGCGGCCTGCCTCGACGGTACCTCCCTGGCCGCCTCCTTTTCCGGAACGGTCATCGACAAGGACAGCGGCAAGCCCATTCGCGGCGCCATCGCCACGCTCGATGGACAGCAGCAAGTCAGCGATGCAGCCGGGCATGTCGCGCTGTCGGGGACATCTTCCATGCTCCGCATCCGCGCCCTGGGATACAAGCGGGCGGAGATCGATCTCGGGCGCATCCAGGATCCGCAGCAGATCGCGCTGGAGCCGATCGCGGCCAAGGCTGTTTATCTGTCCATATATGGGATCGGCGCGGCAAGCCTGCGAGAGCCGGCCCTTCAAGTCATCGAATCCGCCGGCCTGAATGCGGTCGTCATCGACATGAAAGGGGATGGTGGGCAGATACCCTATGCCAGCGCCGTTCCGCTGGCATCCAGGACCGGCGCATTGCGCGTCCGAACCGTTGGCGATTTGCCGAAGCTGGTGACCGGCCTCAAAAGCCGCGGCCTCTACACGATCGCGCGAATCGTCGTCTTCAAGGACAATCTCTTGGCCTCGGCGCAGCCGGCCTGGACGGTCCGCCGGAATGACGGCAGCCTCTGGAAAGATACCGAAGGGCAATCCTGGATCGATCCCTTCCGCACCGAGGCCTGGAATTATTCGCTCGGCGTGGCTGAGGAAGCTGCGGCCGCCGGCTTCGACGAGGTCCAGTTCGACTATGTACGCTTTCCGGACGCCACCGGCCTGCGCTTTGCCGAAATCCCGACCCAGGCAAACAGGATCGGCGCGATCACCGGCTTCCTGCGC
The DNA here is from genome assembly GCA_035539075.1 of Terriglobia bacterium. Taxonomy (GTDB): domain Bacteria; phylum Pseudomonadota; class Alphaproteobacteria; order Dongiales; family Dongiaceae; genus Dongia_B. The sequence goes on from DATLJB010000157.1 coordinate 21,949, forward strand.
GAAGCGCGGCGGCGCCTGCAGCCGTATAACGTCTTTATCGCGGTCGACGTCTTCGGCTATATTTGTTGGAATCGTACTGACACGAATATCGGCCAGCGCCTGGAGGATCTGGCGCCCCTGGTCGACTATATCTCGCCGATGCTCTATCCCTCCGGTTTCCAGTTCGGCATCCCCGCTTATAGAAATCCCATGCTGGCGCCTTATGCCATCGTACATAATTCGCTCGACGCTGCCCGGGAACGTACCAGCGGATATCCGGTGCGCTTTCGCCCCTGGCTTCAAGCCTTCCGGGATTACGCTTTCGATCAACGCCGCTTCGGCGCAGGTGAGATCAGGGCGCAGATCGATGCCGCCGAGGCAGCCGGCACGAGCGGCTGGATGCTGTGGAACCCGCGCAATGTCTATTCCACGGAAGGGATTGTGAGGATGCAGACAGATGTGCGCGACTAGCGGCTTCCGGCCTTGGCCTATCGCGGCCGCAATCCTCATTTGGCCCCTGCTCCTTTGCGGGTCGGACATGCCGGCATCGGCTAAGGACGACCCCGCCACATCACAGGCGACATTAAGCTCCGCCGCCACGAAAATAGTCCGCGAGGAGATCAATGCAGGTCACCTGACCGGTGCCGTCATTGTCATCGGGACGGGCGGCAAGGTCGCCTTCCAGGGCGCCTTCGGCGATCGCATGGTGACGCCGCGTAAACTGCCGATGACGCTCGATACCGTCTTCGACCTCGCCTCCCTCACCAAGGTCGTCGCCACCACGACGGCGATCATGCAGCTGCAGGAAAGCGGTAAGCTGCGGCTTGATCAGCCGGTCTCGCACTACTGGCCGGACTTTGCCAAGAACGGCAAACAGGCGATCACCATCGCCGATCTTCTCACCCACTATTCCGCCTTGCCCGCCGATCTGCCGGTGCCGGCAAGATACAGCGACTATCGCGGCGCGATGGCGGCAATCGAGGAAACAGCCCCGCTCGCCGAGCCGGGCCGTAGCTTCAGCTACAGCGATATCGATTTCGCCGCCCTGGGTGAAATCGTCCGGCGGGTTTCGGGCCTTCCCCTCGATGTCTACAGCCAGCGTCACGTCTTCGCGCCGCTCGGAATGCACGCGACGACATTCCACCCCTCGCCGGAGCAGTTGCCCAAGACGGCGCCTAGCGATGTCGAGGCCGGAGAGCTCATCTGGGGCAAGGTCCAGGACCCCATGGCGCGCAGCATGGGCGGGATTGCAGGACATGCGGGGCTGTTCTCCACGGCGCAGGATCTGACGCGCTTTGTGGAGATGCTGCTTGCCGGCGGCACCGCCGACGGCCATCGCATCCTGCGTTCCGCCTCAGTCACCGCCATGACGGCGCCGCAAAGTCCGCCGGGCGAGGCGGCCTTGCGGGGATATGGCTGGGATATCGATTCCCCCTATTCGATGCTCTTCTCGCCGTTCTTTTCACCCCGCTCCTATGGTCATACCGGCTATACCGGCACTGCAATCTGGATCGATCCCGAGACCAGAAGCTTCCTGATTGTTCTTACCAACCGCCTGCATCCTGATGGCAGCGGCTCCGCGCGGCCGCTGGAGCAACGTTTGAGCGCGCTGGTCGGCGGCATCGCCGCCAAGCGGATCGGGCGGGACCGGGTGATGACCGGCATCGATGTGCTGAAAGCCTATGGCTTCCGCCAACTGGCCGGGCATCGGATCGGCCTTGTCACCCACGCCGCCGGCGCGGATGGCGACGGGCACCGGAGCGTCGATCTATTGGCAGCCGCCAAGAACCTGCGACTGCAAGCGGTTTTCAGTCCCGAGCACGGCCTCAAGAGCGCATCGGAACAGAAGGTTTCCTCCGGCATCGACGCCATGACCGGCCTACCGGTCTATAGCCTCTATGGCGATATGCTGCGGCCGACGGACCAGATGCTGCAGGGGATCGATGCGATCGTCGTCGACCTGCAGGATGTCGGCGCGCGCTTCTACACCTACGCCACCACCATGGCCTATGTGATGGAAGAAGCCGCGCGCAAGGATCTGGATGTCTATATCCTCGATCGGCCTGATCCGCTCGGCGATACGGTCCAGGGCCCGATGTCCGATCCCACGCGGCCGTCATTCACCAATTACCTGCCGATGCCTGTGCGCCACGGCATGACGATCGGGGAGCTGGCGCGGATGTTCAACGAAGCAGGCGCGATCCATGCCAGGCTGCATGTCATTCCCATGCGCCATTACAAGCCCGGGCAACCTTTCGCGGATACCGGCCTGCGCTGGATTCCGCCATCGCCCAATCTTCCCAGTTCCGAGGCCGCGATGCTCTATCCCGGCGTGGCGCTGGTGGAGGGCGCCAATGTCAGCGTCGGCCGTGGCACCGCCGCACCTTTCGCGCTCGTCGGCGCGCCCTGGATAGACGGCGCGAAATTGGCCGGTGAGCTGTCGCGCCGTAATATTCCGGGCATCTCTGTCACGCCGGCGGATTTCACGCCCTCACGTGACGCGTTTGCAGGAAAGCCCTGTCATGGCGTCCGGCTTTCTATCACGGACCAAAGCCGCCTCGACAGCCCGCGGCTCGGGCTGGAGCTGATCGCGGCCCTTTACCGCTTCTATCCCGCTCAATTCGATATCGATCGCACGCAGGACCTGCTTGGGTCCAGCCGCGACCTGGCAGCGATCAAGGCCGGCACGCCGCCTGAGGAAATCGCCGCCACCTGGCGCCTCGACCGCGCGCCCTTCCTGGAACAGCGACAGAAATATCTGATTTATTCCGGCGCCAAGTGAAATCGGACCGCAATCCAGCCGGCATCCTCAGCCGCGGCGCCACGGGAAACGCGGGATGCGGGCAGCGGCTAAGGCCGCTACCGCCCCATCCGTTTATTGAGCCGCCTTGACGTCAATCTTCTTCTGCTTCTGTGCTTCTGCCGTCTTCGGCAACGAAACAGTCAAGACGCCCTTGGCGAACTCAGCCGTGATCTTGTCGGCATCAACGCCGTCTGGCAACGTAAGGCTGCGCTGGAACGAGCCGTAGCTCCGCTCCGAGAGATAATGATTCTTGTCCTTTTCCTCTTTTTCCTGGCGCTTTTCGCCTTTGATCGTGAGGCGGTGATTGCTGACGGATACGTCGATATTCTTTTCATCCAGCCCCGGCAGTTCGGCAGTCACCTTATAAGCCTTGTCGTCTTCCGTCACGTCGACAACCGGTGCACGGAAACTAAAGGAGGATTCACTGTGCGCCAGGGACGGACGGTCGAACATCTGCCGAACCGAAGGGAGGCGAAAATTGCTGTCGAACCGGTCCATGAGGCGGGCCATCTCGCTGCGAAATGACTGCCATATATCCGTGCCCGGCTCGCTTGCAGCGGATGACGTCTTGATCTCAACAGGCGTTTTCGACATTGCCTTCTCCTTCGATTGGTTTCATCTGCCGTCACACTCTCTAAATAACGATAATCCGCCGCCCGCCGGCGACATTGATGCAGGTCAATGCACAGGCATGCCGGTAACCTAGAAATGGCATCAGAACTTACAGATCGGTGTTGATCTGCAGGTGACAAAGCCGCGCCGGAGCCGCCTGGCTTCTGCAACGCGCGACAGTTAACAAACATCATTCGGAGGGTAAGGCGGTGGCCCATAAGCAAGTCCTCTTCCGTTCCGTGGCGCGCGAAAAGGTACTGCGTGGCGCCACTCAGCTCGCCGATGCCGTCCGCATCACGCTGGGCCCGCGATCCAAGTCCGTTCTGATCGAAAAGAAATGGGGTGCGCCGCTGGTCTGCAATGACGGTGTGACGATCGCCAAGGAGTTCGACCTCAAGGATGCCGAAGAAAATCTCGGCGCCCGGATGCTCCGGCAAGCCGCCGAAAAGACCGGCGAGATGGTGGGCGACGGCACCAGTACGGCAACGATCCTGGCGCATGCCATCTTTGCCGACGGTGTGCGCAATGTGGTCGCCGGGGCCAGCGCCATCGAACTCAAACGCGGCCTCGATAAGGCGGCGAAAGCCGCCATCGATACCCTGAAGACCATCTCCAAGCCGGTCGAGACCCGCAAGGAGAAGGCCCAGGTGGCGGCGATCTCGGCGCATAACGATTCCGTGGTCGGCGAGCTGGTGGCCGATGCGATGGACAAGGTGGGAAATGACGGCGTCATAACCGTTGAAGAGTCGAAGACTACCGATACGATCCTGGAAGTTGTCGAGGGCATGCAGTTCGACCGAGGCTTTCTGTCCCCCTACTTCATTACCAATCCGGAAAAGATGGAGGCGGTGCTGGAAGACTGCCTCATCCTTCTGTCGGACAAGAAGATCGGTACCCTGACCGATTTCATCCAGCTGCTGGAGCAGATCGTCAAGTCCGGCAGGCCGCTTCTGGTGATCGCGGAAGATATCGAAGGAGAGGCCTTGGCCACCTTGATCGTCAACCAGATTCGCGGCGCGCTGAAGAGCTGCGCCGTCAAGGCGCCGGGATTTGGCGATCGGCGCAAGTCCATCTTGCAGGACATCGCTATCCTGACTGGCGGGCAGGTCATTTCCGAGGAGCTCGGCCTCAAACTGGACCACGTCACGCTGGAACAGCTCGGGCGCGCCAAACGGGTGGTGATAAACAAGGAAACCACGACTATCATCGGCGGCGCCGGGGACCGCAAGCTGATCACGGGAAGGGCCGAGCAGATCCGGCGGGAAATCGAACAGTCCACCAGCGACTACGACCGCGAAAAACTGCAGGAGCGGGTGGCCAAGCTTTCCGGCGGTGTCGGTGTTATCCGGGTGGGTGCACCATCCGAGGCAGAGATGAAGTCGAAAAAGGAAGCGTTGGATGATGCAATCAACGCCACCAAGGCCGCCGTTGCCGAAGGCATTGTGCCCGGCGGCGGGCTCGCCTTGTTGCGTTGCACCGAAGCCGTGGCCCGAGAAGAAGCCAAATGCGAGGGCGATGAGAAGACCGGCATCCAGATCCTGAAGCGGGCGCTGGAAGCGCCGGCGCGCCAGATCGCCGAGAATTCGGCCGTCGATGGCGGCGTCGTTGTTGCGCGGATGATTGAAGGAAAGGGCAATTACGGCTTCGATGCCGGCCGCAAGGAGTATGTCGATCTCGTCGAGGCGGGTATCATCGACCCCACGAAGGTAGTTCGGATCGCACTGGAGAATGCCGTCTCTGTCGCCAGCGTCTTGCTCTTGACGGAGGCCACAATGACGGAAATTCCCGAACCCCGGAAGGAGCAGCCGGAGCTGACTACCGACATGCCGATCTGACGCAAACCACCCTTCGCGGGCAGCGCGGCATCGGCGCGTTTTCCTTCCTTACAAAGCAGGAGACTTCAAATGGTACCAGAAATCAGCGCCGCCATTCATCTGCGCCAGCGCCTTCGCTTCAATTATGGCGGCGGCATACGGATCGTTGAACCATATGCATACGGCGCCTGCGAGACGCATGAATTGCTGCGGGGCTATCAGACCGAGGGGTTCAGTGCGTCACGCGAGCGTGGATGGAAACTGTTCCGCGTCGAGGAGATTTCCGACCTCACGCGCCTGGATGAGCATTTCACCGAGGTTCGCACCGGCTATATGCGGAACGATCCCTGCATGGAAGTGGTCTATAGCGAGATATAGAAGGGCACCGGCGCGTCCCCCCGCCGCCGCCAGACTATTCTTCTTCGTCAGCAAAAGCGGGGTCGCTGAGCAGGATGTCGCAGACCAGCTCTGCCTTCGGCGTCAGCCCCTCGGAATCAAGTCCCGGCATTTCCGCCGCTGCGCCAACCCACTTCAACGCTTGCTCTATCTCGGCATATGTCGCGCCGATCGAGAGGATGTCAGCGATCGTCGCGTCATCGATATCGCCGACCAGGCGCAAAATATCTTCCCGGTTAAGCCCTGGCGCTTTGGCGCCCTCTAACGGTGGATTTGCCATATCCCTCACCACAAAGTCAGGGTTGTATTGGGGCGTCGCACTGGCTTGACCGCTTTCACCGTCGTCGCCTGCAATCCTTGGTCGCCCGGCACCGCATGATAATGGACTTTGCTGCCGATTGCGAGCTGGGCGAATCCGTGGTCGGCGACGCTATTGGCATGGAAATAGATTTCTCCCACATCCGGATCCTCGATAAACCCGTATTCCTCATCCGGAAACAGCTTGACGACGATGGCGGCGGCCGGTTCCGCTTGATGGGCCTTCACCTCGCCACGCTGTTGCTGGGAGACGCTCTCTATCCGGCGCAGCAGGGTGTCGAAGGCCTCATGCACCGCCACGTAGACATCCTCATGGGTATGATCCTCGGCCGGACTGCGATTGACCGCGATTTCCTGGCCGTGCATCTTCAAATCGATGCTAACCTCATAAAGGCGCCCCTTGCGCTGCCGTCGGCTCGGGACGCTGACCACGACATGGCAGCTTGTAATGCGGTCCGCAAACCGATCCAGTTTGCCGGCGAGTTGCTCGATGCGCGCCGTGACCGCATCCGACGCGGTCATGTTGCTGAACGAGATCTGAAGAGGGATGGACATAAATTCCCCGTGAGATAGCTGTAATTGATAATCATCCCGAAAGGCAGCGGGCCGCCTTGACCTGGATCAACCAAAAGACGCCTTGGATCAACTTTGCGTCACAGCCAGTGGTTGGAGATCGCGCTGCGGCATCAGCTATGCGTAGGGGGCACGCCGCCGATGCTGACGTCCGGCTTCTCCGCTCCTCTTCTTTACGCTATCCGCTATGGACCGCGACGAGAATGGAAGCCGCATGCCGCTCCGGCTAAGACATATCGAAGTTCTGCAGGCCATTCACCGGACGGGCTCGATCACCGGTGCCGCCAATATGCTCAATGTTTCGCAGCCGGCGGTCAGCAAGATGCTCCGCCATGCGGAGGAACAGCTGGGGCTCCGGCTTTTCGACCGCGTCAAGGGCAAGCTGATCCCAACCGCGGAGTCGAAGCTCCTGGAGACCGAGATCGAGCGCGCCTTCGCCAGCCTGGAGCGCATCGTCGACGTTGCCGCCAATCTCCAAAGCGGCAATCGCGGCCATATCCGCCTGGCCTGCCCGCCCAGCCTCGGCCTTGGCTACGTCACCGACCGGCTGGCGGCCTTTCACCAGCAATATCCCGGCATCGCCTTCGATCTTGCCACCTACCATACCCATGAATTGCTGGAGCTTCTCTCCACCAATCAGCTCGATCTGGCGATCACCTATGATCCGCAGAACGAGGCCGGTATCCGCAAGATCCAGGTTGGACAGGCCAAGCTGGTCCATCTATCCGCCGTCGCCCTGGCGGAAAAGGAAGCCGCGACCATACGGCTGCGCGATATCGATCAATCGACCCTCATCGGGCTCGATATCGACAGCCCGATTGGCATGGCGCTCGCAGGAGCCTTTTCCAAGGCCGGCATCGGCCACGGTCCGCGCAACCTGATACGGACCTATTATCTGGCCCTGCCGCTGGTGCGCTATGGCGCCGGCAGCGCCATTGTCGATGAATATACCGCAAATGCCTGGAACTCACCGGATGTGGTCGCCCGCCTCATCACCCCGGAGATCAAGCTATCAATCACCGCGTTGCACCACGAGCGCTATCCCCTCTCGCACAGCGCCAGCCTCTTCATCGACTATCTGATCGGTAAGCCGCGGCGTGATCGGTCGGGCCGCGGCCGGTCAAAGCGGCCCGCCTGACCCTCCCGCCTCCCGCGGCCGGCCGGATCAGGTCAGCGCGCCGCGCGCCTCCACTTCCCAGATATCCGCGACCAGGCCATCGCGATGGGCAATCAACCAATCGTGCAGATTGACCGTCGGGTCGCAATGGCCGGGAATCAGCTGCAGCCTTTCGCCAAGAACCGGCAAGGCGCCGCCATCGCCGCTGCTGATGATGCCGTGTTCATCCGACGGATTGCGATAGAGCAGGTCCGGCCGTCCCGATATTGCCGGCATGCCTGAATCGATGGCATGCGCCTTGTGTCCGGCATCGACCACGACATGATCCCCTGCCGCGCTGATCACCGTGGTCAGCAGCGTCAGGCTGTGTTCGAAGCGAGGCGCCTCCGCCGCCGGCGCGTTGTCGCGATAGTCCCGGTCCATGAAGATGTACGACCCCGGCTGTATCTCGTCATAAACACCGCTGGCGGCTTCGAGATAGAAGGTTCCGGTCCCCGCGCCGGTCACGATGCCGATCGGCGCGCCGCGTTTCGCCAGCGCCTCTCGCAACGCCGTCACGCGGCGCACCGCGGCATCGATCGCCGCTTGTCGCTGCGCCGGCTGGCGCAAATGCTGTGCCTGGCCCTGATAGGCCTGTATCCCGGCGTAGCGCAGTTTCGTCGATCCGCCGACCCGCTCCATCAGCGCCAAGGCCGCGGCCGTGTCCGGCACGCCACAGCGCCCTGCCCCGACCTCGATTTCAATATAAACGTCGATCGGCGCCGTGGCCTCCGCTGCCGCCTCGGCCAATCTTTCCAGTCCCAACAGGCTGTCGACACAGATGCCGATCCGCGCCCTGCCCGCCAAGCGCGCGAGGCGCTGCAGCTTCCCAAGCTCGATGACCTCATTGCTGACGAGAACATCGGCAATGCCCGCATCAACGAAAACCTCCGCTTCCGATACTTTCTGGCAGCAAAGCCCGACCGCGCCGGCCGCTTGCTGGATCTGCGCGATGGCGCCGCATTTATGGGTCTTTCCATGCGCGCGCAGGCGCAACCCATGGCCCCGGGCAAAAGCCGCCATGGTCGCAATATTGCGCTGGAAGGCGGCAAGATCCACCAGCAAGGCCGGACCATCCACCGCCGAGATGGGATCACCGGGTCGGACCGTGGGGCGTCGCGCAGCCATGGTCCTCACGCCGACAGCAGCGTGCAAAGCTGGGCGGCAATGCCCGGCAAGACACTGGTGCTTTCCGACATCTCCTTGCCCTGCGTGAAGGCCGTCAGGATGAAGGAGCGGCCGCTTGGCAGCTCGACATAGGCCGCGTCATGCCGGCGATAGCTGGCATCGACATCGCCGGTCCAGCCGGTCCAGCCCGCTTTCGACCACAATTTCGCTCCCGCCGGCAGGCCGGCCCCGAAATAGCCCAGCACCTGGGCCGCCGGCCGGTTGACGAAATCGGCCGCCAGGGATCGATGCAGCAACTCGGCCATGTGGCGGGAGCGCGCCGGACTGACCAGCTGCCCGCTGAAGATCGCATAGAACAGACGCGCCGCGGCATCGCTGGTCAGGCAGTTGTGATTGTTACCGCCCAGCCGCACGAAGATCTTCTCTCTGCCGTAGCGATCGTCATCCATCAGCTTCTGGCAGACATTGATCGGCTTCAGCTCCGGCCAGCCCAGCGACTGCAGGTAGCGATTGACCCATTGCCGACGCTCGACCCAGTCGCGCATTTCCGCTTCGCCGAGCAGCGTATCGCCCGTCGTTCCCGTCACCAGGTCGATGATATAGTTGGTCGCCGTGTTGCTGGACCAGAGAATCATGTCGCGCATCGCACGGTCGAGCTCGTCATGCGGCTGAACCGCGCCCTCCTCCAGCCTGGCCTCCACCGCCGCCAGGTAGAAGGCCTTCACCACGCTGCAGGGATAGAAGGGCTGGTCGCCGTGATAGCTGAAGCCGGCCGGCCGCGCGGGCGGTGTCTGTGCAGTCAAAGGCCGGTCGAACGGCAGCAGCGTCAGGGCGAACCGTTCCGCCGCGAGCCCTTCCTTGCCGAAGCGGTCAAGGGACCAGGAGACGAGTTTCTCGCCCAGGCTGCGACTTTCCGCCGTGGTCTCGTAGAACATCATGTTCGCCCTTCAAAACAGAGGATAGCGCAAGTTTGGCCGTCAGCCGATGTCGCGCATGCGGATGCACCGAACGAGGTGCTCGGGGTCATAGGCTTCGAGCGGCGGATGCTGTGCCCGGCATTGATCCTGGACCCAGCGGCACCGTGTCGAGAAGCTGCAGCCGGCCGGCGGGTCAAGCGGGTCAGGCAACTCCCCTTCCAGGCCGACCGCTGTCATGCGGTGCTCCGGATCCGGCCGCGGTATAGCCGACAGCAGCGCTTTCGTATAGGGATGGCGCGGGGTCTCGAACAGCGTATCCGCCTCCGCCAGTTCCACTACCTCGCCCAGATACATCACGGCGATCCGATGGCTGATATGGCGCACCACGTTGAGGTCGTGGGCGATGAAGATGAAGGCGAGCCCGAACTTCTCGCGCAGCTCCTCGAAGAGATTGATGATCTGTGCCTGGACCGAGGCGTCCAGCGCCGAGACCGGCTCGTCGGCAATGATCAGCTGCGGCTCCAGGGCCAAGGCACGTGCGATGCTGACGCGCTGGCGCTGGCCGCCGCTGAGAGCATGCGGCAACCGATCCTTCAGGCGCGGCGGCAATCCCACCGTCAGCAGCAATTCCTCGACCCGTTCGGTCTTCTCCTTGCTGCCGCCGGCCAGGCAATGCGCCGTCAGAACCTCCGTCAGCGTCTGCTCCACCGTCATGCGTGGATTGAGCGAGGAATAGGGATCCTGGAAGATCATCTGGATCTGCCGGCTGATCGTCCGGCGATTGCCGCTGGCGGCAAGCGGCCTCCCCTGCCAGAGGACTTCGCCGCCGCTCGGCTGATAGAGGCCGGCAATGCAGCGGCCGAGCGTGCTCTTGCCGCAACCGCTTTCCCCAACCACGCCCAACGTTTCGCCCGGCCGCACCGCCAGCGATACGTCGCGCACCGCCTGCAGGACGCGTGGCGGTTGCCCAGTGACGAGCTGCAGCAGGTTGCGCTCGCCGCCGAAATTCTTCGACAGGTGACGAACCTCGAGCAGGGCCTCGGCCTGATCGGATACCGCCGGTGACGCCGCGGTGCCGCTCATAGACCCAGTTCCTCTACCCGCAGGCAGGCCGATTGATGTTCCACGTCGATCTCCCGCAGTTCCGGCAGGTGCTGCCGGCAGATATCGGCGGCATGGGCGCAACGCGGATGGAAGCGGCATCCTGCCGGCGGCATGGCCAGATTGGGCGGCTCACCCCCGATAGGCTTCAGCTTCGCCCGCCCTGCATGGGCCGGCAGGGCTTCCAGCAAGGCGCGGGTGTAAGGATGGGCCGGCCGGCGGAAGATCTGCCGCGTATCGCCCATCTCCGCAATGCGCCCGGCATACATGACGGCAAGCCGATCGCAGGTCTGCGCCACGACGCCAAGATCATGGGTCACCAGCAGAACGCTCATCCCTGTCTCATCCCGCAGGCGCAGGATCAGCTTCAGTATCTGGTCCTGGATCGTCACGTCCAGGGCGGTAGTAGGCTCGTCGGCGATCAGCAGCTTCGGCCTGCAAGCCAGCGCGATGGCAATCAGGACACGCTGGCGCATGCCGCCGCTGAAATGGTGCGGATAGGCATCGAGCCGCGATTCCGGCGAGGTCACGCCGACGCTCGCCAGCAGGCGCACGGTCTCTTCACGTGCCGCGCGCCGGCCAAGGCCGCGATGGCGCCGCAGGCCTTCGCAGATCTGCTCGCCGATCGTCATCGTCGGATTGAGCGCGGTCATCGGGTCCTGGAAGATCATGGCGATGCGGGCACCGCGAATATCCTCCATCTGACGATCGCTGAGTTGGGCGAGGTCGAGGCCGTCAAAAGTGATGGAGCCGCCGCCTATCTCTACGGCCGCGCCGCCGAACAGGCGGATCAGCGAGCGGCAGGTGGCGCTCTTGCCGCAGCCAGATTCACCGACCAGGCCGAAGATTTCTCCAGCGCGGATATCAAAGCTGACGCCGTCGACCGCCGTGACCGGCGCGCTGCGATCGCCAAAGCGGGTCACCAGCCTGTCTACCGCCAGCAAGGGAGATGTCGGGCTCATGCTTTCGGCCTCAGGAAGTCGTCAAGCCCGTCGCCCAGCAGGGCGAAGGTGACGCCGACATAGACAATGGCGAGGCCGGGGAAGAGCGAACCCCACCAGCCGTCGAAGATGAAATTACGCCCCTCCGAGATCATGACGCCCCATTCCGGCGTGGGTGGCTGGATACCGAGACCGAGGAAACCGAGCGCCGTCACTGCCAGGATGGTCAGCACGACATCCGCCATCATGAAGACGATCGCCGGCGTGATCGCATTAGGCAGCACATGGCGCAGGATGATGCGCAAATGACTGTAGCCGAGGACTTTGGCCGCCTGCACATACTCCATGCCCTTGACGAGCAGCACCTCGCCCCGGACGATGCGGGCGAAGGAGATCCAGGCCACCAGCGTGAATGCCAAGTACATATTGCCGATACTGGGGCCCAGCGAGCCGACGATGGCGATCACCAGCACATAGAAGGGAAAGGCCCAGAGGATATCGACCAGCCGCATCAGCACGATATCGGTCTTGCCGCCGACATAGCCGGACACCAGGCCGACCGCGCTGCCGATCAGGAAGGGCAGCAGCACGCACATGACGGCGATCTGCAGGTCGACCTGAGCCGCCGCGACGACGCGGGCAAAGACATCCCGGCCAAGATCATCGGTGCCGAACCAGTTGCTGGCGCTGGGCGGCAGCAGGGCCTGGCCGAAATCGACGGCGATGGGATCGGCGGTCAGAAGCAGCGGCCCGCCAAAGGTGATTGCCAGCAGCGCCAGCAGCAAGATCAGTCCCGCCTGCAGCGATCTGTTGCGCCGGAAGCGCGCGCGGGTTTCGGCGGAAAGCCAGGTCGTCAAAGCTTCACCCTGGGATCGGCGATCGCATAAGCGATGTCGGTAAGGAGGTTGATGGCGACGACCAGCACCGCGAAGGTCACGGTCAATCCCTGGACCATCGGATAGTCGCGCGCCGAGATCGAGGAGACCAGCAGGTAGCCGAGGCCGGGAATGGCGAAAACGGATTCGATGACGACGGTCCCGCCGATCACCCAGCTGGTATGGACACCCAACACAGAAATCGTGCTGATCAGCGAATTGCGCAAGATATGCCGGAACAGCACCACGCGCTGGCGCAATCCCTTGGCCCGCGCCGTGTCGATATAGTCCGCCTTCATCACGTCGAGCAGGCTGCTCCGCAGCGAGCGGATGGTCAGCGCCGCTGTGCTGAGCGAAATGATGAAAGCCGGCAGAAACAGGTGATGCAGCCGATCGACGACGCCGTCGCCATAGCCGGAGACGGGGAAGATCGGAAAGACGACGCTTACCAGCAGCACCATCAGCACGCCGAGCCAGAAGGACGGCATCGACATGATCATGACGAAAACGATCTTGATGGCATGGTCGACCACGCCGTTACGCCGCAAGGCGGCGATCAAGGCCAGGGGAATGGTCATCGCCAAGGCCAGCAGCGTGCTCAACCCGACCAGCGCCAGGGTCGCCCAGAGGCGCTCCATGATCAGCGGGCCAACGGCCGTGCGATAGGCGATCGACTGGCCGAAGCTGCCGCGCAACATGTCGCCGAGAAAGCTGAGATACTGCTGCCACAGCGGGCGATCGAGACCGAGCTGGACCGTCAGCCGCGCGATATCCTCCGCCGTGCCCCGGTTACCGAGGATCAGCGTGGCGGGATCACCCGGCAGCACCCGCAGCAGCAGAAAAGCGATCAGCGTGATACCCAGCAGGACCGGTATCAGCTGCAGCAACCTGCCCAGGGCAAATTTCAGTATCTCCATGACACAACCACTTGAGCCGCCAGGACGACCGGGTTCCACCTTCTTTCGCGGCGGCGGAACCCGGCCAACCCTTGCTGGCGTTACTTCACAACCACATCCTCAAGCCGGTAGTTCGATGTCGGCAGGACTTCAAAGCCCTCGACATTCTTCCGGCTGGCATAGGGCATGCCCGGATGATAGAGGAAGACAAACGGGGCCGCATCATGCACGCGCTGCTCCATTTCCTTGAACTGCGCGGCCCGGTCGGGGCCATCCGCCGTCCGGCGCTCGAGCTCATAGAGCTGGTTCACGCGGTCGTCCCGCCACTGGGTGTGGAAGGCATTGGCGCGTTCCGGGTTGACGGCGGTGAAGCCGATCAGCTGGTCCGGATCGATCGTATCGCTGGTCGCGTAGCTGAGCGAGGTTTCGAAATTGCCGGCCTTGGTCGTGCTATATTGCGAGCTGCCTTCGATCGTCTGCAACTTGACCTGGACGCCGATCTGCTTCAGATCGCTCTGCAAGGCGCTGGCGACCTGACGGGCGGTCACGTCACCGGACTGCACCAGCATGGTGGTCGAGAAACCCGATGTATAGCCGGCCTCGGCCAGCAGGGCCTTGGCTTTGGCGACGTCATGCGGATAGGGCGCCAATTGGTCATTGTGATAGGCCATGATCGGCAGCGACGATTCCGCCGGCGTGCCGTTGCCACGCAGCACGCCCTTCACCAGCGCATCCTTGTTGACGGCGTAGTTCAGCGCCTGCCGCACCCGCGCATCATCGAAGGGCTTCTTGGTGGTGTTCAGCTGCACGAGATCGATGCGGAAGACCGGGGCCACGCCGACCTTCAAGTTCGGATCGGATTTCAGCTGTCCCACCTGGTTGAAGGGAATGCCGACGATTGCGTCGATCTCGCCGGCCTTCAGCTTCAATACCCGCGCATTGTCTTCATTGATGATGTCGATCTCGGCCTCGTCGACCGCCGGCTTGCCGCTCTGCCAGTAATTGGCATTCTTGGCGAGAATGATCTTCTCGCCGTGATTCCATTGCTTGATCTGGAACGGACCGGAGCCGAAAGGCGCCTTGAAAAACTCGTCGCCCTTGGCCTCGACCTCCTTCTTCGGCAGGATCGAGGCGCTGAACAGCGCAAGGTTGTTCAGCATCGGCGTGAACGGCTTGTCGAGATGCAGCGTGATGGTCTTCGGGTCGACGACGGTGTATTTCGTCACCGGCTTGAAGAAGCGCGCCCAATCCGACTTCTCGCCCGCCGCACGCTGCAGCGAATAGACCACGTCATCGGCGGTCACCGGATCGCCATTGGCGAATTTGGCGTCGCGCAGGGTAAAGGTATAGTCAAGGCCATCCGCCGAAACAGTCCATTTTTCCGCCAGGCCGGGCTCGAGCTTGGTGCCGTCTTTTGAGGGGCGAACCAGCTGGTCAAAGACCAGAAGCTCGGTCCAGATCGATGGATTGTCGCTGGAGGCGATCGGATCCAGCGTCAGGGCGTCCTCGGCGATCGCCACGCGCAGCGTGGTCGCCTCGGCCGTCGTCGCCATCAGCGGCAGCGAAACCGCCGTCAGGATAGTCGCCGCCATCAGGCCATGCCGCCACTGCGTGCGGGTTTGGAACCGGTTGAATAGATCGAGTTTCATGGATATCTCCTCCCAGGGTTTGTCTCGATTGGCTATTGTTACGCAATTATCTCTTTTTCTTTACGGGCGCTGCCTGCTGAGCGACTTTTCTCTCGTCGATTGCGCTCATTGCACCGTGCCCAGGCGGAACGGGTCGATCGGGATCGATGCCTTCCCGCCTTCGACAAGCTCGGCGATCAGCTTGCCGCTGCCGCAGGCCAGCGTGAAACCGAGAGCTCCATGGCCGACATTGAGCAGCAGGTTATCGAAGCTGCTGCTGCCGATGATCGGCTTTCCCTGCGCGGTGGCAGGCCGTTGTCCGGCCCAGGGCAAGGCATCTTCCAGATTGCCGAGCCGTGGGAAGCTCTCCGCCACCTGGCGCTTCAATACCGCCAGGCGCCCATGGTCGATGGCGCCATGGGCGGCGCCGATATCGACCATCGCGGCGATCCGGACGGTTTCGCCCAGGCGGGCATAAACGATCTTGTATTGGCTATCGGTCACGCTGATCCGCGGCGCCACGGTCCCCGCCGAGACCGGAACCGTGAGGCTGTAGCCCTTGAGAGCGCAGATCGGCAGGCGGATGCCGATTCCGCGCATCAGTTCGCGGCTGCTCAGCCCCGCCGTCATGACGAAGAGGTCGCTGTCGATCTCGCCGCGATCGGTCAGCACAGCCCGGATACGCGCGCCCTCCGGCTTCAAGGCGCCGATCCGGTGATGATAAAGGCGCTCGACGCCGTATTTGTCGCGCAGCAGGTTGTCGAGGCCGGTGCAGAATTTCTGGCAATCGCCGGCATCCTCCGACGGCGTATAGATGCCGCCGACAAATCTGCCGCGCATGCCGGCCAGCGCAGGCTCCAGCGCAATGCAGCCTTCGGCATCCAGGACCTGCTGCTCGGCGCCCAGCTCGCGCTGATAATCGACCAGCGATCTAGCGCCCGCAAAGCTCCTGGCATCGCGATGGATGACCAGCTTGCCTTCGCGGCTGTAATCGAAGTCGATCTCCTCAGCCGCCAGAAGTTCCTGCAGAACATCGCGGCTGAGATAGGCCAGCGACGTCAGTTCGGCGGTATGGCGGCGGCTGGCGCCCGCCGAGCAGGCGCGCAGGAAATTGAGCGACCAGCGCCATTGATCGAGATCGGCACGAAAATGAAACCGCAGCGGGGAGTCCCGTCGCAGGAGGTATTTCGGCAAAGCGGGCAGAACCGAGGGCGCGGCCAACGGGGCCACATAGGAATAGCTGAGCTGGCCGCCATTGGCGTAGCTCGCTTCCTGGGCCGGCAGCCCGTTGCGGTCGACGATGGTCACACGGTGCCCGGCCTTCGCCAGGAAATAGGCCGTTGTCAGGCCGATGACCCCCGCCCCCAGAACACAAACGCGCATTACCGACCCATACCTCCGAACCCGCTCGCAGATTTGCCATTCTGCGCCGCGCGGGCAAGCGCCTTTGATTGCGAAAGGCATAACTTGGAGTTATGTGGCAGCGATCCGAATAGTTGGAGGAGCCGAGGGCGGTGCTGCGGGGCCGAGGCCCCGCAGCGAGATCGGTTGCTTTACAGGCAGACGGATATCAGGCCTGGGCTGCCGCCGCTTCGAGGATGAGACCGGCAATTTCATGCGGATGCGAGATAATCGCCAGATGGCTGGCGGCGATCTCGATCGTCTTTGCCTTCATGCGCTTCGCCATGAAACGCTGCAGATCCGGATTGATCGTGCGGTCCTGGGTTGAAACAGCATAGAAGCTCGGCTTGGTACGCCAGGCGGCCTGAGTCACCTTGGCGGTGAAAAGGCTATCGGAAGTCCGGCCCTGCACGGCATAAAGGGCACGCGCCTTGACCGGATCGACATCGCCGGCGAAATCATGCAGGAAGGCCTGCTCGCTCAGCTGCGCAAATCCGCCGGAATGCACCAGCCCGGCCGAGGCCGGCGGCGTCGGATAGGTCTTGGCAAGTGCGGTATAATCTTCGCCGGCATCCGGCGCGCGGGCAGCGCAGTAGACCAGCGCCGTCACTTTCGGATCCACGCCCGTCTCGGTCAGCACCTCGCCGCCATAGGAATGCGCCACCAGCACGGTGGGCCCGTCCTGCAGGGCGAGCACGCGCCGGGTATAGGCGCAGTCCTCTTCAAGCGACATCAAGGGGTTTTGCACGGCCGACACATTCAGCCCCGCCTTCTGCAGCAGCGGAATGACCTCAGACCAACTCGACCCGTCCGCATAGGCGCCGTGAATAAGGACGACATTGCGCGCCCGGACGGGTGATGCCGCGAAGGCGGGCAGGCTCGATGCGGCAAGGGCGCTGGCAGCGCCTGCAGCGATGCCGAAACACATGGCACGACGACTGATCATGGAAAACGATCCTTTCTGAAAAGAAGAACAAGGCGTTGATCACTTCTGCGTCGAGCGACGAAGCGCAAATGCATCGTCAGCTCTGCAACGGGTTACGCTGGTTCTTTCGCTGCTAGGCTGATCTTCGTTACGGCCGGCATGATCTTTTTGTCGATAAAATCGTACGAAGACGAAATATCTCTCACGCAAGAAAATGAGCGCCCCATCGTCTAAGGCGAACGTCTTAATACGACACAAGTTGTCACTGCGGCGCAGGCATTTATGCGCTTCATCATGCAGGCAATTTCGTTCAGGTCAGGCGGTTCGCCATCTGCGTTTCGCCATCATGCGCCTCGATATAGCGCCCCAATGCCGTCGCTGCATTCAGCATATGCGCGCGCATGCGGCGTGCGGCGGTTTCGCCGTCGCCCTCGGCAATCGCCTGCATGACCGATTCATGTTCCTCGCGTGACTGCTGGATGCGATCGCCATGGCGCAGTTGAGTGCGGCGGAAGGCATTGAGCCGGGTGCGGATGGCGGTTGCCTGTTCCTCAAGGAAGGCATTATGCGTCGCGCGATAGAGACAGAGGTGGAACTCACGATTAAAGGCGTCATAGGCGTCCACATCGCGCCCCTCGACCATCGCTTGCGACGCCTCGTGCAGCTCGAGCAGATGGCTGCGCTCAAGCGGTGTCATGCGGTAGGTCGCGAGCCTGACGCACATCGCCTCGATTTCAGCCATGGTCTCAAACATGTCCATGACCCGCTCCGGCGTCATGCGAGCAACAATGACCCCGCGACGCGCCCGCATCTCGACCAGGCCGCTGACGGCCAATTGCCGCAAGGCCTCACGCACCGGTGTCCGCGAAGCGCCGAAGCGGTCGGCAAGGTGCTGTTCGTCCAACGCCGATCCGGCGGCGAGTTCGCCGGAGGCGATCTGGTCAGTCAAGGCATCGCGAATCCGGTCGGAGAGCAGGCTGCGATCCTCGTCCGGGCCAAGTGCATTCAAGATAACTGCCATGCGCAACTCCTGACGATATTTCAGCTCCCGGCGATGCCTCAACTCCCGACCAGGGCGCGGACGCCAAAGTACAGGATCGAAGGAGCGACCAGGCAGCCAAGACCAGTATGGAAAGTGGCGGTAAGCGCGCCATAGGGGACCAGGCGCCGGTCGGTCGCCGCCAGGCCGCCGGCAACACCACTGACGGTTCCCATCAAGCCGCCGAAGACCATGGCGCTGCGTGGATTGTCGAGGCCGATTGCCTTAGCGACAAAAGGGGTGCCGATCATCACCAGGATCGCCTTCAGAACCCCTGTCGCGATGGAGATGGCGATGATGGTGGAGCTGGCGCCCAGAGCGGCTCCGGTGACCGGCCCGACGATATAAGTGATCGATCCCGCGCCGATCGTCGTCAGGGTGACGGCATCCCGATAGCCGAACAGCTCGGCCACGCCGACGCCGAACAGAAACGGCAGCAGCGTTCCCAGCCCCAGCGCGACCGCGCCGATCAGGCCGGCCTTGCGTGCCTGGACGACATCGACCTCGAAAGCCGTGGCGACGATGGCGAAGTCGCGCAACATCGCGCCGCCCAGCAGGCCGATCCCCGCTAGCGCCGGTATATCGGCAATACCCTTGTCACCGCCGGTTACTTCGCCGCCAAGGAATGCCAGCGCCAGGCCGATGATGATCGCGATGGCGGAACCGTGAATGCGGCCGAAGGTCAGATATTTCGATATCGCCGCCGCTATCCACATGATCAGCCCGACGACGGCGAAGGCGGTGACGAGCGCATTCGCCGTGACCGCATGCAAGGCCATGCTCATTTGCCCCTCCTCACGCCGTCTCGGTGATGACGGCCGGTTGGCCGGCCGCTGCTGCAGCCTCGTGTGCCTCGATTTCATCCATCGATTCCGTCTGACCGGTGAGGCGGCTGAGCAGCGCCACGGTCGCGAAACAGATGACGATCGCGCCGACGCCCGCTGTCACGACAACCGGACCGCCGGCGATTGCCGAGACGACATTCTGCTGCGCCGCCATCGCGACAACGATCGGGATGTATAGAGACCCCCAGAATTCGACGCCGACCTTCGCACCAGGAGTGAGCCTGCCGCGTCCGGCGAGCCAAAGCCTGGCGGCAATCAGCAGCATCATGGCGATTCCCACGCCCCCGACATTGGCCTTCACGCCGAGCAGGAAGCCAAGCACATCGCCCAGGAATGATCCCAGCAAGGTACAGATAGCCAGCAGCGCAACGCCGGAGATCGTCATGATGCCTTCCTCCCTTGTGCCGCGGCCCCGCAGGAAGGGAACCCGCGGCAAGAGAATTTGGCCCGATCTGTATACACTTCCATGACAGCACCCCTTATAAGAATGCGAATAGAATATGCGCAGCGATTTATGTATACACAGATTGACAATTCGGCGCAATACGTATACATATACCCAATCAACCTTGCTGCCGCATACAGGAGTGGTCGCAATGACGGATTGGGCCAAGCAAAAGGCCGGTCTGGCCGCGCGCCTAGAGGCCGGAAACCACCATGCAGCCGGTAAGATCGTCCGGCGCGAGGATCTTCCGGCCTTTCTCGGTGCGGTGCTGCGGCCGGCCGACCGGGTCTGCCTCGAAGGCGACAACCAGAAACAGGCCGATCTGCTGGCCGCCGCCTTGGCCGAGATCGATCCTGCCAGGATCCACGATCTGCACATGGTACAGTCCGGCGTGGTTCTGCCCGAACATCTGGACGTGTTCGAGAAAGGCATCGCGCGACGCCTCGACTATTCCTATTCCGGGCCGCAATCGGCACGGATCGCGCGGATGCTGTTCGGCGGCCAGATCGAGCTCGGCGCGGTGCATACCTATCTTGAGCTCTTCGCCCGCTACTTCATCGACTTGACGCCGCAAGTGGCACTGATTGCGGCCGTCTGTGCGGATCGCGACGGCAATCTCTATACCGGCCCCAATACCGAGGACACACCGACCGTCGTCGAAGCGACCAGTTTCAAGAGCGGACTTGTCGTCGCCCAGGTCGCCGAGATCGTCGATAGAGTGCCGCGGGTCGATATTCCGGGCGATCTTGTGCATTTCGTTGTCGAGGCAAAGAAGCCCTTCTATGTCGAACCGCTCTTCACCCGTGATCCGGCGGCGATCACGGAGACGCAGATCCTGACCGCGATGCTCGCCATCAAGGGGATCTATGCGCCTTATGGTGTCAGGCGCCTCAATCACGGCATCGGCTTCAACACCGCCGCGATCGAGCTGCTCCTGCCCACCTATGGCGAGAAGCTGGGCTTGAAGGGCAAGGTCTGCACCCATTTCGCGCTCAACCCCCACCCCACCCTCATTCCGGCGATCGAAGCCGGATGGGTGGAGCAGATCCATTGCTTCGGCTCCGAGGTCGGCATGGAGGATTACATCGCCGCCCGGTCCGATATCTTCTTCACCGGCCCTGATGGATCGCTGCGCTCCAACCGCGCCTTTTGCCAGACGGCGGGCCTCTATGCCTGCGACATGTTCATCGGTTCGACCTTGCAGATCGATCTCGACGGCCATAGCTCGACTGTCACGACCAGTCGCATCGCCGGCTTCGGCGGCGCCCCCAATATGGGTTCCGATCCGCGCGGCCGGCGGCATCCCAGCGAGCCCTGGCTGAAGGCCGGCGCCGAAGCCGATTCCACGACCAGCGCGGCCTTGCGGCGCGGCCGCAAGCTGGTCGTGCAGATCGGCGAGACATTCGGCGATGGCAATGTCTCGCTCTTCGTCAAGCAGCTCGACGCATTGGAGCTTGCCGCCAAGATCGGCCTCGATCTGGCACCCGTAATGGTCTATGGCGACGACGTCAGCCACATCGTCACAGAAGAAGGCATCGCCAATCTGCTGCTCTGCCGCGATCGCGACGAGCGGGAACAGGCGATCCGCGGGGTGGCCGGCTATACCGAAATCGGCCGCGCCCGGGATAAGAGGATGGTCGAACGCCTGCGCGAACGCGGCATCATCCGCCGCCCGGAAGATCTCGGCATCGATCCGCTCGATGCCGACCGCCGGCTGCTGGCGGCAAGGTCGATCAAGGATATCGTGCTCGCCTCCGGCGGCCTCTATCGCCCGCCGAGCCGGTTCCGCAATTGGTGAAATGGGAGAGCCACAGATGGAAAAGCTCAGTTTCACATTCAAGACGCCCAATGCCGCCGGCGGCACACGCAGACAGGCGATCGTCGGCGTGGTCGCTTCCGGTAATCTCGAAGTGCTGGTGGAACGCAGCTTGCCCATCGATGCCTGCACCATCGACATCGCCACCGCCGCCCGTGGCTTCGGCGCGGTCTGGGAGGCGGTGGTCGCCGATTTCGTGACACGGCGCGCGGCCGGCGGTCTGCGCATCTCCGTGAATGATGGCGGCGCGCGGCCGGATACGGTCGCCTTACGCCTCGCCCAAGGCATTCGCCTGATCGAGGAGCCCGAGGCATGAGCAATCCCAAGGCGGCCGGGGCAGCGAGCTCGAGCTGGTATGAGGCAAGTGCGCGTCAACGCCTCGCGGCGCTGGCCGATCCTGGCAGCTTCCATGAATTCATCGGCCCCGAGCAGCGCGAGACCAGCCCTCACCTCGCCCTCTTCGATCTGCCCGAGCAGTTCGACGACGGCATGATCATCGGCCGCGCCACACTCGACGGACGCGCCGTGCTGATCGCCGCACAGGAAGGCCGCTTCATGGGCGGTGCCTTCGGCGAGGTCCACGGCGCCAAGCTCACCGGCCTGCTGCGCGCGGCGCGCCAGCTTGGCCAGGATGTCCTGATCCTGTTCGACACCGGCGGCGTGCGCCTGCAGGAGGCGAATGCCGGCGAACTCGCCATCGCCGAGATCATGCGGGCGCTGGTCGATCTGCGGCTCGCCAGGCGCCAGGTTATCGGTCTGGTCGGCGGGCGCGCCGGCTGCTATGGCGGCGGCGGGCTGATCGCCGGCTGCTGCTCCAGGCTGATCATTTCCGAACCGGGACGGATCAGCGTCAGCGGACCGGAAGTGATCGAGACGAACAAGGGCGTCGAGGAGTTCGATTCCCGTGACCGCGCCTTGGTCTGGCGCACCATGGGCGGCAAGCACCGCTACCTGATCGGTGGCGCCGATATCTTCGTCGATGACGATAGCGCAGCCTTCCGCCAGGCAGCACTTACCGCCCTCAAAGCGAAAAGCGGACTGGATCCCGCGCGTCTTCAGGCCGAGCAACAGCGGCTGGAGCGCCGTCTGCAGCGCTTCGGCACGGCCAGGGATGCACGCGATATCTGGGCCGCACTCGGCCTCGATGCGCCGGCGGATCTGCCCGAGCTGCCCGCCGATTCCTTCTTGCGCAAGGCCGCGGGCCACCGGGAGGCAGCAGATGACGCTCGATGAAATCCTTGCTTCGCTCTTTCCCATCGGCCATCGCGTTGCGGTTACCGAGGGCATCATCGCCGGGACCGGACCGCTTGCCGACGGCGGGCTGATCAATGTGCTTGGCATCGCCGAGGCTTCGCCCTTAGGCATCGAGGGCGCGCTTGCCCTCGCCGGCCATGTCCTCGACATCGTCGCGAAAGATCGCGGCGCGGCGATCCTCGTCCTGATCGATTCCGCCAGCCAGCGCATGAGCCGCCGCGACGAATTGCTCGGCCTCAACGAATGCCTCGCCCATCTTGCGAAAGCCCTGCTCCTGGCCGAGGCTGAGGGCCACCGCACCATCGGCCTGCTCTATGGCGGCAGCGCCGCCGGCGCCTTCATCGCCACCGCCCTCGCCACCGGGACGCTCGTCGCCTTGCCGGGCGCCAATCCGGCGGTGATGGATCTGCCATCCATGGCGCGGGTGACCAAGCTTCCGCTCGACGTGTTGCGGGAGAAGGCCAAGGCAACGCCGGTTTTCGCGCCGGGGCTGGAGAACCTCGCCCAGACCGGGGCCATCCACGCCGTCTGGAATCCCAATAAATCGCTTGCAACACAGCTCGCCGCATTGCTGGCGGCGCCGCCATCCGGCGACACCCGCGACCGGTTGGGTGCCGAACGCGGCGGCCGGCCGAAAGCCGCCGCCATCGCCGCGCGGGTCGTGGCTGCTGCATCGCAAGGCTGAGATGATCGCCCGCCACGCCATGGTGACCGTGACGCCTGCCGCGTGGTCGGATTTGATGGCGGCGCGTCCCGACCTCGCCGGAGAGCCGCTGGTGGCGGACTGGGTGAGAGCCGGAAATCCGCTCGTGGCGAGGCGCGGGATCAGTGCCGATCCTGCCGGGCTTGTGCCGCTCGGCCTGCCGCTGCCGCCGGCATATGGGAAGCGGCGCATCGCCGTGACCCTCGGCTGCGAGGATATCGTGGCCGTCGCGCCACCCCCTTTGCTGGTGAATGCCGCAGTGACTGCACCCGAGCGGTGGCACGACACGTTGGAGCGTATGATCGCATGTGATCCACTTGTCCGCTGCTTCGGCAGCCTCGCCTGGCAGCATCTGACCGGCCTTCCCTATCTTACGGAAACATCCGATCTGGACCTCATCTGGGAATTGCCGCCTGATACGAAGTTGGGCGGCCTGCTCACGGCAATTGCGGAGATCGCCGCTGCGGCGCCGATGCGCATCGACGGCGAAATCATTGGGCCGATGGGCGGCGTCAATTGGCGCGAACTGCACGACGCGAATTCCCACGAGGTTCTACTGAAAAAGCAGAACGAGGTCCATATGGTGCCGCGCCGGGTGTTTCTTGCCGGAGGTGTAGCATGACCCGTTCGCTTCGCCGCCACCTTTTGACACCGGACGCGGGACCGGAGAAATCCATTGCCGCGCTTGCGGTTCATTGCCTGAAGCTGGAAGTCGAAACCTATCCAAAGCCGGGCCTGGTCAGCCAGGTCGATAGCGGCGCGCATGGCGATATGGATGCCGCCCTGCTCCATCACAGTGCCGAGACCCTTGCCCCTTTCTTTGCCGACCTCGTATCAGCGGGTGCTGCCGGCGCCGAGATGGATCGCTTGCGGATCATCGGCATTGCAGCCGAGCGCGCCATGCTTGTCGCCACAGCGGGCGTCAATACGCATCGCGGCGCCATCTTCGGCCTCGGCCTGCTTTGCGCCGCCGCCGGTCTGCGCACCGCCTATGGCATCCGGCACCCGCTTGGCAGGATCATCGCAGAACGTTGGGGTGCGGCTGTCCTGTCCGGCCCCGTGCCGCTTCACAGTCACGGCGCCAGAGCCTCGCGTCTTCATGGGGTTGGCGGCGCCCGTCTCGAAGCCGCACAGGGGCTTCCGTCGGTCTATGGGATCGCCCTGCCCGCCTTGCGCGCGGCGCGGGTGCTGGCGCCGGATGGCGATGCCGAAGCCGCGCGGGTCCAGACCTGCATGACGCTGATCGCCCAGGTTGACGATACCAACCTGCTGCATCGCGGCGGCATCGCGGGCCTGCATTTTGCCCAGGCGCAAGCGGCCGCCTTCCTTGCTGCGGGCGGAATCGAACAAGCAGATTGGCGCGAGCAGGCAGCCCTGATGCACGGGAACTTCGTCGCGCGCAATCTCAGCCCCGGCGGCTGCGCCGATCTTCTGGCCATGGCGCTCTTCGTCGACCGGCTGGAAGCGTGATGCTGGCGCTTTTATGCGGCGGCCAGGGCCGCGTCTCGCCCGAGATGTTCGACCTCACGGCAGCGCAACCGGAAGCCGCCGCGATTTTCGAGGCTTCGACCAGGCTGCTCGGCGCAGATCCGCGGCTCCTGGTGAAGCAGGCCGCGCATGACCGGTTGCTGGAAAACCACACCAACCAGCTGCTCTCGGTCACGGCAGCCCTCACGATACAGGCCTGCATCCGACAGGTTCAGCCGCCCGCTTTCGCTGTCACCGGCTACAGCGTCGGCGAGATGTCGGCCTGGAGCATCGCCGGCATCTGGGACGCCGAAGCGGCCCTGCACCTCACCGATTGCCGCGCGCGGGCAATGGATGCCGCGGATCGCGCCAGCGACACCAGCGAGGCCGGCAGCCAGCTCGGCTATATCCGCGGCCTCGACCGGAATGCGGTCGAAACCCTTGCGGCCCGGCATCATTGCGCCATCGCCATCGTCAATCCCGACAACCTCTTCGTCCTCGGCGGCGGCCGCGCAGAGATCACGGCGCTATGCGGTGCGGCGGAAACGGCCGGGGCGGTGCGGGCACAATTGCTCGAGGTCAGGATCGCCTCTCACACTGCGCGCCTTTCGGCCGCGGCAACGCCATTCCTGGCCGCATTGAAAGCCGCCGCACATGGCGAACCAGCGGCCGGCTGCCAATTGCTGGCGGGCGGCACCGGTGCGCGGATCTATCGCGCGGAAGCGGCATTCGAGCGGCTGGCGCAGCAGGTGGCGACGACCATCAATTGGGCGGGCACGCTGGAGGCGCTGGTCGAACGCGGCGTCGATACCGTACTCGATCTCGGCCCGGGCCATGCCCTCGCCGACATGATGCGCAGCGCCTTTCCCGCCGTCAGAACCTATGCCGCCGATGGTTTCCGCTCCGTCGAAGGCCTGCGTGGCTGGATCGCCGCGGGCGGCTGAGCAGTGACGACCATACAGCCGGCGTGGCGGCCAGGCTCCTCTAAGCGAGCAGATGGTTGGGGATATCGACCTTGGCGTCGCCGGCGGCTCGGGCCTCTTCAATCAAGACCCAGAGCGCGTTGACCCGCTTGGAATAGTCCACATGTCTCGGATCGCCCTGCTGCTGCAGTTCGGATGCGAAGACCCGCATGGCAATCAGATCAGCGTCGGCTTCTTCAATCGTGAGGTGACAGAGCGTCAATTCCATATACGCCTCCCCAAGCAACTTCCCTATTCCGGCGTGACTGGCAGATTGCCGCCGGCTGTCGAGAACGAGGGCGCGGCAGGGCTATTCTGCCCTCACCGGAATGTGAAAATTCTCGGCCTCGCTCTCCCTTGATGTGAAGGAAGCCTCCACGGCGCTGTCGGGCCGTGGAGGCTTGGGTCTTCAGCTCACTTGCGTGGTCAGATCGTGATCGATGTAGAGCGTGACCTGGCCGCTTGCGCTGGTGCCATGCCACACCTCGAAAGCCTGGCCACCCGACGACGTCACCGTCGTGCCGGTATCGTTCCAGGTGCCCTTGGCGTCGTAAGTGAGATCGACCTTATCTCCCGCAGAACCAATGACATAGAGTTCGTGGTCCGAGCTGAAATTGAAGACGTCCTGGGCTGACAGCTTGACCGTCGTTCCCAGATTGGCATCGGGCACCGCCTCCTCGGTGATCAGGACGGCCTCGATATTGTGGACGGCGCTGTTGTTGGCGCCAAAGTCGACGGTCGCGTTGGTGAGGCCCGGCACCACATATCCTCCTTGCGATTCCGAATTGTAGAGAGCGCCCTGGTCCACGCGCAGGATGTCAAATCCCGCACCGCCATCTTCAGATGTATCCAGCGGATTATAGACCAGGACGTCGTTGCCGGACCCGCCTGTCAGCACGTTCGATCCCGCACCGCCATTGAGGATATCGCCATTGTCAGTGTCCGTCGGCGTGTGCGTCGCGGTCACCGTATCGTTCAGCGCGCCTCCATAGAGATAGTTGGTATGCGTGCCGTCCGGATCGGCAAGCGTCCCGGCATGGTTCGAGGTATCGTCCGTCGAATTAATCCGGCCGTCATCGGTGCCGGCGCCGGGATGGATGATATCCGTGATGGCAACCGGCTTGTTGGAGCCGTCGTCGTGATCGAGCTGCACCGTGCCCTTGCTGACAACTGACACCCCTTCAACGGCCATGTCCGTGATAAGCACCGAATGCCCGTCGATCGCATTTTCAACGGTGACGCCGAAGTCATGCGAATGATCGATATTGAATCCCGCATCGGTCAGGAACGCACCCTGCTGGCCTTCCGCGTCGCGGATGAAAAGCTGAGCGAAGGCATCCAGCGGATGGGCAGTGTCGATGAAGGTAAGAATCATCTCCTGCGAACCGCTGGCCGTATTGGTAGTGATCGTCCCGTCGAGGATACGGGTCGCCGGAATGCCGGTCGTCACCGTTACCGAGGAGACGTTGTTTCCGGAAACCGGCTCGCTGCCGCCGAAATTGGTTTCGGTGGCGGTTGCCGTCGCGGTGAAGTTCAAGATCCCCGGCAAGGCACCGCTTGCCGGAGCCGTTACCGCGAAGGAAGCGTCAAGGCTGGCGGTTCCGTTCGGCACGGTGAAGACGATCACGCCGGTCGCCGCATTATAGGTGTATGTCGCCCCGGCCAGCGAGCCGGTGGCAGACAGGGCGGCCGAGAAGCCGCTTTCCAGATGCACGGTTACGGTGTGAACCTCGGAACCGTCCTGATAATCGCCGAAAGTCGCCTTGACGTTGAGCGATCCGGTCTCGCCGTTGGAGAAGCCGGAGCCGCTATCGGCGGAGTCGTTGACGGTGATCGACACGGCCGTCGGCTGATCGGCTGCCGCGTCGACCGTCACATTGATGAGACCGCCGCTCAGCGTATTGGTATTGCCGCTGGTCGGATCGCTGATCACCGCCGAATAGCTCAGCGCGTAATCGTTGTCCTTGTTGTCCAGCGGTTGCTGCAAGGTCACGGTGCCGAAATTCGCCGCCAGGATGGTGATGCTATTGGTGCCATCACCGGTGACGGTTTGCGAACCGTCCGAGATGACGACCCCGGTAGGGATATTGGTGATCGTGATCGATGTCACCACCTCGTTATCGGCGGGCGTCAGGATACCGGAGAGGTCGATCGTTCCCTTGGTGATGGTCAGATCGCCGGTGTTCTGGTTCGGTTCGCTGTCTTCCGCAACGGTCACCGCGGCATTGTTCAGCGTACCCTGGGCCTGATCGTGCACGGTAAAAGTGAGGGTCGTGGTCGACAGATCGCCGTCGCCGTCCTTGATGGTATAGCTGAAGACATCGGTGCCTTCGACGTTGTTCTTGCTGGTATAGCTGTAGCTGCCATCGGCGTTCAGCGTCAGCGTGCCCAGATTTCCCGCGAGGCCGGAACCGATCGTCCCGGTATTCGCACCGAAGGCAACGCCCACCACGCCGCCGCCGGCATCCTTGCCGTCGGCACCGAAGAGGTCGTTGAGCAGTACGCCGTCGGCTGCCGACTTCGACACCGTCGTATTGGTGTCGAGGGTGCCGCCGCTGTCCGCCTGCGCGGTCGGCACGTTGTCGACGATGCTGACATGGATGGTGTCGGTCGCGGTATTGCCGTCGGCATCCCGGATCGTCACCGTGAAGGTCTCGGCATTGACCGCCGTGTTGGTGCCGTCATTGGCCGGACCCGTCAGGTCGTTCTTGGTCAGGGTATAGGTGAAGTGCCCGGCGGCATCCACCTGCAGCACACCGAAGAGACCGGTCTGGCTCAACCCGCCGACCACCGTCACGCCGGAACCCAGGCTCAGGGCGCCCGTCGCCGTCTCCGTCGTCAGCCCCGGATTGCTGCCTGTCACCGTCCCCGGCGCCAGGTCGGAACCGGTCTGGGTC
>DATLJB010000158.1:0-8558 GCA_035539075.1 Terriglobia bacterium
TATTGCGGATTTTATATTGGTCGATCAATCAAAAAAGACCCTTGGCCTTGGCGCAAAAGCGGCATATCGTGGCGCAGTCGGTGAAATTGCTCGCCGCTGAAGCCCTTAGATTCTGCCGCGCTGACGTCCCGCAAAGAAGGCCCGAAGAACGGGCCCGATCGCCAAGAAGGACGCGGACACTACAGGTGGCAAACAACTTGTGCTGGGAGGCACATAATGAGCTTTCGTAAAATCGCCTTGGCGACCGTGTTCACGGTTGTCTCCGTCGCAGCCGCTCAAGCGGCCGAACCCGATTCCTGCAAGAAGGTCCATATCGCGGATGTGGGCTGGACTGACAACACCGCCATCAACGGCCTGTTCACCACGACCCTGAAGGGTCTGGGCTATACGCCGAAGGTCGATACCTTGGCGCTCCCGGTGATCTTGGAAAGCTTGAAGAACAAGGACTTGGACATTTTCCTTGATAACTGGATGCCGTCCAACGCCGCCAATGTGAAGCCCTATCTCGACGCCAAGACCATCGACCAGCTGCCGCCCAACCTGGTCGGTGCCGGCTATGGTCCGGTGGTGCCGGACTACGTCGCCGCTGCCGGCGTCAAGGACATCAAGGACCTTGGCCCCAATGGCGAGAAGTTCGGCAAGAAGTTCTACGGCATCGAGCCCGGCAATGACGGCAACAAGATTGTCCAGACCGAGATCGACAAGCCGGAAAACGGCATGAAGGGCTGGAAGCTGGTTGAGTCGTCCGAGCAGGGCATGCTCGCCGAAGCCCAGAAGAAGATGGCGAAGAAGGATTGGGTCGTGTTCCTCGGCTGGGCGCCGCATCCCGTCATGGGCGCGATGCCGCTGGTCTATCTGACCGGTTTCGAAAATGACGGCTTCGGCGGGGCGGAAATTCATGCCCTGACCCGTCCGGGCTATTCCGCCGATTGCGCCAATGTCGGCAAGTTGCTGGCCAACCTGAAGTTCGAATTGAAGATGGAAAGCGCCATCATGGATTCGATCGGCAAGGGCCAGGACGGCGAGAAGGCGGCGACGGCCTGGTTGAAGGAGAACCCGGCGGTTCTCGACACCTGGCTGGCCGGCGTCACCACGGCCGATGGCCAGGATGGCGCCGCGGCTGTGAAGAAGAGCCTCGGCCTCTAATATTCCTCGTTTCAAGGCGGCCTTGGCTTTCATATGCTGAGCTGAGGCCGCCTATTGTTTTGTCTTTTTGCACCCGTTTCGGGAGCCGGCTGAACGGCAAGGTCGGCCTGGCAGGGGAAGAGTTGGGGAGAGCCAATGGATCAGCTGCAGAATTGGATCACAGATAACAAAATCCCCATTGGCATTTGGGCCAAAGCTCTTATCACCTGGATACAAACCTATTTCGGCGCGGTCTTTGATTTCATTTCCGAAAAAATCGGCGGCGGCATGGATGCCTCCGTCGAATGGTTGTCGTCGGATCACGTTCCACCCGTGGTTTTCATCGCCTGCTTCGCGCTTCTCGCTTATGCGCGGCAGCGTGATTGGAAAATAAGCCTCCTGGTTGTCATCGGCTTCCTGTTCATCCTTAACCTCGGCCTATGGGATGACATGATCGCGACACTGATGCTGGTGGTATATTCGACGTTGGTGAGCCTGTTGATCGGTGTGCCGCTGGGCATTCTGTGCGCGCGCCGGCAGTGGCTTTACAATTCGGTGGCACCGGTTCTCGATATGATTCAGACGCTGCCGAGCTTCGTCTACCTGGTCCCTGCGCTCTTTCTGTTCGGTCTGGGCATGGTGCCGGCTGTGGTCGCCACTGTGCTCTTTGCCGTTGCCGCGCCGGTGCGACTGACCTATCTCGGTATCACGCAAGTGCCGACGTCACTAGTTGAGGCTGGGGAATCTTTCGGCTCTACCAAGTGGCAGTTACTGACCAAGGTCAAATTGCCGGCCGCCATGCCCAGCATCATGGCCGGTGTCACCCAGACCATCATGTTGTCTCTTTCGATGGTCGTCATTGCCTCCTTGGTCGGCGCTCCGGGCCTAGGCGTGCCGGTTGTCCGTGCCTTGGCGCAGGCGAATGTGGCGCTCGGCTTTGAGGGTGGACTGGCCATTGTGGCGCTGGCGATCATTCTGGATCGTGTCATGAAACAGCCGAAGCCACGGCGTCGCGTGAAGAAGACGGCGTAAGGAGGAAGAGATGAGCAATACCACCGCCGTCCGCTTCGAGAATGTCGACGTGGTTTTTGGCAAGAAGGCGAGGGAGGCCGTCGCCCTGCTCGATGCCGGCGAGGGCCGTGACAGCATCCTCGACAAGACTGGCGCGCTCGTCGCTGTTCATGACGCATCGGTTTTCGTCAATGAGGGCGAGATCCTGGTATTGATGGGCCTGTCAGGCTCCGGCAAATCATCACTGCTGCGCTGTATCAACGGCCTCAATACCGTGAGCCGTGGCAAAGTGCTTGTGCATGACGGCACCTCGGAGGTCGACGTCGCCAGTTGCGACGGCGAGACCTTGCGGCGGCTGCGGCGCAATCGCATCTCCATGGTGTTCCAGCAGTTCGGCCTGATGCCTTGGCTGACGGTGCATGACAATGTCGGTTTCGGTCTCGACATCCGCGGCATGAAGCAGGCGGAGCGCGACCGCGTCGTGGACGAGAAGATCAAGCTGGTGCGGCTCGACAAATTCGCCGACAAATTTGCCCATGAACTCTCCGGCGGCATGCAGCAGCGTGTCGGCCTCGCGCGCGCTTTTGCGACCGAGGCGGATATCCTGCTTATGGACGAACCCTTCTCGGCTCTTGATCCGCTCATTCGCGAGCATCTGCAGGACGAGCTCCTGGAGCTGCAGCGCAATCTGAAGAAGACCATCGTCTTCGTCAGCCACGATCTCGACGAGGCGCTGAAGATCGGCAATCGCATTGCCATCATGGAGGCGGGCAGGGTGGTGCAGTTCGGCACGCCGGACGACATCATCCTCAATCCAGTCAATGACTATGTCCGGCAGTTCGTCGCCTCGATGAATCCGCTGACCGTGCTGAAGGGCGGCACCCTGATGCGGCCGGTCTCCGACCTCGTGCGCGAGCCCGGCAGCAGCTTCGTCCAGCTTGACCGTGCCGGTCGCTGCCGTTGCCGCCTCGATGAGCGGGGCCGGCCGGTCGATGCCATGATCAATGGTCGCCCGGGCGAGTTCATTCCCTATAACAGCGAACTCGATCTCGCCGCTTTGCCGGACAACATGATGGTGACGGGAACCGAACGCACGCCGATGAAAGCGGCTGTCACCGTCCGGCAATTGACCAAGCGGCCGCTGGTCCTGCTGGGCGATGACGGTGAATTGCTAGGTGTTGTCGGTGAGCACGAGCTCTATCGCGGCATGCTGCGGCAGACGGAATATGCTAAGGTCGGCGTCTGAGGCGATCATCATTACGGATAAGTCATGACCACCGTGCGCGCCGTCCTGTTCGACAAGGACGGGACGTTATTCGACTTCTACAAGACCTGGGGCCCCATCACCGAGGCGGCCGCCTTGGCGGTTGCCGAGGGTGATGCGGCCAAGGCCGAACATATCCTCGCCAATTCCGGCAAGGATCTGGCGACGGGCCGCTACCGGCCGGGCTCGCCGATCGCTTCTGGCAGCAACCAGGAAATCGCCCAGCTCTGGGCCGATCTCCTGGGGCGCAGCCATGCCGTCGGCGAGATCTACCAGCGCATGGAAACCATGTTCTTGGAGAACCAGAAGAAGGGCGCGGTGCCGGTGCTGGACCTGCCGGCCTTCTTCACGCGGCTGCGCGATCGCGGGCTGAAGCTCGGCATCGCCACGATGGACAGCGAGCAGGGGGCCTTGGCGGCGATGGATCGCTACAACGCCCGCAGCCATCTCGACTTCATCTGCGGCTTCGACACCGGGCACGGCGTCAAGCCGGGTGGCGGCATGGTGCAGGCCTTCGCGCGGCTGATGGAGATGCCGGTCGCCGAGATCGCCGTGGTCGGCGACAGTCCGCACGACATCGAAATGGCCCATGCCGGGGGTGCCGGTCGTGCCATCGGCGTCCTGACCGGCGTCAGCCCGCGCGAGGCGCTTATGGCCTGCGGCGCGCATATCGTTATCGACAGCATCGCCGAGCTGGAAACGGTTATCTGATCCGGGTGGTCGAGGGGTGCCATGCTCAAGGTCTGGGGGCGGCGCAATTCCTTCAATGTGCAAAAGGTGATGTGGCTGATCGGTGAACTCGATCTGCCGCACGCGCATATCAATGCGGGTGGCTCTTTTGGGCTGGTCAATGAGCCCGCTTTCTTGGCGATGAATCAGCATGGTCGTGTGCCGGTCATCGAGGATGACGGCACCATCATCTGGGAATCGCACACGATCCTGCGCTATCTGGCGGCGACCTATGGTGCCGGTCGTTTCTGGCAGGACAATGCGGCGTCACGCAGCCACTGGGATCGCTGGATGGACTGGTCGCAGGCGAGCCTGCATCGCGACTTCCTGGATCTCTTCTGGAGTTTCTATCGGACGCCGGAGCCGCAGCGCGACCGGAACTTGATCAAGGCGCTTCTCAAGCTGACCAATGATCACTTCGACTTGCTCGACCGGCATTTGACCGGCCGTCATTTCATGGTCGGCGATACGCTGAGCCTGGCCGATATCACCATCGGCGCGACGCTCTATCGCTATTTCGAGCTGGAAATCGAGCGTCCCGCATTGTCATCTCTCGAAGCCTGGTACGCTTCTCTCTGCCAGCGTCCGGCCTACAGGCAGCATGTCATGGTGCCGTTCGATGAATTGCGCGGCCGCGTCATCCAGTAGACGTGGCTCGCGATCCTCAAGGCCGGTTGCGCAGCAGGAAAGCGCGCATCGCCGACAGGCCTTCCGCCGTATAGGAACGACCAAAGCCGATGCGGAAGCGATCGGTCGGCGTCGCGGTCAGATCCGATTGATAGATGCTGGCCGGCAGCAGGATGATGCCATCTTCCTCGGCGAGGCGGCGGCAGAAGGTCTCGACACCGTCCTTGCCCTTATAGCGCGGATAGGCAATGCAGCCGCCATCCGGGATCGACCAGTCGAAGAGATCGCTGAATTCGTCGAAGAAGACATTCATTGAGGCAAGATTCTCGGCCAGCAGATCGCGGTTGCGCTTGAGGATGCGCTCGCGCGCCTTCAGGGCAATGACAGCGAGATGTTCCGAGGGGCCGGCATTGCAGATCGACAGGTAATGCTTGATCCTTTCCATCCGTGTGAGGAGATTGTGATCGCGGCAGGCAATCCAGCCCACGCGCAGGCCCGGCAGGCCATAGGCTTTCGACATGACGTTGATGGAAAGGCCGCGTTCATAGAAATCCGCAGCTTGCGGCAATTGGCGGCTGAGATCGCGCTCCAGGCCTCGATAGACCTCGTCCGACAGCAGATAGATACCGTGCGACCGGCACAGCTCAATGAGCTCCGCGAACTGCGCCTGCGGGATCACCTTGCCGGTCGGGTTATGCGGGAAGTTGACGTAGATCAGTCTGGTGTTGGGGCGCAGCTTGCTGCGCAGCAGATCGAGATCCAGCGCCCAGCTATTGGCGGCATCCAGCGGCACGCCGTCGGTGGCGCAGATCGATAGCGGCAGGGTCTCGGCCGACTGGTAGTTCGGCGTTACGACGATGGCGTGGTCGTCGCGGTCAAGCAGCGCCTGCATCGCGGCGAAGATGCCTTCCTCGATGCCGGCGAAGGCAAGGATGTCATCTGCGCTCAGCTTGTCATAGGTGGCGGCAACGGCCTGGCGCAAAGCGGGTGTGCCGAATGTCTCGATATAGCCGAGGCGCAAATCATCCCAGGCAGCGCGGTCAGCCGGTTCCGCGAGTTCCAGCAATTCACGCAGGGTCAGCGTTTCCACATCCGAGGCCGTCATGTGATAGCGGGAATTGAATTCCCAGCGCGACATATAGGTCTCGAGCTTGAAATCTGGCAGCTTGCTCATGATCTACGTTTTCCTTTCGGTGCTTGGCGCCCCGTTTCATGCGCTGTCTCGCGCGCGGCGGCCAACAGCCCATAGACGGAGGCCCGGCTGATGCCGAGGGTCTCGGCCACGAAGGGCACGGCATTGCGCGTTTCAAACAGGCCCTTGGCCTCGAGGCGAGCCAGCAACGCCATGCGATCGCCGCGATCGAGCGCTCTCAGGCTGGCGTCGTGGTCCTGCAGGAACGCGCGAATCTCGAGATTGATCCGTTCGCGCCAGTCATGCCGGAACAAAGGCTCGGGCGGCTGGGCGGCCGGCATGCCGAAGGCGCTCAGCAGGGCCACCGCCGCATCCAGTTTCGAGAGATCGAGGTTGATGCAGAGGAAGCCCAATTTCTCGCCGGCCGGCGATTTGAGGACGGCGCTGACCGACTTCAGCCGGCTGCCGTCGTCATGGGCTTTTTCGTAAGGGCCGTAGGTGTCGGCTGCCGCCAGCAGATCCGGATCGTGGCCGAGATAGGAGGGGTTGCCCGGCCGGCGCTTGGAAAAGGCATTCCAGATCCTGACGACGCGGTCGGTGGCGATGTCGTGGATCACCACCTCGGCGTGCGGATGCAACAATGCCGCCACCGCCTCGGCGACGGGGAAATAGAGAGCGAGCGCCCTTTCGGCGGCTTTGGCAGGTTTTGGTCTCATATAATGACAAATAGTCTTATTTAGACGATTTGTCAAAAATGGGAGACTCAGCCCTTTTGCCCCTCACCCCGGCCCTCTCCCAGAGGGGCGAGGGGGGAAGGTGGCGATGTGAATTCGAACCCTCTCTCGTGATTCAGACGGCGGTTATTAAAGACGCCCCGCAAAAAGCTCCCTCGCCCCGCTTGCGGGGAGAGGGTTGGGGTGAGGGGGATCTTCCGTTTTATTTCCAACCAACTGTCATTGCCGGGCTTGATCCGGCAATTCAAGGCAGCAACATGCTGGTTTCGCGATGGATGCCCGGATCAAGTCCGGGCATGACAGGTGAGTTTTGCTCAGCAGCTCTGGAACTACTTAAGCCGGCTGCGTCCTCGCGAAATCCCAGTAGAGTTTGCGCGCGAGTTGCGTGATCGGTCCGTAGGCAAGTTTGCGATCCTCGATGCCGATGATCGGCTGCACCTTGCTGTAATTGCCGCTGGCGAAAGCTTCGTCGGCTTCCAGCACTTCCTGGTAACGAACGGACCGTTCTTCCACCGGTACGCCGGCCGCGCGCAGGAGCTTGATGAGGCGCTGGCGGGTGATGCCGTTGAGGAAGGTGCCGTTAGGCACCGGTGTGATGGCAGTGCCATCTTTGACGAACCAGAAATTGGAGGCCGTCAGCTCGGACACATGGCCCAGCATATCGAGCATCACCGCGTCGTCGAAGCCGCGCCGGCTGGCTTCCGCATTGGCGATACCGGAATGGGCATAAAGGCCGACCGCCTTGGCGGCGGTAGGAGCGGTTTCGGCGGTGGGGCGGCGATAAGGAGAGAGGGTCACGCGAAAGCCGGTAGCTTCCGGCACCGTTGCCTCGGCCACCGAGAGGGTGAATCGCGTCGAGGCGGGGTCCGCATGGACTTCGCCGTCGACTGCCCAGAAGAACGGGCGGATATAGAGATGCGTGCCGGCGGGGAAGCGGCGGATGCCTTCGCGGGCCAGGCGCTCAATCTCCGCGGCGGTCACCGGCGGCGCGAGGCCGAGCGTGTGGGCCGAACGGATAGCGCGCTGGCAATGCAGGTCGAGGTCGGGCGCATGACCGTCGAAGGCGCGGGCGCCGTCGAAGACCGCTGAAGCGAGCCAGGTCGCGTGATCCCAGAGCCCGATGACCGTCGGATTGCCGCTCAGCCATTCGCCGTCGACGTAATGCAGCGCCTTGGCGAGATCGACTTCCGCCATGATGATTCCCTCCCCATGAACACATCAGCACGAATATATCGACCGATGGTCGATGCGCCCGGCCCGCAGCAAGCTGACGGGTCGGCTGCCGGTTGCGTCCGGCTTCTTTACATCCGCTCGGGCGTTTCGATCCCCAGCAGTGACAGGCACAATTCCAGTTGCCGCAGGGTCAGCAGGCACAGCGCCAGGCGCGAGCGGCGCAACGCCACATCCGTTTCACTGAGGATATGGCAGGCGGCGTAGAAGCTGCTGAACGTCTGGCCGAGCGTGAAAGCGAAATCGGCGATGCGGTTCGGCGCCAACTCGTCATAGGCCCCGCGCACGGCGTCCGGCAGGTAGCCCAGCATCAGCGCCAGGTTACGTTCCGTCTCCGCCGTCGAGAGAATTTGGCCCGGCAGATCACCTTGCAGTTCCGCCTTGCGTAGCAGCGACTTGATGCGCACGGCGGCGTATAGCAGATAAGGACCAGTCTTGCCTTCGAAGCGCGAGAAGCGCTCAAGGTCGAAGACGTAATTGGCGATCGGGTTGTTGCTGAGATCGGCGAATTTCAGCGCCGCGACACCGACCTTGCGGGCGATGTCCTCACGTTCGTCGGCGCTGTAATCAGTGCCGAGGCCGTGTTCGGTCAGCCGCTTCTTTGCTTCGTCCGAGACCATCTGGATGAGGTCATCAAGCTTCATGACGCCGCCGGTCCGGGTCTTGAACGGCTTGCCGTCCGTGCCGTTCATCGTGCCGTAGCCGA
>DATLJB010000159.1:0-97577 GCA_035539075.1 Terriglobia bacterium
TTCGACCGCCTTCCTGACGCAGTATCTCGCCTCGCGCGGCGGCCTCGGCAATGGCGACTACACGTTGCTGCCGGTCGGTGCGGGCAATACCTTCATCGCCGCCATGAAGCAGGACCAGATCGCCGCCGGCATGACGACGGAACCCACCATCGGCACCCTGCTGAAGCAGGGCACCGCGCAGGTGCTGATCGATATGCGCACACCGGACAAGACCAAGGAAGCCCTCGGCGGCCCATATCCGGCCGCGTCATTCTATGTGCAGAGCGATTGGCTCGCCAGCCACAAGGACGAGGCGCAGAAGCTCGCCAATGCCTTCGTCAAGACCATGCATTACATCGCCAGCCACAGCGCCGAAGACATCGCCGCGAAGATGCCGAAGGATTATTATGCCGGCGACAAAGAAGTCTATGTGAAGGGCCTCGCCGAAGGCAAGGCGCAGTTCACCCCCGACGGGCGCATGCCCGACCAGGGTCCGGAGACCGTTCTGAAGGTGCTCTCCAGCTTCAGCAAGAACGTCCAGGGCAAGCAGATCGATCTCTCCAAGACCTATACGACGGAATATGTCGACGCCGCCGCGAAGGTCGTGGGATCGGCGCAGTAAGCTTGCGTGACGCCGGCGGGCGCGCTTCTCCCCGACTTATCGGATGAACGCGCTCGCGACACGCAGCGGCCTGATTGATCAAGCATTATCCCTTCGCCGCCTGTGATTTCCCTCTCCCCTCGCGGGAGAGGGTCGGGGCGAAGGGGGCATGCAATGCGAGATGTTTCCGGCATTGACGATCAAGTGCCTGGTTGCATCACCAGAATACAAAAGACGCAGACACACGCATTGGCGTGAGCCAAGGCCCCCTCACCCTACCCCTCTCCCGCGAGGGGAGAGGGAATTTTGCGAGCGCGGGAGATGAGGTAGCCCCAATGTCCACAGCTTCGTTGAGCGGGTCATCGAAATCCGCTTCTGCCGGCACCACCTCCCCCGCCATCGAGCTGATCGATGTCACGCGGCGCTTCGTGACGCCGAGCGGCGCCATGCTGACCGCCTTGCGCGATTTCAACATGACGGTGGCCCAGGGCGAGTTCGCCTGCGTGGTCGGACCGACCGGTTGCGGCAAGTCGACCACGCTCAACCTCGTCACCGGCCTCGCCCCGGCCAGCGCCGGCCAGGTGCGGGTGATGGGCCAGCCGGTCAACGGCATCAACCGCGAGATCGGCTTCGTCTTCCAGACCGACGCCCTCTTCCCGTGGCGCAACGTCATCGACAATGTTGCCGCCGGGCCGCTGTTCCGCGGCATGGCCAAGAAGCAAGCCTATGCGCGCGCCCGCGACTGGCTGGCGCGTGTCGGCCTCGCCAAATTCGAAGGCCATTACCCGCACCAGCTCTCGGGCGGCATGCGCAAGCGCGTGGCGCTGGCCCAGACTTTCATCAACGAACCGAAGATCCTGCTGATGGACGAGCCCTTCAGCGCCCTTGACGTGCAGACCCGCTCCGCCATGCAGGACGAATTGCTGGAATTGTGGTCGGGCAGCGGCGCCTCTGTCGTCTTCGTCACGCATGATCTCGAGGAAGCCGTGGCATTGGCCGACAAGGTCTATGTGCTGACAGCAGGTCCGGCGACAGTGAAGACCGTGCATGACATCAAGCTGCCGCGTCCCCGCGTCATGTCGGAGATCCGCTACGAAGCCGATTTCATCGAAGCCTGCAAGCGGATCTGGGACGATCTGCGCGAGGAAGTGCAACTCGGCCAGCAGCAGATGCTGCGGGCAAGCTGACCCAGCGGCGACCCGAGGAGAGATATAGATGGCTACCACCCTGTCCAACGCGACCACCGCCGCCCCGAGCGATCCCCGGATCGGCACCAGTGCCGTCGAGGTCGAGGCACGCACCCGCCGCGCCAGGCATCGCCGCCACGTGCTGGTGATCACGCTGCGCATCGCCCTGCTCGTGGTCTTCCTTGCCGCTTGGGAGCTGACCACGCGGCTCGGCTGGATCGACCCCTTCTTCTTCGCCATGCCCTCCGGCATCGCCGATCAGATCTGGGCCTGGATCGTCGAGGGCACCTCCCAGGGACCGCTCTGGGAACAGATCCTGGTCACGCTGGAAGAGACGCTGCTCGGCTTCCTGATCGGCGCCGTCGGCGGTGTCATCGCCGGCGTCATCCTCGGCCGCAACAAGCTGCTGGCCGACATCTTCAGCATCTATATCAAGGTCGCCAATTCGGTGCCGCGCGTGGTGCTGGGCTCGGTCTTCATCATCGCGCTCGGCCTCGGCATGGCCTCGAAGGTGGCGCTGGCCGTGGTCATGGTCTTCTTCGTCGTCTTCGCCAACGCCTTCCAGGGGGTTCGCGAGGCCGACCGCGCCATGATCGCCAATGCCCAGATCCTCGGCGCCTCGCCGATGCAGATCACCCGCTATGTGGTTCTGCCC
This sequence comes from Terriglobia bacterium, assembly GCA_035539075.1. GTDB lineage: Bacteria > Pseudomonadota > Alphaproteobacteria > Dongiales > Dongiaceae > Dongia_B. Next base: position 2,423 of record DATLJB010000159.1, read on the forward strand.
TCGGCCATGAGCTGGATCCTGGCCAGCCTGCATGTCAGCTTCGGCTTCGCTTTGGTCGGCGCGGTGGTCGGCGAGTTCCTCGGCGCCAAGAAGGGCATGGGCCTCTTGATCTCGACCGCCCAGGGCTCCTTCAACGCCAATGGCGTCTTTGCCGCCATGATCATCCTCGCCGTTCTGGCCCTGGTCGTCGAATTCATCATCGCCCAGATCGAGAACCGCCTGGTGAAGTGGCGCCCGCAGCCGCTGAACGAGACGCACTGACCTTACCGCAAGGGTAACCCCCGCACCCTCTCTGGCGACGGAGAGGGTGTTTTGCATGGAAGATCGCCATACGGGTATTTTCCGAGCCTCACGCACGCCTTGCCAGTCTGCTAATATAGCAGCAGTGGATGGGCCACCTATCCGCGGTCGCAGCGCCCGGCCGTGACTGGACGCAAGTGGCAGTGACACAGCCCAGCCGTCCGTCGACCGATCCCGGCAAAACCGCCTGACAGAGATGTCCCATGATCGTTGTTCCGGCAGCGGGACGACGAGGCCGGAGCCATTCCGACGGCACATGCCGGGTGAACCGTGCCGCCTGCGCCGCGCCCAGCAACATGATGGAGATAGTCCATGCCGCGCCGCAGATACATCTGCCGAACGTTCTATGCGCTTGGCATCACCTCATCGCTGATCGCCTGTGCGCAACAAATGGACCCGCCGCAAGCCGCCGCCGTGCTCCCGGCTTAACCTCGCACCGTGTTATTGGCGACGTGACTTGCCCTCTGATCCCGGATCACACGAAGAAGTGTCAGCCTGGCCGCAATATGCTGCCGAATACCGTCGAATACTGCCGATTGCGCCTTGCAAGCGTGAAACGATCTCTCATGTGAGTCTAGCAGCGCCTTTCTGCTGCAGTCCCGGAAGGAACCCAGATGTCCCAGGTCAATCAACCCGGCAAAGCGGCCGCCAACGGAAATCAGAGCAACGGCAAGTCAAAGAATGCCGGTTCGAGCGGCGGCAAGCCGGCCGACCCGCTGCCCAAGCCGAAGGCGACCACCCTGCCGATGAAGAAGTAGACCGCCCGAAAAGGGAGAGCGGCGCTCTCCCTTTTGCGTTGCGCGTATCTTCAAAGACCTGCTGCCAGTCGTAACACGGAGGATATCTTGGCCAAATCCACGCAAAGCCGCAACCTCGGCCGATTGCGGAAGACCGCAATCAAATCTGCGATCGCCCTGCGCAAAGGGCAGGAAAGCGCGGAGGCATCGCTCCAGGTCATCCGTAAGCGGATGGAGCTCGGCATCGCGGCCCAGGTCAATCCTGCAACCGCGGATCATGCCGAATTCAGCAGAATGGTGCCCGAGAAGGTCAGCGCGCTCTTATCTACCAGCATGATCTTCAGCGAGAAGTCGGCGCAGCTATGTTACCAGATGTGGCGTCATGTCACGCAAGAAATGACGCGAGCCACACGCCACACGCAGGCAATGATGGCGATGACCGATCCGGCTGCCGCGATAACGGCCCAGACGTCTTATATCGTCGAGGCGGCGGAGCGCATGTTCAACGTCACTCTGTTCCTGTCCAGCGCCGGGGCAACCTTGATCGAAGCATCCGGCTCGCCATCGCATCGTACCGTCATGGCAAATGCCAGGCGGCTGGGATGACCTTGCCGGTGGCAACTTGATTGACACCGGGCCGAGGCCCCGGAGATGGTAGATCGATCCGTCGCGTTCATTGGATCATCGCCTCGCGGATACTCTCGTAAGCCAAAACCAGTCCGTCGCACGACCTACGCGGCGAATCTTTCCAGCCGGTAAGGCGTCAAGAGCGGCTCGTCCAATTTGCCAAGTATCGCCCCCGCAACGCTTGCGCCGATTGCCGGCGCCAGGGTGATGCCGGAATGGGTGACGGCGATACTGAGCCCGTCGATGCCGGGCGCGCGGCCGACGGCCGGAAAGCCATCGGCCGGCGTCGGGCGATAACCCAGCGTGAAATGATCGAGCCCAAAACGGCGATGCGGCGTGAAGAAGTCGCCCATCGCCGCAACCAGCTCCCTGGCTGCCGCCTCGGCTACCGCAGGGGTGGCGTCTTTCGGGAGGTCTCCGCCGCCGAAATCAGCCCCCGCGATCAGCCGCCCGTCCGGCTGCTGGCGGATATGCATCTGCGGCGCCATCGCAAGACCATTGAGCAGCTTCGGCTGGGGGTCGGTGACGACAAGCAGGCCCGGCGGCGCCGAAAGCGGCAGCTGGACGCCGAGGGGAGCAAGCAGATCGGGCGTCCCCGTACCGGCGGCGATGACGACCTCATCGGCGTCGACGCGGCCCTGACCGGTAACGACAGCGACCGCGCGGCCGACCTGCGTCTCGATCGCCGCGACATTGCGCCCGGCGAGGATCTCGGCACCCAGCGCCCGGGCCGCCGCAAGCAGGACCTGTGCGGCGGCGACCGGTTCCACCGATCCCTCCTCCGGCACGTGGACGGCCGCCTCCGGTGGCGTCGCAAGATGCGGTTCAATCCGCTGCGCTTCCTCACGCGTCACGGCACGGATGTCATAGCCCCAGGCACGATGCTGCGTCACATATGCCGCCAATTCGGCCGCCGGCACGTCCCAGAGCAGGCCGCCGCACCAATTGACGGCAAGCCCCGGCACTGTCGCGCCGAGTTCGCGCCACAGTTTCATCGAGCGATGGCGCAGGCGGAAATAAGCTTCCGGATTACCCCAGCTGGCATTGATCCAGGCCCAGGAATGGCGCGTCGCGATGCCCCCGGCTTCCCCGGCATCGATCACCGTGACCGCCGCGCCGTCGCGTTGCAGATGATAGGCGATCGAGGCGCCGACGATGCCGGCACCGACGACAAGGACATGGGGACGGGCGGTCATGATGGTTCCCTGGTTGAGGATATCGCTTCTAGCCAATCGGTCTTATCGGCTGTGCGCCTGAATGTAAATTGCGGCGCATCGGTTAGCCTGCCTCTGACAGCATGCCGGTTCCCCTCTCTGCTCCAGCCTCCCCCGCCTGCCGACGAATGTCGACCTACGCCGGGGGAGGGTTGGGGAGAGGGGGGCCTCGAAACTGTGCGTCGATGATGTGATCATGCAACAGCGCGCGCTCATTCCCGCAGCGCCAGCCGCACCTCGACCACCAGCCCCGTCCCCTCCGCCGGATCGCGGAGCGTGATGGCGCCGCCGGCGGCATCGACCACCTCCTTGACGATGGCGAGGCCGAGGCCGCTGCCTTCGGTGGGATGTTCCGGCGTCGCGTTTTCCTGGCGGCGATAGAAACGCTCGAAAACCTGTTCGCGTTCGGCCGCCGGAATGCCCGGGCCGGTGTCCTGGACGCGTAGCACCGCCTCATCGCCATCCTGATCGAGCGCCACGGTGACGCTGCCGCCAGGCGGCGTATAGCGCAACGCATTGTCGACCAGATTGACCAGCATTTCGCGCAGCATGGTTTCGTCGCCGGTCACGACCGGTGCCACGATCTCCTCGAGGCCGAGATCGAGATGGCGCTCCACCGCCAGGGCCGAGAGCGATTCCAGCACCTGCCGGGCGACGGCGGCGAGGTCGACCGGATCGTGGCGCGGCCGGCGGCTGCCGGGCGACGCGCGGGACAGGGTCAGCAACTGGCCCGCAAGATGGGCAAGCCGCCTTGTGCCGGTCTGGATCGCGACCAGCGCGGTTGCCCGCTCCGAGGCGTCGTTCTCACGCAGGGCATAGGTCGCCTGCATGTTGAGGACGGTCAGCGGTGTCCTCAATTGATGCGCGGCATTGGCGATGAAGCGCCGCTGCGCCGCCATCTGCTTCTTCACCCGTTCCATGTGATGATTCATCGCCGCGACCAGCGGCCGCAACTCGCTCTGGACGCTGTCGAGCGCAAAGGGCTCCAGCTGATCCGGTTCCCGGTCGCGCACCTCGTCGCGCAGCCGCATCAGGGGGCCAAGGCCGCGGGCAAGGCCGATGATGCCGAGGGCACCTGCCGCCGCCAGCAGCAGCACCTGCTGACCGAGCGCGTTGAGCCAGAGCCGGCGCACCGTCGCGCCATGAGAGAGCAGCGTGACACCGACCATGACGCGCACCGCCGCCACAGTCGGGCTGCCGACCACGGCATGATCGATCGCCACCAGATGCAGGGGCTGGCCGCGATAATGACCGCTATAAGGAATGCCGCCGATTGCCGCGAAATCGGCATCGGCCGACCGGACAACGCCCTCGGCCGAAGACCCTCCAGCCGCGGCGCGACCGGATTGGTCGGGCGGCAGCGGCAGATCGGCATAGCCGGCCAGCAGGCGGCCCTTCTCCTCGGTGCCGGCGGCCGTTTCGACCCGGTAATAGACCCGGTCGCCATAGCCGGTATCGAACATTTCCAGGGCGACCGGCGGGATCAGCGCCTCGACCACGTTGTTGTCGACCTGGGTCTGTTCGGCGATGGCGGTGGCGGAAGCGAGCAGCATGCGGTCAGTGATGAGATCGGCCATGTCGAGCGCCGAGCGATAGGTGGTCCAGATGTTGACCGCCACCACGACCGCCAGCGGCAGCGTCAGCCAGACCAGGAGTTCGAGCCGCAGGCTGCGCAGTTTTCTCACGATGCGGCGCCTTCAGCCGGCGGCATCGTCATGCGACAGCAGATAGCCGAGGCCGCGCAGGGTGGCGATGCGGACATTGCTGCCTTCCAGCTTCTTGCGCAGGCGATAGACATAGATCTCGATAGCGCTGGGGTCGGTCTCGTCGTCGAAATCAAAGATCGCCTCGGAGAGCTTCTGCTTGCTGACGGTCTGGCCCGACTTGAACAGCAATTGCTCCAGCACCGCATGCTCGCGCGGCGTCAGGGCCAAGACCTCGCCCTTGAGGTGAAACTGCCGCGCCTTGGCATCGAAGCCGAGATCGCCGAGACGCACCTCCGGCGAGCTGCGATCGGCGGCGCGGCGCAGCTGCACGCGGATGCGCGCCTCCAGCTCCGCCATCTCGAAGGGCTTGGCGAGGTAGTCGTCGGCCCCGGCATCGAGGCCCGCGACACGGCCATCGAGACTGGCATTGGCGGTGAGAATGATCACCGGCACATTGGCGCCCCGGCCGCGCAGGCGCTTCAGCACCTGCATGCCGCCCATGTTGGGCAGCGAGAGGTCGAGGATGACCAGGGCATATTCCTGCACGCTGAGCAGGTGGTCGGCATCTTCGCCGTCGGCGACGCAATCGACGGTATAGCCGTTCTGCCGCAGCAGCCGGCCGAGCCAGTCGGAAAGCTGGGGATTATCCTCGACCAGCAGCAGCCGCATTTGGGACCGCGTCCTCGCTTCACTCACCAATAGCTGCTTTGATTAGCAATTAACGGGCAAAAGGGAAACTGCCTTGCCGCATTGACTCGTTAGCACCCAAATGCGTAAGCTGTGAAAATATATACGATTAATAGGCGATCAACACGCATTAACGGCCTTAGAGGTTGTAGCGCCCGACGGACCACGAGGAATGGCGATGTAATCGCTGATACGGGCCAACGCTAGGGACGGGCTCTGTTGTGAACTGAGTTGAGCAAAGCCATAGGACGATGAACGCGTCAAGGGAATGAACCTGCGTCGACAGGGCTATGTCGTAATAGGTGCGCAAACGTCACATCATTCAGGAGTCATCACCGGGCAGATACCATAAGGGGGATTGTCATGTCGCCAGCGCACCCGATTTGCCTTTTTCGGATGAAAGACGCATCCATGGCTGAGAGCAGGAGTTCGCCGTGGGGATAGCAGATGGAGCTGCGGACGAGCGGGTCGGTATTATCCTGGTTCACGGCATTGGCGAGCAGCGCCGTTTCGAACATCTGGATGGGCAATTGCGCGAACTGCTCGAGACCTTGCAGGTGATGAACGGTGTCGTCGAGGTCAGTGTTGACATCGCCAATCCCGGCGCCACCAGCTTTCATGCTCAGAAGGATGGTTGGCTTGCTGGACCGGACCCCAGCGTCACCGTCGTGGTTCATCATCGCATCGGCGGCACCGACCGTATCGTCCATCTCTGCGTGCACGAAGTCTGGTGGGCCGATATCAACGAGGACTATTCGTTGGCGAAGCAGTTCCGCTTCTGGGCTTGGGGACTGGCGATCTGGCTGCACCCCGGCAAGCCCGGCAGTAATCGCCCCACCGCCCATCTGGTCACACCACCGCGTGCGCCGCGACGGCTCACACTCTGGAGCCGAATTCGGTTGTTTCTCACTGGCGTCTTCTTCGTACTTATCGGCTTTTCCGTGGGTTCGCTCATCTTTCTGGCTAACCGGCTTTTCAATTGGCAATCGCCGGACCTATTGAAAGTCGTCACCAACTACGTCTCTGGCGTGAAGCTCTATACCCAGCGTCATCGCTATAGCGGCGGCCTCCTATGGGAAGATGAGGCTTTTCTCGACAATCTCGACCTGCCGCCCCGTGTTTCCATACGGCGCCGCATGATCCGTGCCATCGCCGACGCTACCTGCCAGGACTATGACCGCTGGTATGTCCTAGCCCATAGCCTGGGCTCGGTGCTGGCTTTCAACGGCTTGATGGAGACGGCCTATGTCTGGCCGGGGTATCTCGATCGCGATCGTTGGAACCATTTGACCGGCCGACGGGATGCCGGGCCGCCGCGCGATGCAAATGATATGCTGGAGTTTCCTCGATCCCAGACGGAACCAGTGATGCCACCGCGGCCGGCCTGGGTGCCGGGGCACCATATTGTCTATCGCGATCAGATCTTCGCGCGCTGCCGTGGCTTGCTGACCTATGGCTCCCCTTTGGAGAAGTTCGCGCACATCTGGCCCGCCATCGTTCCTATCGCAACACGTCCCGCGTTCTCGGCCGATATGCGCTGGATCAATCTCTGCGATCCCCTCGATCCGGTCTCAGGTGTTCTACGTTCCTTCACCGACCCGACACGCACGAGCAACGTCTGCCCGCAGCCCGATGAACACGGCTATGGTGCCGCCTGGTGGTTGCTGCTCGCGCACCTCTGCTACTTCAGGCCGCGCGGCGGACAGGGTAGCAGTGCCGCCGCCGCGACACTGGAATGGCTTCTGACCGATGTCAGCACCGGCTTCAGGAATAAGCAAGGCGGCCTGGGCAATGGGAGCTGGTATCAACCCAACTCGCCTGTGTTCTGGCTGCGACAAGCCATCGCCACCTTGTCGTGGTTGATCGCTGCCGCCATTCTCGCGGCACTCGGCGCCTATATCCTTCCCGCTCTGGTTCATGCGATCCATGACATCGCCGTGGCGGTGTGGGCGCAGGTTTGCGCATCGGCTCCGACCGGCACCTGTGCGCCGGTACAGGGAGGTGGCATATGAATGGCACTTGGCTTGATTGGATGAGCGCGCTCTACATTGAGGGCCGCGATTGGCTGGTGACGTCATATGCGACATTCCTGGGGCGCATGATCATCCATCTCGGCGCCGCCCTGCTGATCACTTTATGCTTCGGCATCGCGGGGCGCCTCGTGGCGTTCCGCCGTGACGCCGATGATACGACGCACAGCAAGACGCCAGATCCCGAAACGGTGCCCGAGGGGCGTCCACGGTTTCGCGACGACGACGATACCGGGATCACCGCACCCATGGCTTAAGACCCATCGCGTTGGACTTGGCGGAGGTTAGCCGGCACGGCTCCGACGAGAGGCGCCTTCAGCGGAGTACATGCGGCAGAAGGCCGGCCAGGCCGATGAAGATCAGATAGAGCGCCACGATGATGTTGAGCAATCGCGGCATGACGAGGATGAGAACGCCGGCGAGCAGGGCGACGATCGGCTGAATGGCGACGATGCTTAGGGTCATGTTCCGGTAACCTCATGTTTGGCAATGATTCTGGCAACGACAAGCTGCAGGATCGGCTGGCTGTGACCGACTCGCAGCCAGCTTCGATTTATACCGGAACAGGCGGCAAAAAGCACAGGCGGCGCCGGCGGTTTCCCGGCCTCCTCATGGCGCTTTCGACCCCGCCGCATCCGACGACTTGCCTTGATCGATATCAAAGCCGCATCATGGGTTCGACGTTAATTTCCGGTCATATCCGGGGCTTCAGCCGGATTCGTGCGGCATCCGTCGCGCATGGCTAGCTTCCAGTCGAGAGGAATACAATGCGCGGCAGCCGGTTCCTGATCGTGGCTCTTGTTCTTGCCGGTCTGGTCCTGGCGGCCGGCTGGCGCTATGGCGGCTGGTTCCAGGGCGGCGACGGCAATCTCACCCTGTACGGCAATGTCGATATCCGCCAGGTCGACCTCGCCTTCGATGCCGAGGGACGGCTGCTGAAAATGAATGTCCAGGAAGGCGACCATGTCACCGCCGGGACGGAGCTCGGCACCCTCGACGCCACCACCTATCAGAGCCTCTACGATCTCTCCGTCGCCCGCGCGGAGGCGCAGCGCGCCGAGGTCACCAAGCTGAAGGCCGGCAGCCGGCCGGAGGAGATCTCGCGCGACAAGGCCAATGTCACCGCTTACGAAGCCGTGCTCTTCAATGCGCAGCGGGTCATGGACCGGCGCCAGACACTGCTCGGCCAGGGCTTCGCCGCCCAGCAGCAATATGAAGAGGCGCAGGCGACGGCGCGCCAGACCGAGAGTTTGCTGGAAGCGGCGCGCCAGACCTTGAAGCTCTCCGAACTCGGGCCCCGGATCGAGGATATCGACGCCGCCGAAGCGCAATTGCGCGCCGCCGAGGCCACTGTCGCCGCCGCCAAGGACCGGCTGGATCACTGCCGCCTGGTGGCGCCGAGCGACGGCATCATCCTGTCGCGCAATGTCGAACCCGGCGCCATCATCCTGCCGACCACCGCCGCCTATACCCTGGCCCTCACCAGTGAGATCTGGATCAGGAGCTTCCTGCCGGAAAGCGCCCTCACCCATATCCAGCCCGGCGACGTCTTCATCATCACCGTCGATGGCGCGCCGGCAAAGCAGTATCGCGCCAAGATCGGCTTCATCTCGCCAACGGCGGAATTCACCCCGAAAACGGTCGAGACGCCGGAGCTGCGCACGCAATTGGTCTATCGCATCCGCCTGAAGGTGCAGGGCGACGCGCCGGATCTGCGCCAGGGCATGCCCGTCACCCTGCGGCCGGAAAAGCCGGTACCGGTCGGCTGAGCCGGCGCGGTAGGCAACGCCCATGGCCATCGGTCCCAGCCCGGCAGCAACCGACTCAGCGGCAGCGAATGGCGAGCCGATCGCCGCGCCGGCGATCGAGATTCGCGACCTCTGCAAGAGCTTCCCGCGTGGCCACGACCGGGTGACGGCACTCGATCATCTCGGCATCGACATCGCCGCCGGCGGCATCACCGGCCTGGTCGGGCCGGACGGCGCCGGCAAGACCACATTGCTGCGCCTGATCGCCGGGCTGCTGACGGCGGAGAGCGGCAGCATCCGGCTGCTGGGGCATGGCATCCCGGCAGAGATTGAAGAGATCCGGCCGGAGATCGGCTATATGCCGCAGCGCTTCGGCCTCTATGAAGACCTGACGGTGGCGGAAAACCTGGGCCTGTTCGGCGATCTGCACGATTTGCCCCGGGAGGCTTTCGAGCAGCGGCAGGCCGAGCTGATGCATTTCACCGGCCTGGCCGATTTCACGGCGCGGCTTGCCGGCAATCTTTCCGGCGGCATGAAACAGAAGCTCGGGCTCGCCTGCGCCCTCCTCGCCCAGCCGCGGGTGCTGCTGCTCGACGAACCCTCGGTCGGCGTCGATCCGATCTCGCGCCGGGAATTATGGCAGCTGGTGCGCGATCTCTCCGGCGCCGGCACCACCGTCATCTGGAGCACTGCCTATCTCGACGAGGCGGCGAAATGCGATTCCGTCATCGTCCTGCAGGACGGCCGTCTGCTGGCCGCCGGCCAGCCATCGGCCTTGATCACCGGCGCCGCAACCCGGGCCTTCCTGCTGCCGGTGAAGCCCGAGGAGCGACGCCGGCGCCAGCGGCAATTGCTGGCATTGCCGGGGGTACGCGATGCGACCCTGCTCGGCGGCCATTTGCGGCTGGTTTTCAGCGACGGCGTGCCGGCCGAAGATGCCGGCCTGGCGCCTGAACTGGCAGCCGCGACGCCGGCGCCGGCGCGGCTGGAAGATGCCATTGTCACCTTGTTGCGCGAGCAGATGCCGGCACCCGGCCAGGCCGTCGCCAACCAGGCCGTCGCTCCGACGGCGCCTGTCCCGCCGGTCGACACCGCTAGCACCGACACCGCCAGCACCGACGTCGCCAGCGCCGATGCCGTGATCGCCGTCAATCACCTGTCGCGCCGCTTCGGCAACTTCACCGCCGTCGACGATGTCAGCTTCAGCGTCAAGCGCGGCGAGGTGTTCGGCCTGCTGGGGCCCAACGGCGCCGGCAAGTCGACCACCTTCCGCATCCTGTGCGGCCTGCTTCCCGCCAGCAGCGGCAGCGCCACGGTCGCCGGCATCGATCTCGGCCATGCCCGGGCCGATGCCCGCCAGCGCATCGGCTATATGGCGCAGCGCTTCTCCCTCTATGGCGACCTCAGCTGCCGCGAGAATCTGCGTTTCATGGCCGGCGCCTATGGCCTCGACCGGCGGCGCTTTGCGCGGCGGCTGGATTGGGCGGTTGCGGCTTTCGATCTCGGCGGCATCCTGGACGCCGTCTGCAGCACCCTGTCGCTCGGTCATAAGCAGCGCCTGTCGCTGGCAGCCGCAGTCCTGCATGAGCCGGACCTGCTGTTTCTCGACGAGCCCACTTCCGGCGTCGATCCGCTGGCGCGGCGCGACTTCTGGCTGCGCATCGGACTTTTCGTCGAAAGCGGCATGACCGTCCTCGTCACCTCGCATTTCATGGACGAGGCGGAGAATTGCGACCGCATCGCCATCGTCAATCGCGGCAAGCTGCTGGCGCTCGACACGCCGGGCAACCTGCGCGCCGCCAGCGTGACGCCGACCCTGCCCGATCCCTCGCTGGATGACGCCTTCGTGGCGATCGTGCAACGTTCCGAGGACGGTACCGGCAATGAAAGGGCGGCCGCTGGAAAGGCGGGCGACGGAATGAAGGGGGCCAGGCCATGAGCGGGTATCTGCGCCCCAGGCGGCTCTTCGCCCTCCTCGGCAAGGAATTCGTGCAGATCCTGCGCGATCCCTCGGCGATCATGATCGCCTTCGTGATGCCCGTCATCCTGCTGCTGCTCAACGGCTATGGCTTGTCGCTGGATGCGATGAACGTCTCCTTCGGCGTCGTCATGGAGGCGCAGACGCCCCGCACCATCAGCCTCTACCGCGCCTTCGTCGATACGCCTTATATCGCCGCCCATCCCTATTACACCGCCGATGCGGCGGAGAGCGCCTTGATGAACGGCGATATCAAAGGCTATATCGTGGTGCGCGCCGAGACCGTGCGCAATCTTGACAGCGCGCTGAAGCCGCAGCCCTATCTGGTGGTGGTGGACGGCGTCGACGCCAATACCGCGCGCATCGTCGAGGGCTATGCGGCGGGCGTGCTGGGCGGCTGGTACCAGCGCGAAGCCAGCAACAACAGCCTTCTCATCAGCAGCCCTGGCGTCGTGCTGGAGCATCGCTACTGGTTCAATCCGGAACTGCGCAGCACCTCCTTCATCGTGCCGGGCCTGATCGCGGTGGTGATGACCCTGGTCGGCGCCTTGCTGACTGCGATGATCGTGTCGCGCGAATGGGAACGCGGCACCATGGAATCGTTGATGGCTTCGCCGGCCAGCATCCTCGAGGTCATGCTGTCGAAATTGCTGTCGAATTTCGTGCTCGGCATGATGGCCATGGCGGTCGCCGTCTTCCTCGGCCTCTTCCTGTTCCACGTCCCCTTCCGCGGCTCGTTCCTGATCCTGACCCTGGTCAGCGCCCTCTTCCTGATCAGCGCCCTTGCCCTCGGCCTGCTGATCTCGACCATCGCCCGCAACCAGTTCGTCGCGGCGCAGATCACCTTCATCACCACCTATATGCCGGCGCTGATGCTGTCCGGCCTGCTGTTCGACATCGCCAGCATGCCGCTCTGGGTGCAGGATCTGACGCATATCGTCGCCGCCCGCTATTTCGTCGCCTGCCTGCAGACATTGTTCCTGGCCGGCGACGTCTCGGCGATCCTGCTGCCCAACGCCGTCATCCTGTTCTGCTTCGCACTCGGCTTCTCGCTGATCACGCTGAAGCGCATGAAGCGCAACCTGGAGGGCTGAATGCGCCGCATCATCGCCCTCATCGTCAAGGAAATGCTGCTGCTCTGGAAAGACCGGCGGATGCGCTTTGTGATCATCCTGCCGCCGCTGATCCAGGTGGTGATCTTCGCCCATGCCGCCACGTTCGAGGTGCGGCATGTGCCGCTCGCCGTGTGGAACGAGGACCAGACGGAGGATTCGCGCGAATTCGTGCGCCGCTTCACCGACAGCGACGCCTTCGACCTGGTGGCCAATCTCGACAACCCGCAAGCCGTCACCGACTGGATCAACGCCCAGCGCGCCGGGGCGGTGCTGCATATCGATGCCAGGTTCAGCGCCGATCTCGCCTCCTCCCGGCCGGCGAAGGTGCAGATGATCATCGACGGCAGGCGCTCCAACGTGGCGCTGATCGTGCAGAACTATGCCGCCACCATCGTGGAGAGCTATAACCGCGAACGGCTCGGCGCCGCCGGCAGCACTGCTTTGGCCGGCCCGCGCCTGGAAGTGCGCGCCTGGTTCAACCCCAACCTCGAGAGCCAGTGGTACATCCTGCCGGCGCTCAACGCCTTGCTGGTGATGGTGATGGCGATGCTGATCACCGCTCTGTCGGTGGCACGCGAGCGCGAGCTCGGCACCTTCGACCAGTTGCTGGTGACACCGCTGCGGCCGCTTGAAATCCTGATCGGCAAGGTGACGCCCTCGCTGATCATCGCGCTGGGCGAGGCCTTCGGCATTCTCGCCGTCGCCGTCTTCGCCTTCGACGTGCCGTTCCGCGGTTCGCTCGCCTGGTTCGGCGTCAGCTTCGTCGTCTTCCTGCTCTCGGCGATCGGCATCGGCCTGGCGATCTCTGCCGTCGCCAAGACGCAGCAGCAGGCGATTCTCGCGGTCTTCATCTTCCTCGCCCCGGCCATCATTCTCTCCGGCATGGCAACGCCAATCGACAACATGCCCGACTGGTGCCAGAAATTGTCGCTGATCAATCCGACGCGCTATATGGTCGAATTGATCCGCAGCCTCTATCTGCGCGACCCCGCCCCGGCTTTGATCATCCAGCAGCTCTGGCCGATGCTGTTGATCGGCGCCATCACCCTCAGCTTCGCGACACTGCTGTTTCGCCGCCGTCTCGGCTGAAAACGCGCACCGGTCACGACAACTTGATGCGGGTCTTCGGGCGCTGCCCGGCGGAACCATGAAGGCGAAGGCCGGTTGCTCATGCAGGCGCCCATCCGGAACGCGCCATTACCTTCAAGGAGAACGACATGAACAACGACCGTATCGAAGGCAACTGGAAGCAGTTCAAGGGCAAGGTGAAGGAGCAATGGGGCAAGCTGACCGACGACGACATGAAGGTCCTCGAAGGCAATCGCGACCAGCTCGTCGGCCGGGTGCAGGAACGCTACGGCATCGCCCGCGACGAAGCTGAGAAGCAGATCGAGCGGTTCCGCTCCAGCAATCGCGATCTCTTCAGCTAAGCGCTGATATCCGGGCCGGGCCGACGAGGCCGGCTGATCGACTTGGGAAGCGGCCGCCTTGCGGCCGCTTCCTGCTTTCGGTGCCACCACATCCCGCAGATCGCATCCTGCGTCTGCGCAGTTTGCCCCGCCTCCGGCGCCGCATCCGCGCAGCGACTAACGGTGTATGCCGCATCGCGAGGGATCACAAAATAGTGTTGCGCGATCTACATCCCCTGATGTTAGCCATGGCCAAAAAGGCTGGCCCTGAAGATCAGGCATGCAAGGATAGGACCTCGTCCCTCGGCGTATCTCCCAGAACCCGCCGGGCGGACGCCGGGAATGGCAGGTAGGCTATCGGCGAAGCCGGTCTTGTCGACGGTCGCTGACGTTTTCCCCTCAGCGGCACGGCATCGACCTGCTTACCGCTCCGTTCCCCGATCGGCCCGGAGGTCGCGACGCTTCCCAGCAAAGCGCCGTACGAGGTGGATACCCCCTGGAAGTGGCCCCCAAGCTTCCAGCACCTCAATGCCTCCGGGCCCGATCCTATCGGGGACCCGGCAAAAGAAACCCGCACAGCATGCTGCGAGATCATTTTGCGAGATGCCGGGCGGCTTTATACAGCCGCCGCGATCGCGCCTCGGCCGGCCGATTGATTGCGCCCGCCCTATTGATGCCACCCCATTGACGCCAGCCGCGCGTGGTGCCGAAATAGCCGGGCGCAGTCGGTGCCGGCGCCGCCTCAAGCCGCCCGTTGCCGATACTGCGTGGGGGATTCTATGAGCATCATAAAATAGTATGCCTTGCTGGCTTGAACTTGATCGCGTCACGATGCCCCTGGTGCGTCGCTTGCACGATGTCTGGTCGCAGAAACGCCCCGGCGGCAGGCTGCCGAGGCGAGCCGATTTCGACCCGGTGGAACTCAAGGCGCTGCTGCCCAACCTGATGATCGTCGAACCCGAGCCGGCACCGTTCCGGCTCCGCTATCGCCTGGTGGGCACGAAGATCGCGCGGGTCTCCGGCTTCGACTTCACGGGCCGTTATCTCGATGAGATCCTGCCGCCCGGATTACCCGACGACTGGCACCATTATTACCGCATTTCCTATGACAGCGGCCGGCCGGTTTACGGGTTGATCAACGCCCCAACCCGCGATGGCGAGACCTTTGTCTATGAGTTCGGCATCTTCCCGCTGCGCCTCGCCGGCGATACGGTCGAGCAGTTCTTCAGCATCGAGGATTTCGGCGACCGTGAGCCCTATTCAAATCAGTTGATCGGCGAAAGGCGGCGGGGCGGCGACAGGCGGGGCGGGCACGACGGCGGGCCCGAGGCAAGGACGGCGCAGGCAGAAACGCCCCAGGCCTGAGCCGGCGCGGTCTTTCGGTTCTTGCCAAACGGCGGCCTTGCGACATCCAGAATCGACGAGAGAGGGCGGCCAGGCATTCCATGCAACAACACATCGATATCCTGCACGAGCTTGCCCTCTGGCTGACCCACCGTGTGCGCAGCGGTGCCAGGCTGGAGGAACTGTTTCCAGATTTCAGCCACAAAATCGCGCGATCCGGCCTGCCGCTCTGGCGCAGCCAATTGGGCCTCGAGGTGCTGCACCCGGAGGCATCCGGCTGGATGCTGGTCTGGCAGGACGAAGCCCTGGCGATCCGCGACCGCAAGCGCAGTGAAGTCCTGGGCAAGCAGATCTATCTCAATAGCCCGACCTGGGTCGTCGATGAAACCGGGCGGCCTTATCGCCAGCGCCTGGAGGACGGACCGCAATCCATGGAATTGCTGGAAGAATTGCGGCTGCAAGGGGCCACCGATTACGTGATGTTTCCCCTGCCGTTTCTCGACCATCAGCGGACCGCCGTGATGTCGTTCGCCACGCAACAGACCGGCGGCTTCAGCGAAAGGGAGATCGCGACCTTGCGCCTGGCGGCGGATCTCTTCAGCCCCTATGCGGAGCGCCATGTCCTGCGCCGCATCACGGTCGACCTGCTGGACACCTATATCGGCCATCGCAGCGGCCGGCGCATCACCGACGGCCAGATCGAACTGGGCCAGATCGACCACATCGAGGCCGCCATCTGGCTCACCGACCTGCGCGGCTTCACCCGCTATTCCGAAGAGGCGCCGATCGCCGAGGTCATCGGCGCCCTGAATGCCTGGCTGGGGCCGATGGTGAAGGTGATCGAGAGCCATGGCGGCGAGGTGCTGAAATTCATCGGCGATGCCGTCCTTGCAAGCTTCGCCGCCGCCGATCACGGCGGCGGTGGAAATGCCTGCCGCCAAGCGCTGGCGGCCGCCGAGGCCTTCTGCGCGGCGATCGACGGTCTCAATGAGCAACGGGGCAAAGCCGGCCTGCGCAGGCTCGATTTCGGCCTTGGCCTGCATGTCGGCGAGGTGGCCTATGGCAATATCGGCGCCGCGACCCGCCTGGATTTCACGGTGATCGGCCCAGCCGTCAACCGCGCCGCGCGCCTGCAGGAATTGACCAAGCAGTTGGGCGAGCGGGTCGTCATCTCCGCCGATTTCGCCGCCGATGCGGGCCTCGATCTGCGCGACCTCGGCCTGCACGCTTTGCGCGACGTCGCCGGCACGCAGCGCGTTTTTGCGCCGAGGCGATTAGATCCTGCTTTAACGGCGGGCGATCAGCAGGCCTAGCAGCAGGCCCACACCCCCGGCGATCGAAGCGGCCGACCACGGATTTTCGTGGACATATTCGGATGAGGCCGCGCCGGCCGCCCGCAGCTTCTGCCCGGCGCCCCGCTTCACCTGGCCCGCCAGCTCCTTCGCTTGGCCGACTTTCGCCACGGCTTCGTCCCGCAGTTCCCGCAGTACCTCGACTGAAGCGGTCCCCGAGGCAACGAGGCCGTCGAACTTCGTCACCAGGTCGCGAAACTCGCCGACAACCTGCTCGACCGATTCATTCGCCGCCTGGACCGTCTCTTTGACACTTCCGGTATCCGCCATCGGTTATTCCTCGCTCTTATGGGTTTGCTCTATCGCAGCCGTGGCGCCGCCCGCTGGGACAGCGCCACTTGGGGGCAGCCGCCACTTCGTTCAAATCAGCTCGTTCAAATCATCAAGGCGCGGTCTTCGAGCTCTTGGTTGCCATTCTCGCCGCACCGTAGGTCTTCCCTTCCCGTTAAGCATGATTGGGTCCTACAACAAGCAGCAACCTCTCGGCTTGTTCCCGGCACGCGAAGGCGTCGTTCCCGGGCGATTGTTCACGGAAGTTTGTGCGCCGGAAAAAGAAACCGGCAGGCGGGCGATGCGGTGACGCCGTTAATGGAGAGCAGCATGAGGCATCGGGTCTTGAGGAGATGGAGCGGATGGCCCGCCTGGCGGACAAGATCCAGAATGCGCTGGATGAAGCGCGCACCATGATTCTGGGCATTCAGGTGCTGATCGGCTTCAGTTTCCGCGCACCTTTTGAACAAGCCTATGGGCACCTGTCCGACCTCGCCAAAGCGGTCGCGACCGGCTCTACCTTGCTGCTGCTTATAACCTTCGTGGTGCTTCTGCTGCCCTCGACCACGCATCGCCTGGCGGAACAGGGTGCCGATACGCCGCGCCTGCACCGGCTGACGACCCTCTATGTGGCGGCGGGGCTCGCCCTCTTCGCCCTGGCCGTAGCAGGCAGCCTGTACCCGCCCCTCTCCCTCGCCACCCCGACGCCGATCGCCGCCGGCGGCGCGTCCGCCATCGCCGCACTCTGTCTGATCCTATGGTTCGGCCTTGGCCTGCGCGACCGGCGGAGGGATTCCTTCGGCGCGCGGCAGGCAACAGCGCGAAGGCCGCACGACGGCCGTGAACAGGAAAAACCCGAGGCGAAAAAATCGGAGCAAGCGATGTCACAAAAGCCAGGAACCGACATCACGGAAAAGATCAAGCATGTCCTGACGGAAGCACGCGTCATCCTGCCCGGCGCCCAGGCGCTGCTCGGCTTCTCCCTGGCCGCCGTGTTCACCAGCAAATTCGCCGATCTCGGCAGCGTCCAGCAGGCCGCGCATCTGGCCGGTACGCTGCTGGATATGATCGCCGTCGCCCTCCTGATCCTGCCCGCCGCCTATCACCGCCTGGCGGAACATGGCGAAGAAACCGAGGCTTTCCACCGCTTTGCCGGGCGCGTCGTGCTGCTGGCGCTGCTTCCCCTTGTCACCGCGATGGGCTGCGAGCTGTTCGTCATCCTGTCGATGAATGCGAGCGGGCTTCTCATTCCACTGGCCGTTGCAGCCGCCATGACCGCCTTGATGCTGGCGCTGCTTTTCGGCCTGCCCTTGCTGATGCGCGGCGGCGCTGGGCAGGACCGCCCTTCAGCCGCCGGCTGAGGCTGCCGGCTCCAGCGACTCCTGCCCGGCCTGACGAGTTGATCCAAAGCAAAATCATGCCCGCACCGGCCGGCTAAAGTGCATTTCCGGAAGAGCTTGTACGCGGAATACGCGATCTGAGGTAGGCTGGCCCTTGTCGCGAACGAAGCGCCACATCCGGCGTATCGGACCGGGCGCATCGAAGCGGGGCGCATCGAAGCGGACCAAGTTGAAACGGCCAGGACATAGCAGCGAGAGCGAGCGGCGCAGATCATGGGCGAGGGAAATCCGTCGGAACTCTTCTGGCAATGGCCTATCAGCGAACTGCCGCGGCGGCTCAACCTTGCCGGCAATGCGCTGGGCGGGCTCACCGGCGCCGAGGCGGCGGAGCGCCAGCGGCTATACGGCCCCAACCGGCTGCAAGACAAGCCACGCTTCTCGCTGGCACGCAAATTCGCCGGCCGCTTTCGCAACCCGCTTGTCCTGATCCTGCTCGCCGCTGCGGCGATCTCGGCACTGACCGGCGATGTCAGCAGTTGCATCATCATCTCCGTCATCGTCGGCATCAGCGTGTTGCTGGACAGCCTGCAGGAATTTCGCGCCGAGCAGGCGGCGGAAAAGCTGCGCGTCTCCGTTTCCTTGAAGGAACAGGCGCTGCGCGACGGCAAGGCCGTGACCTTGCCCGCCACCGAGATTGTGCCGGGCGACATCGTATTGCTGGCAGCCGGCGACATGGTGCCGGCCGATGGTCGCATCGTCGAAGCACGCGATTTCTTCGTCAATGAGGCCCTGCTCACCGGCGAATCCTATCCGGCCGAGAAACAGCCGGTACCGGCCGGCATTGCCACCGATGCCATCGCCGAAGCGACCAATGCCGCCTTCATGGGAACCTCGGTGGTCAGCGGCAGCGCACATCTGCTGGTCTGCGCCACCGGCAAGTCGACACAGTTGGGCGAGATCAGCAGCGCCCTGCGGCATACGCCGCCCGCAGCGGCGCTGGAACAAGGGACCTATGACTTCGGCCTGCTGATCGTGCGCATCACCGGCCTCCTCGTGCTTTTCGTCCTGCTGATCAATCTGGCTTTCCATCGCCCGCTGCTGGAAAGTTTCCTCTTCGCCCTTGCCCTGGCGGTCGGCCTGACGCCGGAATTGCTACCGATGATCGTCTCCGTGACCCTTGCCCAGGGTGCGATGCGCATGGCCAAGGAGAAGGTCATCGTCAAGCGCCTGGCGGCGATCCATGACCTCGGCAGCATGGACGTGCTCTGCACCGACAAGACCGGCACCCTGACCGAAGCCAAGATCCAGCTCATCAAGGAACTGACGCTGTCGGGTGCCGAGAGCCAGCGTGTGGTCGATCTCGCCTGGCTCAACAGCCATTTCGAAAGCGGCCTGCGCAGCCCGCTGGATGATGCCATTCTCGATCATGCGCCGGAAGCCTCCTCGCCCCTTGCACGCGACGGCTGGAACAAGCTTGATGAGGTGCCGTTCGGTTTCGAGCGGCGCCGTGTTTCCGTTCTCATCGAACGGGCAGGCAGGCGATTGCTCATCGTCAAGGGCGCGCCGGAAGACGTCCTGAAGCACTCGAACCGCTACGAGGAAGCCGGCGAAGGCGATCTGCACCCGCTCGACGATGCCGCCCATGCCAAAGCGCAGGCGGTGTTCGACGCCCTCGGTCGCGACGGCTTCCGGGTACTGGGCGTCGCCTGGCGGGAAGTTGCCGCGGACCGTGACCATGCCGATGTCAGCGACGAAAGCGAGCTGGTCTTCGCCGGGTTTGCCGCCTTTCTCGATCCGCCGAAGGAAAGTGCCGGGCGCACCATCATTGCCTTGGGTAAGGCGGGCATCACCGTGAAGATCCTCACCGGCGACAACGAGCTGGTGACGCAGCATGTCTGCGCCGATCTTGGCATCCCGGTTGCCGGCCTGCTGACCGGCGCCGATCTCGCCGCGATGAGCGACGAGGCGCTCAGTGCACGGGTCGAGGATACCGATCTCTTCTGCCGGGTGACGCCGGTGCAGAAAAACCGCATCCTGCTGGCCTTGAAGCGCCGGGGGCATGTGGTTGGTTACATGGGTGACGGCATCAACGACGCACCCTCGCTGCACAGCGCCGATGTCGGCATCTCGGTCGACAGCGCCGTCGATGTCGCCAAGGATGCCGCCGATATCATCCTGCTTGATCGCGATCTCGGCGTCTTGGCGCGGGGTGTGCGCGAAGGCCGGCGCACCTTCGGCAATATCATGAAATACGTGATGATGGGGACCAGTTCCAATTTCGGCAACATGTTCTCCATGGCCGGCGCGGTGGTGATGTTGCCTTTCCTGCCGATGCTGCCGATCCAGGTGCTGCTCAACAACCTCCTCTACGATCTTTCCGAAGTGCCGATCCCGCTGGATGAGGTCGATGAGGAAATGATGGCGACGCCGCATCACTGGGATATCGGCTTCATCCGCCGCTTCATGCTGCTGCTGGGGCCGGTCAGCTCACTGTTCGATTTCCTGACCTTCGGCCTGCTGCTGTTCGTCTTCCATGCCAGTGAGAAGATGTTCCAGACCGGCTGGTTCATCGAGAGCCTGGCAACCCAGGTATTTGTGATCTTCGTTATCCGCACGCGTGGCAACCCGTTCCGCAGCCGCCCGAGCCGCCTGCTCACCGCCTGTTCGCTCGGCGTCGTCGCCATCGCCATCGCCCTGCCCTATTCGCCGCTCGGCCCCTGGCTGGGATTCGTGCCGCTGCCCTGGCATTTCCTCGCCGCCCTGGCCGGCATGGTCGCGGTCTATCTCTGCCTCGCCGAGCTCGCCAAGCGCTGGTTCTATCGCCATCTGCCGCCTGCCGCCCAGGTCCGCGCCGCCGTGCTGCGGCCCAATCTGCCGATGATGCGGCACTGAAGACGGATAAAGGGCGGCCCGCGCCAGTAAACTCCGGCAATGCCCGACATTGACTTCATAGCGTCATAAAGCCTGCCTATAAGGCTCAGCGACGCCGGATCGGCATCCAAGGCCGCTCCATGTTGATTGTTGTCATAAGAGTAGACCATCCATGTCCCGCACCATCCACCTGATCCGCCACGGCCAGTCGACCTTCAACGCGCATTTCGAGGCGACCGGCGAAGACCCCATCCATATCGATGCGCGATTGACCGAACTCGGCCATCGGCAGGCAGCGGAAGCGGGCGAGCGGCTGGCTGGCACGGCCTATGACGTGGTGATCGCCACGCCGCTGACGCGGGCGATCCAGACCGCCCAGGGCATCTTTGGCACGCGGGCACCCATCATCATCAGCCCGTTACACCGCGAATGGCTGAGTCACAGTTGCGATGTCGGCCGCAGCGCGCGGGAGCTGGCGGCGGATTTTCCCACGCTCGACTTCGCCCATCTCAACGATCCCTGGTGGCATCATTTCGAACCCTTCAACCGGCACGGTTTCTCGCCGGAACCGGAACATGCCCTGCTCGACCGCGTCGGCGCCTTCAAGGAGATGATCGCCGCCCGCAGCGAGGCGCGGATCGCCGTGGTCGGCCATGGCGATTTCTTTCGCCGCCTGATTGGCCGGCATCTGATGAATTGCGAATTGGCGCCCTGGAATCCGGCAATCTGAGCGGGGATATCCGCTCCCTCTCCTTCAGATATCTTGCCCGATTCGAGCTGGCCCGACTCGCCCTTGCCAACCCTGCGTCGCGCCATATCGCCGGCGGGTGGATCCCTGCGGCCATCCACCTCCGGTCAAGGTCACGCCGCAGAGATCCGTTCAACAATCGCAACTCAATGCGACGCGCCTCTATAGAACAACAGTCGCACTGTCATATGTCTCCGCCGTGACTCTTGCATGACAGCGCCGGCGCGGCGGCGGAACCGGATGGAGCATTGGCGTGTCGGCCCATGGCGCGCGCCCTGCTGCGACGCCCCGTGCGATTGTCACGCGCGCGCTCCTCTGCCAGTATCGCCGCCCGCGCCCGCAAGGCCGCTGATCCAGTTGGATTGTCAAGACGATGACCGGTGAATAACCGCCCGATGGCCAACCTCAATATCCGTTCCCAGCCGACGCCGAAACAACGGCGCCTCATCCTTGCCGGGCTCTTTGCCAGTATTTTCACCTTCGGCACGGCGTTCGGCGGCCTGGTCCCGTGGATGGCGCTGGTGCTGGAGGGGCGCGGCACGGCCAGCATTTGGATCGGCCTCGTTGCCGCCGCCAATTCCATCGGCGTCGCGGTTGCAGCCCCCTTCGTGGCGCGGGTGGTACGGCGCTTCGGCACCGCACCCTGCATGCTGGCAAGCGCGCTCGTCACCCTCATTACCATCGTGCTGCTGCCGGTCTATACCAGCGTGCCGGCCTGGTTCGCGCTGCGGCTGATCGGCGGCGTGGCCAGTGCCGCGCCCTGGATCGTCAGCGAGACCTGGATCAACCTGGTCGCCGGCGAAACGCATCGCAACCGCATCTTCGCCATGTACGGCGCCATCATCGCGGTCGGCTTCGCCACCGGTCCCATCATCCTGACCCTGGCCGGGACCGAGGGGCCGGCCGCCATCTCCTGCTTCATCGGCCTCAGCATCGCCTCGTCCGCCCCGATCATCCTGCTGAAGCGCTTCATGCCGCCGCTGGACGACGAGCCCGATCACAATGTTCTCGGCGTCTTCCGCGCCGTGCCCGCGCTGCTTGCCGCCGCTTTTCTCTCCGGCGCCCTGGATGCGGCGCTGTTCAGCTTCCTGCCGCTTTGGGGACTGCAGACCGGCCTCGACCGGCAATATGCCCTGACATTGCTCAGCATCTTCATCGCCGGCAATATCCTGCTGCAATTTCCCCTGGGCTGGCTCGCCGATCACATCGGGCCGCGGCGGGTGATGCTCGGCTGCTCGTTCCTCTGCCTGCTGGGTCCCGTCAGCGTGATGTTCAGCCTCGGCCAGCCAGTCCTGCTGGCAGCGCTGTTCTTCCTCTGGGGCGGATCGGTCTGGGGCGCCTATACGGTGGCGCTGGCGGCCATGGGACGTTACTTCACCGGCAGCGCGCTCGCCGTCGCCAATGCCGCTTTCGTCATGGTCTATACGCTGGCGAACGTGGTCGGCCCGCCGCTTGCCGGCCTGGCCTTCGATACCTGGCGCCCGCATGGGCTGATGATCCTCAGCCTCGGCGTGGCGGTGATCTTCGCGCTCATCGCGCCATGGCCGATCCGCATCGCTGAACGGGCGGAACGCTGAGCGGCGGCGGAGCGCCGAGCATAGTTAAGAGGCATTCCGCCGATAGCGCTCGCCTTTGCCCAGCATGACGCCCTGCTGACCAGCGATGCCAAGTTCCAGGCTTTCGGCGATGCGCTGGGCCCGTTCCAGGAAATGTGCGGCGGCTTTCGGCGGGCAGACCCGCAGCGCCGTCTCCTTGAAGATAGCCAGCCAGCGGTCGAAATGGTCGGCATGAATCGGCAGAGACAGATGCTTTTGCATCGGCTGGCCATGATAGCTGCCGCTCATCAGGGCGACCGAGGACCAGAAGGCCATCATGCGCTGCAGATGCGGCTCCCAGTCGCGAATCCGCGCTGCGAAGATCGGCCCGATCAGCGGGTCTGCCTGGACATCGGCATAGAAACTGCGCACCAGATGCTCGATCATGGCCTCGTCGATGCCGGTCTCCGCCCGGATGGCGGCGACAATGGCGCCCCGCCGGTCGGGCTCGTCACGCGCGGGCAGAACCCGCAGCTCAGCCGCACGATCCGCCTCAGGACGGCGATTTTCGGACATTTGTCGCTCCTTAACCGGCGATGCCGCCAGGATATACCGCTTCGGATTTAATAAATCCTTATTACAGGTATTTTCAATACCTCTTATAAGGCCGCGACATTCGGTCCGGGCGTGCGCCGTCCGGGGGGCCTGGCGTCAATGTCGATCGGGGTGGGTCAGCCGACGGCGGCGGTATCGGCAAGCAGTAGCCGCATGCGGCGCAGACTGCCCGGCTTCGCCACCAGATCGGCCAGGGAATAGGTGTCGAGGGTCGACAGGAAGGCGTGCAGCGCCTCCTCCAGCGGCCCGCGCAGGCCGCAGGCGGGCGCCACCACGCAGCGGTTATTCTCCCGGTTGAAACATTCGACGATATCGAAGCCGTCCTCGGTCGCCCGCACCAGCTCGCCCAGCATGATCTCCCCCGCCGGCCGCGCCAGTCGCAAGCCGCCGCCACGGCCGCGCAGGCTTTCGACGAAACCGGCCTGGGCCAGGGTCTGCGTCACCTTCATCAGGTGGTTGCGGGAGATGTCATATCGGCGCGCGATCTCCTCGATCGTATGCAGCTGCTCGGGCTCCATGGCCAACAGCATCAGCAGCCGGAGTGAATAATCTGTGTGCAAGGTAAGGCGCATAAAAAAACTGTCCTGTCACGGACCCGCCGTTGCGCGGGTCGAGGAGAATACAAAGTACGACCCCGCAATTCGGAAAAACAGATCATTTACCAAAAATGACGTTGTATGGATAATCCTCTGGATCTCCACCGGCAGCAATACGTCTCATACCTTGCGTGGTGAAGTGCCTGTCAAGCGGACGATAGCCGATTTTCTCCATGAACGGGACCAATTCTTGATTTTGTGTTTTGTTGGTCTCTACTTGAATCGTCTTAGGTGATTTTTCGCCAGTCAGAACACCGAGCATGCCGTTTAGAATTGGTATTTCATTGCCGTCGACGTCGATTTTTATGTGATCGGGTGCGAGCAGGCCATGCTGGGAAATAAGGTCATCGAGTGAAAAACTCACTTTCGGCTCAGCGAGTTCCGCTTCGAATTGCTCGCCCATATAGTCAGTGAGTTGATTAACCTGACTGTGACCTCGTGCAACACCGAGGTCCATGTAATTGAAGTTCACCAACTCCGATTTATTATGCAGCGCAATACAGCACGGTAAGACAATCCCTTGTAGATCGTTGCGTTTCACATTTCGGAGCAATTGCGCGAAATTTGCCGCATGCGGCTCGAAAGCGTAAACCCGGCCCGTCCGACCAACCTGCTTACCCGCCATCAGTGTATAGACACCGATGTTCGCGCCGATGTCGTAAAATACTTCGCCCGGCCTGACCTTGTTGCGTATCCAAGCATTTGTTCCAGGCTCCTTTAGCAGAGCCTCGGAGGATCGCCGCAACTCGCGCCGGCTACCGCATTCGAAGATGTAGGACCTGTCACCATCCAAGACCTCGACACTCAGCCGGCTTAATTCCGATAACCGCCCGACGAAACGACCTCGCCATTTTGAAAACGCCGAGAGCTTTCCGTTCACCACGATGCGCATCTGCCTCGCCTTTTTCTAGTTGTTGTCGTTATCGCGATTGGACAAAGCTATATCTATACATCGGGTGGTTGTCGAGGTCCGCCAGCCTTGTCCCAGGTCATCCCACCGCATCACGATACAGCTGTTATAGTTATGGTTACTGATCGCACCCTGACGGCGATTTGTTACATTGGTATCGCGCAAGCTTTCCTTGCCCATAGAACAGAATTGCTCGCTTTACCCTACCGACCGAATAGAGATTATTGATCTCATCAGAATTCGAGAATACCGCACCGCGCATCTGGCCGTTGAAGGGTCAGTGCCGAAAGGCTGAAAGCTGAAAAGCCGTTCGGTCAACGGGAACGGCTTGCCCGGCGGGATGAAAGAGGAGCAGGCGATGAGCGGCAGCAACCCAACGCAGCGATCGAGACGCGGCCAGTTGAAGCTGGGCGCCTTCATGTATCCGGCCGGCCATCACGTTGCGGCCTGGCGCCATCCCGATGTCTCCGCCGCCGCCACCACCGATTTCGCCTATCGCGTCGATTTCGCGCGCAAGGCGGAAGCGGCGAAGTTCGATCTCATCTTCCTCGCCGATGGCGCCGGCGTCGGCGATCATCGCACCAATGTGCTGAGCCGCAGCGATGAATGGTCGATCGGCTTCGAGCCGGTGACCTTACTCTCGGCACTTTCCGTGGTGACCGAGCGCATCGGCCTGGTTGCGACCGCTTCGACCACCTTCCAGGAGCCCTATAACCTCGCCCGCTTCTTCGCCTCGCTCGACCAACTGAGCCAGGGCCGCGCCGGCTGGAACCTCGTCACCTCTTCCGCCGAGCTGGAAGCGAAGAACTTCTCCTCGCTGCCACATCTCGCCCATGCCGACCGCTACGGCCGCGCCAATGAGTTCATCGACGTGGTGCTGGGACTGTGGAATTCCTGGGAGGACGACGCTTTCCTGCGCGACAAGGAAAGCGGTCGCTTCTTCGATCCGGAAAAACTGCATCTCCTCAACCATGTCGGTCGGCATTTCAGCGTGCGCGGCCCCCTGAATGTCGCGCGCTCGCCGCAAGGCCATCCGGTGGTGGTGCAGGCCGGTTCCTCGGAAGCCGGACAGGAGCTGGCAGCGCGGACGGCGGAAGTCGTCTTCACCGCGCAGCGCACGCTGGCGGACGCGCAGAAATTCTATGCCGAGCTTAAGGGCCGGCTGGCGAAATACGGCCGCGAGGCCGACGACCTCAAGATCATGCCGGGCGTCTTCCCGGTGGTCGGCCGCAGCGAAGCGGAAGCCCAGGACAAGTTCGAGCAATTGCAGGACCTGATCCATCCCGAGATCGGCCTTGCCTTGCTCTCCAACTACATCGGCAATTTCGACCTGTCGGTCTATCCGCTCGACGGACCGCTGCCGGATCTGCCGGTGACCAATGCCAGCCTCAGCCGCCAGCAATTGCTGGTCGATCTCGCGCGGCGCGAGAATCTCAGCATCCGCCAGCTCTATCTCCGCGTCGCCGGGGCGCGTGGCCACTGGCAGCTGGTGGGCACGGCCGAGCAGATCGCCGACCAGCTGGAAGAGCGCTTCCTCAATTACGGCGCCGACGGCTTCAACGTCATGCCGCCAACGGTGCCCGGCGGGCTCGATGATTTCATCGAGCTGGTGATCCCCGAATTGCGCCGCCGCGGCCTGTTCCGCAGCGAATACGAGGGCAAGACACTGCGCGAGAATCTCGGCCTCAAATTACCCGCCCATCGGGCGCACCGCCAGGACCGCACCGGTGCGGCAAGCATTGCCGCGGCCGAATAGAACATCCCAACCAGCGACGACAGGAGACATTCCAATGAGTGCACAGCTTCAGGAAAAGACCACCGCAAAAACCCGCGCTTTGCCCTTCGAGGTGAAACGCATCGCCGGCCGCATCGGCGCCGAGATCAGCGGCATCAAATTGAGCGGCGATCTCAGCCCCGAGGTCTATAAGGCCCTCCGCTCGACGCTGCTGGAACACCGCGTGATCTTCTTCCGCGACCAGCAGCATCTCGACGACGCCGAGCAGGAACGCTTCGCCCGGCTGTTCGGCGAGCTGGTGGCGCATCCGACCGAGAGGGTGCGCAACGGCTCGACCGCCATCCTGGAACTCGATACCGGCAATGGCAACGGCAAGGCCGATCAGTGGCATACCGACGTCACCTTCGTCGATGCCTATCCGCAGATCTCCATCTTGCGCTCGGTGCAGGTGCCTGAATATGGCGGCGACACGGTCTGGGCCAATACCGTCGCCGCGTATGAATACCTGCCGGCGGAATTGAAGGAACTCGCCGACCGGCTCTGGGCGGTGCACAGCAACCAGTACGACTATGCCGCCCAGCGCCCGCATGCCAGCGAGGCCGAGAAGAAGCATTACGAGAGCACTTTCGCCTCGACCGTCTATGAGACCGAGCATCCGGTCGTCCGCATCCATCCGGAGACCGGCGAGAAATCGCTCGTCCTCGGCTATTTCATCCAGAAATTCGTCGGCCAGAACCATGTGGATTCGGCAAAACTGTTCGAGATCCTGCAGGGCCATGTGACGCGGCTGGAGAACACCGTGCGCTGGCGCTGGCAGGCGGGCGATGTGGTGATCTGGGACAACCGCGCGACGCAGCATATCGCTATCAATGATTACGGCGACCAGCGCCGCATCGTGCGACGTTCGACGATTGCCGGCGACGTGCCGGTCGGCGTCGACGGCAAGCACAGCCGCATCCGCAGCAAGGTCGTGCCGCTGCGTCCGCAGGCGGCGGAGTGAGATCGGGCCGCACCCGATCGAGACCTGAAATGACTGACTTAGCGCAACCTGTATCCCCCTCTCCACTGTCACCCTCGGACTTGATCCGAGGGTCCATGGGCGAACCCCGCACGGTCGCTATCATGGATGCCCGGCCGACGCATGTCGGCCTCGGCCGACAGATCAAGTCCGGGCATGACAAGGGAGGTGAGAGCGTGGAGCTGTTCATCGCTTCCCGCCTCACCCCACCCCTCTCCCGCGAGGGGAGAGGGAGTTCACCGAGCGTTGTCGCTGATCTGGTCTCTCTGGATAGTAAGAAGAACAGGCAGTCGGCCACAGTGCTCCCTCCCCCCTCGCGGGGGAGGGTTGGGGAGAGGGGGCGTGGGCGACTGACGACCCGATGTAGCTACGCGCGCTGCTGATCCGGCGCGCCCCCGACAAAGAACGAAACAACCAACAGCAATAGAGACAACCGGCCGTCGCACTCCGCGGGGCCGCAACGAAGGAACTTTGACAGATGAAGCGCAGTTTCCTCGCCGTCCTCCTGGGCGGCATTCTTTCCATCGGCAGCCTGGCGGCAAGCCCGGCCTTCGCCGACCAGACGGTGATCCGCGTCGGCTATCCCGGCGTCGGCGTCGACAACCAGCCCTATGGCTATGGTGATTCCGTCTCGCTGGCCCGCGTCGGCAATTACCTTGAAGACGCGTTCAAGAACGACCCCAATATCAAGGTCGAGTGGACCTTCTTCCGCGGCGCGGGACCGGAACTGAACGAGGCCTTGGCCGCGCATCAGCTCGATATCGCCGCCGGCCTGGGAGATCTGCCCTCGATCGTCGGCCGCGCCCGCGGCTTGAAGACCAAGTTCCTGCTGCCCGCCAGTGAACACGGCTCGCTCTATCTCGCCGTCTCGCCGAAATCCAACGTCAACTCGATCGACGATCTCAAAGGCAAGAAGGTCGCGCAGTTCCGCGGCACCAATCTGCAGATCGCCACCGACGCGGTCCTGGAAGCGCATCACTTGACCGAGAAGGATGTGAAGTTCGTCAGCCTGACCACGGCCGATGGCCTGGCCGCCCTCACCTCCGGCAATGTCGACGGCTCTTTCGGCGGCGAGGAATATCTCGATCTGCAGAAGCGCGGCATCGTCAAGATCGTCTATGCCAGCAAGAAGGACCTGCCGATCTTCGGTACCAACTCGGCCGTCTTCGTCACCGAGGATTTCGAACAGGCACATCCCGATCTGACCCAACGCGTCGTCACGGCCTTCGTCAAGGCGGCCGCCTGGGGCTCGACCGAGGCCAACCGCCAGCAGGTCTTTGCCGCCTGGGCCAAGGCCGGCGTGCCAGTGGAAAGCTTCGCCGAGGATTTCGAAGGCCAGACGCTCGCCCGCCGCAATACGGCGGTGATCGATGACTTCATCAAGGCCCGCTACCAGGACAAGGCGGACAAGGC
This sequence comes from Terriglobia bacterium, assembly GCA_035539075.1. GTDB lineage: Bacteria > Pseudomonadota > Alphaproteobacteria > Dongiales > Dongiaceae > Dongia_B. The sequence goes on from DATLJB010000159.1 coordinate 31,721, forward strand.
CAAGCAATATGGCCTGATCAAGAAGGATATCGATCTCAACAGCTGGTTCGAGCCGAAATATCTCGAGACCGCGCTGAAGCAGCTGAAGCTGGAGAATTTCTGGCCGCGTTATGACGCCGACGGCAAGAAGATCGCCGACGGTACGGTGGAAAGCCAGAAGCAGGCCGCCGCGCAGTAGGCGCCAGCCCTCCGGATCGAAAGGAGCCGATATCATGGCCCGTGCCCCGCATTTCTCTTCGCTCTCCCTGCAGACCCTCGCCTTGCAGAATGCGGCGGCACTCGCCGCCGACCAGCATACGGCGTTGCTGCTCGGCGGCTTTCATCCGGCGCCGGCCGGCGATGCCCTCGCCGTTGCGCCGGTGCGGCAGGAGCAATGGGACAGCGCGGCGCGGGTGCATGATATACGGAGCCATGATGCGCGGAACGAGGAGGTCGCCGCGGCCGCCGATACGCGGTCTGGCTGCCGCCTCGATCGCATCAATGCCCTGATCAGCGATTGGGTCGGCGCGCATGGCGGCAAGCTGCTGCTCGGCCTCGCCTTCCCGCTGGTCCTTTTCACCGCCTGGCAGGGATCGTCACTCTATGGCTGGCTGCCGGATCAGATCCTGCCGGCGCCGGCGCTGGTCTGGCAGGTGCTGCAGGAACGTATGGCCGATGGCAGCCTGTGGGACGATACCGGCATCAGCCTGCTGCGCGTGCTGCGTGGCTTCGCCCTCGGTGCCGCCGCCGGCCTGGTGCTCGGCGGCGTGATGGCGGCCTCGCGCCGCCTGCACGATTATCTCAATCCGCTGTTTCTCGCCGTCAGCCAGGTGCCCACCCTCGGCTGGGTGCCGCTGCTGATCCTGCTGATCGGCATCGACGAGGGGTTGAAGAACACGCTGGTCGCCCTCTCCGTCTTCATCCCGGTGACGCTCGGCACCTATCAGGGCATCCGTGACGTGCCGCACGCCTACCGTGAAGTCGGCGCGGTCTTCACCTTCAGCGGCAGCCAGATGCTGCGCACCATCGTCCTGCCGGCCGCCGTGCCGGCGATCTTCACCGGCCTGCGGGAAGGCCTCTCCAATGGCTGGCAGACCCTGGTCGCCGTCGAGCTCCTGGCCTCGACCGAGGGCCTCGGCTATCAGATGGCTTATGGCCGCCAGCTCTTCCAGCTGGAACTCGTCATCGCCGCCATGCTGGTGATCGGCTTGATCGGCTTCCTGTTCGATCTCCTGCTCGGTCGCATCGAGACCCATCTGCAGCGCTGGAAGGTGGCGGCATGAGCGCGCAGGCGAAAACGCGCCTCGCCCGCGTCTGGCGCGCCCTCGCCCTGCCGCTGGCTGTGCTGGCGGCCTGGGAGGCAGGTTCGCATTCCGGCTTGGTCGCCCCGCATCTGTTGCCGCCGCTGGAAGATATCGCCGCGCGGGGCTGGAACGAAAGCCGCAACGGCGATCTGCTGACGGCGCTTTCCGCCAGCCTCGGTCGCGATCTTGCCGGCTTTGTGCTCGGCGCCGCGATCGGCACGGCTTCCGGGCTGGTGCTCGGTTTCTCGCGCTTCGCCCAAAACCTGCTCGGTCCCACCTTGCGGGTGCATCGGCAGATCGCGCTTTTCGCCTGGGTGCCGCTGATCGCCGTCTGGTTCGGCGCCGGCGAGCCCGGCAAGATCGCCTTCATCGCCCTCGCCGCCTTCCAGCCCAGCCTGATCAATACCTGGCGCGGCGCACAGGACATACCGCATCGCTATCGCGAGCTTGCCGCCGTGCTGACCTTCAGCCGGCTCGACTTCCTGCGCCTGGTGGCGATTCCCGCCATGCTGCCCGCCATCTTCACCGGCCTCAAATCGGCCTTGATCTATGCCTGGCAGGCGACCATCGGCGCCGAGCTTTTCCTGACCATCGCCCCCGGTATCGGCGGCGTCATGATGCAGGGCCGGCAATTGTTCCAGATGGACCTGGTGCTGCTCACCATCCTGCTGCTGGGCCTGGTCGGCGCCGGCTTCAATGCGCTCGCCGGATTGAGCGAAACCCTGTTGCTGCGACGGAGGCTGTCATGACCGATCTGCATCTCGCCAATCATCTGCATGCCGTCGATACGGCTTCTCCCGCCGATGAAGAAAGCGCCCGGGAAAGGACGGCACCCGGCAGCGCCGCGCTGCGCCTCTCGCGCGTCGGGAAGAGCTTTCAGGTGGCCGGCCGCCGCGTCGAAGCCCTTTCGGATATCTCGCTCGATATCGCCGAGGGCGAGTTCGTCAGCATCGTCGGCGCCTCCGGCTGCGGCAAATCCACCTTGCTGCGCCTGATCCTCGGCCTCGACCGCGCCGATCAGGGATCGATCCTGCTGGACGGCCAGCCGGTCCGCAAACCCGGCCTCGATCGCGGCATCGTCTTCCAGGAACACCGCCTGCTGCCCTGGCTCAGCGTCGAGGCGAATGTCGCCGTGGCACTGCGCCGCAGCAAGCTCAGTCCGCGCCAGAAGCGCGACACGGTGCGATCGCATCTGCAACTGGTCGGGCTGGAGAAATTCGCCGAGGCTTATCCGGCGCAGCTCTCCGGCGGCATGCAGCAGCGCGTCGCCATCGCCCGCGCCCTCGTCAACCGGCCCCGCTTCCTGCTGCTCGACGAGCCCTTGGGCGCGCTGGACGCCCTCACCCGCCTGCGTCTCCAGGACGAGCTGAAGCGCATCGTGCGGCATGAGGGCATCACCGCCATCCTCGTCACGCATGACGTCGACGAGGCGGTCTATCTCGGCGACCGCATCGTCATCATGCAGCCGCATCCCGGCCGCATCGCCGGCATCCTGCCGGTGATCCTGCCGCATCCCGCCGAGGGCGGCCGCAACCGCTCGGACGCCGGCTTCCTGCGCCTGCGCGACCATGTGCTGGGGCAGCTCGGCGTCGGCCGCGAGGATGCGGCGATCCAGGCGGCGGAGTAGGAGACCGCTCCGCTCCACCTTTTTCTTCTGTCACCCTCGGACTTGATCCGAGGGTCCATGGCCGATGGCGAATGAGATGCAACCATGGATGCCCAACCGGCGAATCTAGGCCTATGCCGACTGATCACGTCCGGGCATGACAATTGAGGAATATCTGCTTGGGCCTTCAATGGCCCCCCTCTCCCCCACCCTCCCCCGCGAGGGGGGAGGGAGCCCAGCGAGCTTGTCGCGAAAATCTATCGAGATAACAATGCCTGCTAAGCTCGATGACTCTCAGACGCGGCGTTCCCTCCCCCCTCGCGGGGGAGGGTTAGGGAGAGGGGGGCGCAGTTCTCACGCGGACAAATAGGGCGATCGGACTGTCACGCCTTCGCCGCCAGCGATTCCAATATCTCCAGCGCTTCCTCGGCGCGGTCGACCGGGACGAAGAGGTGGTCGTGGTAGAAGGCAGAGACGGGATTGCAGCCCATGCCGGCAGTGGCGAGATGGCTGGTGATGACGGCGAGGAAGCCGACTGCATCCAGGGACGAATGCACGTCGAGCGTGATCATGCGCGAACGGAAGACGGGATCGAGGCCGAAAGCGGCCGCCTCTTCCTCCGTGATGATCATGGTGAGGCCCTCTTCCTCGCGGAAGCTCATCACCGGCTCGATGCGCAGGCGGTCGGAACCGGGCGGCAAGGTGACGAAGACATAGATCCCTTCGCGCAGGACCGGCCGCATGCCGCCCAGCAAGGCCGCGAGATTGGTCTCGCCGATATTCTGCTTATCGCTCATTTGGTATCGCCCATGGTCCGCCCCGACTGCTGCATCAGATCGTCGCGCCGTCAGATCGTCACTTCGATCTCGCCCAGCCGCTTGGTCAGTTTCGGGTTCTCGCGATAGTCGATCGGCACCACGATCAGCGACGGTCCCTTGTGATCGATTGCCTTGCGCAAGGCGGGGGCGAGATCCTTGGCATTGGTGACATGCTGTCCCTGCCAGCCGAAAGCCTTGGCGAGATCGAGCCAGTTCGGATTGCCGAAGCCTAGGTCGGTATGCTTGCCGAACTCGTTATCCTGCTTCCAGGCGATGAGGCCGTAGCCGCCATCCTCCCAGACCATGACGGTGATATCGGCGTTGAGGCGCCGCGCCGTTTCCATCTCCTGCACATTCATCAGGAAGTCGCCGTCGCCGCAGATGGCGAAGACCTTGTTTTCCGGCTGCACCAGATGGGCGGCGATCGATCCCGGCAGCGGCAGGCCCATGGAGCAGAAGCCGTTGGGGATGATGCAGGTATTGGGCTCGTCGCAATGGTAATAGCGGGCGATCCACATCTTATGCGCGCCGACGCCGGAGAGCAGCACGTCCTTCGGCCCCAGAGCCTCGCGCACATCCCACAGCGCCTTCTGCGGCCGGATGCTGCCCTCGGTCGCGTCATCCTTATGGGCCGCGAGATCGCTCATCATCATCTGCCGCCAGTATTGCTGGCGCGGCAGGTCATAGCGCTGCAGCCCGACGGCGTTGAGGGCATCGGTCAGCAGCGAGAGGTTGGTGGCAATCTCGCCGGTCAGCTCGACATGGGCCTGGTACTGACCGTCGATCTCCGCCGGCAGGGTATCGATGTCGATGATCTTCTTGTCGCCCTTGGGATTCCACAGGCGCGGCGGGTATTCGACGAGATCGTAGCCGATGGTAATGACGAGATCCGCCTCCTCCACCGCGAAAGCCGGGAAGTCCTTCTGCTGCAGGCCGATCGTATAAAGGCAATAGGGCGAATGGCGCTCGACCGCGCCTTTGCCCATGAAGGTGCTGATGACGCCGATGCCCGTGGCTTCGACCAGCCGCCGCAATTGCGGCGTCGCCCGCCGGCGCATCATGCCGTTGCCGGCGATGATGATCGGCTGCTTGGCGTTGCGGATCAGCTCCACCGCCTCGGTCAAGCTCTTCTCGTCGGCCTGCGGGCGGCGATAGCGATGCGGCTCGATGGGATTGGCCGCGGTCTCCATCTTGGCGATGTCCTCGGCCAGCTCCAGCAGCACGGCACCCGGCTTCTCCGAGCGTGTCAGGCGGATCGCCTTGCGCACCATTTCCGGAATCGCGTCCGGATGGCGGATGCTGGCGGCCCATTTCGTCACCGGCCGGTACATCTCCACCACGTCCATGATCTGGTGGCTTTCCTTATGCTGGCGATTGGTCGAGCCCTGCCCGGTGATGACGAGGACCGGCGCGCGGTCCATATTGGCGTCTGCCACACCGGTGATGAGATTGGTGGCGCCCGGCCCCAGCGTGCCGAGACAGACTGCCGGGTCGCCGGTCAGGCGACCATGCACCTCCGCCATGAAAGCGGCACCCTGCTCATGCCGCGTCAGCACGAAGCGGATGGAGGAGCTCTGCAGCGACATCATGAAATCGGCATTTTCCTCACCAGGCACGCCGAAGATGTATTTGACGCCTTCGCGTTCGAGACAGCGGACGAGGAGATCTGAGGCTTTCATGGGCAGTACTCCGGATGACAGGCGGCTTCGCGGATCGAAACGAGCGAGTCCGGCATCGATGGAATGCCGGCGCGGCCGGATATCCGGCCTGCCAGGGAGCCTAAAGCGCGATCGCATCCGATGGAAGCAAATTGCGGGCGCCTCATGGCTGGCTTGCGCGGATCACGCGTCCCGCGCAACGGCCTTGACGGGAGGCGCCCCCGCCTTGCCCCCGCGAGGCAGGCCAGGAGGATCACCGTAACGCTGGCGGTCGCCGGCATCACCCTTCTCGAAAAGGCGGCTATGCCCCACCGCCGATGGCTGGCCCAAGGGCGGTCATTTTTCGCCGCAGGAAGTCGCGCTGGGCTGAATCGCCGGCGAGTTCGATCGCCCTGGCATAGGCTGCCCGCGCTTCCGCGCGCTGCTGCAGACAGGCGAGCAGATGCGCCGCCGTTGCCCAATAAGGTTGGTAGGTTTCCACCAGGTCGGCGGGGATCGCCTGCAGCGCCCGCCAGCCGGCGGCTGCATCCTGCGCCTCGGCGATGGCGGCGGCGCGGCCGACCAGCGCGCCGATGCTGGGGGCAAGAGCGGCCAGCCCATCATAAAGCCAGGCGATGGCCGGCCAATCCGTCTTGCCGGTGAAGGCGCGGGCGCAATGCAGCGACTGGATCGCCGCCTCGAGCTGATAGCGGCCGGGTTTGGCCTGCCGCTCGGCGCGGCGCAGAAGCGCGTTCGCCTCGCCGATCAGCGGCAGCGACCAGTGCGTGACATCCTGCTCCGAGAGAGGAACGTAGCCCCCCGCCGGATCCCGCCGCGCCGAACGGCGCGCGGCGCTGAACAGCATCAGGGCAACGAGGCCCAGCACTTCCGCTTCATCGGGCATCAGCTGCAGCAGCAGGCGGCCAAGATCGATCGCCTCGGCGGCGAGGCCTGCGCGCTCCCCCCCGCCGCCGCCGGATCTTCCCAGCCGCTGCCATAGGCGGCATAGACCGCCTCGAGCACGGCGCCGAGACGTTCCGGCAGATCGCGCGGCCGGGGCAGGTCGAAACCGATGCCGGCATCGCGGATTTTCGCCTTGGCGCGGCTGAGGCGCTGGCCCATCGCCGCCGGGTGCATCAGGAAGGCGGCGGCGATGCGGGCGGCGTCGAGGCCCAGTACGACCTGCAACATCAGCGGCGTGCGGGCCCCGGCATCGATCGCCGGATGGGCACAGATGAAAAGCAGCTTCAACCGCTCATCGGGAAAGCTCATCTCGCCGCTCGCCATTTCCTGCGCTTCCTCCACCATGGCCAAGAGGTCAGGCTGGGCGCCGGCCTGGACCGCGCGATGCCGCGCCTGATCGGCAAGCCGCCGGCGCGCCACCGTCAGCAGCCAGGCCTCGGGCCTTTGCGGCACGCCCTGCCCCGGCCAGCTTTCCAAGGCCAGCCGGCAGGCATCGGCCAGCGCGTCTTCCGCCGCCGGCAGGTCGCGCGACCGCGCTGCCAGGAAAGCCAGCAGACGCGCCGCCGAGTCACGCAGCGCGCGTTCCACCGCTTGATGCGTATCATTCCGGGGATCATTCCGGGGCCCATCCGGCGCAGTGTCGCTCAATATCGCCATCCGCCGCTCAACCGCGATTCACAGGACCATCTCCTGCCCCGCCGTAACGGCGGGGCAATGGCCCGCCGGTCCTGCCGCCGCGCCGGCGGGCTCGGCCGTCGCCGAGATCGTCCAATGCGGCCGCAACTCAACTTCTCCCGTCAGGACGCCGGGACAGCGCCACATCCAGGCGACGGCATCGGCGATATCGGGCACATCGATGACGATGACACCCCCCAACTGCTCCTTCGTTTCCGCATAGGGACCGTCCTCCACCAGACGGCGGCCATTGCGCAGGCGCAGGGTAACGGCGCGCGCCGGTTCTTGCAGGCCGGCGCCGCCGACCAGCACGCCGGCTGCGCGCAAGGCATCGAAATAAGACGCCCAGGTTTCCCAGAACGCCGCGCGCTCCGACGGATCGGCACGACGCGCGAATTCCGCGGCTGAGCGATAGACCAGAAGGCTGTATTGCATGCTTGGCTCCTGCTGTGATGGCGATGATGTCTTGCGCCGAACCGGTGCGACCCGACAGGTGCGACCGGCCGCTGCGCGCGGATCTTCCGCAGGGATCGGCCGCGCCCGCCGGATGGCGGCGCGGCCGATCCGCAGGGGTGTTCAATCCTGCTTCATCGGCGGCAGATTCGGCCTGATCTCCAGCGCGCCGGTGCCGGCGGCGGGACATTTCGCGGCCCAGTCGAGGGCGGCGTCGAGATCGGCGACCTCGATCATGAAGAAGCCACCGAGCTGCTCCTTGGTATCGGCATAGGGGCCGTCCTGCACCAGCCGCCTGCCCTCGCGCAGCTTCACCGTCGTCGCCGTGTCGGGCGGCATCAGCCCGGAACCGCCGCGCATGATGCCGGCTGCGCGCAGGCCCTCGAAATATTTCATCCAGCTGCCGAAATGCGCCTCGCGCCGGGCCGGATCGCTGCGCCTGGCGAAATCCTCGGCGGTCTCGTAGATGAAGATGCTGTAATTCATGGGATGCTCCCCTCCTCGCCTGGGTCGGTGAACGGGCATGGCCCGGCCGCAGCCGCAGCGATAGCCCGGGCAACGGTTGTCACCGTTGCCGTGACCATGACGATTGAGCGGAAGCTATTTCGACAGCCGCCGCAAATTATTTTTGCGGCGGCGGGAGGAGGCAGGCGGGATCAGCGTCCAGGCTGCTCGCGGCGGATATCCTTGGCCCAGCAGAAGCCAAGCACGCCGCCCTTCATATAAGGCAGCAACAGGATCGACATGATCGCCGTCACCGGCAGCCAGATCGCGGCGCTCAGCCAGAGCGGCGGCGCGAAAGCGCGCTCGACCGCCATATAGATCGGCACGATGACATGGCCGGTCAGCACCAGCGTCAGATATGGCGGAGCGTCATCCGAGGGATAAATGGAATTGTCGCTGCCACAGACCTCGCATTTCTCGCTGACCTTCAGGAAGCTGCGGAACAGCCGGCCCTTGCCGCAATTGGGGCAGCGCAGGCGGAGGCCCCGCTTGATGCCGAGGCCGGCGGACCGGCCGGCGACTGCTGATTTGCTGCTCATGGCATCTCCTTTCGGGCGTCTGGCCCTCATCCGGGCGGGTCGATCACGGCCCGCCGGCCCCATTGACCGCATCACCCGATAAATTGAATGCAGTCATTTGTAATTGTATGTATATACGATAGATCGGGTTTCAAGGCCAGTGCCAACATGACGCAGCCGGCAGGACATGACGGGCGCCAGGCCGGCAGAGCGGAGGCTCGCCGGCCTAGCGAGACGGATCGGCTTCGCCGGCATCGCCTTTCGGCGGCTGCGGCTGCATGCAGCTTTTCGGCAAGGTCACGGTGACGGCGGTGAAGATGCCGGGTTCGCTCGTGATCAGCAAAGTCCCGCCCTGCAGTTCGACGAAGGCCTTGGCCAACGGCAGGCCGAGCCCGCTGCCCTCATATCTGCGGGCGAGGTCGTTATCGATCTGGCGGAACGGCTCCACTGCCAGGCGCATTTCGGCCTCCGTCATGCCGATCCCGGTGTCGTAGACCTGCAGCAGGATATCGCCGGAGGGATCCTGCCAGACTTTCAGGATCACCTTGCCACCGGCCGGGGTGAACTTGACGGCATTCGACAGCAGATTGAGCAGCGCCTGCTTGAGGCGCATCTGGTCGACATGCACCACCGGCAATTGATCCGGGAGTTCCATCTGCAGTGACAGGCCCGCTTGCTCGGCCGGCAATTCCATCAGCCGCACGCAGGCGGCGCACAGCGCCGGCAGCCAGACCTCCTCGGCGCGCAAAGTGATCTGCCCCGCTTCGATCTTGGCGAGATCGAGCACCTCGTTGATGATCTTCAGGAGATGCCGGCCGCTGTCGTAGATGTCGCGCACATAGCCGCGATAGGTGGGATTGTCGATCGGTCCCATCAGCTCGCCCAGCATGACATCGGAAAAGCCGATGATGGCATTCAGCGGCGTGCGCAATTCGTGGCTCATATTGGCGAGGAAGCGCGTCTTGATGCGATCCGCCGCCACCGCCTCGTTGCGCGCCGCTGTCAGGTCGACGGTCAGCTTGCCGAGCCGGCTGGCCTGGGCCTGCAATTCGCTGCGGGTCGCCTCCAATTCATGTACCCGTTCCTGCAGCTCCGCCTGGTTGGCGCGCAGGGATTGCTCAACTTCGTGCAGCGCGCGTTCGTGACGATCACGCTCGATCGCCAGGCGCACCAGCCGTGCCATGGAGGAGATGATATGCCAGTCCGCCGCGTCCGGCGCGCGTGGCTCGCGATAATAGAGCGCGAAGGTGGCGACCACCTGGCCGTCCTCGGTGAGGACCGGCAGCGACCAGCAGGCCCGCAGGTCCGCTGCCAGGGCGAAATCGCGGTAATCGGCCCAGCGCGGATCGGTGGTGATGTCAGTCACCACCACCGGCTGCTTCAGAAAGACGGCGCTGCCGCAGGAGCCGACATTCGGTCCGATGGCAACGCCCTCGATGGCGCTGCAGTAACGCGGCGACAGATGCGGCGCGGCGCCGAGATGGAGATGCCCATCCCGCACCAGCAGGATCGAGCTCAGTGCCGGCGCCGCCACGTCATCGACCACTTCGGTCAGGCGATCGAAGACCTGCTGCAGCGGCAGGCCGCGGGCGATCATGTCGAGAATGTCGTTCTGCCCGGCCAGCAGACGCAGCATCCGCGCATCCGGCTGCCCTGGCAGGATGGCCGGGGCAGGCAACTCGCCGCCGCCCGCCGCGGCGTCCTTCATGCCCTCACATTCGGGCTTACCCGACGTCATTTCACCCATTCCACCATCCTTCTGCCTCAGCGCAACCTGCGGCCGCCGTCCTGTCAATACCAATCGAGCCGTATCGAGCCTTCCCCACCATCACTAACTTGCCACATATTCACGTATCGTTACTTTTCCGGCCTTCATCCTACCGGAGGCGCAGCCGAAAGGGTCCGCGACACCCCGGGCATTGTCTGCAATACCGGTCATTGAATGCAATCAATATTTATTGTATGGATATAGGGAAGTTATCCGGAACGGTTCTAAAAGGGCGGTGATGCGAAAAAGCAGCTCGGGCTGGCTGCCGCGCCTCCAGGGGCGCCAAGGCCCGCTCTATCTCATGATCGCCGATGCGCTGGAGGAGGATATCGCCGGCGGCAGAGTCCAGCCGGGCGACCGGCTGCCGGCGCAGCGTGATCTGGCGGCGCGCCTGGACATCGATTTCACCACGGTGGGCCGCGCCTTCGCCGAAGCCAGGCGCCGCGGCCTGATCGAGGCGACCGTCGGCCGCGGCAGCTTTGCCCGCCGCCCCCTCCCCGCCGAAGACAGCGACAGCCCGGCCGCCGTCGATATGACGATGAACCTGCCGCCGCAGCCCGCCAGCCTCGATCTCAAGGACCGCATCCAGCGTGGTATCGGCGCCGTCCTCAACCGGCCGGGCTTTGCCGATCTGCTCACCTACCGCGACGCCGCCGGCGCGCCGGCCGATCGCGCGGCCGGCCTGGCCTGGCTGGCGCCGCGCCTGATGGAGCCATTTCCCGCAGCGACACTCGATACCGCTCCCGGCAGCCGCTCGGCCGAGATGCCACCGCTCGACCACCTGCCGCCCGACCGCCTGCTGGTCGCCAGCGGCGTGCAGACGGCGATCGCCGCCACGCTGACGACGCTGGCGAAGTCGGGAGATCTCATTCTATCGGAGGCGCTCACCTATCCCGGCCTGCTGCTGGCGGCCCGGCAGTTCGGCTTGCGGCTGCATGGCCTGCCGCTCGACGAATACGGTCTTCTGCCGGAAGCGCTCGAGGCCGCCTGCCGGCACCTGCAGCCGAAGGCGCTCTACTGCGTGCCGGTGCTGCACAGCCCGACGACAGCGACCATGACGGTCGAGCGCCGTCGCGCCGTCGCCGAGATCGCCATGCGCCATCGCCTGCCGATCATCGAGGACGACACCTATGGCCTGCTGGCGCGCCAGGCGCCGCCGCCGCTCGCCCGTTTCGCGCCCGACCTCACTTTCTATATCGGCGGCCTGGCCAAGGTGCTGACCCCGGCCCTGCGCGTCGCCTATCTGCTGGCGCCGGATGACGCCTTCGCGCGGCGCCTCGGCACGGCCCTCCGCGCCCTGACCGGCATGGCGCCGCCATTGATGGTCGCCCTCGCCAGCGAATGGATTCGCAGCGGCGAGGCGCTGGAGATCCTGACCGCCTTGCGCCAGGAGGCGATGGCTCGCCAGCGCCTGGCGGCCGACCTGCTGCCGCCCGACCTGGTGCAGACCGCGCCGGAGGCCCATCACCTCTGGCTGAAGCTGCCGGCCAATTGGTCGCGCGCCGCCTTCGTCAGCCGGCTGCAGAGCCAGCATCTCGCGCTGGTGCCGAGCGATGCCTTCCTGGCGCCGGGCGAGGGTTCCGCCGCCGCGGCGCCGGAAGCCGTGCGCCTGTGCCTCGGCTCCGCCCCGGACCAGCGCCTGCTGCATCACGCCTTGTCGATCCTCGCCGCGACCCTGCGCGAAAACACGACCGCCGCCCTGCCGACCATGGTGGTGTGAGCGCGGTTTCCGACGCAGGAGTTTCACTTGCGCAGCCGCCCTGGTTCTTATACCTAAATAATAAGATAAAATGCCGCTCAACGAATGGCGGCTCAGCCTGGGGGAATCATGTCTATCACTGGATACCGCTGCCTCTCGCAGGCGGCTCTTGCTGCTCTGTGCCTTGGCCTTGCTGGCTGCGCCACGCCTCAGCCGCGCCAGTCGGCAAGCAACGACGAAATCGTCATTGGCGTTGCCGGTCCGATGAGCGGCGATCTAAGTGACTTTGGCGAGCAGGAGCGATGGGGCGCCAAGACGGCGGTCGCCGACATCAACGCCGCCGGCGGCCTCTTGGGCAAGCGCCTGCGCCCGGAAATCGGCGATGATCGCTGCGATCCCGGCAAAGCGCGGGAAGTTGCAAACGATATGGTAGAGATGCATGCCGCACTCGTGGTCGGCCATTTCTGTTCCGGCTCTTCGATACCCGCTTCGAGCATCTATGCCGCGCATCAAATCGTCCAGATCACGCCAAGCTCGACAAATCCGAGGCTGACCGAAGAGGGCTCGGCCAATGGTTGGACCACCTTGTTCCGTGTCATCAGCCCGGATGATCGTCAGGCGATCTTTGCCGCCAATTGGGTTAGCAAGAAATATCCCCACGGTCGGATTGCAGTTCTGAATGACGGCAGCAGCTATGGTGGAATCGTCAGCGACCGATTTTTAGAGACATTGAAAGCCGCTGGCATCACGCCGGTCTACACCAGCACCTATCAGCAGCGCACGAGCGATTTCAGCGATATCGTTACCGGATTTCAGAAGAACCAGCCTGACCTCGTTTATATTGGTGGCTATCACAACGATTTCGCCCTGATCGTGAAGCAGGCGCGGGCTGCCGGAATCAAGGCCGAGTTCGCTGGTGCCGACGCACTCAACACCAGCGAGTTTGCCAGCATTGCCGGTAGCGCGACCAACGGTGTCCGCTTTACGGACCAAGCATCGGCAGTCGACACAGCGGCGGCGAGCAAAGTCACTCGCGAAATTCGCGCGGAAGGCTACGAACCGGAAGGTTACACCCTGGCAAGCTATGCCGCTGTACAGGCCTGGGCAGCGGGCGTGACGCGCGCCGGTACGACCGATAGCCTCAAGGTAGCTGCGGCCATGCGCTCGACGCCAGTTGAAACAGTACTTGGCAAACTGAGCTGGGACAGCAAGGGCGACATAGAACAGATGCGCTATGCCTGGTTCATCTGGCACGGCGATCGCTACGCGCAGGAATATGGCAACTGATCAAACGCTGCATTGACGGTGAACAGCCGGACGCCTCGTGCGGCCGGCTGTTTTGTTTGCGGGCCGATCCGGTCAGGCAACAAATGGAAAACTGTGCCGCCGTTCCCACCGCCCCGTGGCGTTGTCGAACAAGGCAAGAGATGTGGCGCGAGCGGTGATCGGCAGGTGGCCGGCAGCGGCGGCGGTAAAATCGCGCTCGATCTGCTGCAGCGATACAGCGTCACGCGGCCAGGCTACAGAGAGATGCGGCACGATATCGGCGTGTCGGCCGGCATAAGGCGGCGTTTCCGGAAAGCGGCGCCAGACTGCCTGCGTCAGTCGGCGAAAAGGTGCGCCCGGGTCAGCCGCGAGATAGAGCACCCCGTCATCGAACTGGCTGATCTCCGCCAGCCGATAGTCGATCGGCGCCTGGGCTGCGCAGACCCGTGACAAACGTGCACAGACGGACGCGTCGATCTGATCGGGGGCAGGAAGGGATATAAAATCGTGATATGCGCCGGCGCCCCGAGGGCAGCGGAGGGCTCGTAGCGTTCACGGAAAGGTCCGACCAGCGTTTCCGCCTCCGGCGCCACGACCATCAATACCGTTTCCGGCTGTGCCATCCGCTTCTCGTCTCAACAGGCCGGCGACAGGAACCGTCTTATTGAGACAGAGCTTGCGCGACAATGCAACGCGGACAAGCCCCCCTATCGTCGCCCTGCCGCTAGCCGCGTTTCTGCGAACCGGCCATTGCCTGTATGAATTGCGTCAGCGATGTGATGACCACGGCATTTCCTTCGCGCAGTTCACGCAGGTCATAGGCGAGATTGGCGATGGTGCCGAGGCCGATCTTGCCCTCGGCAAAATCGCGGCGCAGCAGGTCGTTGAGGATCTGGGCTTCCACCGAGACATGGTGCTCGATGCCGGCCGCCACCGAATTGCCGAATTGCTCGCCGGCATCGGCCGGACGCAGGTGGTAATTGGCGAGGACGCGCGGCACGACCGTCATATCGTAACGCGACAGCAGGCGCATATAGAAATCCCAGTCGCCGAGGACCGGCAGTTCCGCGCGGTAGAGGCCCAGCTCCTCATGCAGGCGCGCGCGGTAGAGGAAGGAGATCGGCGGGATGAAGTTGCGCGACGCCATGCGGAACAGGGTGACGTTGCGCAGCCAGTTGTTGAAGGGCCGCGCAACCTTGGTGGCGATGCTGCCGTCGAAGACGACCTCGTCGACATATTGCGTGTGGCAGACGACGCCGCCGACGGCATCCGGCTGACGGTCGAGGCTGGCGACCATGGTTTCCAGGAAAGCCGGCTGCCAGGTGTCGTCGTCATCGTGAACCACGAGAAGGTCGCCGCGCGCGGCTTTCACGCCGGCATTGGCCGCCGCCCAGCGCCCCTGCGAGACGGCATGATGGACGACCGATACCTTGTCGCGGACGACATCCGGAATCTGGCCGAGAAGCTGTTCCAGCGCGACGGCGTCACCGCCGTCATTGACGATGACGATTTCCCAATCCGTGAAACCCTGCTGCTGAACGCTGAGCAGGCTGCGCGCGAGAAAGACCAGCCGGTCCTTCGTGCGCGTGATGATCGATACCCGCGGCATGATCGGTATCAGCTCGCCATCATCACGGTTGACTCTTGGCGGGCATCGGGCGGCACCGTCTCGGCCATCTCCGCGGCGCGCTTGTCGAGGATGAGCAGTGTCTTTTCCGCGGCCAGATTCGGTAGCCGATAGGTAACCGTATGGCTCAAGGTCAGACCGAGTGCCGTTGCAACCGCGCGATAGGCCTCGACCGAACGCCAGCGCACATGGCGGGCGTCGCTGGCCGTGCCGGGGAAATGTTCGAGGATCAGCAGCCGGCCGCCGGGTTTCAGATTGCGCTCCAGCGCCGCAAGCCCGCGCTGCCACAGATCGTCATCGACAATATGAAAGAGCACGTCGAGGCAAAGGATGGCATCGACCGGCGGCACCGTCACCTGGTCGAAGGGCTTGGCGATGAAAGTGCCGGCCGGTATCCGCGCCTGCGCCTGGGCAACGGCCGTCTCGGAGAAATCGGCGCCGATCACCTGGAAGCCGAGATCGGCGCAAAGCGCGCTGATGACGCCGGTGCCGCAGCCGGCATCGAACAGCACCCGCCCCCGCGGTTCGGGAAATTTCGACAGCAGGGCGGCGCGCAGATAATCGGCGTTGGCCGAATAATCCTGGAAGTTCTGCGCCTCGCTCATGCCGATATGACCGACGCTGCGGATCGACCCCTTGAGTGCGGCATGACGCGCCTCCCAATAGCCGCGCGGATCGAAGTTCTCGGCGGCGGCTCCGCCGAGCAGGCGCCGGACGGCCTCCTCCTGGCGCGGGACCGAATAGCGGTCGAGCACGAAGCCGCGATAGGCGTTCGGCCGGGTCTGGCGGATAAGCTCGACCGCCTGATCGACGGTTGCGAACAATGTCTCCGCCGGCCAGGTCTTGGCGGCACCGGGATAGTTATGCACCACCGGCCAGCAGCCGCTCGCCATCGCCTCGCCGATATTCATGCCGAAGCTTTCGTAGAGCGTGGTCGAGAGCAACACGCCCTTGTCGCGATACCAGGCGTCGATATCGGCGATCCGGCCGTAGAAGGTGATCTTGCCTTTCAGCTCCATCTCATCCATGAGATGGCGCAAATAGCGCGCGGTACGGGGGCAGTTCGGCTCGCCGGCGACATGCAGGTGATAATTCGGATCGATATCAAGCAGGCGGCGCAGGATCTGCAGCGCCAGCATGGGGTTCTTCTTCATGGCGATATCGCCGACCCAGGCGATGCGGTACGGGTCACCCGGCCTGTCGCCTGGCAGGAAGCGGGCGCAGTCGATACCATTGGAGATGACGCAGGTATCGACACGGCGCGGCAGGTCCGGCATCTGCTTCAGGAGTTCGTCGCGGATATCCGCGCTGACGAAGATCAGATGATCGACGGCCTCCCACTTGACGTGATGCGGCAGCCGCCCGTCGATCACCTCGGTCGAATGCAGGCGGACGATGACCTTCTTGCCATGGGCGCGCATGTTGAACTTGTTGGTGGCCCAGACGGCCGGTTCCAGGCACCATTCCAGCCAGACGATATCGGCCCAGGAAATCGCCTCGATCAGCACCGCCTCCTGGTGCGAATGGACGAAGCGGATGTCGTAATCCGGCTCCAGGAAGGCGACGATGTCCCGCAGAAACGAGATCTCCTGCGGCTTCAGGGCGTCGATGAAGGCAATGCGCGGGCGGCGTCCGAACGGCCCAGCCTGCAAAGGCGCCATCCCCGGCGCGCCGGCTGAGGGCGGCGACTGACGGGGCGGCGAATGCCGGGCCGGTTGATCGGTCATGCCGGTCGCCTCATCATGCTTATCCTTCCATCATCCGCCAAAGCCATCCGCCAGGGCGCTGTCCAGGTTGGTACGGCGATCGACGCTTTTCCGGGCGGAAAACCTTCGCTCTGCCGGCGCTCCTTGCCGGTAAAAGACCGCCCGGTTTCGGCCGCCCCCGCGTAGAAACCCATGACCGCGCGATGACCGCCGGTCCGGCTGGCAGCGGAGGCAGAATGCGCGAGGAAGCGGGCGGCATCGGCGGCCGGGACACTGCGGATGCGGGCTATTCGGCTGGCTCCCCCGCCAGAGACCCTCTCGCCGGAGACCCCTTCGCCCGAGACCCCTTCGTTGAGGACCGCCGGCGGGAAGCGGGTCACGGGGCCGATCGTGCCGCGGGCTCGTCCGCGCCGAGGCCTGCCGACAGGCTGGTCCTGATCGGTGCGCCGCGCGCCGGCCTGTCGCTGCTGGCTGAGATCGCCGGACAGCATGGCTGGCGGGACCAGCGGCAGACGGAGGTCCTGGAGACCCTCGCCGCGGATGCCGGGTCGCTGCCGGCAGGTTCCTGTCTCATCGGCGCCATACCCCATGCCGAAGCCGCCATCGCCGCGCTGGCCGGCTTTCGCAAGCTGCTGGTGATACGGGAATTGCGCAGCACGCTGACTTCAGCGCTGCGGCTCGAGCGGCAGTTGCGCCGCTGGCCGCACTTGACGCCGGTCTGGCAGTTGCCGACCGACGAGCTGCAGATGAGCCGCTTCCTGCAGCAACACGGCTCGTTTCTGTTCGGGCAGTTCCTATCCGTCATCTCCTGGCTGACGGAGCCTGACGTCGTCACCCTCCGCTTCGAGAGGCTGCGCCAGCCGGATGCCGCTTTGGCCGCGCGTCTTGCGATGCTGTTGCGCCGGGACGCAGGCAAATCCGGCCATGAATTCACGGCACCTGCGGCGGCGATGAATAGTAACAGACATCCCGTCGTCGCACGCCGGTCCGGCGAGGCCGGAGACTTTCGCAGCTTCTGGAGCGACGAGGCGGAGCTTCTCTTCACCGCCTTCGGCGGCTGCCAGCTGAACAAGGCACTCGGCTACGACCTCGCATCTGGGACGGATGATCATGCAGCTCACTAATGCCATGCAGAGCGCCCGGCCGCGCGCCGCCTTCGGCCAGGGCCAAGGTCAGATCCAGGGCCAGGGCCAGGGCCTGAGCCAGCCTGGGGCACCGGTCCTCTCGCTTGAAGCGATGATGCACTGCAATTTCCTGTTTCTCGGGGACAGCCACATCGCCTATTTCCGCCAGGCCATGCAGATCCTCGGCTTCCTCTCCTGGCAGTACCAGTTCTGTGAGGCCGGCGTCGCCACCGGTATCGACAATGGCGGCCGGCAGAGCGCCACCAACGCCTTCGAAATCTTTCACCGTTTCCTGCGCGACAAGAACCGTCAATCGACGGTGGTGCTGCAATTGGGCGAAGCGGTATGCAGCTTCGTCATCTGGCACCGCGCCATGCTCTATGGCGAGGCGGTCTCCGACCAGCTGCGTGCCTCGATCTCGGCCTATGTCACCTTCATCCACGACATCCGCCGCGCCGGCTTCATCGATATCGTCATCACCGGCGCGACCTTGCCGACGATCCGCGAGGGCGAGGTGGCCGGGGCTGCCGCCGCCATGCGGCGCGAGGTGACGGCGACGCTGGCGGAGCGCACCAAGCTGACGCTGGACTACAACAGGGCGCTACAGACCAATGCGCGGGAACTGGGATTACGTTACCTCGATATCAGCGCCGATCTCATCGACCCCGCCACCAAGACGGTGCGCAGCGCCTATCTCAATCCCGATCCTTGCGATCATCATCTCGATTACAACGCCGCCGGCCAGCTCTGGGCCGACCGGCTGCGCCTGATGATCGCCGCTGAAAGCAGCCGACGGCGCCTGCCGGCGGCGTAGGAAGGCAGGGCCCGACGGCCTATTTCAAGACATAGGTGAAATCATATTCCGAGCCCTTGGCGTCGCGGGCATGGAGCAGCATCTCGCCGCGCTCGGTGGCATAGGCGCCCGTGCCCCCGGTCACCGCCAGGATGGAATCCGCATCATCGAGGAACGGGCCCTCGACGGTGATGTGACCGCGCGCCAGGGCAATCGTCCAGAAGCATTCCCAGGCCTTGCCGACGACGGTGCGGATGCAATAGCCGTTATCGACGCCGATCTTGGTCTGGTTGGCGCCGTCATAGATGTCATTGGAAAAGGTCAAGATATCGCCGGCGCTGTCGCCCTTGGCGCCGAGATCCGTCACCGTATCCGAGGCGGCGCGTTCGACGACATGGAGCTGCATCGCCGCGGAAGCCGACACGGCGGGCGATGCCGATGCGGCAAGCAGCACCACCGCCGCAAGGCCGGTCAGCGCTTTCGCGCCCGATCGCAAGACACCTGATCGCAAAACAAAGGAGTCTCTCATCTCACCCTCCGGTTTCACCTGTTACAGATGACAGGTTAGACCCCGGCGGCTGGGTTGGCGAGGGGCGGGACGATCACAACTTCCTCTATGCGCCCGTCGGCCGCGCATATGAGCGCAGCCTGGACGCGGGACCGCTGCCCTCGCCGCCCCTTACCTTTCCTTCAGATAGTCATAGGCGACGCGGCCATAAGGCAGGGTGAGATCGGCGATATAATGATGGGCACCGATCACCTTGCGCACCGGCAGATCGGCAACCGGCGCATTGACATGCGGTACCAGATGCAGCCGCGCCGGACCCATCCAGGAGCCTTTCACGGTAATATCGGTCAGGTTGATCGCCACGAGCTGGCAGATCGCCGGCTCGCCATCGACGCCGGGAATGAGCTTAAGGTTGATCTGCGTCTTGGTCAGCATCGCCAGGGTGCGCTCGCCATTGCCGGCCATGCTCTCATGCTTGTAGCCCATGCTGCCCATGGCGACGAGCTGCCCCGCATATTCCAGCGTACCGGTCAGCGTGTCCTTGACGATCTCCAGCTTGGGGTTGGCGTATTTCTTGGGGAAGCCCCAGATCTCGCGGCCGGCGACGATGGGCGGATCATCGTCGAGATACATCTGGCTGACGAAGCCCACCGCTTCGCCGCCGAGCTTCGCCGGGATGACAAGGCCGGTCTCGGTATAGCTGCCGAAGCCGGTGCTGTCCGGCATCCTGATCCATTCGTAATGCACCAGGTTGTCGCCGACCGGCTCCAGCGGTTCCGGCAATTGCGCACGGATCGCCGCCGGATCGGTCTCATAGGTGATGGTCATGTATTCGCGATTGATGAAGCGATAAGGCCCCGCCGGATAGCTGGGTCCGGCCAGCGGCATCGAGGGCAGGTTGAGCACGTCGTCCTTGCGCATGATCCCATCCAGATTGCTGATGCAGATGCAAGCAACGGCCGGCGGGCCTTGTGAGCGGTTGATCTTGATGCCGGTGCGATGATTGCGGACTGCGACTGCCCCCGCCACGAAATGGTCGGGGCCAAGCGCGCATTCGTCAAGCAAAATCCGGCGATGCTTTTGTGACGGCGCGCCACGATACCGCCACAGCCGCATCATCCTTACATCGCGCAGGGGTTAAGACGGCTACGACGTTGTTACAGCTCGCAACGGCACCATGGGCCCTCGGATCAAGTCCGAGGGTGACAAGCGGAGATGAACGCGAGAGATGATCCGGGAAGAGATGATCGGCGCGGATGCGAAGCCCGGCGCGGACAGGGGGGCGAAACTATACTCCGCGTAAACCACAGCCACTCCTGTCACCCTCGGACTTGATCCGAGGGTCCATGGCGGCAGCCGCACAAGCGTTGCCATGGATGTCCGACCAAGTCAGGCCGTGAGAACGAGAGCCCGGACGGCATTGCGTGCCCCTCAGGCGCGCTTCAGCCCGACACCGACATAGTGATGCAGCAGGGCGGGATCGTCGCGCAGCGCTTGCGGCGCCACGGTTTCGCGCGACTGGCCGTTCTCGATGAAGGCGATGCGGTCGGCGACGGTGAGGGCTGCGGCCACGCGCTGCTCGACCAGGATGGTGGCGACGCCCGCCGCTTTCAGGGCCCGCACCGTCTCCAGGATGGCGGCGATCATGCTGGGCATCAGCCCCTCGGTCGGCTCGTCCAGCAGCAATACTTTCGGCTCCAGGCAAAGGGCGCGCGCCATGGCCAGCATCTGCTGCTCGCCGCCGCTCAAGGTGCCGGCGCGCTGATGCATGCGCTCCTGCAATCGGGGAAACAGGCGATGGATGCGCTCCAGCGTCTCCGGCCCGCGATCCCGCGTCATCAGGCCGATGCGGAGGTTTTCCTCGACCGTCATCTCGGCGAAGAGCCGCCGCCCCTGCGGCACATAGCCGATGCCTTGCTTCGGCACCTGATGCGGCGCCAAGGCGGTGAGATCGGTACCGTCCAGGGTGATCCGCCCGCCCCTGGCATTGACCAGCCCCATGATCGCCTTCATCAGCGTGGTCTTGCCGGCGCCGTTGCGGCCGAGCAGGCAAAGGATTTCGCCCGCTTCCAGCCGCAGCGAGAAATCCCGCAGCACCTGGACATTGCCGTAGAAGCAGTTGATGGCCTCGACGTTCAGCATCATGTCCCCAAATAAGCGCGCTGCACCTCGGCATCGGCCATGATCTCGGCCGGGCTGCCTTCGGCGAGGATATTGCCCTCGCTCATCACGGTGATGCGATGCGCCAGTTCCATCACCACATCCATGTTGTGCTCGATCAGCAAAATCGTGGTCTCGCCGGCGAGGTCGCGCACCAGGCGGCAGAAATCGACGATCTCCGCTTCCGAGAGGCCCTGGGTCGGCTCGTCGAGGATCAGCAGCTTCGGGCGCAGGGCAAGGCCCATGGCAACTTCCAGCAGGCGCTGATGCCCGTAAGAGAGATTGCCGGCCAGTTCGTCACGGCGACCGTCGAGGCCGACGCGCCGCAGCGCCGTCATCACCGGCATCTCCAGCCCGGCCGTGTCGAAGGCGCTGCGCAGGCCGTGCTCCAGCGTCAGGCTGCGCTCGGCGGCGAGCGCCACATTGTCAAAGCAGGATAAGTTGCGGAAGACGCTGGTGATCTGGAAGGTATAGACGATGCCGCGGGCGACCCGGTCCCAGGGCTTCAGCCGCGTGATATCGGCGCCCTGGAAGAAGATGCGGCCCGCACTCGGCGCGACACGGCCGCAGATCATGCTGACTAGCGTCGTTTTGCCGGCGCCGTTGGGGCCGATGATGGCGCGGATCTCGCCGGCTTCCAGCGCAAGATCGACGCTGCCCACCGCGGTCAAGCCACCGAAATGCCGGCCGAGGCCTTTCGTGGCGAGGAAACTCACGGCAACCACCGCAGCTTGTGTTGCCGCAGGCTGCCCAGCAGGCCCCTGGGGAAGAACAGCACCAGCAGGATCAGGATCGCGCCGACGATGATCAGGTAGCTGGAGGTCACTTCGGAGGACTTGTCGACCAGATAGAACATCAGCCCGGTGCCGATCAGCGGCCCCAGCAGCGTGCCGGTGCCGCCCAGCAGCACCCAGAGCAGCGCGAAGATCGAATACTGGATCGAGGCGAAAGTGGCGCCGACATAGGCGAAGAGCAAGGCATAGGCGGCACCCGCCATGGCCGAGAGCGTGCCCGACACGGTCACGGCGGCAAGCTTATAGCGATAGGCGTTATAGCCCAGCATCCTGGTGCGCTCCTCGTTCTCGCGGATGGCGACGAAGACGCGGCCGATCGGCGAGCGGATGAGGAAGAGGCAGAAGATCAGCGCCACGGCGAAAATCGCGAGCGCGACATTATAGGCGGTGTGGGGCGCCGCGAGATCGAGCGCACCACCGGGCAAAGCCAGTTGCCGCTCGCCTGCCTCCAGCACGAAGCCCTCGTCGCCGCGCGTCACATCGTTGAACAGCAGGATGGTCAGATAGCCTGCCTGGGCGAACATCATGGTGACGATCATGAAGGCGACGCCGCTGGTGCGCAACGCCACGAGGCCGATGACGCAGGCGAAGGCGCCGCCGGCGAGCGTGCCGGTGATGAAGGCGGTGAGCGGATTGAGCCCCAGGAAATGCGCGCCGAGACCGGCGCCATAGAGGCCGGCGGCGAAGAACATGGCATGGCCGAGGCTGAGCAGGCCGGTATAGCCGAAGAGCATGTTATAGCCGAGGGCATAGACCGCCAGCACCATGATGCGGGTGAAGGCGCTGAGATGATAGGCCGGCAGCAGGAATTGCGCGAGGAAGAGCACGGCGATGACGCCGAGATGCAGCGCCATGATCCTGCCGCCCTCGGCCTTCCGTGTCGGTGCCATGCGATTCATGCCTTGGCCCCGAACAATCCGCCCGGACGCCAGACCAGCACCAGCGCGACCAGCAGGGTGGCGAGGATCTTGCCGAGCGTCGGGGCGAAGAAGACCGAGACCATGCCGTCGCTGATGCCGATGATGAAGGCGGCGATCAAGGTGCCGCGCAGGCTGCCGAGCCCGCCGATGATGACGACGATGAAGCTTTGCAGCAGCGGATCGAGGCCCATCAGGTAATGCGCCTGGCGGATCGGCACCACCAGCACGCCCGCCACCGCCGCCAGCATGGCGCCCAAGGCGAAGACCGCGGCATAGACCCGGTCGACCGGCACGCCGAAAGCCGTCGCCGTCTCGCGGTCGAACTGCGTTGCCCGCATGATGAGGCCGAATTTCGTGCGCGTGATGCCGTACCAGGTGGCGAGCAGCAGCAGCGCCGCGACGGCCATGACGACCAGCTTGTAGCCGGAATAGCCGAACCAGGGAAAGCGCACGCGGAAGTCGACCAGCGGCGCCACCGCATGGGCATCCGGCCCATAGGTCATCAGCGTCGCCTGCTGGATGATGTAGAGGAGGCCGATGGTGGCGACGATGGTCGCCTCCGGCTGGTAATCGAGGCGCTGCAGCACCAGCCGGTCCGCCGCCACCGCCACCGCCCCGACAATCAGCGGGCTGCCGATGATCGCCAGCAGGAAGCCGAGTGTCGTATGGTCGCCGGCGAGCGCACTGAAGGCCGAGGCCAGCACGGCGCCCAGCATGAAGAACTCGCCATGGGCGACATTGACCACGCGCATGACGCCGAAGACCAGAGACAGGCCGAGCGCGGTCAAGGCCAGCACGAAGGCCGAGACGCTGCCTTCCAGAAAAGCGAGCAGAAGATGGGGACCGAGGCTCATGTCGGCACGCTCATGACCGGCGCCTTCAATGATGCGAGGAGGGAACGGGAAGCTGGCCGGCAACGGCCGACCGGCTTCCGGACAAGACGGAGGATCAATCCGCGCTTACAGCGGCTTCGTCGTGTAATCGGCCTCCGGCTCATAGGTGCCGTCGGCGATCTCGGTGCGATGCGCCACCTTCAGCCGCCCCTTCTCCACCTTGGAGATATATTGATGGCCGAAGCATTGGTGGATCTTCCCGACGAAGGTCTTGTCGCCTTGCGGATGCTCGTTTCCTTCGGCGAAGCTGGTCATGCTTTCGAGGGCCTCGATCAGCTTGGCCTTGTCGGCCGGGCTCGGCGATTGATAGCCGCTCTGCTCCACCGCCTGCTTGATGACATGGAGCGTCTCCCAGCAGCCGAACATATGCGAATAAGTGGAGATCTCCTTCGGATTCGCGATGCTGGCGCCGTTGTCGTCGACGCCCACCTTGCCGCGATAGAACTTGTCGAATGCCGTCGGATGGCCATCGGCATAGCGCGGGAAGGCTTCCCAGAAATAGCTGCCTTCGAGGAATTCCAGGCCCGGGCTGGCGAGATCGACGGCCTCCAGCGAATCGATGAAGCCGAAGAGCTGCGGATGCGATGACCCGTAGAACTCGCCCATCTCCTTGACGAAGGTCAGCACGCCCGGCCCCACCATGACGTGATAGATCACGTCCGTGTCGTTGGGGATTTGCGGGAAATATTTGGTGAAGGAGGATTCGGTCGCCGGGATCGGCAGCAGGGTCGTGACCTTGCCGCCCTGCTTCTCGATCGCCGCGCTGAAATAATCGCGGTGATCATAGCCGAAGGCGTAATCCGGGAAGATCATCGTGACCTTCTTGCCGAGATTCTGGCTGACCCAGGGCGCCATCGAGATCACCTGCGCGCGGACATCGGTGATGCCGGGCTGGAAGACATAGCGGTTGAGCTTGCCCGAGGCCACGTGATGGCCTTCGCTGACGACGAAATAGGGCATCTTCAGCTCGCCGGCACGGGGCGCCGAACCGATCACCACATGCGAGAACAGCGTGCCGAAGACGAAATCCACCTTATGCTCGGTGGCGAATTTCTCCACCACCTCGGCGCCGCGCTTGGGATCGGTGCCGTCATCCTCGGCGATCATCTGGATCTGCCGGCCGGCGATGCCGCCGGATTCGTTGATCAGCTTGACGGCGGCGGTGCTCACCTGCTCGTACCAGCGGCCATAGGCTGCGCCGATGCCGGTGCGATGCACCTGGAAACCGATCTTGATCGGCTCGCTGCTATTGGCCTGGATATAGCGGGTGAAGCCCGGCATCAGCCCGGTTCCCGCCGCGAGGCCGGCAGCAGCGCCCAGGCCCTGCAGCGCCCGGCGGCGCGTCACCAGCCCGGCCGGTGTGACGAGCGTCGAAGCCTTCGCCTGCGATGGCGTTTGTTGTTTCTTCCCAGTCATTTACTCCCCCTGATCTCGAGTTGTCGTTGCTTGCGGAACCCTGATGTGAGGCGCGCCCCTCCCCTGGAGCGTCTATTTGTGTACAAATAATAGACACGGCGCATAAGGAAACTCAACAGCGAGAATCCGGATTCGCGGGCCAGCAGAGCAGCATCGGCCGCGCCTGTCTCGCTTCAGCGCGACGCCGATCCATCGCGATCTCACCGGAACGCGATTCCCGGCAGCGATGTCAGCTGGCGGATCAGGAGGACGGGTCAGCCGGCATGCGGGGTGGCGAGCAGCCAGAGGCCGAACAAGGTATAGAAGATCATCAGCACGGCGAGCGGCGCCTCGCGGACGCGGACGGCGCGCCCCTCGCCCCAGAGACGGCGGCCGATGAGATGCGCCAGGGCCACGGCGAGAATATGGCCAAGCACGATCACCGCCGCCTCGATGTTCCAGATCAGCCGAACCGAATGATAGTCGCTCAGCATCGCCGTGGTGACGTGATAGCCGGCGGTGCCGAAGAGATCCCAGTCGCGCTCGAAGGGATCTGAGATCGCCACCCAGACATCCTGGATATTGACGAGAAAGTCCGTCAGGTAATGGGCGATGTGATAGGCGATGGAAATCGGCATGATCGAAATGACGAGAGCGCCGGCCGCCGCGGCCGTCGACAGGCGCGCCTGGTCGCCGCCCATCGCGCGGGCAAGTTTGCCGCCGAGCCAGATTGCAGCGAAATAGAGGCCCGCCAGCGAGGCCCAGCTTGCGGCCAGGCCCAGCGTCATGAAGCCGATGACGGCGCTGCGGCCGGGAAATTCCAGCGGATTGACCCCGCCGATGCCGAGCCACCAGAAAGTGCTGCCGAGCCCGTCGAAGGTGACGGCGGCAAGCGCCAGCAGGATGAAGAGGACGCCGCTGACCGGCAGCGGCGCTGCGCCCAGCAGACCGGCGCCGGGCCAGGCGAGCCGGCAGCGCCGCAGGCCGGCCCTCTCTTGCGTCATCACGTCCTGTGTCGTCACACCCTGTGTCACTACGAACGGCGAAAGCCGCGCGATCAGGCTGAAGAAGATCGAGAAAGGCTCCGCACGGCCGAGCCAGGCTTGCGCACCGAAACAGGCGATGCCGGCGATGGTCCACAGGCTGTAGCAGGTCGCGGCCTCGGCCAGGCGGGTCGGATCGGCGGGCGCCGGATAGACCAGCTCGAACCAGGCGAAGATCAAGAAGGCAATGCTGGCCGGCCAATAGCCGAGCCATTCCGGATAGCGCCATAAGGGCGAGGTGTCGCCGCGGTCCAGCAGCCGACCTAGCAGCGCCGCCGGCACGACCCAGGGATTGAGCCAGGACCAGACATCGCCCAGCACCGCCTGCAGCACGACGAGGCCGACCCACCAGAGGGTCCAGATGCCGAGCGGCAGCAGATTGTCCAGGGGATCGGTGTTGCCGAAATAGCCGATCAGCAGCAACAGGATCAGCAGCAGGGTGGCGAGGGTATTGGCGAGACCGCGCGCGATCCGCATCCGGTTGCCCGCAGGCAGCATGGCCAGCGTCAACCGCGCTTCGGCGAACCATCGCAGGCGGTCGCCCGGCACCAGCGCAATCAGCAGGAAACTTGCCGCCACCGCCGCCGTACCGCCCAGCAGGTAATAACCGGTCGGCAGCAACAGGACGAAACCGCCCTCGCCGGTATGGGCCAGCGCCTGGCCGCAGGTGAAGATCATCGCCGGCAACACCGCCAGCACGGCGCCGCATCGTCTCAGCCTCGACGGATGGCTTGCAGTCGATCTCAACTCGAACAGGTGCTCTTTCCCCTGAAGCGCTCTTTCCCCTGACAGCCGCAACCGCCCGATCGGCGCGAGGGCGAACAGATCGTGGCATAGGCTGCATGCCGAATCCACGGCAAAGGCCCTGCCGGCCGCAGCCTGCGAGAAATCGGCGCCCGGCCGCCCCAGCGCGGCGGCCGCATGATGCCGGAATGTTTCTACCGGCGATGGCCGCATGCCGGGCGGGATGATCGCCCTCTATCTTGCTGAGGAGAGACGGATTCACGTTCCAGACAAATTCGCGAAGCGATCCCGTCTAGAACGATCCGGTTTTAGCCTTGCGCCGCATTATGCCGCTTGCCGAACAGCATGGTCACGTTGATGCGGCGGTTCTCATAGCCCTCGCGGAAATTGACCGTGCCGGTCTCATGGAAGAGATCCGAATTGAACATGACGGCGCGGTTCTGCCGATGCGGCACGTTGATCGCCTCTGCCCCGCTCTCGGCAATGAAGCGGCGGATCACGGCCTCATCCTTGTTATAGGTGTTGAAGTCCCAGTCGAGCGGCGCCTCCTTGTCCCAGACCTTGAGGCCGCCGCCATCGGGATCGAGATTGGCCTCGTCCGGCGTGATCCAGAAATTGACATTCACGGCGGCGAAATCGGCGTGGATGGGAATGCCGGCCAGCTTGTGGTCGTATTTGAAGGCCCACATCTTGGCGACCGGATGGCCGTCGAAAATCGACGGCAACGATCGCGCCAGTTCATGGGCGATCTGCACCAGCAGCGGGCAGCAGAAGCCGCCCTCGATGAAGCTGCCGACATAGCCATTGGCGAAACGGAACTCGTTCCAGATCGTCGAAGTGAGGCAGAAGCGCCGCAGGGCGGCAAGCGCCGTCGGCGTCAGCAAGCCGTCGAACCAGGTAATGCCGGGGCCACGCCGGCGGTAATCCGCTTCGATTGCCCGCCAGTCCAGGTCCGGATTGACGGCCGGCCCGGCAATCGCCGTATCGGCGTCCCACAGCAGCAGGCGATTATAATGAGGCGCCAAGCGTGTCTGCGCCGCCGCCGGCAGTTCCACCGTGACCTCGCCCGGTTTCGCCGCCGGCAGGCCGTCCAGCGCGCGTTGCAGATCGGCGATTATCTGCGCAGCTTCCTCACCGATCAGCCCCTGCCCCTGCAGATAGCGCAGCTGCTCGATATCGTGGCGCAGCTTCACCGGGGTGGTGCGACGGAAATAGGTCGGGTTGCGCTGAGCCGTCGCGCCGGGCGCGAAACGCAGCCGGGTCGCGGTATGGAAGGCCCGCATCGCCTCTTCGGCCCGGTCCATGTCGAGCAGCAGATTGCCAAGATTGTGGTACACATCGGCGAAATCCGGATGCAGCGCGATGGCGCGCCGGTAATGCTTGAGGACGAGATCATAGTCGCCGCTATCGCGCAGCAACCGGCCGAGATTGAAATGGGTGATGGCCGATTTCTCGTCGAGCTTGAGGACCTGTTCGAAAGCCTGTCGCGCGGCCTTCGTCCGGCCATCCTTGGCCAGGGCCGTGGCGAGATTGCCGAGGATGCCCACATGGCGCGGCAGAATCGCATGGGCGCTTTGCAGGCGCTCGATCGCCCTCCCCAGCGTCTCCTGCTGTTCGTCGAGGATCGCCAGCTGCAGCCAGGCTTCCGGCATCTCGCGGTCGAGCTCGATCGCCTTTTCGAGATGTGGCCTTGCCTTTACCGGCTCATCGAGCCGGGCCAGCGCCTGCCCCATCGCCATCTGCGCTGCGGCATGATCCGGCACCTGGCGCAACAGCAGTTCCAGCTCGCGCCGTCCCCGCAGCAGTTCGCCGCCTTCCAGCCAGAATCGCGCCAGCAGGAAACGGGCATCGGTATTGCGCGGATCGCGCTTGAGTACCGCCTCGACCCGCCGCCGCGCGCCCGTCAGGTCGCCGGCATGGAAGGCTATGATCGCCGCTTCAAGCGTATTGGGTGAGGATTGCGGCTGCAGCGCCATCAGGAAGTCCGTCGGTCGTGATCATCGTCGTTCGTGCGGCGCATCATAGAGCCGCCTCACGCATCCGTCGATATCCCGCCGATCGGGCCGCAGTGTCTCCCACTCCACCTGATACTGCCGTCACCTTGCCGCCCCCCCTCACCCCGACCCTCACCCCGCAAGCGGGGCGAGGGAGTTAGGGGCGTCGAGCGGAAAGATAGTGACCTGTCCTGGCCCCCTTCAACTTGTGGCGAAGAAGCAGTGGAAAAGCATCGGCTCAATCCACCTCCCTCGCCCCACGCCAGTGGGGAGAGGGTTAGGGTGAGGGGTATTCACAGACCAGATGTCAGCCGACCCGCTCGATGGCGATCGCCGTCGCTTCGCCGCCGCCGATGCAGAGCGAGGCGATGCCGCGCTTGAGGCCGTGACTCTGCAGGCCATGCAGCAGGGTCACGATGATGCGCGCACCGGTGGCGCCGATCGGGTGCCCCAGCGCACAGGCGCCGCCATTGATGTTGATCTTCTCTGCCGGAATGGAAAGATCGCGCATCGCCGCCATCGGCACCACGGCGAAGGCCTCGTTGATCTCGACCAGATCGACTTGCGCCATCGACCAGCCGGTCTTCTCCAGCAGCTTGCGGATCGCCGGGATCGGCGCGGTGGTGAACCAGGCGGGATCCTGCGAATGGGTGGCATGGCCCTTGATCGTGGCGAGGACCGGCAGGCCTTCGCGCTCGGCAACCGAGCGCCGGGTCAGGACCAGCGCCGCGGCACCGTCCGCATTGGCCGAGGAACTGGCCGCCGTCACCGTGCCGTCCTTGGCGAAAGCAGGTTTCAGGGTCGGGATCTTCTCGGGCGAGACCTTGCCGGGGATCTCGTCATCGGCAACCATTTGCGTGCCGCCCTTGACGGCGATCTCGACCGGCGCGATCTCGGCCTTGAAGAGGCCCTCCTTCACCGCCTTCTGGGCGCGGGTCAGGGTGCGGATCGCATAATCGTCCTGATCCTTGCGGCTGAACTGATAGCTTTGTGCCGTCGCCTCGCCGAAGCTGCCCATGGGCCGCCCGCCCTCATAGGCGTCCTCAAGACCATCGAGCATCATGTGG
This sequence comes from Terriglobia bacterium, assembly GCA_035539075.1. Classification (GTDB taxonomy): domain Bacteria; phylum Pseudomonadota; class Alphaproteobacteria; order Dongiales; family Dongiaceae; genus Dongia_B. The sequence goes on from DATLJB010000159.1 coordinate 61,679, forward strand.
TCGAAAATCCTGTCATGGCCGGCGCGATAGCCGGCGCGTGCCTTCTGCAGCAGATAGGGCGCGGCGCTCATATTCTCCATGCCGCCGCTGACCACGATGTCGGCGGAACCCGCCAGCAGCAGGTCATGGCCCAGCATGGTCGCCTTCATGCCGGAGCCGCAGACTTTGTTGACGGTGGTGGCGCCGGTCGCATCGGGCAGGCCGGCATAGCGCATCGCCTGGCGCGCCGGCGCCTGGCCATGCCCCGCCGGCAGCACGCAGCCCATCAGCACTTCATCGACCTTCTCCGGCTTCAGGCCGGCGCGCGCGAGGGCGGCGCGGATGACATGGGCGCCGAGCAAGGGGGCCGCCGTCCCGGCAAGCTCGCCCATGAAGCGGCCCAAAGGTGTGCGCACCGCCGCGGCGATGACGACCGGATCGGAATTTCTATCGGACATGAGGGGGCTCCTTTACAGCCGGATGAGGGCAGCGGGATAGCGATACTCGCCTGGAATGCCGGGGACCGGCAACATCCTATCCGCGCTCGATGAACATTCGCTGTCCACCGGTAGGCACAATGCGAAAGAGGTCTTTAAGGATCGCCGCGAGACGACGGCAACCCTTTATATGATAGCTATCATACTATATGGTGGGGGACCGGCGCGAAGGTCAAGCGCCTCGTTGCCCCGACAATACCGGTCAAGAAGAAACGATGCGTTACAGCAAGGAACATAAAGCGGAGACCCGGCAGCAGATCCTGGTCCAGGCGGCGCGGCATTTCCTGCAGGATGGCATCGCCGGCACCGGCATTGCCGGATTGATGGCGGAAGCCGGCCTTACCCATGGCGGCTTCTATGCCCATTTCAAGAGCAAGGATGATCTGGTCTCCGCCGCCATCACCAGCGGCTTCGGCCATACCCGCGCCGCCTTGGCGCGCGAGGCGGAGAAGGCCGGGCTGGAAGGCATCATCCGCCTCTATCTCAGCCGGCGCCACCGCGACACGCCGGGCAAAGGCTGCATCGCCGCCCTGCTGAGCCAGGAGATCGCGCGCCTGCCGAAGAAGGTACGAGCGACCTTCACCGCCGAGGTCGCCGAGCTGCTGCAGCTGATCGCGGAGCTGCTGCCAGTGCCGGAGGGCCGCAAGCGGCTCAGCCGGGAAGAGCGGCAGGACCGCGCCATCATGATTCTCAGCAGCATGATGGGCAGCCTGCAACTGGCGCGCGCCGTGACCGATCCGGCGCAATCGGACCGCATCCTTGCCTGCGGGACCGAGGCGGCTTTGCAACTTGCCCAATGCACCTGACGCTGGGCGGGGCGGCACCTGCCTTGCGTTCGGCGGCAAGCGCCGTAAGCTGGCCTCGCGTGGCAATAGCAGCAAGTGCAGGCGGCAGCGGATAAAGGCATGCGCATTCGAGAAATTTCCGAAAAGACCATCCCCCTCTCCCGCTATGCCGATCCGGCGCTGTCCTCGGGCGGGTTGACGACCAGCCTGGCGAAGATCGTGGTCGACCGCGCGGGCGGCGGCGCGCCGGTGACCGGTTGCGGCTTCGCCTCGATCGGGCGCTTCGCCCAGGGCGGATTGATCCGCGAACGTTTCGCGCCGCGGCTGCTGGCGGCGACAGCGGCGGAGATTGCCACGGAGGCCGGGGACAATCTCGATCCCCACCGCTGCTGGCAGGTGATGATGCGCGACGAGAAGCCGGGCGGCCATGGCGAGCGTTGCATCGCCGTGGGCGCATTGGACATGGCGGTCTGGGATGCGGCAGCGAAGATCGCCGGCCAGCCGCTCTGGATGTTTCTGGCGGCGCGCCTCGGCCGCCGGCTTGAGACGGCGCCCGCCGTCGATCTTTATGCTTCCGGCGGCTATGCCTATCCCAAAGACGATCTCGATCGCCTCGGCGAGGAGATCCGCTTCTTCCTCGACCAGGGCTATCGCCGGGTGAAGATCAAGATCGGCAGCGCCGGTGATACCGCGCCCGGCATGGATCAGGATCTGCGCCGCATCGATGCCGTGCTGAAGCTGCTGCCCTCATCGCGATGCCTCGCTGTCGATGCGATGAACCGCTATGGCGCCGCAGCGGCGCTGCAGACGGCGGATCGCCTTGCCGGCTATGACCTGCTCTGGGTCGAGGATATCTGCGATCCGCATGATTTCGACACCCAAGGCAAGATCGCCGCACGGCTGCCGATGCCGCTCGCCGCCGGCGAGCCGCTGTTCTCGGCGGCTGAGGCGAAGCTGCTGTTTCGTCATGGCGGCTTGCAGCCGGATCGCGACATCCTGCTGTTCGATCCGGCGCATTGCTATGGGCTCACCCATTATCTGGAAATCATTGCCGCAGCCGAACAGTCCGGCTGGCCGCGCAGCGCCTTCTGGCCGCATGGCGGGCACCTTTTCTCGCTGCAGCTCGCGGCAGCGCTGGGGCTCGGCGGCAGCGAAGTCAATCCACGCGCCTTCCCGCCGATCGGCGGCTTGAGCGACGGCCAGTATCCGCGCGCCGGCCGGGCATCGCCGCCCGACCTGCCCGGCATCGGCATCGAGAGCCGCGCCGCCTTCGCCCGGCTCTTCAGCGCGTTCTGATCTTTGCCACGTTCTCAGCGCGAGAGCCGACGGCGGCGTCAGGAAGCCGCGAGGAAGAGCAGCGAAGCCTTGCTCTTTTGCAGGATCTTTTGCGATCCGGCGCCGAAATAGAGCGTATCGCCGGGGCGGCGGTTGACGCCCATGACGATGAGGTTGTAAGCGCCGCGCTTGGCCTCCTGCAGGATCGCCTCTTCCGGGGCGATATCGGCGCGGATCGCCGTCCACATGTCGGTATTGTGGCGTTCCGCCAGAGCGACGAGATCCTTGAGGAACGCCTCTTCCTGCGAGGTACCGAGTTCGACCTCCAGGCTGCGGCCGGCGCGGTTACGGCGGCGGCGCGTCCCGTTCTTCTGCGTTGCCTGCGCCTTGCCGTCCTCCGTGCCCGCTTCCGGCGCGCGCTTGACGTAGAGCGCCGTCAGCCGCGCGTTATTGGCCCGGGCGATGGCGACGGCAAGCTCGGCGGCACGGGTGGAAACCGGGCCGCCGGTCACCGGCAGCAGGATCTTGAAACCGCTGGTCGAGGGACGTTCGCGATGATCGCCGCGCGTCACCACCACGGCCAGCGGTCCGTCGAACCCGCCAGCGATACGCGAGATATCGGCATTGAAGCCGCCCTCGGCATCGATCATGTCGTCGAGGCCGATCAACAGCAAATCATAGCCCTTGTCGGCCTCCTTGGCGACGGCGCGCTCGGCTTCCATATGCGGCGCCCGGGTCGATTTGACGGCGACATCGTCCGGCCGCATCTCCTCGGTCTTTTCGGCCGCCGCCGCCGTCTTCGCCGCCCCGTCCTTCACTTCCTTTTCGAACGTGTCGTGCTTGGCGGCGGCGAGCTGCTGCGCGGCGCGGCCACGCGGCGGGGCGAGATCGCGGGCCGGCGTATTGCCTTCGAGATGCAGCACAGTGGTCGGAATGCCGCGGGCGCCGGCGACCACGCCGGTCAAGCGCGACACGAAGCGGCCGGCCGGACTGTCATCGACCGCCAGCAGCAAGCGCTCCACCTGGGGCAGGAAGCCGCGCGCATCCGCTTCCTCGCGTTCCAGCCGCGCCTTTTCCTCTTCGCCCATCGGCAGGCGCGCCAGCGCCCAGCGCAGCATCGGCGGCATCGCCATGGTGGTAATGACCGCCATGGCGACGATGACGGTGAAGAGATTCTGATTGAGCAGCCCCATCGAGAGGCCGATTGTCGCCACGATCACCTCGGTCGAGCCGCGGGCATTCATGCCGCAGGCGAGCGCCAGCGATTCACCGCGCTTCAGTCCGCCCAGGGTACCGCCGACAAAGGCGCCGGCAAATTTGCCGAAGGTGGCGATCAGCACGATAACGACCGTCAGCAGCAGCAGGTCCGGCTGCTGCAGAACGGTGAGATCGGCGGTGAGGCCGGCAAGGCCGAAGAAGATCGGCGCGAACAGGGCGGTGATCAGGCCGCGCAACTGCTGATCGATATGGCGGGTCATGATCGGCGATTCGCCGACCAGGATGCCGGCGACGAAGGCGCCGAGCACGGTATGAACGCCGATCGCCTGGGTGACCAGGGCCATCGCCGCCATGATCACCAGGATGAGGCTGATGACGGGCAATTCGCTGACGAAGTTGTCGTTGGTCCAGCGGATGAGATGGAAGACGATCGGCCGGCCGATGCTGAGGCTGACCACCAGGAAAGCCAGCGTGCCGATGATGCCTTGCGCCAGCGAGCCGATATCCAGCGCGCCGTGGCTGGCGAGAGAGAAGATGACGGCGATAATGATCCAGCCGATCGTGTCGTCAATCACCGCCGAAGCAAGGATGATCTGGCCGATATTGCGACGCAGGAAATTCATTTCCCGCACCACCATGGCGACGATCTTGACCGAAGAGATCGACAGCGCCGTGCCCAGCAACAGGGAAACCATCAGGCGCTGCGCCGGATTGGGCAAAAGATGCTCAGGCAGGAATTCGCCGAGCGCGAAGCCGCTGATGAAAGGCAGCAGGATGCCGGCGACCGAGACGCTGAAGGCGGCGCGGCCGATGCGGCGCACCAGCTTGAGATCGGTCTCCATCCCCGCCAACAGCAACAGCATGAGGACGCCGACCTGGGCGATGCCGTCGATCATGGATTTCTGTTCCGGCTTGTCCGGGAACAGAAAATGCTGGGCCTCGGGCCATAACAGGCCAAGGACGGAGGGACCCAGGATGATGCCGGCCAGCAATTGACCGATCACTGTCGGCTGGCCGATGCGCTGCATCACCTCGCCGAGCAACCGCCCGCTGAGCACCAGCAGTCCCATCTGCAGGATGAGGATGGTTTCCGAACCGCCCTTGCCACCCCCCGCCGCCGCCAGGACATGACCGGACGGCAGCAGGCAGAAACCAAATGCCAGCACAGCGATGGCCAGGGAGTCTCGTCTCTGCCAGATCTGCCAGAGCAATCCCCGCCGTCCGCGATCTGCCATATACCCAACCCCCACCACTGCCAATCGGCCTTGCACTTCCGACCGATGCGGCCCGTTGCTCAACACGCTGAGCCGGTTCCCGCTCCGTCGGCCTTCATAACAACGCCGTGAAGCGCCGCCCGCCCGAATCGGCCGGACAGGCACGGTTCAGGCCGGGTGTGCTGTCGTTCAGGTTCGGCCCTGCCGATGACGGTGGTTATGACAAATTCGGCAGAAAATCGCAAATCCCGGTGTGAGATGAGCAGCACTGTGTGAAAGGGCCGCGCAGCTAGCTGTCGGCCATGACGATCGGCCTCCGGCGATGGGTCGCGTTAGAGCAAGATCCGGGAGCGAGCAGGAGGGCGTGGGGAGGCGCCGGCTTTATTCGGCCGCCGGCAGTTTTTCGGTCATGCGCTGGGGATTGGCCAGCAGCGCGATCGCTTCCTCATTCGATTGCGGATGGCCGATCAGGAAGCCCTGCGCCTGGTCGCATTGTTCGGCGCGCAACAGGGCGAGTTGCTGCGGGGTTTCCACGCCTTCCGCCGTCACCGTGATGCGCAATGACCGGCCGAGGGCGATGACCGCGCGCACGATCGCCATGGAATCGCTGCTGCCCTCCAGCTCGGAGATGAAGCTGCGGTCGATCTTGATCTTGTCGAAAGGGAAGCGCTGCAGATAGCTCAAGCTGGAATAGCCGGTACCGAAATCGTCAAGCGACAGGCGCAGGCCCGCCGCCTTCAGCGCGCTGAGGGTCGCCAGCACGCGCTCGGTATCGTCGATCAGCACGCCTTCGGTGATTTCCAGCTCCAGGCGCTGCGGCGGCAAGCCGGTCTCTTCCAGCACGGAAAGGACCTCGCGGACGATGTCGTTCTGGCGGAACTGTGCCGGCGACAGGTTGACGGCGACGATGGTATCGGCGGGCCAGCTCATCGCATCGCGACAGGCGCGGCGCAGGACCCATCGGCCGAGCGGCAGGATCAGGCCGCTTTCCTCCGCCAGGGGAATGAAGTGGGCCGGCGGAATACAGCCGCGCTCCGCATGGTTCCAGCGCACCAGGGCTTCGAAGCCCAGCACCTTGACGCTCTGGCAATCGACCAGCGGCTGGTAATGCAGGTCGAGCTGCTGATTGGCAACCGCCTGCCGCAACTCGCGCTCCAGCCAGCGCCGCTCCTGCAGCCGCACATCCATCTCCGCTTCGAAGAAGCGATAGACGCCGCGTCCGCCTGCCTTGGCGCGGTAAAGCGCGGTATCCGCGGCGCGCAGCAGTTCCTCATCATCCTCGCCGTCACCGGGATAGAGCGCGATGCCAAGGCTGGTGCTGATCATCACCTGATGGCCGCCGATATCGAACGGCTGGGCCAGCACTTTCACCAGCCGGTCCGCCAGGATCGCCGGTCCGTCGGGATGGGCGACACCGACCTGGATGATGGCAAATTCGTCACCGCTGAGCCGCGCCACAGTATCGTCGGCGCGCACGCTCCTGGTCAGGCGCTGCGCGACCTGACGCAGCAATTCATCGCCGACATCATGGCCGCTGATATCGTTCACGTTCTTGAAGCGGTCGAGATCGAGACACAGCACCGCCGCCGTCGAGGCACCGCGCTTGCTGCGCGCCACCGCCTGGGTCAAGCGATCCTGGAACAAGGTGCGGTTGGGCAGGCCGGTCAGCGAATCATGATTGGCCATGAAACGGATGCGTTCCTCCGCCGCCTTGCGATCGCTGATGTCGCGCACGGCGACGACGCGCAACCCCGCCTCGCCCTGCAGGCCACGGCTGAGATATTCGACCGGGAAGAGATGCCCGTCGGCATGGCGCAGATTGATCTCTATCGGGTGCTCACCGGCCGGATGCTCGCTTCCCGTGTGCTCGCCGGTGGCATCCGGCGCTTGCACTTGCTGCTCCGTCGATCGCACGGCCTCGATGCTGGCCGCCACCTGCGTCTGGCCGCTCTCGGCGACGACCTCGAGCACATGGTGGCCGATGATCTGCCGCGCCGTGCGGCCGAGCATGTTGCAGATCGCCGCATTGGCATCGACGATCCATCCGTCGCGATGCAGGACGACGCCTTCGAAGGTGGCGTCGGCCAGTTGCCGCAGCCGCGCGGCCTCGCGCCGGTGGACGGTCACCAGACGCTGGTCGACGAGCGCCGCCACGAAGCCCGCGAGCAGGAAAAGGAAGGTAGCCACGGTCAGGACGCCGGCCATGCCGAGCGGCGAAAGGACCAGCCCGACGGATGCGCCGGTCGCGTCGAGCGGCATCGGATGGTCGAATTGCAGGCTGGCGGTTGCCATCGTGATGGCCTGCAGACCGACCAGGCCGACCGTCATCACGATCGCCGCCAGTATGCGATGCAGGAGATCATTGCGCCGCATCAGAAAGAAGGCCGCCGCCATGCCGCTTGCAACGACGACGGCCATCGCAGCGGTGACGGCAAGGCCGCCGAACCGGAAACTCCCCGGCGCCTGCAGGGCGACCAGCCCGGCATAATGCAGGGCCGCGAGCCCTCCCCCGAGGATTGCCCCGCCCGCAAGCGCCCTGCCGGCTGGTATGCCGTGGGTTGATATGCCGGGGGTTGGTACGCCGGCGGTTGGCGCCGCATCACGCGCAGCGGTTCGCATCAGGCCGAGCCCGATCGCCGCGAGGATGATCGCCAGCAGCATAGCCAGCGCGGCCTGCGGGAGATCGTGGCGCAGTTGCCAGGCGGCCATGAATTCAAGCTGGATCAGGAGATGCGCCGACCAGATGCCGATCGCAAAGACCACCGCCGCGGCGGCCACCCAGCCGGCCCGACCGCGCCGGCCGGCATCACCCGCCCGGCCGAGCAGGCTGAACGCCGTAACCGCCGTGAGCAAGCAAAGCACGGCCCCGAGCAGCGAAAGGCGCCAGTCCTGCTGTTGCGACAAGTAAGCGGCGTTCAAGAGCATTCAGGAATCCGGGCGATGGATGCGCGTCGGCATTCCGCCCGATATGGGCGGACACTCGATCATCCGGGTGAGATCTTATCAGGAGGTTAACGACCCCACATCACAGTGTAAGGGGTGGGATTGCCCGGGCCGAACATGGGCGGCTCCACAGGAAGAAATTCCGATTGAATCGCAATAGGATATCGTCGGCTCGCCAGCGCGACAGGCATTCGCCGCAAAATGAAACCGCGCGGACGCTTTTTCCCCGTGGGCCGATTCGCGGATCCTTTTTCATTGGCCTTCCGCCCCGCCTTCCTGAACGGCGCCGATGCTGGCGGCGACGACGCAGCCGATGCCCAGGCATTGCAGGGGCGAGAGCAATTCCCCGAGAACGACAAACCCGATGACAGCCCCGATGGCCGGCTCGGCGCTCATCAGCACGCCGAAGGCCCGGGTGGAAAGCCGGCGCAGGGCACTCATTTCCAATGCGAAGGGCAGCAGCGGGACCAGGATGGCAAGGCCTGCCATCTCCAGGCCGGCGCCGACCGTCAGGCTGTCGCGCAGCTCCCCGAAGCCGAAAGGCAGACTGGCCAGGGTGGCGAAAATGAAGGACATGGCGAGGCCGTCATGACCGGTGAAGACCCGCCCGACCCGCTTGCTCGCCAGGATATAGCTGGCCCAGCCGCCACCCGCCAGGACGGCGAAGCCGGCGCCGACCGGGTCGACCGTCCAGCCGTGGCTGTCACGTACCAGCAGGCCGATGCCCGCCGCCGCCAGCAGCGGCCAGAGTAGATGGCGCCGGCGCCGCATGCCCGCCGTGGCAACGCTGAGCGGACCGAGAAACTCGATCGCCGAGGCAAGGCCCAGTGGAATGCGCTGCAAGGACAGGAAATAGAAAATCGCCGTCGCCGTCATGGCGAGGCCAAGCAGAAGTGCCGCCAGCCATTGCCGCCGGCCATAATGCCGCAGGCGCGGCCGCACCATCAACGTCAGCAGCAGCGCGGCCCAGGCGAGGCGGATGGTCGTCGTCCCGATCGGGCCCAATTGCGCCATCATCGGCTTGCTGAGGCCACTGCCGAGCTGGACGCTGAACATGGCGGTGACTGCCATCGCCGGCGCGATCAGCAGATTGAAACCGGCACCAGTCCGGCTGTCCGACGTCGCCTCCCTCCCCTCAGGCAAACCAGTCTCCCGCAGCAAGCAATCTCGCCGGCCAAATCGGCCGATCCATTGAAGGCAGCCTAGCAATCGCGGCCTGCCCTGGCCACTCGGGTTGGCGCGGGCGGGGCATGCGCGCGCTGCGCAAGGCGGTGATGCGGCACTCGCTGACGTGAATGGGGGAGCGCAACAGCGGGATGCTGGCAGCTTCTTCCGTCAGCCTTCCATCACTTCCTTCAACCGCACGAGGTCGCGCCGCACCCAGTCGGCGTCACGGTCGAAGAGCTCATCGCTCATCTCCGGCTGGCGGAACAGCGTGAAGGTCACTTCGCTGCCGCCGGCATTGGCGACGACACGCAGCGGCACGGCGATCACCCTTCCGTCCGGCAGAAAGACCCAGTGATCGACCACCCCATAGTCGTTGCGCGGCGAGAAGCGGACGCGGATATCGCCCTCCGGCCCAGCGGCCGTCCAATCAAGCGCCTCTTCCCCCGCAAGCGCCTCAGCGCCTGCGGCGGACAGACGCTGCAAGCCGCCGGCAAGGCCGGAAGCCCAGCGGGGAAAATTCTCCGGGCGATGCAGGAAGTCATAAACGACGGCCGGATCGCGATCGATCCAGATGCTGAGATAGAGCGAGGGCAGGCCCTGGGGCATGGCGGCACCTTTGCCGAAGCGCGGAACGGGTGGGTGAAGCGGCTGCAGATGCTACGTGAAGGAGACGATAGGGTCCAGATGAGCCAGGTTCCAGCGACAGCGGCGGCCGGTTCATTGCGTCAATTGCTGATCTGGCCGAAATAAGCGTCGATCTGGCTTTTGACGATGGTATCGAATTCGCCGCTGGCTTTCAGCATGGCGAGGCCGCGATTGAAATCGGCAAGGATGCGGTCGGCGCCGGGCCGCTGGCGGGAGACAATCAGGTTATGGGTCGTCAAGGCGATGACGGGCGCCAGCGGCTTCACCGCATCCTGCCGCCCGAACAGTTGCAATGCCGTGGCCCGCGCCTGGATATCGATGCAGATCACCGCGTCGACGCGGTGCAGTTGCAGCATCTTGAAGCATTGCTCCATGCCAGGCGGCCGCTCCAGCGTGATCGCCTGCCGCGCCACCAACTGCTGGATCACCTCCGACATGTAATAGCCATGGGGTGAGCAGAGCGTCTTGCCGGCGAGATCGCCGACGGCATTCGCCGTCATCGTGCTGTCGGCCAGAACATAGGGCCGGCTCAACTGGACATAGATGTCGTCGGAATAGAGGAAGTCCTTTTCCCGTTCAGTCGTGCGCGCATAGGGGAAGGTGGCGTCGAATTCGAGGCGGCGGGTTTCCGCATAGCCGCGCGCCCAGGGCTCGAAATCGATGGTGACCTTGTCGCCGACTTTGGCGAAAGCGGCGCGGACGATCTGGCTCTGCATGCCGCCCAGGGGCAGATGCGGATCGGTGAAGGGCTTGTAATCCGGCCCCGTCACCAGATGCAGGGCGAGGCCGTCATCGGCCGCCGCAGCCGGAGCGACGAGAGGCCACCCGCCCAGCATCGCGGCAAGGACGATGACCGCCATCGCCGCCCTGCGACGCCAGGAAAACGCCGCCGGTTGGCCTGCTGTAGCTGCACAGCGTCGCCACCCGTTCCAGATCGGCCCGTTCCAGATCGATTCGAGAGCCGATACCGCTTGATTGCGCTCCCCCATGCCGACCTCCCGCGCGCGCCGCGCGATCACTCCCGACCATTCGCCATGTCGCCGAGCCGCCCCGTCCATCGCCGAACCTGACACGAAGCCCGCCGGGCTCGCAACCGTCGCGCATTACCCGGTCCCCGGGAAGCGGTCCCGAAGGCGGCGCGCAATGGACGGATCGCTGCCGGCCAATCGCAAGGCTGCTTTTCGGCAAATCGCCTTGCCATCCCCGAATGTTGCGATTATAACAATATATATGCCTTCGCAAAAGCGATGGAATCCACCGACCCCGTGCTAACCACGCGCAAACCGGCGGAATGACGCGAAACGGAACGATGCCACAGTCGGAGGCAGGATATGTCACGCCCGGTGTATTGCAAATTTAGCAACGAAGACCTGGAAGCCGCGGCCATGGTGAGCCGCGCCTATCGGCGGCAGTTCCGCCTCAGCCGCCTGCAACTCGCGGTCATGCTGGATACCAATGCCGCCCGTATCGCCGATATCGAGAATTGCCGCGACCCGCAATCGGACTGGCTGGTCGATGCCGTCTTCGCCCTGGCTGAAGATCTCGCGTGAGGACCGTGGCGGCGCATCGCCCCGAAATCCCTGAGCGGGCGGCGCGACTGCCGCGCTGCGCCGCGATGGCGACCTTGCCGGTGGCGAAGGACGCGGCGCTGCTGCGACGGGACAGCAACAAGAACGCCCTGTGGGAGCTTCATGACCGCCTGACGGGCCGCGCCCTCGACAGCATCGATGCGTGATGAGCATCCCCCGCGCCACCGCACCAGATTCCGCGTCCCGACCTGACGCGCACCGAGCTGATGCCCGCCGCGCCCGCAGCCAGGGCATCGATACGCAGGCCCTGCGCCAGGCGGCGAGCCTGGTCGCGGTGATCGGCGCCCGCGTCAAGCTGGCGCGACGCGGCAGCGAATGGATCGGGCTCTGTCCGTTCCATGCGGAAAGAACGCCCTCCTTCAGCGTCAACGAGGCAAAAGGCTTCTATCACTGCTTCGGCTGCGGCGCGCATGGCGATGTCATTCGCTTCGTCGCCGATTTCCACGGCCTCGACTTTCGCGCCGCCTGCGCCGTCCTCGGCGCTGCCGATGCGACAGTGCCCGTCAACCGCGATGGCCGCGCTGCGCCCGGCCATCTGGCGCCCTATGCCGGTGATCCCCATATTGATGATCCCTATGCCGGGCTGGTGCCGGCGGACCCGCCGCTTGATACGACGGGGGCAGAGCTGCGCGCCGGCGCCGAATTGCGCTGCTGGAATCCGAGAAACCCCACACGGCCCTGGGTCACCTACCGCCCCAGCGCCCTTTATCCCTATCGCCGCGCCGATGGCAGTCTGATCGGTTACGTGCTGCGGATCGACTTGCCGGCGCGCGACGGTCCGGGCAGCGCCGATGCCCCCCGCCGGCGCAAGATCACGCCCGCCATCCGCTATGCCCTGCTGCCGCCGACCGCTGCGCAAGCGGGTCGCGAAGCTGCGCCAGCGGCCGCCTGGTGCCACTGGTCGTTCGACAAGCCGCGCCCACTTTATCGCCTGCCCGATCTTGCGGCGCAGCCCAGGCATCAGGTGCTGGTGGTGGAAGGCGAAAAGGCGGCGGAGGCGGCTCAGCGCCTGGTCGGCCCGCTGCCCATCGTCGTCACCACCTGGCCGGGCGGAGCCAAGGCGATGCATCACGCGGACTGGTCGCCGCTGGCGGGACGCATCGTGCTGCTCTGGGGCGACGCCGACGCGGCCGGCGAAGGCGCCATGCTGGGACAGGAGGCACGTGACGGGAAGCAGGCCGCTGGTGTCGCCCAGCTCTGCCACGCGGCCGGGGCGCGGCAGATCCGCTATCTGCCCTGGGATCGCAGCCGGCCGCGCGGCTGGGATGCCGCCGACGCCGAAAGCGAAGGCTGGGGCACCGCCGATCTGCTCGCCTGCCTCACCGCCAATCTGCGCGACTGGCAGGCTGAGGCGGCGCCAGAAACAGCGGCGGCGGAGACGCGGGCACGAGAAGCCTCGGCGGCAGAAGGACCGGAAAGACCCGTAAGAACCGCGCAGCCTGCCGGAGATATGGCGCCGCCCTTCCGCGTTCTCGGCCATCATCGCGGCAGCTATTTCTACCTGTCTTTGGCGACCCGGCAGGTGGTCGCCTTGAGCCCCGCCGCGCATAGCCGGCCGCATCTCCTCACCCTGGCGCCGCTCGCTTATTGGTCGGCGCATTATCCCGGCCGCAACGGCTTCGATCTCGAAGCGGCCAGCGATGCCCTGATCACCGCCGCACATCGCGCCGGCTTGTTCACGCCGGATCGCCTGCGCGGTCGCGGTGCCTGGCGCGACCGCAACCGGGTCGTCATGCATACCGGCCGGCATCTTTATGTCGATGGACAGCCGCAGGCGCCCGGTTATCTCGGCGGTGATCCCCGGGGTGATCAGGGCAGCGATTACATCTATGAAGCCGCCCCCGATCTCGGCGTCCAGATGGGTGGCGTGCAGATAGGCGGCACGACGGATGCAGGCATGGATGCAGGCGTGCCACCGCCGCTGCCGCCGGCCGCCGGCACCGCAGAGGCCAACCGCCTGGTGCAGGTCTGCCGCCGCCTCACCTGGGAAAACGACCTCAGCGGTGATCTGCTGGCCGGCTGGTGCGTCATCGCCCTGCTCTGCGGCGTGCTCGACTGGCGACCGCATCTGTGGATCACCGGCCCGGCCCAGGCCGGCAAATCCACGGTCATCAAGGAGATCATCCGCCGGGTGGTCGGCGTCTTCGCGCTCTATGTCGACGGCAAGACCACGGAGGCCGGCATCCGGCAATTGCTCGGCGCCGATGCCAGGCCCGTCATCCTCGACGAGCTGGAAAGCGAAGACACGGCCGCCGCCCTGCGCGTGCAGCAGATCCTCGACATGGCGCGCGTCTCCTCCAGCGGCGGCACGGTGGTGAAGGGTTCGACCGGCGGCAAACCGCTGACTTATACCCTGCGCGCCTGCATCTGCTTTTCCTCGATCAATACCGCGGTTGCGCATTACGCCGACGAGACCCGCATCAGCAAGCTGGTCCTGCGCCGCAACGAAGCGCCCGATGCCGACCGCCAGTATCGCGACCTGATGCGCGATATCGATGCCTGGTTCACGCCGGATTATGCCGCGCGGCTGCTGTCCCGCTCGCTGACCCATCTCGACGTGCTGCTCGCCAATGCGCGCACCTTCACCCATGCCGCCGCGCGGGTGCTGCAGTCGCGCCGCGCCGCCGATCAGATCGGCACCATGCTGGCCGGGCTCTTCCTCTGCCACAGCGATGCGGCGATCTCGGTCGACGATGCGGAAGCCTGGATCAAGGCGCGCGACTGGCACGATCATACGGCGATCGGCGCCGCCGGCGACGAGGCGCGCCTGCTGGAACGCCTCGCCACGCGGCGCCTCAAGGTGCCGGTGGCGGGCGGCCAGCGCGAGGTCACCATCGGCCAGGCGATCCTCGCGGTGCATGACCAGCCCGAGACCTATGGCGACTGGGCGGCGGAACTGGGCGCGCACGGCATCCGCATCGACGGCGCCGATATGCTGATCGCCAACAATGCGAGCCCGCTGAAGCGCCTGCTGGAGGGAACACCCTGGGCCGCCGACTGGCTGCGTCCCCTGCGGATGCGGCCCGGCGCCAGCGCTGCGCCCAATACCTATTTCAGCCCCGGCCTGAAGAGCCGCGCCACCCGCCTGCCGGTCAGCCTGCTGGGAATGGAAGGCTAAGCGGCAGCAGGCCTGCCGCGCCGCGGCACCGGGGTGCTTGCCGCATTCACCGAATCTTGACGGGCGCTCCGCCCGGCGCGGTACAAGATGACCTTAAGTCCGGCGAACCGCGTCGGACCCGGTTCATGCGGCGGGTCAGGGAACCGTCCCAGCTTTCGCGTGTTCTCGTGCGGCTTTCGTTTGGCGGCGGTCGCATTCATGATGGCTCCGCTCCACCGCCATGCTACGATTCGGCCGGATTTCTTCGTAACGATCATCGATATGGATATTATGCGTCTTCGTCCTGTTGCTTACGCTCTGAGCGCTTCGGTCTGGCTGACAGGATGCGGAACGACGGGCGACAACACCTTCATGGCTGGAATGCCCGGCATGGCAGGAATGACCGCCCCCGCTCCGGCGGCCAGCGAGGCGAAGACCTCGCCCTTGATGATGGTCGGGCTGATGGCGCAGGCCGACAAGAATGGGGGCGACAGGAATAAAGACAGCTACGCGGCGCTCTTCCCGTTCTACGCCGAGATCTGCGCCCTTTCCGAAATCAACAAGAAGCCGGGCTTCGGCGTTGAATTCGCCAGCGGCTTCGGCGGCCATTCGGTGCTCTATCTCAACGGTGTCTGCCGCGTCGAGGATGCCGGCTATCCCACCATCAAGCTTTGCGACCGCGACGTGGCGCGCCAGGGCGTCGGGCTCAGCGTCAACGACCATTACAAGAACGCCAATTGGGTGGCCGTGCCGGGCAAGGACTTCCTGTTTTATGGAACGCTGACGCCGACGGATACGGTGACGCCGGCCGGCTATCAACGCACCCAGGCCAAGGCGATGCATATGGGCATCCTGGACGGCATCGAGTTCCACAAGCGCTATTTCGCGGACATGCCGGCCGGCACCTCGAAGCGCGACCATATGTACGAACTGTCGATCTCCACCGATTACGCGGTCAATTTCGGCCGCGACCGCTATTGCGCGCGGGTGCCGATGCAGCGCGAGCAGATGCAGCGGATGGTCGCCTATCTCAACAAGCTCAACGAGCCTTATCGCGACCGCAAACAGGTCTTCCATTGGAATGTGCTGGGCAACAACTGCTCGCATATGACCCATAACGCCCTCGCCGCCGCCGGTATCTGGGACGAGATCGGCGTCGATCAGCCCTTCTTCATCGCAGCTTTCGATTTTCCGGTGCCGAAGAACGAATTCGTCAATCTGATGCAGCGCACCAACGATCTCGACCTCGACGATGTGGCGGCGCTCTATCGCGACACCGGCCTGCGCCGCAACCTGATGCTGCATGACACGCTGCCGCTGCGCGCCGGCGCCTTGGCGGATGCGGCGCCGGTGATGCCGAAGAACATGATCTACGAGACGCATCCGCGGCTGATCTTCTATGATCCGCTCGGGCGCTATCAGCGCGCCTTCGAAGCGATGATGAGCGATCCGCGCTATCTCGACCTGCATGCCAATCTGGACTATTTCGCCGGCCTCTATCAGCGGGTTTCCGCGCAGCGCAAGCCGGTCTCCTGGTATCTCGACCATCATAAAATTGGTCCCCAGGAAGCCGAGGATTTCCGCGCCTTCTACGAGCGCTATTACGACTATATCGAGCGCCAGAGCACGACCATCGAAAGCCAGATCGCCATGCTGAACGGCACGCCCGCCGATGGCCGCCCGCTGGTGGTCGGAGCGTCCAGCGGCACCCTGCCCGGCATTCCCACCTCCGACATCGTGGCCCCCGCCGCTTCCGCACCCTGACGGTTGCGGTGATGGACTGGGGCGACGACCTGCTGATTGCACATCAGTTGCTCCGGGGAGAGCCAATTCTCCGCATGATTTGCGGAGAATGTACAAGTCATTCGGCGGCTGACCGAGCCGGCCTTTTCAGCCCGCCTCCTGCCCGCTAAACTCGCGCGATCCCGCCATGTCCCCATCCGGAGTCGCCATGCTGAAATTCTATTACGCCAAGAACACCTGCGCGCTGGCGAGCCGCATCGCCCTGGAAGAGGCCGGCCTGGCCTATGAGCTCGTCATGCTGGATTTCGCCAGCAATCAGCAGCGCTCGCCTGACTATCTGAAGGTCAACCCCAAGGGCCGGGTGCCGGCGCTGGCGACCGAACACGGCGTCATCACCGAGACGCCGGCCATCCTCGCCTTCATCGCCCAGAGCGCACCGGCGGCGAAACTGGCCCCGCTCAACGATGCCTTCGCCTTCGCCGAGATCCAGGCCTTCACCAATTATCTCTGCAGCACCGTGCATGTCGCCCATGCCCATAACCGACGCGGCACGCGCTGGGCGAATGAGCCCGCCTCGATCGAGGACATGAAGCGCAAGGTGCCGGAAACCATGGCCGCCTGTTTCGATATCATCGAGCACGGCATGTATAAGGGTCCCTGGGTGATGGGCGAGAGCTACACCATCGCCGATCCCTATCTTTTCACCATCGCCACCTGGCTGGAGGGCGACGGCGTCGATACCAGCCGCTTCCCCAAGGTGATCGATCACCGCCGCCGCATGGCGGAGCGGCCCGCCGTCAAGCGGGCGCTGCAAGGCTAGCGGCCCGAAACCGCCACGGCAGGCGGCATGAGACTCAAAGCAAGGCGGTGACCGCCACCGAGGCGACCAGCAGCAGGGCGAAGGCAATATTGAGGACACGGCTGCTGGCCGGATCATGGAAGAAGCGCGTCAAGGCCGCTCCGGCGTTGAGCCAGGCGAGATTGACGGCGATGATGATCAGCGTCAGCACCACCGTCTTCAGGACCGCATCGAGGCCGAGCCGGTCGCGGATCAGCACGAAGCCGGAAAACAGCGCCGCCATCGCGACATAGCCCTTTGGATTGACCAAGGACAGCAGGATGCCGCCGGGAAGGCTGGGCGGCCGCTGCGCGTGGTCCGCCGCGGTTACGGCATCTGCACCGATCGGCGGGGCGGTGGCGATGCGCCAGGCGAGATAAAGGAAATAGATCGCCGCCCCCACCGTGACGATAGGCGCGGCGCCCGGTATCGCGAGGATGAGGCCGGCCATGCCGGTGGCGATGATCGCCATGACCAGGACCATGCCGATCACCAGCCCGCAGAGATAGCCGAGGCCCGGCCGCGTGCCGAAAGCCGCACCGGTCGCGGCGAGGCTGAGCGTTGCCGGACCGGGACTGCCGGCCAAGGCCAGGCCGGCCAGGATGAAGGCCAGAACGCCGTCCATTTCCGCACCTGTTGCCGCGGGCCCATGCGGCGCCGCACCGGGGCCTGCCGCATTGCGGCCCCTATCCCCCCACGCATCCGCCCCTGCATCCGCCGATTGACGATCCTGGCTGTCTTCTATGACCGCTTTCCGGGAATTGTCTTGGATGATCGTGCGCGATCTGCCGGGACGCGCTGCACGAAGCCTCTTCCCAAAGCGGCAAAAAACGCCAATATGAAGGCTGTGGAGCAACGCGGTCCTGATCGGGAGTGACGTTGACCGCGACCCGAAACCGCCCCGCCGGGGTGAGAAGAGGATGACATGACAGCCCAACACGAAACGGCGCTGCGCGTAGCGCTCGTCCAGGCCAATCCCACCGTCGGCGATTTCGCCGGCAATCTCGACAAGCTCCTGACCTATTGCCGTCAGAATCGCGATGCCGATCTGATCGTCTTTCCGGAATGCTATCTCAGCGGCTATCCGCTGGAAGACCTGGTCCTGCGCCAGGATTTCCTCACCGTCCTGCACCGCCACACCGCCATGCTGGCCGAGCGCATCGCCGCCGAGAAGCTACCCACCGTTCTGGTCGGCCTGCCGCTGAACGGCACCGACCTCCCCTTCAATGCCGCGCATCTGATCAGCCAGGAAGGCATCGTTCACAGCATCCTCAAGAATGAGCTGCCGAACGAGGATGTCTTCGATGAGCGGCGCATCTTCGACCATGGCCATAACCCGAAGCCGATGCCCTTCGGCGACTGGCGCCTCGGCGCGATGATCTGCGAGGACATGTGGCACGGCAATGTCACGCGCGCCCTGGTGGACGAGTTGATCGACTGCCTGATCGTCATCAACGGCTCGCCCTATGAGATCGACAAGCTGCCGGTCCGACTGAACCACGCCCGCGAGCGGGTGCGGCGCGCGGGCAAGCCGCTGCTCTATCTCAACATGGTCGGCGGGCAGGATGAGCTGGTGCTGGATGGCGGCAGCTTCGCGCTGGACCGTCACGGCAAGGTCGTCGCGCAGCTGCCGGCCTTCCATGAAGCGGTGATGCGCGTCACCCTGCGCAAGCGCGAGGGCGTGGTCGAGATCGCGCCCGACGATGCGGCCAATGCCGTCACCGAATATCCCGAACGACTGGAGGCGATCTATACCGCCTGCGTGCTCGGCCTGCGCGACTATATCGAGAAGAACCGCTTTCCCCATGTCATGCTCGGCGTTTCCGGCGGCCTCGATTCCGCGCTGGTCGCCGCCATGGCGGTGGACGCCATCGGCAAGGACCGCGTCTACGGCTTCATGCTGCCGGCGCGCTTCACCGGCTCGCTCAGCCTCGACCTCGCCCGCGATCTCTTCGCCCGGCTCGGCTGCCGCCATCACACCATCGCCATCGAGGCGCCGCATCGCGCGGTGGAGGCGCAGCTGGCGGATGTCACTGCACAGCAGCTCTTCAAGGCGGCGCGGCCGGAAGACCTCGGCCTTGCCGCCGAGAACCTGCAGCCGCGCCTGCGCGGCATGCTGCTGATGGCGATCTCCAACGCCTATGGCGGCCTCGTCCTTTCAACCGGCAACAAGTCGGAAATGTCGGTCGGCTATGCGACGCTCTATGGCGACATGTGCGGCGGCTTCAATCCGATCAAGGATCTCTACAAGACCACCGCTTTCGAACTCTGCCGCTGGCGCAACCGCGTCAAGCCCGACTGGGTGCTGGGCGGCACGGAGCCGATCCCGGAAGCGATCATCAGCCGGCCGCCGACGGCGGAGCTGCGCCCCGACCAGACCGACGAAAGTGCGCTTGGCTCCTATGACCATCTCGACACGGTGCTGCGCCTGCTGATCGAAGGCCAGCATTCGCCGATCCGCACCCGCGAACTCGCCTCCGCCCGGCTCGGCCATGAGGTCAGCCAGGATTACGTGGAGAAGGTGGCGCGGCTGGTGAAACGCGCGGAATACAAGCGCCGCCAGGCGCCGCCGGGCGTCAAGCTGACCAGCAAATCCTTCGGCAAGGGCTGGCGTTATCCGATCACCAATCGCGCCGAGCTGTGAGGGAACGGCGATGCAATTCGTCGATCTCGGTAAGCGGGCCTATGACCATTCCTTCAAGATCGATCCGGTCATCCGCAGCCTGCTGGATACGGATTTCTACAAGTTCCTGATGCTGCTGCTGATCTGGCAGAAGCATCGCGACGTGCCGGTCACTTTCTCCATCAACAACCGCACCAAGATCGTGCGGCTGGCGGAGCTGGTTCCCGAGAGCGAATTGCGTGCGCAGCTCGATCATGTGCGGGAACTGTCGTTCCGGAAATCGGAGCTGATCTGGCTCGCCGGCAACACCTTCTATGGCCGCAAGGGCATCTTCCCCGGCGATTTCATCGACTGGCTGGGGCAGTTGCGCCTGCCCGACTACCACCTCGCCCGGGAAGACGGGCAATACCGGCTGGATTTCAGCGGCGGCTGGGCCGAGGTCACCCTGTGGGAGATCTATGCCCTTGCCATCATCAACGAGCTGAAGGCGCGCGCGGTCCTGCGCAAGCTGGGGCGCCTGGAACTCGACATCCTCTATGCGCGCGCCAAGACCAAGGCCTGGAACAAGATCGCCCGCCTGGCCAGGCTCGAGGACCTCAACATCACCGAATTCGGCACAAGGCGACGGCATGGCTTCCTGTGGCAGCATTGGATCGACCTCGCCATGATCGAGGGGTTGGGCGCGCGCTTCACCGGCACTTCCAACGCCTATCTCGCCATGCAGCTCGACCTCGAGGCCAAGGGCACCAACGCCCATGAGCTGCCGATGGTCTATGCCGCCATGGCCGGCGAGGATGACGCCGCCGTCAAGCGCGCCCCCTACCAGGTGCTGGAGGACTGGCAGCAGCTTTATCCGGACGCCCTGCGCGTCATGCTGCCCGATACCTATGGCACCACGCAGTTCCTGGAATCGGCGCCCGACTGGATGGCGGGCTGGGCGGGTGCCCGCATCGACAGCAAGAACCCGATCATCGGCGGCGAGGAAATGATCGCCTGGTGGCAGTCGCGCGGCGAAGACCCGCGCCAGAAGCTGCTGCTCTTCTCCGACGGCATCGATATCGACGAGATCGAGGTCTTGCATGCGCGCTTCCACAAGCGCGTGCGCCTCGCCTTCGGCTGGGGCACCAAGCTCACCAATGATTTCGCCGGCTGCCTTGCCCATGACAGCCCGCTGCTCGATCCGATCTCGCTGGTCTGCAAAGTGAGCCATGCCGCCGGCCGCAGCGCGGTCAAGCTCTCCGACAATTTCGACAAGGCCTCCGGCAGCCCGGCGGAGATCGCCCGCTACCGGCGCCTGTTCGGCGATCGCGGCATCGAGCGCCGCGAGATCGTGGTCTGACGGAAGGGACGCAATCATGGCGCGCGCAAAATCCTCGCCCCGCCCGGCCGATGCGGTGACTGACCGCACCGGCCTCATCGTTGCCGATTTCCAGACCCTGCATTGGGGCCATGTGCGGCTGCTGACGCAGATGCTGGGCAGCGTCGATCTCGGCATCGTCGCCCTCGGCTCCACGCAATTGCACGGCATCGGCGGCCATCCCTTCACCTTCGACCAGAAGAAGGAGATGGTGCAGGCGCTGTTCGGCGATGCGTTCCGCTTCCTGCCGCTGCAGGATATCGATGCCAGCCTGGAGACCGGCGACTGGCTGGCTTACGTGATGGGCCGCATCCGCTCGGCGGGGCTGCCGGAGCCGACCGATTACTTCACCGGCTCGGAGATCGATGCGCGCTATTACACCGCGCATTTCGCCTCCCTCGGCGATCCCGCGCATCCCAGCGCGGATACCATGACCTATCGCAATCCGCAAAGCGGCCGCCAGCTGCATATCCTCGACCGCCGCGCGACCGCGGTCAAATCCGGCCGCGAGATCCGCTTCCTGATCGAGAACCGCGACGCGGCCTGGCGTCAATATGTGCCGCCTTTGCTCTGGCGCTATATCGAGCAGAATTATCCGCCGCATCTGCGCACCGCCATCCGCGTCGAGGCGACCCCGCCCGACAACGTTCCCGTCGGCACGCGCTGTATCCTCAATACCACCGGCGAGGTGCTGGCCCTGCGCGACGACGGCAAATGGCGGCCTCTCGCCAAGACCGATGAGAAGGCGGCGGATTTCCAGCGGCGACGGAGCTAGAGGCGCTTCAGCGCTCTCGCGCTTCCGCATCGGCCCGCTGCCATGTCGCCGCCATCAACAGCAATCCGATGCCGGTCCAGGCGGCGCCGATCGCCTTCAAAGCCAGAGCGGCGGCAAGGCTGCCGCCGATCACGCCGCCAAGCGCGGCGAAGCTCAAGGCATTGCCTTCCGGCAACATCACAGAGACCAGCTGCAGCATGCCGAGCAGGGTGAGCAAGGCGCGGGCGAAGAAGCCGGCGAGCGTGATCCATGCACAGGAACGGGCAGCCGGGCTGAGCAAGCCGCGAAGGCCGAGACGGATCAGCCCCGCCATCATCAGGATGCAGGCGAGCAGCCAGGCGCCCTGGCTGACCAGATAGCCGAGATCCGCCCGGTTCAGCGCAAAGAGCGCCGCTTCGACGACGGCGATCAGGACGGTGATCGACAGCAAGGGGATGCGGTGGCGCGATGCGGCGTTTGCCGTCAGGCGCTCGGTGAGAGAGGCCAGCAGCAAGGCGGAGAGGCCGACCAGGACGCAGACCGGCAGCAGAAGGAATGAGGCGTCGAGGGCGGCGGTAACCGGCGAGGCCGGCGCGCTGCCGGCCGCCACGAATGTGGGCAGCAGAACCAGCGCGAAGATCAGGGCATTCAGCAGATGGAAACTGGCGCAGGCACCGAGCCAGAGCGGCGGCGGCGTCTCAGCCGGCAAAACCTCCACCGATCGCGCATCAGGCGATGGCGCAGCAGCCGATGGCGCACCATCGACTGAAGCCGTTTCCGCCATCGACTCTTCGACTGGCGACCGTTCGACCGGCGACGGGATTGGCGGCGCTTCGCCGGGCGCGTCCGCCGGTGCGATCGCGGCGGGCGATGCTTGCGCTGGGTGTGGCACTGAGCGTGACCCTGGCTGGAGTGGCGCTTGATCTGGCGCCTCGGCCGGCCGTTTCACGCCGCGCGACGCGCGACCGAAGCGCCATCGCATCAGCAAGGCGATGATGCCGACCGCGAAATTGATCGCCATCGACGCAAAGGCCGGCTCGCGCAGCAGCAATCCCGCCGGCTCCATGCTCGAAACATCCATGCCCGCGCCCCTTCCCCGGCCATGCGATAGGCCCTGCCGGTCAACGTGACACCAAGGCCGGCCGGGAGGCAAGGACGGATAGGCTGATCCGTAGATGATATGCGCCGCCGCAGTCCCGAATCCGGGCTAAACGTGGCCGTAGAAGTCGCGATGCGCGACAATGGAGAAGGCATAGTCGAGCAGGGTCGACCAGCTGAAGACCGGCATATCGAGTTCGCGCTGGATCGCGCGGGCAAAAGGCTGGAAGCCGGTGCATTCCAACACCAGCGCCCGCATATCCGCGTGCCGCGCCGCAAAGTCCTTGGCCACCGCCACCAGATCGGCCTCGGCCTTGGCGTAATCGGCCGTCGGCACGGCGGGGCGCAGATCGCGGGTCCACAAGCTGTCGAATTCGGGGCACTTGCCGTCATCCTTGGCGCCCTCAACGACATAGTTGGAGCCGATCTGGACGCCGACCGAGGTCAAGTGCCGGTCGTGCAGGCGATCGCCCTCGGCGACGAGAATGCCCACCTTGGCCTGCGGCCCCACCACCTGCTGGGCGAGCGGCACCTGGAGCAGGCTCGAGGCGAAGACGGGGATGCTGACCGCCGCCGCGAGTTCACGCTGGAACCAGGCGAAATAGCCGCATTCGGCCGCGATCGCCCTGCAGCCCATGCGCTCCAGCCGGCGGGCGGCGCGGATCACCGGTTCCAGCAGGCTGTCCTTTTCCACCCCACGCACCAGCCCGGCGATATCGACGCCCTCGGCGATCTCGTACTGGATCGGAAAGGGATAGGCGCTGGCGTTCCGGACATCGCCCGGAAAGCCCGGATAGACCTCGTCCAGGATGATGATGCCGAGCCCCATGCCGTAGCAGGCGTGGTTGCGCCTGGCGAAAATCCGCCGAATTCCCGGGTCCCGTGCCGACATGCCTCAGCCTCCAGCCTCATCTGCATCTTTTCCATATTCTGTGTCATGATGAGATCGTGGAAAAATAAAGCTTTGTTATAGGCGCACGCCCGATGCTTATAGATATCGATGCCCCCCTAGCGATCGATGCTCCCCGGCGGCAGGAAATCTCGGTCCGCCGGGTCCGCAGCCTCCTCGCTGTCGTCACGCATAACTCATTCTCGAAAGCCGCGCAGGAACTCGGGCTGACCCAGCCGGCCGTCACCCAGCATGTGCAGCAGCTGGAACGGCAGCTCGGCGTCTCGCTGCTGGCACGTGACCCGACGGGCTTCCGCCTGTCGCCGGCGGGTGCCGCCCTGCTGCCCGCCTTTCGCCGCCTGATGGCGAGCAACGGCGCCATTCTCGATCAGCTGAATTCGCTGAGCCAGGGCACGTCGCAGATTTTACGCGTGGCAAGCCCCGCATCCTTCGCCGCCCTGCATATCGCGCCGGCCTTTCAACAAGTGCGCGCCCGTTTTCCCGGACATGTCCTTGATGTCTCGGAAATCGACGACGACGTCGCCTTCAACATGATCCGCTCGGGGGATATCGACTTCGGCATATCGAGCGTCTTCGTGCCCTCGCCCGGTCTGTCCTTCGAGCCGCTGCATCAGGACGGCGCCTGCGTCGTCGTGTCCGCTGAAAATGACTTGGCGCGTGTCCCGGCGATATCCGATGAGGCCTTGCTGTCGCAGCCGATCGTCCGCTTTCCCATCGGCACAACCTCGGATCAATGGCTGTCGATCATCCTGGAACGCAATCAGGCGCGGCCGATGGTGGTGGCGGAGGTTCGCCAGCTGCTGACCGGATTGCAGATGGTGCGGCTCAATCTCGGCGTGGCGCTGATGCCAGAGGATGCGGCGCGGGCCTGCAGTCTGCCCGGCCTGGTCATCGTCCCGCTGGCGGATCGCAGGATGACGCGGACGCTGGGCCTGGTCCGCAGCGACGCCCATCACCCAACTGCGCTGGAGACCGCTTTGCTCGATGTCCTCGCCAGCGCCAGGACGTGAAAATCTCTAATCGCCGTCCGCAGGCTTGTCCACGGCGGCATCGATCATCGCTTCGGCAATGACGGCGACCTGGCCGGCCGGGCCGCCATCGCCAAAGAGCTGGCCGGAGGCATAGGCGCCCTCGATCAGCAGCACCAGCCCGTCGCCCAGCAAATCGGGATTCTTCGCCCCCATATCGGCCGCCATCTGGCGCAGGCGGCGGCGCAGCTCATGCTTGTTGCGGGCGGCGACGATGCGGGCCGGATGCTCCGGCGCGGGATATTCGACGGCGGCATTGGTCAGGCCGCAGCCGCGATAGCCATTCTTGCTCGCCCGCTCCGCCAGGCCCCGCAGATAATCCAGCAACTGCTCCCGCACATTGCCGGGATGACGTGACGCCGGATCGTCGAACCGGTTCCAGAATTCGCAGTCATATTCCGTCAGATAGGCGGCGGCGAGCTCATCCTTGGAGGCGAAGCTGCGATAGAGGCTGGGCTTGGTGACACCCGCCCGGCTGACGATCTCGTCAACCCCAACCGCGCGGATGCCCTGGCGGTAGAACAATTCCCGCGCCGTGCGCTTGATGCGCTCGGCCGCCTTCAAGGGGCGTTCCGGGGCAGGCTTCTCGGTTTCAGCCGGGTCGATCGATGCCATCTTGTCCAACGGATAACCTTCTTCTTTCAACTGCTTGCTCCTCAAAGCCGCCGGCCGGGAACCGGAGGCCCGGCCATAAAACAGGGCGAAAATACGTCCGGAGCAACTTTCTGCTTGACGATGTTACTGACCGGTACGTATTTATGCAAGCCGAAACGTACCGGTCAGTAACATCCGATTCCGAAACCTCCGATTCCAACCGACCCGCCATCGCCGCCAAAGAGAAAAACTGTGTCAGACAGCGCCAGCAAGACAGAGACTTCCGCCCCTGCCAGCCATCCGGCCACGGCGCCGCTTCAGGCCGGCAACCAGGCGGCCTTCCTGCGCCGCCCCTTCGGCCAAAAATATGCCTATGTGGTCGGCGGCGTCATCTTCGCCTGCCTGCTGATCGCCGCCGGCCTGCGCGGCGCGCCGGGCGTGCTGCTGCGGCCGCTGGAGAATGCTTTCGGCTGGGATACGGCGACCATTTCCTCCTCGGCAGCACTCGGCATCTTCTTCTACGGCATGGTCGGCCCCTTCGCGGCCGCGCTGATGGAGAGCATCGGCCTGCGCCGCACGCTGATGGGGGCGCTAGCCTTGATGGCCGCTTCCGTCGGCGCCAGCCTGATGATGACTGCGCCCTGGCAGCTGATGGTGACCTGGGGCTTCTTCTCCGGCATCGGCAGCGGCTGCGTCGCCGTGGTGCTGGGCGCCGTCGTGGTCAATCGCTGGTTCGCCACAAGGCGGGGCCTGATGATGGGCCTGCTGACCGCCAGCACGGCCACCGGCAACCTGATCTTCACGCCGGTCCTTGCCTATATCGCCGATCATGGCGGCTGGCAGCCGGTGGTGACGGTGATCGCCATTGCCTGCGCCGCCTTGATCCCCCTGGTCTTCGTGCTGGTGCCGGAGCGGCCGAGTTCGATCGGCCAGTTGCCGCTCGGCGCGCATCCCGACACACCGATCATCGCCCACCGCCGTGGCGGCGCGATGCTCAACGCCGCCTTCGGCGCCCTGGGCCGCGCCATCCATAAGCCGGCCTTCTGGTTCCTGTTCATCACCTTCTTCATCTGCGGCTTCACCACCAACGGCCTGGTCGGCACGCATCTGATCGCGCTTTGCAACGACCATGGCATCGCCGAAAGCAAGGCGGCGAGCCTGCTGGCGCTGATGGGCTTCTTCGATCTCTTCGGCACCACGCTCTCCGGCTGGCTGACCGACCGCTTCGACAGCCGCAAGCTGCTCTTCATGTATTACGGCTTGCGGGGCCTCAGCCTGATCTACCTGCCCTTTTCCGATTTCTCGATCTACAGCCTGACGATCTTCGGGGTCTTCTACGGCCTGGACTGGATCGCCACCGTGCCGCCGACCCTGCGTCTTGCCACCGAGAATTTCGGCGAGCGCGACGCCGCAGTGGTGTTCGGCTGGATCGCCGCCGGCCACCAGATGGGTGCCGCCTGCGCCAGCTATCTCGGGGGCTATCTGCGCACCGTGCAGGGCGACTATCTCGACGCCTTCGTCATCGCCGGCCTGACCGGTGTCGCTGCGGCCCTGGTTGCCTTGCTGATCCGCGGCGGGCGTGGCGAACCGGCGCTGGCCGGCTGAGCAGAGCCATCAGCCGCCGGGCCGCGCGCATCGCGATGACGATGGCCCGGTACACGACTGGCCGATACGTTGCGAGGGCGGTCTTTCTGTCTGACGGATGACCCCGGATCGTCAGCCTGCCGGCAGCTTGTGCGGCAGATCACTGTCTGCGCGAGGTCTCGGCGTGACGAGCCGCACAGGCGGCAAAAAAATGCACTGACGAAGTCGTGATTTAAGTTTCACCTCCTTGCCTAACTGTCGCCACGATCCCTATCTATTATCCACCACAGTGATCCGGTGATGATCGATCGCGCGAGCACTGCCCAGGCGGTGAGTATTCGACGATCGACAGCATCGCGACAGATGCGCCGGCGGCGCCGGGGGAGTTCGCGGGAAGATCCGTTCCGCGCGGATGCCAGTGCCGCCAAGCCAGACGAGGTTCGAGATGACAAAGACGTGGCAGGAGACGGAAGCCCGCAACGCAGACGGCGTCCATAACGCCGACAGTCATGGCGTCATTGCCGACCGCATCATCGAGCGCGCCAAGGTCGCCAATGACCGCCTGGGGCCGGTCGTGCTGGCCAGCCTCATGTCTAGCGCCCCTGTCTGTACCGCGCCAGCCCATGCCGCCCAAGGTGCCGCGCAGCAATCGGCGGAAAGCATCGCCAAACTGCGTGAGCCATCGGTCGATGAATTGCTCGGCGATCCGATGATGTCGGCGCTGTGGCGCGCTTACGCGATCAACGAGACGGATGTACGTCAGTTGGTGACGGAGGTCACCGAGCGGCTGAAATCCCATGGCGAGCTGCATCGTCGCGCCGAAGCTCTGGTGGCACGCTGCGCCTGAAGACGACGCCGCGTCGCGCGACGCGGCGCAGGGGCATCGCCGGGCAGCACTTCCATGAATCTTATGCCGGAAGTCGGAGGATGCCGCTTGGCGTTTTGCGGGCGGCACAAACTCAGCGGCCGGTACGGCGCGGCGCTCTGCCATCCTCCCGGCCTAGGCCCTTCCCCCGGCCCTCCTCCTGGACAGGGCCCTCCTCCCGGACAGGGATGCTCGGCCGGTTCGTCAGGATCGCGCTTGCGATGACGTCAAAGAGATGATCGGCGCGCGGCGCGAGCGCGGGTTGATCGCCCAGCCATGCAAGCGCCCCGACCAAGGCGAAGAGATCGGTGCCGTCCATGTCGGTTCGCGCCACGCCGGCGGCCTGGGCGCGGTCGAGCAGCCGGGTGCCTGCCGCGCGCATCGTGACGCAGGATTCATGCAGGGCAGAATCTGGGTCGGCGATGGCCGCCATCATCGATTCCGTGACCCCGCGATAGTTGCGCGCAAAGGTGACTGTCTCGCGAAGCCATGACACCAGGGCCTCGTCCGGTACGTTCGACGTTCCGAGTTCGTTTGCCTTCGCCGCCAGCTCGTCGAACCATGTATGGAGCAATGCCTCGAGCAGCGACTCCCGGGTCGGAAAGTGGCGGTACAGGGTACCGAGCCCGACACCGGCCTTGCGCGCGACGTCGCGCAGCGATGCATCGGCACCTTGCTCGGCTACGACATGGCGCGCGACGGCAAGAAGCTTGTCATAATTCTTTTTCGCGTCGGCTCTCATTATGCTCCCTTGACAAGCGGAGCACTGCTCCGAATATATGGAGCAGTGCTCCGATCTGGATATCATGATTTCGAAGAGGGACAAAGAGATGCCGGCAAACACGATGAAGGCGATTCGCCAACATGAATTCGGCGGTCCTGAGGTGCTGCGTTACGAAGATGCGCCGATCCCCGCATTGAAGGCGGGCGAAGTGCTCGTGCGCGTTCACGCGATCGGCGTCAATCCTCCCGACTGGTACCTGCGCGACGGCTATAAGGCGCTTCCCCCCGAGTGGCAGCCGCAGGTCTCCTTCCCCATCATTCTGGGGACGGATGTGTCGGGCGTCATCGAGGCGGTCGCCGATGATGTCCAGGACTTCTCCGTCGGAGACGAAGTTTACTCCATGGTTCGCTTCTTCAGCGTCGGGGAAAGCAAGGCCTATGCGGAATATGTCAGCGTGCCGGCCGCGCAGGTTGCGCGCAAGCCAGCCGGCATCGATCACCTGCATGCTGCCGGGGCGCCGATGTCCCTGCTCACCGCGTGGCAGTTCATGATTGAACTGGGGCACAATGAACCGAACCCGCTTCAGCCGAACAGGCATAAGCCGGTGCCGCTCGACGGCAAGACCGTCCTCGTAAACGGCGCCGCGGGCGGCGTGGGGCATTTCGCGGTGCAAATAGCGAAACTGAGAGGCGCGCATACCATCGCCGTGGCATCGGGCAAGCATGAATCACTTCTGCGCGAACTCGGTGCCAACGAATTCATCGATTACGCCAAAACGCCGCCTGAGGACGTTGCGCATGACGTCGATCTCGTCATCGACGCTGTCGGCGGTCCGTCCACCGGTCGTTTCCTGCGCACGCTGAAGCGCGGCGGTGCGTTGTTCCCGGTGTACCCCTTAGGGTTTTCCGGTGCGAAGGACGCCGAGGAGCTCGGCGTCACGGTCTCGGCAACCCAGGTCCGTTCGAGCGGGGCTCAGCTGGCGGAAGTCGCGCGCTTGCTTGATGACGGGACGATCCGCGTCGTCCTGGACAGCACCTATCCGCTTGCCGATGCGCGCAAGGCACACGAACGAGCCGCCAGAGGTCACATCCAAGGCAAGATCGTGCTCACGGTCGACTGAGGGTCGCGCAAACCCGGCGCCGTTTTCAAGCAAGGCCAAGCGGCATGATCCGCTGACAGCATGTGACGGATTGATGCGGGCGCGTTCCGGCGCGGCGGATATGCGGCGAGGCCGGAGCAATTCGACGGTGCACCAATTCCGCAGGGAACCGGATGGACACTGCTTTGTTAGTTTCAGCAGACTGGTTGAACTGGGTCCGTGACCACCCACTGATCATGGATTTCCCTTACCACGTATGAAGCCTCCCTTGAATGTCTAACTGCCATTTGGCGTCACGGCCGGATTTTCAATCCGGCCGTTTTCTTTTCCGCCGCCGTTCTTTTTATCCGGCCTGTTCTGTGATGCAGCGGTTGTTTGGTGCAGCCGGAGCGGCATATCGGCCCCCTGTCCAAGAGGTTTTTTCCATCGCCGCCGGGAACCGTCGGAGGGCTCAGGGGTTATAATGCCTAAGGGCGTTGAGACACCCTCCTGCTCTACCGTGCGATCCCCCAATCGTTGGTGGACGTCTCGACGCCCCCTCCCAGATTTCTCGTCATCGTCTCCCGAGATGCGACAGCCGCGGTGCAGTTCTCGATACTGCACTGCGGCATAGCTCTGCGTTCACAGATAAATCACTGTCG
The DNA here is from genome assembly GCA_035539075.1 of Terriglobia bacterium. GTDB lineage: Bacteria > Pseudomonadota > Alphaproteobacteria > Dongiales > Dongiaceae > Dongia_B. Next base: position 91,946 of record DATLJB010000159.1, read on the forward strand.
CAGAGTCGCTATCGCCGGGCAGCTGCGCTATGATCCAAAAACAAGCAGGACGATGGCGATGGAGCGGCGGCCGGCTTGTCAGCCCCGCTTGATAGGCAGCTATCCGCAAGCTTCTCAGCAAGCGTCGCCGTAACGCGATATTCACGCACCGGATATCGGCGGGCAGAATATCGACGGACCCGGTATTGACTGGCCGGATATTGACTGACTGGGGTCGATAGCAGCGCAGGTTGTTACGCCAGCGTCAGTATCAGCAACTAGCATGCGGGTGCATGCAGCGGCCGAACATGAGCGCCGCGAAACTGCAGCAGACATCAGCCCCGTTCCTCGCCGGCCCATTGCGGGGAACAGCCAAATGAGTGAAATGAAGCGGAGGTCACGATGCAGAAAAGGCCGGCACGTCTCCAGCGCAACGTCTTGAGCGGCGAACCTGAACTGACGTCCTTGCTCGGCGACCCCGTCATGCAGAGTCTCTGGCGCGCCGACCATATCGACCCGGAAGAAGCCAGGCGGCTTTTTGCCGACACGACCGAGCGGTTGTATCGGCGCGGCCACGCTGCGCGATCCGGCACGATGCGGCGGCAACCAGCCGAGCCGGCCTCTGCGGAGGACGACCAAAACTATGCTTTGGCCTGAATCCGCGACAGTGCGGCTCAGTTGATCATGACGGAATGCAGGTCTTGGGCGAGTGCCTGCCCGGCGGGGGGCAGCACGATATGCACCACCGTGCCCTTGCCAAGCTCGCTGTCGATGCGAATGCCCCCGCCCTGCAACTCGACCAGCGCCCGCACCAAGGCGAGGCCCAGCCCGGCCCCCTGGTATTTCCGCTCATAGACATTATCGAGCTGGGCGAAAGGCGTCGCCAGCTTGTCGATATCGGTCGCGGCAATGCCGATCCCCGTATCGGCGACGGCAAATTCCACCGAACCGTCGTCCAGCCGCTGGCTGGACAACACGATCCTGCCGCCGGCCGGCGTGAATTTGATGGCGTTGCCCAGCAGATGGCCGATCACCCGCCGCAGCACGGCCTCGTCGGCGACCAGGTGCGGCACCTCCGTCCGGTGCGTGACTTCCAGGCTGAGGTTGGCCGCCTCGATCTGCGGATGATAGAGCGCGGCCACTTCCTGCAGCAGGATGTCGCCGTCGACCTCGCCGAGATCGAGCCGCACATGGCCGGCATCGATGCGGGTGAGATCCAGAATCTGGCTGATGACATTCAGCAGATGCTGGCCGCTATTGTGGATGTCGCCGGCATAATGCCGATAGCGCTCGTTGCCGACCGGCCCCAGCAGCTCCTGTTTGATCACTTCCGACATGCCGATGATGGCGTTGAGCGGGGTGCGCAGCTCATGGCTCATATTGGCGAGGAACTGGGTCTTGGCGTAATTGGCGAGCTCGGCCTGGCTCTTGGCGGCGCGCAGGGCCTGGTCGGCGAGCACGCCGGCTGTCACGTCCCGCGACACGCCGCGATAGCCGAGGAACCGGCCCTCGCGATCGAACAGCGGCATGCCGCTGACGCTGATATAGACCGGGCTGCTGTCGCGCCGGCTGCTACGGTAGATGAAATCGCGGAACGGCTTATGCGTCTCGAGCATCGCCTGATAGTGCCGCCACTTCTCCGCGTCGGCCACGGTGTCGGTCGGCGATTCGCCGCGCCGCCGCCCCAGCATCACCTCGATGCCGTGGAGATCGAAATCGGCAATGCGGTCGGAAATATAGGTGAAGCGATGTTCCTGGTCGGTTTCCCAGAACCAGTCCGACGCGGTCTCGCCAAAATCGCGGAACCGCTGCTCGCTGTCGCGTAGCTGCGCTTCGACCGCCTCGCGCCGCGAAATATCCTGGGCAAGCCGCGCATTGACGTCGCGTAGGCCGTTATAGGCGTCCTGCAGGCTGCTGAAGAGGCTGTTGAAGGCATGGACGACGTCGTCAAGCTCGTCCGCCTGCGGCTTGGCCGAACGGTCGAGCCGCAGGGCCGGCGTCTGCGCCTGAAGATCATAGCCGCGGACATAATTGGCGATGGCGACAAGGTGGCGCGTGATCAGGCGATGGCAGAGGAAAAGAATGCAATAGGAGGTCAGGAAGGTCTTGGCTGCCTGGCTCGCCAGGATCACCAGCACCTGGGCCAGCAAGGTCTGGTACAGATCGTCGAGCGTCGCTTCCAGATAGAGCGTGCCGATCACCTGGGTTTCGCCCTCGACCTGATAGGTGATGGGGATTTCGCGCCGGATGTCGGAATCGCTGCCGCGCTGCCCTGCCGTCACCACCAGCGCGTCCGCCGCCGTGCTGGTCTCGCGCACTTCCACCGCCCGCATGTCCGGCAAGCGCAGGATGCCGTCGATCTCCAATTGCAACTGCGTGCGGTCGAGATGCCAGAGGCTGTCGCCCATGCTGTCCAGATAGGAACGGCGGATTTCATCGAGACGCCGTTCGATGACGCTGACGCCGCGCTGATAGTCGAAATAGATCTGCAACGAGGTGAGGATCAGTGTCACCAGCGAGCTGAAGATGAGCACGCCCAGCAGGAGACGCCGGCCGATGCCGGATCCCAGGATGCCGCGCCGCGACACCGGTCCAGCCGCAACCGGCGCGGCACCGGCGCCGCGCCGGCCGGCGGGCGACGCCACGGCGTCGAATGCGTCATGCGATGCGGCAGATGTGGCTTGCGAGATATGCGACAACGGCTCAGGCGCGAAAGACGCTTGAGCAGCTCCGCCCTGCCCGGAATGGGCGCGAGATGCGGAGAGATCATCGCCATTGCCAGCCATGTGAACCGCTGCCCCCTGCGGGTCGAACAATGTTTCGACCGGGATGAGACCGGATCTCCCAATTCCGATCCTCCCGTTCCGATGGCATCACATCGCCTGGCCACGCCATCGGCGCGGGCAAACCGGATGCCTTCGGACCGGAAATTCTGTCCCGACCGTCCCCGGCATTGGCGGCTGCTGTTCGCGACCGCCGATGTCGGATACGAAAATATTGATATCCCGCGAGGATCGTATCACGAAGCCGGGGGCTTTCCACTGGCTATCGTAATAATTCTTAAGGTGGAAATTCCCAGCCGCTACGCACACCTCATATATTCATATGCAGGTCGACGCGAGACGGCGGTTCGCTGCGGCATCGCCGGCAAGCCGGAAGCAGACCGGCCGGCGGCGCGCCGCCGGCTGTATCTGCCACCTCGTCCTCAGGCATGGCGGCCCGGCATCGCCAGCATCGTCACTTGCCGCATTTCCAGACGCCGCTGATCTGCTGGTTGCAGGTTGTGCCGCGGCTGCCGACCCAGCCGCCGCCCAAGGCCTGGGTAAAGCTTTCGCCGGTGCTGTCGGTATAGCCGCCGCCCATGTTCTGCTGCACCGAATAGCCGTCGCTGCGCTGCCAGCCGCCATTGACGGTCTGGCCCCAGCTTCGACCATTTTGATCGCTATAGGTGCCGCCCGGATTCTGCGTCCAGGTATTCCCATAGCCGTCGATCGAACCGCCATTTGCCGCCCGGCCGTTGCAGTCCATCTGCCAGGGCAGGCAATCCGCCTGGGCCGCGGCACCGGCCCCCAGCGTGAACAAGGAAATCAGGCCGGCAGCCACCAGACCGGTCACGTTGCAGCCACCCCGGCGGCGCGCCCTCTTGTGCTGGCCGATAACGGATAGGGGGCGATCGCCCCGGACGCTTTCAACCCGAATGCCGACGATAACAGACATGCTGTTCTCCTGCTGAAACAACGCCGCTGCTGGCGGCGATCAGGCATATCCCGGCGCATTCCGATCGACCGGCGAAGGTGCAAACTGTGCGAGCCAGGCCGGACTGATATGCGAATTACATTTTATGATTGTTTTTCTGATTTAAAAAACACGTTTTCGTTACGTTCTCCGCGGCAACAGCCGGATTCATGGGTTTTCAGACCCAAGACCGCTTGACTCGAGCGGCGATTACGTAATAAACATAATGCGTATGTAATGGAACAAAACAGAAACATAAAAGCTCGAAGCCGTTCGGAGGTCAAGGCGCCATGCCGTCACGATCGCGCGATCCGCCACCGATTGCAGCTTCGGCTACATTGAGATAAAATCAACACTCGTCCAGATGAGTCAGGGCGGGCGGATTCCACCGATCAGCAGGATGGTCTGATGCAGCAGGGGCAGGATTTGCAAAGCGAGACGAACCAGGATGCCACAGGCCCATCCGGGGGCTGGCCGGCGGCCGGCAGCGATCAACCACCATTGCCCGCCGCGCCACAGGCCCTGGCGGAAAAATCGGCCGCCGAAAGATTCGCGCTGGAAAAGTTCACCGTGGAAACGCGGTTGATCGAATTGGGCAGTGCGCTCGCCATGGCGCAGCAGCTCTTTAAGTCGCTGGAACGGGATTTCTATCTCGCCGCCTTCGGCCGTTACGAGGAATGAGCCCCGCATAGCCGAAGGCGATCGGCGGGCGGCTCAGTCGTCGAAACGCAGGACGATCTTGCCGAAGGCGCCGCGCTGCAGATGATCGAGTGCCGCCGGCAGATCGGTCGCGGCATAGACTTGGTCGATGACCGGCTTCAACTGCAGCCGGTCGACGGCGCGGACAAGATCTTCCAAGGCGCGGCGATGGCCAACGAAGATGCCCTTGACGGTGATATCCTTCACCAGCAGCGGAAAAGCCGGCACGAGATATTCGATGGCATCGATGATGCCGATCGCCGACAGACGTCCGCCCAGCCGCAGGGCCGTCATCGACTGGGTAAGATCGCCGGCGGCCAATTCCAGCAGGTGATCGACGCCGCGCCCGCCGGTCAGCCGCAAGGCCTCTTCGCCCCAGGCGGGGTGCCGGTGACGATCGATCCCCTGCAGTTTCGCGCTGTCGCCGAGCAGGCCGCGCAGCCGCGCCAACTTCTCGCCGCTGCTGGAGGTGGCGATGACCTCGGCGCCATGGGCGACGGCGATCTGTGCCCCGAACAGCGACACGCCGCCGGTGCCCTGCACCAGGACGGTTTCGCCCGCTTTCAGGCGACCATGCTCGATCAGCGCAAACCAGGCGGTGAGGCCGGCGACGGGCAGCGTGCTGGCCTCGACCGCATCAAGGCTCGAAGGTGCCGCAACAAGCCAGTCCTGCGGCATGGCGACATAGGCGCTGAGGACGCCCGGCAAAGGCGCGCCCAAAGCGAGGCCGTAATTGCCCTTGATCGCCTGCAGCTCGCCATCCTGCCAGCCGGTGGTGAAATGACTGATCACCCGGTCGCCCGCCTTGAAGCGGGTGACGCCCGGTCCGGTCGCCGTCACATGGCCGGCGAGATCCGAACCCGGGGTGAAGGGAAAGCTGAGCGTCGAGCCCATGCCGTTCTCGATCACCAGCCGGTCGCGATAGTTCAGCGATACCGCCTCGACCTTCACCAGCACCTCGCCCGGCCCGGCCTGGGGCACCGCCACCTCCGCCCAGCTCAAATTGGCGCGGCCGAAGCCCGACATCACCCAGCTGCGCATCTTCTCTTTGGCCATCTCTTGGTCCTTTCCGCTGTTAGCCGCGGCGCCGGTCGCGCCGAGAGTGCCGACCGGGCCATGGAAAGGATTTACGCGGCCGCATTCATCCGCAGTAGCGGTGCTTTGTCGTCTTACTGTAGAATTTATGGAACCAATCGGAGCAGCTCCAAATGGAGGCCAG
>DATLJB010000160.1:0-14688 GCA_035539075.1 Terriglobia bacterium
CGGCTGCGGCAGTTCCTTCTCCGTCGGCTGACCGTCTATAAAAACCGAAACTCGAGGCCGCCGAGGCTCCGCCCGGCGGCTTTTGCTATCGGGCAGCCACTTGGCGGTTGCGCCAAAGGCGCGCGGCTCGATATCTTCGCCTGACCTTCCATAGCCATTCCCTGGCCATCACTGCGGGGCGGAACAGCGTGCCAATCACCATCGCCAGCTTCAACGTCAATTCCCTGCGCGCCCGCCTTGCCAATGTGCAGGACTGGCTACGCCTGGCAAAACCGGATGTCGCCCTGCTGCAGGAAATCAAATGCCAGGAACACGAATTCCCACTGCTCGAGTTCCAGAGCCTCGGCTACAGCTGCGCAGCACTCGGTCAGAAGAGCTATAACGGCGTCGCCATCCTGTCGCGGCATAAGTTCGAGATCGTGCAGCGCGGCCTGCCGGGCGATGACGGTGACGATCACGCCCGCTATATGGAAGCCGATATCGAGCTGCCGGATGGCCAGCTTTGGCAGAAGCTGCGCGTCGCCACCATATATCTGCCGAACGGCAATCCGGTCGAGAGCGAGAAATACCCCTATAAGCTCGCCTGGATGAAGCGCCTGCGCCTGCGCGCGGCAGAATTGCTGAAGACCGAGATGCCGGTGGTGCTGGGCGGCGATTACAATGTCTGCCCGACCGATGCCGATGTCTATGATCCCGTCGGCTGGGCCGAGGATGCGCTGTGCCGGCCCGAGAGCCGCGCGCAATTTCGCGCCATCGTCAACCTCGGTTATACTGACGCCTTCCGCGCCTGCTGCAGCGAACCCCATTGCTACACCTTCTGGGATTACCAGGCCGGACGCTGGCAGCGCGATGAAGGGCTGCGCATCGACCATCTGTTGCTTTCACCGCAGGCGGCCGATTGCCTCGCCGACTGTCAGATCGACCGCCAGCCGCGGGGCATGGAAAAGCCTTCCGATCACACGCCGATCTGGTGCCGCCTGGATCTTTAGAATCTCGATCGTTGAGGGAGGATGCGGAGATGACCGAAGCCAGTGGCATGTTCACGGATGGCAAGGCCTATGAACGGATGATGGGCCGCTGGAGCCGTCTGGTCGGCGACCTCTTTCTTGATTGGCTCAAGCTCCCCGACAATCTGCGCTGGCTCGATGTCGGCTGCGGCAATGGCGCCTTTACGGAAGAGATCATCGCGCGCTGCCGTCCCGGCGCAGTCGAAGCCGTCGATCCCTCTCCCGATCAGCTTTCTTATGCCCGCGACCGCGCCGGTACCCGGATGGCGGTGTACCATCAGGGGGATGCGCAGGCCCTCCCTTTCGAGGCGGACGGATTCGACATCGCCGTCATGGCACTGGTCATCGCCTTCGTCCCCGACGCGGCAAAGGCCGTCGCGGAGATGGCCCGCGTCGTGCGGCCGGGCGGATGGGTCGCGGCCTATATGTGGGACATGCCGGACGGGGCGCCGCTTCGTCCGCTGCAGCGAGCCGTGAAATCTCTGGGCCTCGAACCGGCGTTGCCGCCGAACCCGGCGGCATCGAAGCTGGAGGTTCTTGAGGGACTTTGGCAAGCAGCCGGGCTTGCCTCGGTCGCGACGCGCGTTATCCGCATTCCGGTCGTCTACGAAAATTTCGAGGATTTTTGGGTCTCGAATATCGTGCCGGTCGGCCCGCTCGGGAAATTGCTCACCACACTGTCGCCGGCGATGAAGGATCAACTGCGTCAGCAGTTGCAAGAACAACTCCCCATTGCCGCTGACGGCAGCATCACCTACGAGGCATTTGCCAATGCCGTCATGGGCCGGGTGCCGGCCTGACGTCCTATCCCGCTATCCCGCGAACGCCCTGCCCAGCGGCATGATGCGCAACCCCTTGCGCAACTGGCGATAGGGCAAGGCGTAGTTGTCGACCGGATTGGCCCCGGGCGCGGCGACGATCAGGATCTCCTCGGCGATCGGCTGGAAATCGGCGCGGAAATGCACCGAACTCTTCAAGGCGAGGATCTTGCGCGTCGCCGGCGCAATGCCAAGATGCGCCAGCATCGCCTGGTCCGCCGCCTGCTGCTTGCGGCTGGTGACGACGATCTCGACGCCGCCGATCTTCAGCAGAGCCATCGGTCCCAGCTGCATGCGGTTGCCGCGATAGAAGGGCCCGGTCGCATCGAAGACGCCATCGCCCAAGGCAACCACCTTGAACGTCGCCTCGAACGGCCGATGCCCTTCCATGCCGCTCCAGGCGCCGATGCCAAGCGTGATCTCGGCGCCAATGCCGGCCTGGTGGGCGATCTCGGCGGTCTTGGGATCGAAGAGATTGGCCAGGACAGCGCTCTCCGCCCGGCCCGCCACCAAGGCTTCAAGCAGCCCGACCGTGTCGGAATTGCCGCCGGCGCCGGGATTGTCCTGGGTGTCGGCAAGAATGATGGGGCGATGGATTTTCGGTGCCTGCGCGGCGGCATAAGCGACCGCTTCCTCCGGCTGCCAGATGCGGCCGGCAAAGCCGGCTTCGGCGGCGTTGACAGCGCCGATGAGATAATCGGCTGCGGCATCAGCCGCTGCCTGATCGGCGCCATAGGTGACGATCGCGGGGCCGCATTCGGCGATATCGGCGGGCGGAAAACCGAAGGTGAAGGAGGCGCTGGCAAGGTGGCGCTTGCGCTGCTGCTCGGCGACTTCGCGATAGAGCGACTGCGCCGGATCGATCAGCGTGCATTGCCAGGTCAGCGGCACCAGGTAATCGGCACGGCGCATCGCCTTGGCAAGCTTACCGTCGCGCAACAGCCGCGCCAGGGTCTGGGCAGAGGCCATCCCGCTTTCCGCCAGGTCGACATGCGGATAGGTACGGCAGGAGATCAGTGCCGAAGCCTGTTCGACCATGCGCTGCGTCACGTTGGCGTGGAGATCCAGACTGACGACGATCGGCAGATCGGGTCCGACGATGCGGCGCAAGCGCTCCAACAGCTCACCCTCGCCATCTTCGAAATGCTCCGTCACCATGGCACCATGGAGATCGAGATAGATGCCGTCGATGCCACCGGGCGCCGCCGCGAAGGCGGCAATGCGCTGCAGCAACTCGCCCGCGATATCCTCATAGGCCAGGCGTTCCACATGGGCCGAGGGCGAGGCGGAGCACCACAGGCTCGGCAGCAGCTCGAAGCCATGCGACTTGGCGGCTTCGATGAAACCGGCAATCGGCAGGTTGATGCCGGTAAAGGTCGTCAGGACATCCGGTCCGCGCGTGAGACCGGGCCAGCCGTCCGCCTGCTCGAAATCCCTGAAACTCGCCTTCACCGGCGCGAAGGTATTGGTTTCGTGTTGAAAGCCGCCGATGACGATACGCATGTGCATATATCCTGTGAGGTCGAAACTGGCTCAAATCTGCACCGCAGCGCGCCGGATGGCATCTTGCCGCCCCCTTTCGGAATTGCAATGGCGCCGAAAAGTACGCGTTATCAGGCAGGTTTAAGGTATTTTTAAGCTAAAATCTTCAATCATCAACCCTCACATCGGGGATGTGACAACGGCAACGCTACAATCATGGGGATGATCGTGGGAAGCCCGACGAGTACGGGAACAAAGAGGTCCGACGATCTGGCGCAGAGTCAACAGATCGCCGCCGAGGCCCTGGCACGCATGACCGCCTTGCGCGTCGCGCCAACCCCGGCGAACTATTCCATCTGGTACGCCTATTTCGCCAATGAAGTACCGGGCCTGACCAAGGAGATCGACGCGCTGCTGGAAAATGGCGCGATTTTTTCCATGCAGGTCAGCATCGCCCTCTTCAACAAATATTTCGGCACCGATCGAGAAGCCGTGGTTCTCAACGATATCGGACAGTCGCTGAATGCCACGATCGGCACCGTCATGGCGCAGCTGAGTGCCGCCGGGCAGGAAACCGCCGCCTTCGATCACCGCCTGCAAAGTGTCAGCGGCAGCCTGCGTCGGAACGGCGACGAGATCGATCTGAAGGAAGTCGTGGCCGGGCTCATTTCCGCAACCGAGGCGATGAGCGCCAAGAACAAGGCGCTGGAAAACGAGCTCCATAATTCCGCTGATCGCGTTTCCCATCTGCAGCAGAATCTGGAGCAGCTGCGCGTCGAGGTTCTGACCGACAGCCTGACCGGCATCGGCAATCGCAAGCTGTTCGATCTCACCGTGCTCAATCGGGCCAATGAGGCCAATAGCAGAAGCGGCGAGCTGTGCCTGCTGATGCTCGACATCGATCATTTCAAGCGCTTCAACGACAGTTACGGCCACCGGGTCGGCGACAAGGTGCTGCGGGTCGTGGCGAACCGCCTCAAGGCGGCGGCGCGGCCGGGCGACCTGCCGGTGCGCTACGGCGGAGAGGAATTCGCCATGATCCTGCCGGGCATGTCACTGGAGGCGGCAACCGTGCGCGCCAACCAGATCCGCGAAGAGCTCGCCAATCAGTATCTGCGCAACAAGGCGACCGGCGACAATTTCGGCAAGATCACCGTCAGTATCGGCGTGTCGCGCTTCCGCCATCGGGAACAATTGGAAGAGTTCATCGCCCGCGCCGATGCCGCGCTGTACCGCGCCAAAGGCGCCGGACGCAACCAGGTGGTCGCCGAAGCGGCGTGAGACCCTCACAAACAATCAGAGTCTGACGGGACGATCCGGCAATTCATTGGTCTGGCCGGGCCAGGGCGGGAAATGTTGCGCCAGTTCATCGGCCACCGCCGCGACCAGTGCCGCCACGGCCTTCTCCAATGAAGCACCTGACTTCTGCCGGCGAAAGGCCTCGATCAGCGCCGCCCAGCGCTCGGCCGGAATGATGGCGGCGATGCCGCGGTCCGGCAGGATATCGACATGCCGCTCCGCTTCGCACAGACAGATCAGCAGGCCGAGCCGGTCCTGGGTCGCGTCGATCCCATGTTCGAAAAAAATCTTGCGCGACTGCGTCAGGCAGGCCTGCCGCCGCCGGCTGAGCGGGGTCAGCAGAACCCCGAGTGCACTGTGTTCGCAAAGCAGGAAAGCGGCCAGGGCAAGCCCGACCGCCAGAGCAGAGCCGAACCATTGTGCAATGTCGGGTCCGAGAAGCGTTGCGGTCCATGCAGCCACGCCATCGGCCTTCCAGCCATAGATCATGTCGATCAGGGCGAAGACGGCAAGGGCGGCGATCACGGCCGTGAGGCGATAGCGATCGGCCCGCGCGACGAGTGCGACGGCGATCTCGGCAGCGCTGCGGGTTTCCGCCGCCGCGATGGCCGCGGCGATCAGCTCTTCCGATTGTTCTTGAAACTCAGATTGCTGGGTCATTTCCGCCAAGCGAACTCGTTGTACTCTCTGCTGCCGATGCTACCAGCGCCCGGAGGCGCCACCACCGCCGCCACTGCCGCCGCCGCCGCCGAAACCACCGCCGAAGCCGCCGCCGCCAAAACCGCCGCCGCTACCCCAGCCGCCGCCCCAATAGACATCGCGCCGCCGGCCGCCATAGAGCCGCGTTCCGCGGGAACCGCGATTGCGCAAGATATTCACGATGACAATGAGGCACCACAGGCCAACGATGAAAAAGGCTGGCCAAGGCAGTTGCGAACCTCCGCCGGCACTTTCCTGAGGAGCCGTGAACGAGCCATCAAGTGCGGCTTCGATCGACTGGACACCGGCGACGATGCCGCCGCCGTAATCCTGTTGCTTGAAACGCGGCACGATGACGTGACGGATGATGGCATCCGCGGTGGCGTCCGGCAGCGGCCCCTCGGCGCCATAGCCGGTCTCGATGCGAAGCTCCCGCTCCTTGGGCGCCACCACCAGGACCACGCCGTTATTCTTGCCTTTCTGGCCGATCTGCCAGCCGCGCAGCAAAGCAAGGCCCCAATCTTCGATCGGATAACCCTGTAGATCGGGCAAGGTCACGACCACGATTTGCGTGCTGGTCTTGGCCTCATATCGGGCGAGCTGGTCGGTCAAACGTTGCGCCGTCCCCTGGTCGAGGACACCGGCCTGATCGATCACGCGGCCGGTCAAAGCCGGCAATGGCGGATCGGCGAAGCCTGGCCCCGCCGTCACGCCTGCAATGCCAAGCAGCAGGGCGAGCAGAAGCGAGAGGCGGATCAGTCGAAACATGAAGGGACGCATGCCCGCGATTGGCTCCATTGGATTGGTCAAGGATTGCTGTTGCCGCCGGTGCCGAAATCGACCTTCGGCACGGTCAGGGCCGATTCCTCCGCCTGGAACTGCGCCATCTCTTTGGCGTCCGGATAGAACATCGATTTCCACCAGCGGCCCGGAATGGTGCGCAGCTCGGTGTTATAGACCCGCACCGCCTCGATGAAATCGCGCCGCGCCACGGCAATGCGGTTCTCGGTTCCTTCCAGCTGCGCCTGCAAGGTCTGGAAGTTCTCATTCGCCTTCAAATTCGGATACTGCTCGGCCACCACCATCAGGCGCGACAGGGCGGAGGTCAGCCCCGCCTGATTGGCCTGGAACTGCTGCATGGCCTGGGGATTTGTCAGGATGTCGCTTGGCAATTGCATCGTGCCCACCTTCGAACGCGCATTGACGACCGCTTCCAGGGTGCTCTTCTCGAAATCGGCGGCACCTTTGACGGTCGCAACCAGATTGGGCACCAGGTCGGCGCGGCGCTGATACTGGTTGAGGACATTCGACCAGGCCGCCTTTGCCTGCTCCTCGTAGGTGGGGATGTTATTGACGCCGCAGGCCGTCAGCGAAAAGAGCAGCGTGATTGCCAGCAGGCGGGTCAGGAAGCGGCGAAAATTCATCTTTACCCCTCGAGAGACTGTTCCCATCTCTTCAATCTAATCACTCATACCCGGTAAACCTAGAGGCGACCTGCCGCACCCACATCCGCAATGACATCCGGCTGCCGCATCACAGAATAACAGGCGTAACGGCAGGGTCGACCTCGCCGGGAATGACCGCCACCATCAGTTTCTCGATCCGTCCGCGACCAGCACCCAGCGGGAAAATCACGGTCTCCTCATCGAATGTGTGCTCGTCGATATTACCGCGCCGTCGATAGCCGAGGGGGCGTTTCTTGCGCAGAACCTCATCATAGGTCCAGCGGACGAAGTCGACGTAATCCGGCCAGGGCAGCTCATCCAGGTAGCGGCCGGTATAGTCTGCGCCGGAAAGCTCCACCAAGCGCGATCCATCGAGACGAAAGTAATAACGATGGCGCTGCTGACCGACATGCGCGGTTGCCGTCGCAGCGGCGTCCGTCGGCGGCGTATTGGCGACGGGCAGGTCGACATCGATCACGTCGACCAGGGTGACGAAGCCGAGGATGAATTGAAAATCGACCGGGTCTAGATCGGCGCGGTCGGGAAACAGCCGACCGGCACATTTGCTCTGCCAATAACGGTACAAGCGCTTCAAGCGCCTATCCTGCGCCTCGGCGGCATCAAACAGCTCGACCTGATCCTGCATTGGCCTTCAGCCTCCATCGCCGAGGATGAGACGATCAGTCGCCTGTATTTGACGAAAATACGTCCATCCCTTGGCAAGCCACCCGGCCCCTACCGGTCCAAAACCGCCAGCCACAAGGCCGGGCCATCGGACCTATAAGATGCCCCCACAGCAGAAACACGCTCGCTTCCACTGGAACTGGAATAGGCGCAAACGTCAAGCGGCTAGCTGCGCTAGCAGCCAGCCGCTTATCGATCAGATAACGGAAAAGAAACTCAGAGTGTCGCCAGCCGGTCCATCGCCTGCTGCAGCTTGCTGCGCGCCTGTTCCATTTCCGCCAGGCGCTGACGTTGCTCCTCCACCACTTCCGGCTTCGCCTTGGCGACGAACTGCTCGTTGCCAAGCTTCTTCGCCAATTTCTCGGCTTCTGCCGCTGCCTTGTCATATTCCTTCTTCAGACGGGCGGTTTCCTGGGCGACATCGATAACGCCGCTGAGCGGCATCAGGACGGTCGCTTCCTCGATGACGATCTGCGCTGCACCCTTGGGCGCTTCGCCCGCCAGCAGGCCGGCGCTGGAGGCCCGCGCCAGACGGCAGATGAGATCGTTGAAACGACTGAGGCGATCGGCCGTCTTGGCATTGGCGTCGCGCAGGATCAGCGTCACCTGCGCCGCCGGCGGCACATTCATTTCCTGGCGCAAGGCCCGCACGTCACCGACCAGGCGAATGACCCAGTCGAGATCCGCGGTCGCCTCGGCATCGATCGCCTTCGGATCGATCACCGGCCAGTCGGCAGAGATCAGACGGCCGCTGCCGGCCAAGCCCACCTGCTCCCACAGCTCTTCCGTCAGGAAGGGCATGAAGGGATGCAGCAGATGCAGCAGCTGGCCCAGCACCCAGGCCGTGGTGGCGCGTGTCTCGGCCTTGGTTGCCTCGTCGCCCGACTGGAAGATCGGCTTGGTGAATTCCAGGTACCAGTCGCAGAACTCGCCCCAGACGCAGTGATAGAGCGCGTTGGCGGCATCGTTGAAGCGATAGGCGGCCATCGCCTGCTCGACCGCCTGGATGGTGGCGGCGAGACGCCCGACCATCCAGCGATTGACGCCGTTCTTCAGCGTCACCGGGTCGAAACCCTCGACCGGCATGCACTCGTTCATCTGGCAGAAACGGGTCGCGTTCCACAGCTTGGTGGCGAAGTTGCGATAGCCTTCGACCCGGTTCTCCGACATCTTGATGTCGCGTCCCTGCGCCGCCAGGGCGGTCAGGGTGAAGCGAAGGGCGTCGCAGCCGAACTTGTCGATCAGATCCAGGGGATCGATGACATTACCCTTCGACTTCGACATCTTCTGGCCATGCTCGTCACGCACCAGCGCATGGATGTAGACCGTGCGGAACGGCACGTCGCCCATGAAATGGATGCCCATCATCATCATGCGGGCGACCCAGAAGAAAATAATGTCGAAGCCCGTCACCAGCACGTCGCCGGGATAGTAGCGCGCGAGTTCCGGCGTCTGGTTCGGCCAGCCGAGGGTCGAGAAGGGCCACAGTGCCGAAGAGAACCAGGTATCGAGGACATCGGCGTCGCGCCGCAGCTCGACTGCTTTGCCGTAATGCTTCTCCGCCGCAGCCTTGGCCGCCGCCTCGTCCATCTCGACGAAGACCTGGCCGTCCGGCCCGTACCAGGCCGGAATCTGATGCCCCCACCAGAGCTGGCGCGAGATGCACCAGGGCTGGATATTGCGCATCCAGTCGAAATAGGTGTTCTCCCACTGCTTCGGCACGAAGACAGTGCGCCCCTCCTCAACCGCCTTGATCGCCGGCTGGGCCAGGGTCTTGGCGTCGCAATACCACTGGTCGGTCAGCCAGGGTTCGATCACCACGCCGGAGCGGTCGCCATAGGGCAGCATCAGCGTGTGGTCGTCGATCTTCTCGACCAGGCCCAATGCTTCCAGATCCTCGACGACCTTCTTGCGCGCTTCATAGCGATAGAGGCCGCGATAGGCCTCCGGCACGTTCTCGTTGAGATGCGCGTTGCTGTCCAAAATGTTGATCATCGGCAGGCCATGCCGGCGGCCGACCTCGAAATCGTTGAAGTCATGCGCCGGAGTGATTTTCACCGCGCCGCTGCCAGTTTCCGGATCGGCATGTTCGTCGGCGACAACGGGTATGCGGCGGCCGACCAGCGGCAGGATCAGGAATTTGCCGATGAGGTCCTTGTAGCGTTCGTCTTCCGGATTCACGGCAACGGCGGTATCGCCCAGCATGGTTTCCGGACGCGTCGTCGCTACCGTCAGGAAACGGCCTTCCTGGCCCTCGACCGGATATTTGAAGTGCCAGAGATGGCCTTTGTGCTCCTTCTGCACCACTTCCAGGTCGGAGATGGCGGTGTGCAGCTTCGGGTCCCAATTGACCAGGCGCTTGTCGCGATAGATCAGTTTCTGGCGGTAGAGGTCGACGAAGACCTTGCGCACGGCAAGGCTCAGCCCTTCATCCATGGTGAAGCGCTCGCGCGGCCAGTCGGGCGAAGCCCCCAGGCGGCGCAGCTGCTGGGTGATCATGCCGCCGGATTCGGCCTTCCAGGCCCAGACCTTCTCCAGGAACTTCTCGCGGCCGAGATCGGTGCGCTTGATGCCCTGGGCGTCGAGCTGGCGTTCCACCACCATCTGGGTGGCGATGCCCGCATGGTCGGTGCCCGGCTGCCACAGCGTGTCGCGCCCGCGCATGCGCTGATAGCGGATCAGCACATCCTGCAGGGTGAAGGTCAAAGCATGGCCCATATGCAGGCTGCCGGTGACGTTCGGCGGCGGCATCATGATGGTATAGGGCGTCAGGTTGGAGTCCGGCCGCGCGGCAAAGGCGCCCGACTTTTCCCAATCGGCATAATGCTTCTTCTCAACCTCTTGGGGTTGAAAGGTCTTGTCCAGCATCGCTGGTTCCTTCAATGGCGTGACATCTTGGCGGAGTTATAGCGGCCCAGGTCCGGCCGTCAACCTGACTGGCCCTGCTGCGTCATCCGGCCCGGGCGGAAGCCGACGGCCGAATCAGGCGGCACCGCCTGGGGCGGCGTCGCGGCACCGCGGCGCTCGGAACCTCGGGAGAGCCGGGCGGGACAGGCCGAAGGGTTATGGCGATGGCTTACGAGGGCCGGCCGGCGGAATCGTGCCGGGCCGGATCAGGTCAATTCGGCTTTGCGCGCCAGCCGCTCGACTTCACGCCGGACGATCTTTTCGACAATCGGCTCCAGATGGGTATCGAGCCAGGCCTTGAGCAGCGGCTCGACCGCCTGACGGACCAGGGTTTCCACCAGCAGGCCATCCCCGGTCGGGCGTTCCGGTGCCTCGCTGCGCCGGCCGGGCTGCAGAAGCTGGGCAAAACTGGCCGTTGCCGCCTCGGCTACTTCGGGTGCAACCAGATCCGGTAATTCTTCCGTCATTCGTGCGAACTCATCCGCTGCGGGGTTGGACACCGATTTTGGCGACGGTTCCGCCAAACCGCGTGGCTCCAGCGCCGGCGGTTCCGCCGGCTGGGCCTCGAAGTCATCCTCGTCGAAATCCTCCGGCTCGACCCGCGTTCCCGCAGCAGCCTTTGGCACAACCGCCTCCGCCGTCGCCGCTGGCTCGGACAGATCCGGTTCGTCCATCGCCAGCTCGATATCGTCTTCGACATCCGCCTGCTGGTCGGGCAGATCGAACTGCGCCTCGACCCTGGCTTCCGGTTTCAAGGGAACGACATTGTTCTGGCCGATATCGGCGGCCGTGGTGACGACCTCCGTCAGCACCAGTTCGTCGTCATCATCTTCGTCCTGCGGAATAAGCGGCGCCGGCTGCGGGGCGGGCTTCGGCGGCTGCGCCTTCGGCGCAGCAGCGACCGGCGCAACATCCGGCAAGGCACCGGCCGATAGCGCATCGCCGCCGGGCTGCTCCTGCCCTTCCTCGGAGATGATGCGCCGGATGGAAGCGAGAATTTCCTCCATCGACGGTTCTTGGCTGGCTGTCGCTTCACTCATTCCCGGATCCTCGATGGATCGGCGAGAGATTATCGAACCCGACACTGCTGCATCTCCTGCTCACGGCCGGTACTAACCCCTGAGTCGCCGGTATTTGCCAACATCCTAACTGTTTCAGCAGGGTTTCTCAAGGAATTGGAAACGCTTTTAAACGGGCCACAAGATATAGAGATATTTAGCTTTATTCGATCGAAGGACCGATGCCGATGAACTTGTCTCGCACCTTGTTATAATGCTTCGTCGGGTCGTAAAGATCCGTCTTCAGCGCCAGATCGCGGGCCGTCAATCGGCCAACTGCTGACAGCAGCTGGTACTGCGCTACCACCTGGTCGGTCTGGGCGCTGACCAACGAGACCTCCGCGTTGAGATAGCTCTGCTCCTGATCCAGCACGTCGATGATCGTGCGCGCGCCAACCTGCTGTTCCTGGCGGATACCGTCGAGCGCCACCTTGGCGGCCTTCACCTGTTCCTCGAAAGCGGAGATCTGCGCGTTCGCCGTATCGAGCGCCTGCCAGGCCGCGATGCCCTGCTGCTCGGCCGCCCGCAAAGCCTCGTCGACGAGGCGCCGGCTGCGGAAATATTGCTGCTTCGATTGGCGCACCTGGGATTCAACGTTACCCGCCTGGTAAAGCGGAATGGTGACAACGCCGAGGATCACGCCTTCGTTGAAGCTGCTCTGACCGAAACTTTGCTGGGCATTGCGCTGAAAGCTTCCCTGAACCGAAACTTCCGGCAGCATCTGGCCGAAGGTCACGTCAACCTGGTCACGCGCGGCTTTCTGGTCATAGCTGGCCGCGTTAACGTCGGGCACGGAGCGCGCCATCGCGATCGTTTCGTCCCGTGTGGCCGGCAGCTGCAGTTGCGGCTTGGGCATTTTCACGCCGACCGGGTCCGCCCCGATCACCTGGACATATGTCGCGCGGGAGGTCTTCAGATTGCCTTCCGCCTGAATCTGCTGGGCAATGGCTCCCTGCAGGCTGGACTTCGCCTGCGCCACGTCGGTGCGCGTCAACTCGCCAACCTGGAACTGGTCTTGCGTCGATTCCAACTGCGCCTGCAGCACCTTGACGTTGTTCTGGTTGAGCACCAGCACGGCTTCGTCACGCACGACGCCCATATAGGCCTGGACCGCCTGCAGCAGGATGTTCTGTTCAGTGCTGGTCAGGCGCTGCCGTTCGGCCTGGACCTGGTTCTCGGCTTCCGACGTGCCCTTCACGGTGCGAAAGCCGCGAAAGACCGGCTGGGTCACGGTGACTCCGTAGGTCTGCGGCTGGAAATTGCTGCTGCTGCTGGTCGGCTTGGTCTGGTTGACCCAGCTCTGAGAGGCCTGCCCCGTCGCCGTGATCGTCGGCCGCCAGCCGGAGAGCGCCTGCGGCACATTTTCATCGGTCGAGCGCAACTGCGCCCGCTCGGCATCCAGGGTCGGGTTGCCGCCATAGGCCAAGGCCAAGGCGTCATTCAAATCCGTAGCGGACGCGACCTGGCCCAGCGGCGACGCTGCCAACGTCAGTGCGGTACCAGCCATCAACAATCCGTGCCGCATCGTCATTGCAAACCCCTTCCGATCACGACTGTTCATTTCTCAACTCGACACTCGGCTATCTGATATCGGGCGCTCCCCCGCCCGTCGCTTCGACCGCTTCCGCCAAGCCTCGCTATCCAGTCCAACGGCATCCTGTCGGCGCGTTGGAGGCTTCTAACGATCCGCGCCGCGTTCAGCGGCAGATTTGGTCAGGCGCTTCACTCCCCTCAATACCTGGCGAGCGCGCCATCGACATCTCTGGCCCATCCATCGACACCGCCGGCAAGATTAACCGCCTGAGGAAAGCCGTTCTGCCGCAGCCACAAAGTTGCATGGAAGCTGCGCATGCCGTGATGACAGACGATCACCAGTGGCTGGTCCTGCGGCAGCTCGCCGACGCGCTGCGGCAATTCGTCCATCGGGATCAACCTGCTGCCGGCGATCTGGCAGATATTGTGTTCCCAGCCCTGTCGCACATCGACCAGCGTCACGGCTTCCCCACGCGCCAAACGCTCTTGCAGCGCCCGCGGTTCAATCTGGATTCCGTCGCCCGGGCCCGACATTGCTTGCTGCGACATCCGCCACCTAGAATACGAAGGCCTGCGGCTTGGCAAAGGCCTTCAGCAAGGGCACGTTGGCATCGAAGAGGATACGCTGTCCGACCAGGCCGCGATCCTTCTGCATGACGATCGCACGGCCGAGCCGGTCGTCGCGCAGCACGGTCACCAGGCGGCCGCCTTCGGCCAGCTGATCCAGCAAGGCCTGCGGCACCTGCTCGGCGCCGCCATCGATCAGAATGACGTCATAAGGCGCCTGCTTGGGCGCGCCTTCTGCGGGATTGCCGTTCTGCCAGACGACATTGGCAATGCCGAGATGAGCCAGCGCGGCGATCCCGCGGTCGCCCAGCGAAATCTCCGCTTCCACGGCCACCACCGAACTGGCGAGCTTGGCCAGCAGCGCCACGGCATAGCCGGTTCCGGCAGCGGCGACCAAGGTATTGTCGGTGGCCCTGACATCGGCGGCCTGCAACAGGCGGGCGATCACCATGGGCTCGGTCAGGTAGCGTCCGGCCCCCAACGGCAGATCGTCGTCGATATAGGCGCGGGCATGCAGATTCTCCGGCACGAAGAGCTCCCGCGGCAATTCGCTCATCGCCTGAATCAGCCGCTCATCCAGCACCTTGTTGGTGCGGATCTGGCTTTCGATCATGTGCTGGCGGGCAGCGGCAAACGACATTTGCATTCCTCAATCCTTCTCGGCAAATCCGGCCTGTCGCAAAGTCCAGACAGCTTGCCGTATTGTCCGCCGCGCAGCAATGAGAGAGGCGAACAAATTGACTTGACCTTGTCTAAACATAGCGAAGAAGACGGCACCGGTCGGTGCGGCTGGGACTCGTCCCGAACGGGGCTTTAACTTTTCGGGGGTTTTATAAAGCCTATTCCAAGGGGTGACAATCCTTCCAGAACCTGACCGAGGCCATCATTAGCAGGCGCCATGGAAGCCATCGGCAAGCACGAAAGGCTGCGTCTGCAGTTTATACGCAGTCTCGCGCCGGACCCGGCGCGAGACCATTCCCGGCGGGGGAATGCGGCTTCGTTTCGGTGAAAATTGGATAAAAGTCCTGCTACATTTCCGCATGGCAGGCCGCTTGACCCTGGCCGGTGATGGCTCTATACGTCGCAGCGCCAAATCGTCAGCCGCAAGCGGCAAGTTGGCCCGGTGGCAGAGTGGCCATGCAGAGGACTGCAAATCCTCGTACGTCGGTTCGATTCCGGCCCGGGCCTC
>DATLJB010000161.1:0-31023 GCA_035539075.1 Terriglobia bacterium
AGATCCGTGTCGGGGCCGGCACGAGCGGAGCCATCCCTCCTCCCGCGCCAGCCGATACGCTCAGCCCAAGGCCTTGACGATATCCTCGCACATCTTCTTCGCGTCGCCGAACAGCATCATCGTGTTGTCTTTGAAAAACAATTCATTTTCGACGCCGGCATAGCCTGAAGCCATGGACCGTTTGACGAACAGCACGGTCTTGGCATTCTCCACATCCAGGATCGGCATGCCGAAAATCGGGCTCTTCGGATCAGTCTTGGCCGCCGGATTGGTGACGTCATTGGCGCCGATCACGAAGGCCACATCCGCTTGCGCGAATTCCCGGTTGATGTCTTCCAGTTCGAAGACCTCGTCGTAAGGCACGTTGGCCTCGGCCAACAGCACATTCATATGGCCCGGCATGCGGCCGGCGACCGGATGAATGGCATAGGAGATCTTCGCCCCCTCCTTCTTCAGGAGATCGGCCATCTCGCGCAGGGCATGCTGCGCCTGAGCGACCGCCATGCCGTAGCCCGGCACGATGATGACGCTGCTGGCATTCTTCATGATGAAGGCGGCGTCGTCGGCGCTGCCGGCCTTGACCGGGCGATCTTGCGTCTTGCTGCCCGCAGCGGCGCCCCCCGCATCGGTACCAAAACCGCCGAGGATGACGTTGAAGATCGAACGGTTCATGCCCTTGCACATGATGTAGCTAAGGATGGCACCCGAGGAGCCGACCAGCGCACCGGTGACGATCAGCAGGTTGTTCGACAGGGTGAAGCCGATACCGCAGGCCGCCCAGCCGGAATAGCTGTTCAGCATCGAGACGACCACCGGCATATCGGCGCCGCCGATTGGCAGGATCAGCAGGAAGCCGAGCAGCAGCGAGACGATCACCAACGCCCAGAAGATCGTCACATGCTGAGCGACGATCAGGGCGACGATCAGAACGACGATGGCAATGCCAAGAGCGGCATTCAAAATATGCTGGCCGGTGAAGATCAGCGGCGCGCCGCTAACCAGCCCCTGCAGTTTCGAGAAGGCCACCAGCGAACCGGTGAAGGTGATGGCGCCGACGGCGACGCCGAGCCCCATTTCCACCAGGCTGCCCGGATGGATCGCCCCGGCATCGCCGATATGGAACTCAGCCGGCGCATAGAAGGCTGCCGCCGCGACGCAGACCGCCGCTAGGCCCACGAGGCTGTGGAAGGCAGCCACCAGCTGCGGCAATGCCGTCATCACGATCTTGCGGGCAATGCCGGCACCGATTGCCCCACCGATCACGATGCCGCCGACGATGAACCAGTAGCTGTGGACACTCGGCAAGGCCAGAGTCGTGAGGATCGCCAGCACCATGCCACCGACGCCCCACAGCAAGCCGCCGCGCGAGGTCTCCGGCGAGGACAGGCCCCGCAAGGACATGATGAAGCAGACCGATGCAATCAGATAAGCGAAAGCGGTCAATGTCTCGTTCATATGCTTCCCCTGCCCGCTTGCTTACTTTTGTTTCTTTTTGAACATCGACAACATCCGCTGGGTGACGATAAAGCCACCGAAGATATTGACCGAGGCCAAGGTCACGGCGATGAAGCCGAAGATCTGGCTGATGCTGAGGTCCGATGGCCCGGCAGCAATCAGTGCGCCGACGATGATGACCGAGGAAATCGCATTGGTCACCGCCATCAAAGGCGAATGCAATGCCGGCGTTACGCGCCAGACCACGTAATAGCCGACGAAGCAGGCGAGGACGAAGACCGTGAAGCCGAAGATGAAGGGTGTGTGCCCCGCCTGTTCGGTTGCCGTCTGAATGCCCGCGGCGGAGGCCTCCTGCGCCACCTGGCTGGCCTGGGCCGCCAGTTCCTGGGCGCTGTTGGCGAGATCGATTGCCTTTTGAACCAGATTATCTGCACTCATCGCTTGCTCCCGTCACGCCTTGAACATCGGATGGATGATCGTGCCATCACGGGTCAGTGCGACACCTTTGACGATCTCGTCCTCCCAGTTGACCTTCAACTCCTTGCTCTCCTTATCGATCAGCAAAGTGACGAAGTTCAGCAGGTTGCGGGCATAGAGGGCGGTCGCATCGACCGCCAAGCGGCTCGGCACGTTGTTATGGCCGACGAGCGTCACGCCATGCTTGACCACGACCTTGCCTGCCTCGGAGAGCGGGCAATTGCCGCCCTGTTCGACCGCGAGATCGACGATCACCGAACCGAGCTTCATCGATTTGACCATATCCTCGGTCACCAGGACCGGCGCCTTGCGGCCGGGGATGAGGGCGGTGGTGATGACCACGTCCTGTTTCTTGATGGTCTCAGCGATCAGCGCGGCCTGCTTGGCTTGATAGGCTTCGCTCATCTGCTTGGCATAGCCGCCGGCCGTTTCCGCCTGCTTGAATTCCTCGTCCTCAACGGCAACAAAGGTTGCACCCAGGCTTTCCACCTGTTCCTTGGTCGCGGGCCGCACGTCAGTGGCGCTGACGATGGCGCCCAGGCGGCGCGCCGTGGCAATCGCCTGCAGGCCGGCAACGCCGACACCCATGATCAGGACGCGGGCCGGTGCGACGGTTCCCGCCGCCGTCATCATCATCGGGAAAGCCCGGCCGAACACGCCAGCCGCATCGATCACCGCCTTATAGCCGGCGAGATTCGATTGCGAACTGAGGACGTCCATCGATTGCGCACGGGTAATGCGCGGCATCAATTCCATGGCGAAGGCATTGACGCCCCGTGTCGCATAGCCATCGAGGCTGTCCTTGGCGCCGTGCGGATTAAGGATTGCCGCCAGGAACGCGCCCTGCTTGGCCCCGGCCAGCTCGTCCGGTCCACCTTCCGCTGCGGTCAGCGGCCGCTGCACCTTAAGGATGAGATCGGCGCCGGCAATCGCGGCTGCCGCATCGGGAACGATGGTCGCACCGGCGGCCGCAAAGGCCGCGTCGGCAATCGCCGCGGTCTCGCCGGCACCAGCTTCCACCGCAACCTCGGCATTCAACGCGACATATTTTTTGACGGTATCAGGTGTCGCGGCACAGCGTTTTTCGTCGGCACGGCGCTCTTTCAGAATGGCAATCTTCATGCCTGTCGCTTCCCCTGTCGGTCGCTGCCGCGATGACGCGGCAATCAAGCCAACTTATCTGACCCTGCATCGCGCCACCGTTTCATTTACGACGGCGTTTTTTCGTCCATGGCAGCCAGATTTTCTGAGCGCGACCTTCCCGTCGCGGAAACGTCAGCTGAGTCTGCTGAAAATTTCCCTGATATATCTGCTAGTTATCCCTGATTCGACAGAAGCTTGCCGCCCCTTATTATCCGCTGCCGGCAACACTCTGCCGATTTTCCGCGATCCGAACAAGAGGCGATACCGTAAAGCCGCCGCCCGGCCCGCGATCCGCCCCCATTGGGCCATCAGTCGAGGCCGACCGCCTTGCGAGCGGTCTTCTGCCGCCGATCGAGGGTCTTGGCCTGGAATTCGTGGATGAGATCGTGGAAGAGGCGATACCAGTTGATCTCCGCCTTGAGATGCATGAAGACGGAACCAAGACCGATCGCCGCGCGGTCCATGAAGACGAATTCGCGCGGCGGCGTTACCGGCCCGAGGCGCCGCAACTCCGCATGGACGCTCTCCGCGACCTCACGGCCATAGATGCCGCTGTCATGTTCGTGGATGCGCCGTGTCTTATCCTCGAGAAGGGGACCATAGATGAAGTGCGCCCAGCGATTGAGCACGTCGATGACCTCGTCGTTGAGGCCCTTGAAGCCCCAACCCTCGTAAGCCGAAACCGCAAGATCCCGATCGTCGTTCAAGAGCGCATAATAGAGATCAATCACGCCCTTGACGAAATTGCCGTCGAAGAACCGGATGCAGCCGAAATCCAGCAGATTGACGCTGCCGTCGGCGCGCACCGTATAGTTACCGAGATGCGGATCGCCATGGATGACGCCGTAATCGTAGAACGGCACGTACCAGGCGCGGAACATGTTATAGGCGACACGGTTGCGCAATTCGACATCCGGCTTACCCGCGAGGAACCGCATCAGGGGTTCGCCCTCGACCCAGGTCATGGTCAGCAGGCGCTTGCTGCTGAGTGCGGTGATCGGTTCCGGCAGGTGAACGCCCTCTTCCTCGGCCAACATGCGGCGATAAAGCGCCATATGTCTGGCTTCCAGCTCGTAATCCAGCTCTTCGCGCAGTCGGTCGGCGATTTCCTGCTGGATTTCCTTGGTGCTGATGGCCCGGTCATAGCGCTCATAGATGCCGAAGATCAGGCGCAGCTGGCGCAGATCCGCCTCCACGGCCGAGGCCATGTCGGGATATTGCAGCTTACAGGCCAGCAGCTTTCCCTCGCGACTATGGGCCCGGTGCACCTGTCCCAGTGAAGCCGCCGCGGCGGCCTGCTGCTCGAAATCCTTGAAACGTTGCTGCCAGCCGGGGCCGAGCTCCGAAGCCATGCGGCGCTTGACGAAAGGCCAGCCCATGGACGGCGCATTGGACTGCAGTTGCTGCAATTCCTCGACATATTCCTTGGGCAAAGCGTCGGGGATGGTGGCCATGATCTGCGCCACCTTCATCAACGGCCCCTTAAGGCCGCCCAGTGCCGATTTCAGCTCCGCCGCATGCTGGCCGCGATCGACCTTGAGGCCGAGATAACGCTCGCCCGCCACCCGCGCCGCCAAGCCACCGACGGCACGGCCGACGCGGGCATAGCGCCGTACGCGACCGCCGAGATTGTTGCTTTCGCTGTCAGTGCTCACGCCTGCTCCAACTGGTCGATGAAGCCCTCGATCACGCCAAGGCCCTTGGCCCAGAAGGCAGGATCGGAAGCATCGAGGCCAAAGGGTGCCAGCAATTCCTTATGCCGCTTGGTTCCGCCGGCGCGCAGCATGTCGAGATATTTCTCGACGAAGCCGGCATCGGCATTCTGGTAGACGGCATAGAGCGAGTTCACCAGGCAATCGCCGAAGGCATAGGCATAGACATAGAAGGGAACATGAATGAAATGCGGGATATAGGCCCAGTAGATGCCGTAACCGCTGTCTTCCGGCAGCTTGATGCCAGCGCCCAGCGCCTCGCGTTGCGTCTCCAGCCAGATGGCGGAAATCTGCTCGGGCAGCAGTTCGCCTTGCTTGCGGGCATCATGCAAGCGGCGTTCATATTCATGCATGGCGATCTGGCGCACCACCGTGTTCAGCATATCCTCGACCTTGCCAGCCAGCAGCAGGCGGCGCTTGGCGGGATCCGTCTCCTGCTTCAGCAAGGCCTGAAAGGTCAGCATCTCGCCGAAGATCGACGCGGTCTCCGCCAGCGTCAGCGGCGTATCTGAGAGCAAGGCACCCTGCGGTCCTGCCAGCACCTGATGCACGCCGTGGCCGAGTTCATGGGCGAGCGTCATGACGTCACGCGTACGGCCATGATAGTTCAGCAGCAGATAAGGATGCGCGCTGGGCACGGTCGGATGGGCGAAAGCGCCGGGCGCCTTGCCTGGTGTCGCCGGCGCATCGATCCAGTTCTTGTCGAAGAAATCCTTGCCGATCTTCGCCAGTTCCGGCGAGAAGGCATTATAGGCCGTCAGGACCGTGTCCTTGGCTTCCGGCCAGGAGATCAGGCGATCGTCGTCGCTGGGCAGAGGGGCATTGCGGTCCCAGTAATCCAGGGCCTCCTGCCCCATCCATTTCGCCTTCAGCTTGTAGTAGCGATGCGACAGGCGCGGATAGCTCTGCTTGACGGCATTGACCAGCGCGTCGACGACCTGGTCTTCCACCTGGTTGGCGAGATTACGCGAGGAAACCGGCCGCGCGAATTCGCGCCACTTGTCCTCGATCTCCTTGTCCTTCGCCAGCGTATTGGTGATCAGCGCGAAGAGACGTTGATTGTCCTTGAAGCCCTTGGAAATCGCGGCCGCCGCCGAACGCCGCTTGGCGGGGTCGCGATCAGTTAGCAGGTTCAGCGCCTCGTTGCTGGTCAGGCTCTTGCCATCGACATCGAAACGCAGATCGGCAACCGTTTCGTCGAACAGCCGGTTCCAGGCGGCGCGGCCGGTCAGATATTTCTCGTGCAGAAGGCGCTCGACCTCGTCGGACAGCTGATGCGGCCGGAACGCCCGGGTGGCGTCGAGCCATGGCGCGAAGCGCTTCAGCGGCGCATGGGTCATCTGCTTGGCGAGAACGGCATCCTCGATCTTGTTGATCTCGAGCGAAAAGAACAGCGTCTCGACGGAAATATCGTTGGCGCGCTCGTTGACCTCTTGCTGGAACTTGGCGAGCTGCGCATCCGCCATATTAGCGGCGTAAACCAGCTGCGCGTAGCTCATCACCTTGCCGAGCAGTTCCTGGATGACCTCATATTCCTCGATCGCCGTCAGCAGGGCGGCACCCGACAGGCTGGAGAGCTTACCCTCGTAGGTCTTGCGAAAGACCTTGGACCGATCGGCGGCGGCCGTTAGATCGCGCTGGATCTCAGTATCCTGCGGCCCGTTATAAAGATCGGCCAGATTCCAGTTGGGGAGGGTGCCGAGATCGTCCTTGGCGGATTTCGCCCCCGCAGTTCCCTCGGCAACCCGAATCGGTGCCGGAGTCCCGCCGGCCAAGTCCGTCGCGGGGGTCCGAAAAAACACCTTGCCGGCCGACTGGCGGCCGAACGAGAACTGCTGCATGGTCAAATTCCTTTGAGTTTTTCTCGACTTATTGCCTGATTTATATGGGAATGATTCAAGTGTCGCCAAGAACCAAAGCACCCCTTCAAGCGCCAAAACGGCATTAGGATAACGCGGCGGTGACAAATTGGTGTCCGAAGATCGTCGGACTGACATCGAATCGCCATAGGATGGCGCAGAAATACTGAGCCGGGCTACCGGAATTCGCGGGTGGCCCCGGCAACGGGGAGACGTAGGATAAATGAGCTTTGAAACGGTACCGAGCCTGGCACGGCTGTTCTTTGACCAGGCCTCGGCGCAGCGCGACCGGCCTTTCTTGTGGAACAAGGGGGACGGCGCCTGGCAATCCCGCAGCTATGATGAGGTGGCGGCCGATATCCGCTGCCTGGCCCTGGGATTGATCGCGCTAGGCGTCAATCCCGGAGATCGCGTTGCGCTGATCTCCGAGAACCGCCCGGAATGGCTGATCGCTGATCTCGCCATCATGTCGATCGGAGCCATCTCGGTGCCGGCCTTTGCTACCAACACGGCCGAGGACAACCGCCATGTCCTCACCCATAGCGGCGCCAAGGGGTTGATCACCTCGAACGATACCATCGCAAAGCGGGTCCTGCCGGCTGCCCTGCAGGCGCCGGAACTGCAATTCATCATTTCCATCGACAACCTCAACCTGGCACAGCGCCTGTCGATTCCGGTACTGACCTGGGCCGAGGTTTTCGACCGCGGCGCACCCATTCCCGCCACCGCCCTCGATCAGCGCCTGGACGCGCTCAAGCGCCAAGATGTCTGCTGCTTCATCTACACCTCCGGCACCGGCGGCGTGCCCAAGGGCGTCATGCTGACCCACGGATCGATCCTCTGCAACATGCAAGGCGCCTATAAATTAGTGCAGGAGATCCAGAGCGGCACCGAGATCTTCCTCTCGTTCCTGCCGCTTTCGCATTCCTATGAGCATACCGCCGGCCAGTTCCTGCCGATCTCTATCGGCGGCCAGATCTATTACGCCGAAAGCGTCGAGAAGCTGGTCGACAACATGGCGGAGGTGCGACCCACCATCATGACCGCCGTGCCGCGGCTCTATGAGGCGATCCATCAGAAGATCCTGCGCGGCCTGAAGACCGCCAAGCCGACCCAGCGGCGCCTGTTCGACCTGACGCTGGCATTGGGCCGCAAGCGCTATGAAAATCCCCGTGGCCTGACGTTGAAGGAACGTCTGCTGGATCGCTTCTGCGACCTGACCGTCAGGCGCAAGGTAAGAGCGCGCTTCGGCGGCCGCCTGAAGGCCTTCGTCTCCGGCGGGGCGGCGCTCAATTATGAAATCGGCATCTTCTTTCTGGCGCTGGGCGTTCGCCTGCTGCAAGGCTACGGCCAGACCGAATGTTCGCCGGTCATCACCTGTAACCGGCCCAATCGCATTCGCATCGATACGGTCGGTCCCGTCTTCGATGGCCTGGCGATCAAGATCGCCGAGGATGGCGAAGTCCTTGTCCAGGGCGAGGCAGTCATGGCCGGCTATTGGCGCGATGCGGAAGCGACCAGCAAGGCGATCCAGGACGGCTGGCTGCATACCGGAGATATCGGCGAATTCGACGCCGACGGAAACTTGAAGATCACTGACCGCAAGAAGGACATCATCGTGCTGAGCGGCGGCGACAACGTCTCCCCCGCCCGCATCGAGGGCTTTCTCCTGCTGCAGCCGGAAATCGCCCAGGTGATGGTGCATGGCGACAAGCATCCGCATGTCGTGGCGCTGGTCGTGCCGGATGCGGAATTCGCCAAGGAATGGGCAAGGCAGAATGGAAACGAGGTAACACCCGAGCAGCTTGCCGTCGATCCGCAATTCCACAAAGCGATTGGCCAGTCGATCGATCGCGTCAATCGCGGCCTCTCGGCAATCGAACGCGTCCGGCGCTTCGCCATCCTGCCCGAGGGCTTCAACATCGACAACGGCATGCTGACGCCGTCGCTTAAAATTCGTCGCCATAAGATACGGGAGCGCTGGGCCGAGGAAATCGCCCAATTATACGAGAAATGACGGAGCCGAAAGTCTACCGGAAGCCTAGTTGACGCTCACGACCACTTCCGCCGCCTCGCCCCCGTTGTCGAGCCAGTCCTCGTCAGCGGCCCGCGCGGCGGCGACGATCTCCATGGCGATGGCCGTGTCGAGCCAGTCGGGGTCGATCGTCAGCACCAGACTCAACAGCTTTTCCGCGAGCAGCAGGGGCGTTTCATCGTCATCGGGGAGCAGGACGATCGTGATCAATTCGCGCCAGGCGCCGCAAGCCTCCATCACCAGATTTTCGTCCACCTCGATCAGGATCAGGTCCGTTGCCGGCCCGGCTACATCCAGCCCGCGTGTCCGCGACAGCTTGCGCGCCATATGCGCGGCAACGCCCTGACGCAAGCCGTTGGTGAGCCGGAAGGCCTCCGTTCCGGACCGCTCCTGGCATTGCAGGACGAGATGCCCGAGCGCCTCCAGCAGGGCCAGAGCCAATTCATCCTCGACGCAGCCGATCTTGCGACAGCTTGATAACGTCGCGGCGATACAGGCATCGAGTTCGCCGTCGTCACGGTATGAGAAGGTATTGCGCATTACTGCCTCCTTCGCTCGCCTCGCTGATTGATCTGGCACCTCCGGCGGGCTGTCGGCACTCACCGAACTATCATAGCAATGCTCGCTCTTAACAATGCGTTACTGGCGAACCAAACACGCGGCGCTCGTCAAGATTTCATACACATTGTTGTGTCGCGCATCATTTTCATTTGATTATGGCTAAGTTGTCTTTGACGACGATCAAGATCGGTCATTCGCCGTTCCTTTGCCATGTTCCGACCGACATGGAATATGGCTGATATCTGCCGCAGGAGTTGTGGACAAGGGCCGGAAACTGCAGCAAGGTTGACCGGAAAGTGCTGGGGAGCAAGAGTGATGGCGCGGCCGCAAACCGCTTTGGCGCAAGTTGCGCTGGACGACAAATATGCCCTTACGACGGGCCGGGTTTATATGACCGGAACGCAGGCGCTGGTGCGCCTGCCGATGCTGCAGCACCGGCTCGATCGGGCGTCGGGACTGAAGACCGCCGCCTATGTCACCGGCTATCGCGGATCGCCGCTCGGCGGCATCGATCTGGCGATGCAGCAAGCCCGACGCTTCCTGCAAGAGAACGAAATCCTGTTCCAGCCAGGGGTGAACGAGGAACTGGCGGTGACGGCGCTGTGGGGAACCCAGCAGACCGGCCTGTTCAACGACGGCAAATACGACGGCGTCTTCGGCATGTGGTATGCGAAAGGCCCAGGTGTCGACCGCAGCGGCGATGCGCTGCGTCACGCCAATCTTGCCGGCACCTCGCCACATGGCGGTGTCCTGGCGTTGGCCGGCGACGACCATACCTGTAAATCCTCGACCACGGCGCATCAGTCCGATTACGCGCTGATGGATGCCAATATCCCGGTCCTCTATCCGGCGACCGTCCAGGAAGTACTGCAATACGGCCTCTACGGCTGGGCCATGTCGCGCTTCACCGGCTGCTGGGTCGGCATGAAAATGGTCGCGGAGACCACCGATGTCGCCTCGCCGGTCCTGATCGATGAGGTCGCACCGCAATTGCGGTTGCCCCAGGATCTGCCGCTGCCGCCCGGTGGGCGCCATATCAAGCTGCCGGATACGCCCTTCGCCCAGGCCCAGGCGCTGGAACAGGAACGCATCCTGCTGGACTTCCGTCTGCCGGCGGTCGCCGCCTTTGCCCGCCTCAACCCGCTCGACCGCATCGAAATCGACGGACCCAAGCGCCGGCTGGGCATCGTCACCTGCGGCAAATCCTATCTCGATCTGCGTCAGGCGCTGGAAGATCTGGGCATCGATCGCGCGACGGCGCTGGATCTCGGCATTTCCCTCTATAAGGTGGGATTGACCTGGCCCCTGGAAGCAAGCGCCCTGCGCCGCTTCGCCGACGGGCTGGAAGAAATTCTCGTCATCGAGGAGAAGCGCAGCTTCATCGAGATGCAGTTGAAGCAGATCCTCTACGATCTGCCCGACGGCCGGCGTCCGCGCATTCTCGGCAAGACGGCGGAAGACGGCACGCCGCTCCTGCCGGCAACGAATGAGCTCACGCCGGGCATGATCGCCGAGGCGATCTGCAGCCGCCTCGGCGCAGACCGTCGCAGCGCCGAACTCGACGCACGGCTGAACCGGATGCTAGCGCAGGAGCGCAACGTTGCCGGCTATCAGGCGCCGGTCCGCCGCTTTGCCTATTTCTGCTCCGGCTGCCCCCACAGCACCTCGACCAAGGTGCCGGAGGGTTCCCGCGCCCTGGCCGGCATCGGCTGCCATTTCATGGCGCAATGGATGGATCGCAGTACCGCCACCTATACCCAGATGGGCGCAGAAGGCGCCACCTGGGTCGGCCAGGCGCCATTCTCCAACACACAGCATGTGTTCCAGAATATAGGCGATGGCACGTACTTTCATTCCGGATTGCTGTCGATCCGCGCCGCCATCGCGGCCAAGGTCAACATCACCTTCAAGATCCTCTTCAATGATGCCGTCGCCATGACCGGCGGACAGCATCACGACGGCCCCCTCTCGCCGCTGATGATCGCCCAACAACTGGCCGGCGAGGGCATTACCCGGATCGCCATCCTGACCGAAGACCTCGGCCGCTACCAGAATATCGGCAGCCTGCCTGCAGGTGCCACCTTGCAGTTGCGCGACGAACTCGACGCCGTGCAGCGCGAGCTGCGCGAAATGCCGGGCGTCACCGCCATCATCTACGACCAGACCTGTGCCGCCGAGAAACGGCGCCGCCGCAAGCGCGGCCAGATGCCGGATCCCGATCGCCGGGTCGTCATCAACGAAGCCATCTGCGAGGGCTGCGGCGATTGCAGCCGCACCTCCAACTGCCTCAGCGTCGTGCCGGTGGAAACCGCCTTCGGCCGCAAGCGGCAGATCGATCAATCGAGCTGCAACAAGGATTTTTCCTGCCTCAACGGCTTTTGTCCCAGCTTCGTGACCGTCGAAGGCGCCAAGCTGCGCCGGCCGCAGGCGGTCGCGGCAACCGCATCCGATGCAGGCATTGCCCTGCCGGAACCGATCGCCCGCGATATGCAGCGGCCCTATAACATCCTCGTCACGGGGATCGGCGGCACGGGCGTTGTCACCATCGGCGCCCTGCTCGGCATGGCGGCGCATCTCGAGGGCAAGGCCTGCACCGTGATGGACCAGACCGGCCTCGCCCAGAAGGGCGGCGCCGTGGTCAGCCATATCCGTCTTGCCGCCTCGGCCGAAGAACTCGGCGCCGTCCGGTTGCCGGCGGGAGCCGCGGATCTGGTCCTCGGCTGCGACCTCGTCGTCAGTGCGGCCGGCGACAATCTCAGCCGCATCGGCCGCGGCCGGACGATGGCAATCATCAACGAGCATGAAACCATCACCGGCGCCTTCACCCGCGACCCGGATTTCTCCCTCTCGCATGATCAATTGGCCGATGCGTTGCGCCTGGCCGCAGGGCCGGACAAGGTCGGCTTCCTCGACGCGACCCGCCTCGCCACCGCGCTGATGGGCGACGCCATCTTCACCAACCCCTTCATGCTCGGCTACGCCTATCAGCGGGGCCTGATCCCGCTGAGCACGGCGGCCTTGTTGCGCGCCATCGAGCTCAACGGTACCGCCGTCGACCGCAACAAGCAGGCTTTCACCTGGGGCCGCCAGGCGGCGGTCGATCTCGCCGCAGTCGAGAAGGTCGCAATCCCGACAGACAGCGTGGAGCAGCACCTGCCGACCAGCCTCGCCGAAATTCTCGCCCACCGCATGGCACATCTGACCGACTACCAGAATGCCGCCTATGCCGCGCGCTATCAGGCCCTGGTCGACCAGGTCGCCGCGGTGGAAAGCCGGTTACTGCCCGGCGAAGATAAGCTGGCGCGCAGCGTTGCACGCAATTACGCGAAATTGCTGGCCTATAAGGATGAATACGAAGTAGCGCGGCTCTATCGCCAGCCTGCCTTCCGCGACGGCCTCGCCCGCCAGTTCGCAGATGGCTACAAGCTGCGATTCCATCTGGCGCCGCCGGCCCTGGCGCAAATCGATCCTGCCACCGGCCATCCGCGCAAACGCGCTTTCGGCGGCTGGGTGATGCCTGTTTTCAGCCTGTTGGCGCAATTCAAAGGCCTGCGCGGTACGGCGCTGGACCCCTTCGGCCGTACGGAAGAGCGGCAGATGGAGCGCAGGCTGATCAGCGATTATGAGGCGTTGATCGCCACCATCCTGGGAGAGCTGTCCACCGCCAATCACCGCGTCGCGGTACAGCTCGCGGAGCTGCCGCAGCAGATCCGCGGCTTCGGCCACATCAAGGCCGATTCGGTGCGCAAGGCAGAGGCGCGGCAAGCAGAATTGCTGGCCGCGTTCCGCCAGGCGGCGCCGGCCCATCAAGCCGCGGAATAATAGTATCGGGAGACGGTCTCCAGCCGGCCTCAGGCCATGCCGATGGCTTGCTTGTAGAGATCGAGCAGCTGTTCCTGCTCTTCGCGATCATGCGCTTCCATTTTACGCAAGCGGACGATCTGGCGCATGATCTTGGTGTCGAAGCCGGAGGATTTCGCCTCGGCATAGACTTCCTTCACATCGCCGGCGATGGCCTTTTTTTCTTCTTCCAGGCGCTCGATACGTTCGATGAACGACTTCAAACGATCGGCTGCGATCCCACCGGCATCGGCCATGTGTCACTCCAGACTTTCAGGTAAACAAAGGATTGCCGCGGACTTTAGCCGCCTGGGCTAGTCCGGACAATCATCGAGACCTGTGGATAACGGGGATAACTCCACCGGAGGGCGCGGCAAATTCGATCGCCGCGCGAATCTCCTAGCTGTGCTTATGGCTATCCGCGAATTGCTTGCTCTGCTCGGCCGTCGCTTCGCGCTGATATTTCGCCTTCCACGCGTCATAAGGCATGCCGTAGACGACTTCGCGGGCGGCGGGATCGCTGACCTCCTCGCCCCTTTCGCTGGCAGCGGCACGGTACCATTTCGACAGGCAGTTGCGGCAGAAGCCGGCGAGATTCATCAGATCGATGTTCTGGACATCGGTGCGCTCGCGCAGATGCTCGACCAGGCGCCGGAAGGCGGCGGCTTCGATTTCGGTTCTTGTCTTATCGTCCATGGATCACCTCTGGGATGTTTTTACCGCGAGACGGCCGGTGGATGATAGAGGGTGACATCCGCCAGCACGTCATGGCAGACCCGATGCAGGGTCTCGACCCAGCGCGCCACACCGGCGGCATCGGCGATCAGATCCTGCCGCACCTCGATCAAGGCATGGGCAAGGCCGCGCGCTTCGGCGTGGTGCTGCATGGAGAAGCCATGGCCGTCGCGCCCGGAATAGGGCTCGTTGTCACCCACAACCAGACCCGGTTCAGCGGCCAGGCGCTGCATCAAGGGGAGCGGCAGGCGGCCATCCTGATTCCATAATACGCCGATATGCCAGGGACGCACGAAGTCGTTCATGACCGGAGTGAAGCTGTGCAGCGACAGCAGGATCGGATGCTGACCGGCTGCGAGCCGTTCGTCGATCAGCCGGTCCAGCGCATCATGATAAGGATTGAAAATCTCCGCCGCGCGCTGCTCGCGTTGTTCGGCCGTCAACCCGCGATTGCCCGGAATATCCACCCGGTCGCTGATCTGCGGAATCGAGGTCGGATCCTTGAGATGCCGATTGCAGTCGATCACCAGCCGCGAATAGTGGTTGAGCAGCAACGGCGCGTCGAGCAGTCGGCTTAATCCTCGCCCCAGCTCAGCGATGCCGATATCCCAGGCGATATGCTTGTCGAAATGGGCCGTATCCAGCCCGAGAGCGTTCAGGGCTTTCGGCACGGCCCGTCCGGCATGGTCGCAAAACAGGATCAGCGGCGCTTTGCCCTGCGGGTTTAAGCACTCAAACGGCACGGGGTCGCTGTGCTGCAGCAAGGTCTCGCTATGCATCATCCTCTGGCTCGACATGCAAGGAACCACGGGTGACCGCGGGCTTGCCGGAGCATAGTACTAAGCAGGATGGGCTGTCATCGCCCCTTCACGCGCTTTTGAGACAGGCGAGACTTCAATGCCGACCCATCGTCCCTCACCCGTCCATTCCGCGCAGCGCCTCGCCCTGCCGTTGTTGGTCCTGGGCGCGGTCCTGATCTCCGCTTCCGGCATTTACGTTAAACTCTCCGAGGTTGGCCCGACCACGACCGGCTTCTATCGCATGTTCCTGTCGATGCCGATCTATGCCGTGGTCCTGCTGATCGCCGGAAACCGCCGCACGGGGCAGGCCGAGACTGCCCTGCCGCCGATTTCGCGCCGCGCCTGGTGGGCGCTCTGGGTCAGCGGCTTTTTCCTCGCCCTGGACCTGATCGCCTGGCACTGGTCCATGCATTACATAAGCGTCGCGGCTGCCACTTTGCTCGGCTGCACAGCCCCGGTCTGGGTCGCCCTAATGGGGTTCCTGTTCTTCGGCGAGCGCTTTTCGGCCCGCTTTCTCATTGGCTTGACCATCGCCATGATCGGCGTCGGTTTCCTGGTGCTGGGCGGCGCCACCGCCTTCAAATTCACCGACGGGCTTGGCGTCGCTTGCGGCCTGCTGGCGGCGGTCTGCTATGCTTTCTATATTCGCGGCGTGAAGGCGGCACGCGATTCCCTGCGCGTCTCGCAGATGATGTTCTGGAATGCGGTGATCGCCAGCACCATCCTGCTGCCGATCGCCGGGGTGACCGAGAGTGGCCTCCTGCCCCATAGCTGGAAAGGCTGGGGCGCCGTCATCGGCGTCGCCGTCACCAGCCAGGTGATCGGCCAGGGCCTGATTGGCTGGTCGATGGCGCATCTCTCCGCTGCCTTCTCCTCGCTGACCCTGCTGCTGACACCGGTCGCCTCTGCCGTTCTGGCCTGGCTGACCTTGGGCGAGACCCTGACCGCCTTGCAGATCGGCGGCGGCGTCGGGGTATTGGCGGGAATCACGCTGGCAAAACCCCTCGGCCGCCCCGCCCCGCGAGCAGCCGATGACCAATCCGACGCCGCCAAGCCGCCAAAGCGTGTCGCAGCCTAACTTGACCGGCTTTCGCTGCTGTCCCTAAAGTGACAGCCGTTTTGGACCTGGGAACAGCATGACCAGCGATCGCGATCTCTTGCAGCGCATGTTCGCCGCGGCGGTAGCCGCCGTGGACCCGCTGAAAATCCTCCAGCCTTATCTGCCGCAGCCGCCCAAAGGCCGCACCATCGTCGTCGGCGCCGGCAAGGCGGCGGCGGCCATGGCAAAGGCAGTCGAAACGCATTGGTCGGGGGCGATCGAGGGCCTGGTCATCACCCGCTACGAGCATGGCCTGCCCTGCAGCCGTATCGAGGTGGTCGAAGCCTCGCATCCGGTACCTGACGCGGCCGGC
The DNA here is from genome assembly GCA_035539075.1 of Terriglobia bacterium. Taxonomy (GTDB): domain Bacteria; phylum Pseudomonadota; class Alphaproteobacteria; order Dongiales; family Dongiaceae; genus Dongia_B. Next base: position 16,030 of record DATLJB010000161.1, read on the forward strand.
CAGGCGGCCGCGCGGCGCATCCTGGATAAGGTCAAGGGGCTGACCGCCGACGATCTGGTGCTGTGCCTGATTTCCGGCGGCGGTTCCGCCTTGATGGCGATTCCCGCCGAGGGCCTCACCCTCGCCGACAAGCAGGCGATCAATAAGGCGCTGCTGAAATCCGGTGCCAACATCGCCGAGATGAACTGTGTGCGCAAGCATCTGAGCGCCATCAAGGGCGGCCGCCTGGCCGCGGCAGCCTATCCGGCCAAGGTCGTCAGCCTGATGATCTCCGACGTGCCCGGTGATGATCCCTCGGTGATTGCCTCCGGCCCGACCGTGGCCGATCCTTCGACCCGCCAAGAGGCGCTGGCCGTGATCCGCAAATACGGCATCGACGCGCCGGATGCCGTAATACGGCACCTGGAAAGCGAGGCCTGCGAAACGCCGAAGCCGGGCGATCATCGTCTCGCCGCTGTTGAGAGCCATATCATCGGTACGCCACAGGCAGCATTAGATGCGGCTGCCGCGGTCGCGCGCGAAGCGGGCTTGACGCCGGTCATTCTCGGCGATCTCGAAGGCGAAGCACGCGATGTCGCGCTGGTTCATGCCGGTATCGCGCGACAGATCGCCCGTCATGGCCAGCCGGCCCAGGCCCCTGCGGTGATCATCTCCGGCGGCGAAACCACCGTCACCGTACGCGGCAATGGCCGCGGCGGCCGCAATGCCGAATTTCTCCTGGCCTTGGCGGTCGCGCTCGATGGTCATCCCGGCATCTCGGCGGTGGCCGGCGATACCGACGGCATCGACGGCACGGAAGACAATGCCGGCGCATTGCTGTCGCCGGACAGCCTTGCCCGCGCAGCGGCAAACAAGGTCAGCGGCAAGGAAGCCCTCGCCAATAACGACGGCTATGGTTTCTTTTCCAGCATCGGCGACCTGATCGTCACCGGCCCGACCCGCACCAATGTGAACGATTTCCGCGCCATCATCGTCAGGACAAAAGCCTGAGCCGCCTCTTCAGGCGCGCCGCACCAGGACGAAACGCTGGTAGAGATAGCCAAGCACGATGAGGCAGAGGCCAAGGCCGAGGAATGAGGCGACCCGGTAGAGACCGGTCAGTCCGGCGGCATCGATCAGGAACACCTTGAGGATCGCCAGCAGGATCACGCCGGCCGCCGCGTGACGGAGCGGCCGGCTGTCGGTCGTGATCGCCAGCAGGATGAGTACCGCCCCATAGCCGAGCCAGGCCAGCGAATAGCCGTAGAGCTCACCGTCGCTTTTGAGATCAGTGATGAAAAGGCCCGAGGGCCATGCCACGATCGGCCCGGTAAAAAACTGACGATTGAGGATCGAGACGCCGACAAAGCCGGTCACGATCGCGACGGCGCCCAGCGCAGGCTTTGATATTCTAATGGTAGCGGCAAGATCGCTGTCGCCGGTACCGACGGCGGAACCGGCCCGCTCGAAATTGTGTGCCAGCACCAGGCAACCGACGGCCGGCGCCAGATAGGCATAGAGCGCCCGATTGAAGATGGGCGTGGTGCCGATATCGATCTCGTTGAAGAGCGGATTGAGGAACAGCAACGGTCCGAAAAGCACCGCCGCCGCCGCCAGTAGACAGAGCAGCAGGGCGGCCCAGATCAATTTCGCTTCATCCCGCTGCAAGGCGATGCGGATGATGACATGCGCCGCAGCGAGCCAGAGGATGGCCAGGGTTGCCACTTCGGTCAGCGAGAAGTCGGCAGCGACCAACTGCGCGCCATGGAAGAACTGCCGTACTTCCAGGCTGATCAGCAGGAAGCCCAGAAACGAGGCCGTCAGATCGACCAGCAGCAGCAGGCCGCGATCCTCCGCCGTCGAGAGGGTCGCCATCGGTGAAGCTGTCGCCGGCTGGCCAACCGGCCGGCGCAGCAGCCATCCGCTCGCCACGAAGCAAAGGAAGGGTATGCCGACGCCATAGAGGAGCCAATTGAGAATCGGCCTGTCGCTGACGGGGAAGCCTGACAGCAGCAGGGCGATCAGAATCCCCGGTGTCGCCACCCAGGCCACGCGCCGCAGCCATATTTCCTGAAGCCGGTCGCCGATCCAGATGACCGGCGGCAACATCAGAGCCCAGATCACGGCAACCCAGCCGGCGCCGACCTGCAGCGGAATTGCCGCGGCAATGAAGCCGATCACCGCCAGGCAATGCAGGGCAAAGCTTGCGCGGTAAGGCAGGTCGCTGCCGCGGCGGTTGAACAGCCGCTCGGCAAAAATCAGGTGCAACCCGGCCAACAGGATGGAGATGAGCGGCCAGGACAGCAGCAATTCCCGATGCCGGAAATCCACATAGGCGATGGCAAACAAGGCGGCGCTCGCCAGCACCGACAAGCCGGACCAGCGCGCCGGACGTATTGTCCCGAAGCTGACGCCATAACCGCCGGCGATCAGAAGGACGCCAAGCGCAATCATCAATCCGATGACATCGCCACTGCGTTCGGCGGGGACGGCGCCGGCAAAAAATCGCGTCTGCAGCGGCATGACGGCCAGGGTGGCGAGGACCAGCGCCGCCATGCCGAAGCCGATCAACTCGCGGCTGGGATAGCGTCTCGCTGCGAAGAGATGCACGACCATCAAGCCGATCAGAAACATCCAGTCGAACAGGCTGTATCCGCCATTGGCCAGCCAGACCGCAAACATCAGGGCGGCAAGCAGGTTGCCTGCGATATCGATCAGCCGTTCGATCTGCGTCAAAGGGGCAGCGCCCGGACCGGTCCTGCCCCACACCGCCAACCGGCCATCGAAGGTCCAGATCAACAAGGCTGAGATGGCGAGAATGAAGACCGGCAGTTCAATCTCGCCGAGCCGCGTATTGTCGGTCTCGATCCAGTTAAGCTGTACGGTCAGCCAAACCCACAGGAGGCTGCCGGCAAGGCCAAGCGCCGCCACATACCACCATCGTCGGCGGCGCCAGAGCAGCATGGCGCCGACCAGAATGAGGAAGAGGAAAACAAACAAGGCCGTGGGATGCGGCTCGTTGCTGCTGACCAGCGCCGGGGTTAAAAAGCCGCCGGCCATGCCGACCAGCCCAACGAAGGGTCCGTGCCTCAGCGCGGCGAGAATACCGCCAGCGGTCACCGCGCCGAGCAGAATGAAATCCAGGGCCGCCGGAATGAGGTCATAGATCGCGTGGGCGGCGAACAGGCTGGCGAAGAGATCGGCAAAGCCGGCGGCGATGAGGGACTGCGCGATGGAGCGGGAACGGCCGCGCATCCATTCCCCCGCGACCAGCAGGACGAGACCGAAAAGCAGCGCCAGGGCGATCCGCAGAAGGGGCGACAGCAATCCCTGGTCCAGCGAATATTTGACGAAGAAAGCGCCGGCCAAGGCAATGGAAAGACCGCCGATCCAGACGAACCCGCGCGCACCAAACAGCAGTTCCAGGCTCAATGCCTCGCTGCGCGCGGGCTTCTGAGCCACCAATTCGCTCGACGCCGCGGCGTTTGCAACTGCCGCATCCTGCTGTGGCGCCTGGCTCTCACCGGATATCCCCACCGCCGGCATCTCCGCCGGCAACGCCGCATCGGCGTCTTCTGGAACGTCAATCGGCTTTGCGGCTGCTGCTATGGAGATCGGCGTCGAAGTGGCAGGAGCCGGCACGGTCTGCGGCAGCATCTGCTGCCGCAGCTGCTCTTCCAAGACTCCGATCCGCGCCTGCAGACTTGCCAGGCGTTGGCCGTATTCGCCTGAGCGTCGATAGGCGACCACGGCCATCACCGGAACGCCGACCAGGAAGAACAGGCCGATCAGGATGCCGAAGAGGACGAACACCATCTCATCATCGTCGAAGAACGACATGTTCGCGTCCCCTCGCCCCCGCCCGGCCGGCAGGCGGCATTATTGCCGCAGCTATTGCAAAGACGGCTTCCAGGCGTCTGCCTGGTTCTTCAACTGTTGCACCTGAGCCTGCGGCAATTGCTGCGCTACCGTATCGCGGATGCTGGCAGCATCCTGCATATCCTTGGCCAAGCTGGGATCCACCGGCAAATGCGAATCCGCGCTCATGACCTGCGACGGGTCATTAGCGCGGGCGGCGATGTCGGCATAGAAATAGGCCTGCGCCAAATCCTGCGGCACGCCGACGCCCTTATAATACATCGCGGCCATCTCGACCTGCGAATGCTTGACGCCATGATCGGCGGCGCGCTTGGTCCAATAGGCAGCCTGCTTCTCGTCCTTGGCGACGCCGAGCCCGAGCAGATAGAGCGTCGAGAGCTGGGCCTGTGCCGCAGCATTGCCGTGCGCGGCCGCCGGGGTCAGCCATTTCGCGGCCGTCGCATAGTCCTGCGGCACGCCGAGACCCTGCAGGTACATCTGCCCAAGAGCCGCCTGCGCGGCCGGCACGCCCTGATCCGCCAGGACCTGGAATTCCTTCAAGGCAGTGGCATAGTCGCCCCGCTCAAACGCCTGAAACCCCGCCATGCCATCGGCCCGGGCCACCGCCGGCATAATCATTGCCGAAGCCAGCAGGGCGGCAGCAAAGCGGATGGCAAATCGCGGATGCGGCTGTCGCATGTCGATATCGTCCTATTTCAATTGCTCATTGTCTTTATGTTACCGTGACGCGTCATCCCGCCTCGTCAGCAAGTTGACTATAGACAATGCGGCCACAACTGTCACGGTAGGCTTGGCGAATTCGAGGCTGTCTGTGGCCTCAATCACCTGCCAATGCCGGGCGGCCGAATGCGGCGGCGGAGATCTCCGATTCAATGAAGAGGCGCAAACCGCCGGGCTGCTCGAAAATCTTGTCGCGGCGGTCGTGGCGGGTCTGGATATCGACCGCGCCGGCACGTTCGGCCAAGGCGAGCGCGCTTGCCTCGGCCATTTCGATCGCATGTTCGGCCGCGGTTTCCAACGACAGGAAGTCGCGATTGCCGTCGGGCAGATGGACCCGGAACAGCCCGTCCTTCGGTGCCGTGATGCTGATCGTGACCTGCTGCATCACGCCGCCAGCGACCGCACCGACGGCGTTCGATACTTCGGCATGGCGCGGAATGACGAGCCGCGTCCGCAGCCGTTCGGCAATGGCCGGATAATAGCTATGCACCGGCGCACCGATCCCTGCCAGCGGCACGCTGAGACCGATCGCCACATCGATCAGCGATGAAGACGCGTCGCCATTGAGATGTGCCCGCGGCGCCAACGACCGGCCGACCAGCGCATTGCCAAGGCCACTCCACTCCCGACGGCTGATCGCCATGGTCTCAGCAAAAACGGAATCGAGAATGACTTCGCCGGATTGCTTCACCACCTGCTCGACGATCTGCCGGCAGAGCGTTTCGTAATCAGCCGGCGCCTGCCAGCCGGCCTGGGGTGCCCGCAGGAGGAACAGTTGTGCACCGATCACCGCCGCCTCGCGGCACCAGCGATCCTGATGTTCCAGCACGTGGACGGCGTCGCTTGGCGTCAGGCCGCTGGGGATGACGAGGCCGCGATCCACCAGACGCTGCAGATTACGCGCCGCCGCCGGGCTGAACAGGAGATCGGCCAAGGCAACCGGCCCGTCGGCGAGCGCGTCCCAGACCTGCTTTTGCCCCTCGGTCAGGCTGGTCTCGCCGGCATCGAGGGGGCGCTGGCGCAGCGCGAACTGGCCGCGATAGGGAATCATTTCGTCGGCGGCCAATTGCGCCTTCAGGATATCCAGCGTCTTCGGATATTGCTGCGCCAGCAGGCTGAGCGGTACCACCCGGCGCGGCCCGGCGATGAAGCCGGCAGCGTCGTCGATGCGAATTTCGCTGTCGCCGCCTAGGCCATAGGTATGGACGGCAACCGCCTCCACCATGGTCTTCCAGCCGCCGACGGTGGCGCCTTCCTTGTTCAGCACCGGCCGGCCATCGCGTAGCATGGCGATATCGGTCGTGGTCCCGCCCATATCGGAGACCAGGATCGTCTCCTCCCCGCAGAGATAGCGGGCACCGACCAGGCTGGCGGCCGGACCGGACAGAATGGTTTCCACCGGACAGGTCAAGGCGAGTTCGGCACTGATCAGCGACCCATCGCCCTTCACCACCATCAGCGGCGCCTTGATGCCATGCTTGCCGAGCAGCCCGGCAACGGCGCGGATCAGTTGCTGCAACTGGGGAATGAGCCTGGCATTGAGCGCCGCCGTCAGCGCGCGGCGCGGCGCATCCAGCTTCGAGGTCAATTCGTGGCCGCAGGTGACCGGCTTATCGGTGAGTTCGCGGATCAGCTGCCGCACGGCGATTTCGTGTGCCGGGTTGCGTACTGAAAAATAGCCGCTGACGGCAAAGGCGGCGACCTTCGGCGCGTGCTGCAGGACCGCGGCCCTGATGGCCTCGATATCCAAGGGCGCCTGCTCGTCACCGGCCGGCTTATGGCCGCCGGTCGCAAAAACGACGGGATCGTTGCCCAGAGCCTGGCGCAGGCCGGCGCGCTCCAGGGCCTTCGCATCATAACCGAGCAGAATGAGGCAGATCGGCGCGCCGTGGCTCTCAACAATGGCATTGGTCGCCAGCGTGGTCGACATCGACACCAGGGCGATGTTGCTGGCCGCATGCCCAGCCGGCAGATGCGGCAGCACCGCTTCCATGGCACCGCCGAGTCCGATCGACAAGTCGTGCTTGGTGGTCAGCGATTTGGCGGTGGCGAGGACGCCGGCGGCAGGATCAAACAGAACGGCATCGGTATAGGTGCCTCCGGTATCGAGGCCAAGCAGAATGGGCACGTGCGTCGCTTCCTTCCGGCCGCGGCATTCGGTAGTCCCGTCTTCGGTTCATAAGCGGCCTGCGCGGTTGTGGCGGCAAAGGTCCGAAGGGTCAAGCTCTGAGCCGGAATGGCCGGCGTGCCGAGGTGGCAGAGCTGCAACGCAGGACAAGTGCGGGCCCGTGCCGCGCCGCTGTCAAAACCTGGCAATAGAGGTTAATGCAACGGACCGATCATCGCGTTGATTGGCAAGGAAAATTACCGTCCATTTTAAGATATTTTTGCTTTTCCGGGATGCCGAGCTGTGGCAAGTTCTGTCAGTCGCCAGCGGCGACACAGGGTCTGCCTGGGGGAAACAGGCACGCGAGAGCAATCGAATTGGGACCTGGCTCGGTCGAGCCGGGTGTTGGTGGCTATCGGCGTGATGTTTTTGGCAGACGGTCGATAATGGCCCATCCTTGGGCTTCACAGGGGATGAACTGTATGACGCCACGTCTCGCTGCTCCATCTGCCTCCAACGAAAGTCGCCTGCTGATAACGCGGCGCAGATTATTCGGATTGGGGCTTGGGGCGGCAAGCATGACGCTAATGCCGCGCTTCGCCGAAGCGGCGATGCCGACGGCTGGCAGCCGCACCCTGCGGCTGTGCAATGAGCATACGGGCGAGGCGGTTAACGCCACCTACTGGGAAAATGGCCAATACGACACCGGCGCACTCAAGGACATCAATTTCATTCTGCGCGACCATCATAATGACGAAGTCACGACAATCGATACCCACCTGCTCGACTTGTTGAGCAACTTGCATCGGCGCAGCGGCAGCAAGCAGCCGTTCCAGGTCGTCTGCGGATATCGCAGTCCGCAGACCAATGCCATTCTTGCCTCGGAACGCAGCGGCGCCGCCTCGAACAGCCTGCATGTGGTTGGCCAGGCGATCGATATCCGGCTGGCCGACCGCACTCCCCGGCAGATTCGGGATTGCGCGAAATCCCTGCGCCTGGGCGGCGTCGGCTATTATCCGCGGGCGGCCTTTGTCCATGTCGATACCGGCTCGGTCCGTTACTGGTGACGAAGCCGTTAATCATTAAGACTCTGGTAACCATGGCAATTTAAGGTACGATCTAGAGTTAACAGGCTCGGGTGGATGAATTAGGCCCCGGCCGCTGCCAGCTGGATGATGGGTACGGGTTGAGCCATGGATGATCTCGAGGATCTACAAGCTCGCGTTGCGGCAGCACAGGAGAAGCTGCGCTTGAACGCCGACGACCAGCGCAAATATGGCCTGCGTCTGAACGACGTCGTCACCATCGTCGAAGGTTCACTGGCGCGTCAGCAGACGGAGATGAAGCGGTTGCAGGACGCGGCGATGTCGCTGCGCCTGGAATGCGACGCTGCGCGCGTGGCCGAGAACCAGACCAAGTCCCTCTATGAAGCCGCCCTCGCCCGCCTCAACATGCTGCAGGCGCAGAACGAGCAGCTGCGCAGCATGGTTTTGACCCTGCTGAATGTGATCGAGGGGCGCGAAGCGCCGAGCGCCTTGCAGGCCGTGGTACAGCGTCTCGAAAGCACCGTGCACGATACGCATGAAACGCAGCCAACGACGCCCGCGTCGTCTCTGCCGGCACCAGCCAAGGAGAATGCGCCTGCCGAAGCAGCGGCTCAGGACGCCGCAGCCGAGCCGGTGGCCGAGCCTGCAGCGGATGCGGAAGTCGAGACCGTGGCCCTTGGCGATCAAGAAGAACTGGAAGAGCTTGCCGAGGAAGATGCTGCATCGCCTGCGGTGGAACTGGCCGCAGCAGCGGATATCGCTGAGACGACGGAAGCTCCCCTCGAAGAGGTGATGGCCGAAACCCAGGAAGATACCTCCGCTTCAATGGCTGCTTTCGACGACACTACCGGTTCCAGCGAAGCCGATAGCAGTGCGGAAATGATCGATGCCGTTGATGAGGATCTCGAAGCGGAGAGCAGCGATATCGCCGCGGCGGCCGAGGATATGCCGGAAGACCTGGATGAGATCTCGCTGAACGGCCATCGGGAATTCGTCACCGATGCGGACGAAATTGTCGCCAACGAGGCCCTCGTCGACGCGGTCGTCGCCCCCGAGCCGGTCGCCGAAGCGAAGGCGCAGCCGGCGACCCAGCAGGACGAGACCCTGGTTTCAGCACTGCTGGATGCTGAAAAAGCCCTGATCGAAGCCGGTGCCAGCGGCGTCGCCAATGCGAATTCGCCGGTTGCCGAAATCATCCGCCGGATCAGCCTGCGGACCCGCGAATTCTCCGAAGCGTCGGGCGTCTGACGGCCAGATGACGACGGGTCAGCCGCAAGACGGCTGGCACCCCGGAAAGCCTTATATCAAAACGCGATATTGGCTGCGCAATAGGCGCCGTCCGTATGCATGGTCCTGCATATCTCTTGCAGGGCGGTTGCATCTGCGTCCGTGCCGTAGAGCCGGAGCACATGCCCCTTGCCCGGCAGATCGACGGCGACATAAAGCGGCTTCAGCGGCAACAATTCACGATAGTGCTGGGTGAGAATTTGCCAGCCGCGCTGCGCCGACCCGATCTCGCGATAGCTCGCCAGATGGATCGCCGTGCCGTTTACCGGCAATTCAGTCGCAACCGCCACGCCACCGTCCCCGCTTGCCGGTGCCGCGGCGACGACCGGCTTGGCGGCACCGGGCTTGGCCGCGCCCGGCCCCGCCTCCATCGGCCCCGTCTTCATCGGCTCGGCGGCAATCGGTCCGGCGGCAATCGGCTTCACCGCGGCGATGAGATCCGCCTTCCCAGGCGAGGCCGGCGAAGTATTCCCCGCCTTAACCGGAGCAGCGATGGCAACGGTCGATGGCACAGCCAACGGCTTGGTCTTGTCCGACCGCGCAGGCATGACCGCCGGCTTCGAAGGCACCAGTTCCATCGGCGCGTTCTTCTTCATCGCCTCGTCTTCGGCCGCAATCTTCGCAGCCTGCTCGGCCTGCTGCAGGCCGGATTTGTCTGGTTGTGAAGGCGCGGTGCATGAACACAGAATCCAGGCGGCCACCGGAAGCGTCACCATTGTCAGCTGCCGCATCGATATCAGCCCCTGTTCGCCACGAGATAATCGGTGTTCTGCAGCTGCAGGGAGCGGACGAGGTCGCCCTCCGGTTCGCGATCGGTGATCAGGCAGGTCAGGCGCCCGGCATGTTCGACTGGGAAAGGCTGCATGCGGCCGATCTTGCTGTGATCGCAGAGGAGGACCGGGCGATCCGCCGCCAGAATCATGCGGCCGTGCAATTCCGCAATATCGCGATGATAGTCGCTGAGAACAATGCCCCCTTGCACACCGCCGAGAACATTGCTCTGCGCACCGCTCTCGCGTGGATCGCTTGCGGCGCAAAGACCATTGACGCTGATGAAAGCGAGATCGGCGTGATAGCGCTCCAGCATGCGCGTCGCGTCCCAGCCGCCGGTCATATCCTCATAGGGCTGGATCTCACCGCCGAGAAGATAGATACGGTTGTTGTTGCGCCGCCAGAGCCGCTGGGCGACGCGCAGGCTGTTGGTATAGACGGTAAGAGAGCGCCGCTCGTCCAGGGCTTCGACCAGCGGCCAGGTCGTGCTGCCGGAATCGATGACCAGGCTGGCACCGTCCGGCACCAGCAGCGCCGCGCGCCGGCCGATCGCCTCCTTCTCCCGGCTGTTGACCACCAGGCGGTCGGCGATATCCGGCTCATTGGCCGCCATCACCACGGCGCCGCCATGGGTCTGCCGCAGCAGTTCCCTGGTCGCCAATTGCTTCAGGTCGCGACGGATGGTTTCCCGCGAGGCCCCCAGGGTACGCGCGAGATCGGCAATCGATACCGATCCTTCCTGGTCCAGTCGCTTGAGAATGAAATTCTGCCGCGCTTCGGCTAACACGACTCGCCCCGTCCTTTACGCCCTGGCAATGAAGCTGCCTGCCGGCCGATCAAAGGTCAAGCCTCGGGGAAATTTCTCCTGCTATGCCAAAGAGTTGAGGCGCATCGTCAGGTTCCGGTGGGTTCCCGGCCTGGCCCGCCCTGCGGCCATTATGCCCAGTTGCGGCAATTGACGCGGGCCGCCTCCAGCGGTTAGCCTCGTCGCATGATCAACAAGCTTCTCCTGGCGCGCCTGACGCGAATTAGCAACCGGACCGTCCTCGGACGTCCGGTCGTTATGCCGCGCCTTGTTGCAGAAAAGAGAGCTGTTGATCATGTCTTCGTTGAAAGCCGTTTCGGCTGAACCTTCCGCCCGCGACCGATCGCCGGGCCATACCCCCTTCGCCGTCCCTCGCGCCACTGCCGCCGATGTGCAGTGCTTCTCGGTGCGCGCCGATCTCGATGCCGGCCTGCTGTCCCGGCTGCTGGAGCCCTTTGCCAAGCGGGGGCTCTGGCCCAGCAAATTCTATAGCCAGGCACTTGCCAGCGAACATCCCGGACAGGCCGCCGAAGCCGTGATCGATATCCAGGTCGCAGGTCTGGATTGTGCGACTTGCGATCACATCGCCATGCAGTTTCGCGGTATGGTCGGCGTCCAATCGGTTCTCACCAGCCTGCGCGCCTCGGCCGACTGACCATCAGGCCGGCTGAGCATCAGGCCGACCGGGAACCGTACAGTCAAGGCTGGGGGGAGCAGCATGACCAACGAGAAGATCGGCACACAGGAATTCTCCAGGCGGATGATACCGCCGGAGGATTGGGACCGCGCACCTTGGAACCGCTGGAGCTTCCAGCATGTGCGGGAATTCGTGCCGACAGTGGCGGTGCGACGCGGGCAGGAGCAGGCAACCGCCCTGCCCCGCGAACTTCATGCCATCGATGACATCGCCTTCGCCAGCGACGGCGTGCGAACGACCGTGGGCGCCTTCCTGGAAGAGAGCTATACCGACGGCTTCATCGTGCTGCACCGGGGCCGGATCATCGCCGAACGCTATATGAACGGGATGACGGAGCGGACCCAGCACCTCTCCCAGTCAGTCGCGAAATCGGTCACCGGAACGGTGGCTGGTATCCTTGCCGGCCGCGGTCAGCTCGATCCGCGGGCGCCGGTCACGGCCTACCTGCCTGAACTGGAAGCCACCGCCTATCGGGGCGCACTGGTGCAGGATGTGCTCGACATGACCAGCGGCGTCGCCTTTGACGAGGAATATACCAATCCCGATTCCGATATCGCCAAGGCCGACGTCGCCTGCGGCTGGAAGAACGGAGGCCGGCCCGGCTGGCCGAAGACAATGTGGGACCTGATCCTTGGACTCACGCGACAAGAATGCGGCCACGGCAGCCGTTTCCGTTACCGCTCCATCGAGACCGATGTCCTGGCTTTCATCCTGGAACGGGCAAGCGGCGAGCGCCTTGCCGATCTCGTCAGCCGCGAGATATGGGCGCCGATCGGCGCCGAGGAAGATGCCTATTTCACCGTCGACCGGGCCGGCTATGCGCTCGCCGATGGCGGTTTCAATGCCACCTTGCGCGACTATGCGCGCTTCGGCCTGTTGCATGCCAATCATGGCATGGCCAATGGCCGCCAGATCGTTCCTTATGATTGGATCGCCGCAACCCGCAAGGGCGATCACGACAAGTTCCAGGGCGATTATCGCGCCGTATTGCCCAAGGGCGCCTATAAGAACCAGTTCTGGATCGAGAATGTCGCGCAACGCGCCTATATGGCGCGCGGCGTCTTCGGGCAGATGATCTATATCGATCCGGACACGAATTTCGTAGCCGTCAAGTTATCGAGTTGGCCGGAATTCAGCAACCCCGCCAGCACCCGCCAGGCTCTCGCAGCGATCAATGCGATCAAGCGAGCGCTTCAAAGCTAGACGCGATACGAAAAGGACGGGCCGCTCGACGCGACCCTTCCACATCCCTGACCTCTATGCCCGCATGCGGGCACCGCTGGGATCATATGGCGGTTCGGCCAGGATCTGCGCCGGACGCATCTCGCCCAGAACCTCGATCTCCACCTTGCCTGCGGCCTTGACGATTTCCGCCGGCAGGTAAGCCAGTGCCACCGCCTTGCCGATGGTATGGCCATAACCGGCGGAAGTGAGGCGGCCGATCACCTTGCCGCTCTGCAGCACCGGTTCGTTGCCGATGGGGTCTGTATCGCTGACCTCGACCGTCATAATGGCAAGCTTGCGCTTGGCGCCGGCCTTGAGCGCCGCTTCAGCCGCGGCGCGGCCGATGAAGTCGCCCTTGTCAAGCTTGACGACTTTTTCAATGCCGGCTTCCGCCGCATTGTAGTCGATGCTGAATTCGCGGCCCCAGGAGCCATACCCCTTCTCCAGGCGCAGCGAATTGAGTGCCCGGACGCCGCAGAGCCGAAGGCCGTGACCCGCCCCGGCCGCCACCAGGCGGTCGAGGATATGGCGCTGCGCCTGCGGAGCGCAGTAGATCTCGAAGCCGAGCTCGCCGGTGAAGGAAACACGGATCACCAGCGCATCGGCAAGGCCCACCCGCATCTGCCGTGCCGACAGGAAGGGGAAGCCCGCATGCGAGACGTCTTCCCGCGTCAGCTGCGCCAGCACATCGCGCGCCTTGGGACCGGTCAGTGAGAAACCCATCCAGTCGCCCGTCACGTCGCGCACAGTGGCATTGCCATCTGCCGGCAGATGCGCCTGAAACCAGCGCATATAGAATTCGCTCGCGGTGGGCGAGCCGATCAGCAGATAGCGCTGCGGCGACAGACGTGTCACCGTGAGATCGCCGAGCACCTGCCCTTTTGGCGTCAGCAGCGGGCAGAGAACCGCGCGGCCATCTTTCGAGGGCAGCTTGTTGGTAACGAGCCTATCGAGGAAGGCGGCGGCTCCCGCCCCGCTCACCTCGAACTTGGCATAGCTCGAGGTCTCGAACAGGCCGACCTGCTCGCGCACCGCCTTGCATTCGGCAGCCACATGCGGGAAGGCGTTGGAGCGGCGGAAACTCGGCTTCTCGACCGGCTCGACACCCTTGGGCGCGAACCACAGCGGATATTCCCAGCCATTGGTGGCGCCGAAGACGGCGCCGGCCGCCTTATAGGCGTCGTAGACCGGGCTGGTCTTCAGCGGGCGAGCGCCGGGCAATTCCTCGTTCGGGCAGGTGATGGTGAAGCGACGGCGATAATTCTCCATCGTCTTTTCCAGCACATAGCTCTTGTTCACATGATCGCCGAAGCGGGCCACGTCCATGGCGAAGACATCCATGCCAGGCTCGCCTTCCGTTACCCACTGGGCGACAGCCAGACCGACACCGCCGGCCTGGCTGAAACCGGCCATGACGCCGGTGGCGACGAAATAGTTCTTCAACCCGCGCACCGGGCCGATGATCGGGTTGCCGTCGGGGGCGAAGATCATCGGCCCGTTGATGATGCGCTTGATACCGCCTTCGACCAGGCAGGGATAGCGCTCCATCGCGACCGCCATGGCATCGGTGATCCGGTCAAGATCGTTTTCCAGCAGTTCATGGCCGAAATTCAGCGGCGTGCCATCAACTGCCCAGTGGCGCGCATCCTTCTCATAGGTACCGATCAGCAGCCCCTTGCCTTCCTGGCGCAGATAGCTCTCGCCGTCGAAATCGATGGTCATGGGAATTTCGCGTGTAAGCGCCGTGACCTCCGGAATGTCGTTGGTGACGACATACATGTGCTCCATCGGCATGATCGGCAGGTTGACTCCGACCTGGGCACCGACTTCGCGGCCCCACAGGCCGGCGCAATTGATGACGACCTCGGCCTCGATGGTCGCCTCCGGCGTCACCACCTTCCAGCCGCCGGCAGGCGTCGCAATCAGTTCGACGACCGGCGTGTTGCGGTAGATCTCGGCGCCCTTGTTGCGCGCCGCCTTGGCATAGGCATTGGTGACGGAGCTGGGGTCGACATGGCCGTCATTGGGATCATAAAGGGCCGAGATGAAATGCTTGGTGTCGATCAGCGGATTGATCTTCCTGACCTCATCCATCGAGACGAATTCGAGATCGAGACCGAGATGCCGCGCCCGGGCGCGTTCCATCTTGAAATAATCGTTGCATTGCTCATTGGCGGCAACATAGAGGCAGCCGACCCGGTGAATGCCGCAGGATTGGCCGCTCTCGCGCTCCAGTTCCTCGTAGATCTTCACGGTATATGATTGCAGATACGACATATTCGTATCGCCATTGATCGTGTGCATGCCGCCGGCGGCATGCCAGGTCGATCCGGAAGTCAGTTCCGACCGCTCCAGCAAAGCAATGTCCGACCAGCCGAGCTTGGCGAGATGATAGAGAACGCTGACGCCAACCACGCCGCCACCAATGACGACGGCCCTGTACTGGGTCTTCATGAACGAGAACTCCCGGAAACTGCGG
>DATLJB010000162.1:0-36626 GCA_035539075.1 Terriglobia bacterium
ATGGGCGCAGTATCTCTATTTCCGGACCAATGCCAAGGGTGACGCCAAGGAACTGTGGATACATAGCGCCGGCTGCGGCCGCTGGTTCGAGCTCGAGCGAAATACCGCGACGCATGAGGTGACAAGATCGGGGCCGATGGCATCATGACCGGCCCGATGCGATTGCCCCAAGGCGGAGAGATCGACCGCGCGCAACGACTCGATTTTACCTTCGACGGCACCGCCTATAGCGGCTTTGCCGGCGATACACTGGCTTCGGCCCTGCTGGCCAATGGCGTGCAGATTGTCGGGCGCAGTTTCAAATACCACCGTCCGCGCGGCATCTTCTCGGCCGGCGCCGAGGAGCCGAATGCGATCCTGGACCTGCGTCACGGGCCGCAGCACGATCCCAATGCCCGCGCGACACTGGAACCTTTGGCGGCCGGCATGGCGCTCAAGTCGATCCATGCAAGCGGCACGGCGCAGAAGGATCGCCTGGCTTTCCTCGATCTTTTCGCCAGCTTCATTCCGGCCGCTTTCTATTACAAGACCTTCATGTGGCCGAACTGGCGCCTCTACGAGGATCGCATCCGGGCCATGGCCGGGCTCGGCCGGCTCGATCCGGCAGCCCGTGCGACGGGTGCCGCGCATTATCACCAGCATACCGATCTTTGCGTCATCGGCGCGGGGCCGGCGGGATTGACGGCGGCCCTGTCCGGCCTTCGTCAGGGCCGGCGCGTCCTGCTGATCGATGAGGGAACGCAACTCGGCGGCTCGCTGCTATCGCGTGCGGCGGAGATCGACGGCGTGGCCGCAAAGGACTGGATTGTCGCCAGCGAGCGGGAGTTGATCGCCGGCGGCGCGCAAATCCTCAAGCGCTCGACGGCCGTCGGACTTTACGATCACCTGTCGGTGCTGGTTGTGGAGAAAGGCGTCGCCAGCAGCGGCAACGGCGAACGCATCCGCCTGGTGCGGGCAAAACAGATCGTCATCGCCGCCGGGGCAATCGAACGCCCCTTGCTTTTCGGCAACAACGACCGTCCCGGTGTGATGCTGGCCGGCGCGGCGCTCACTTATCTGTGCCGCTATGCCGTGCGGCCGGGTGCGGAGGCGATCGTCGCCACGAATAACGATTCCGCTTACGAGCTGGCTTCGGCCTTGCGGGAAGCGGGCAGCAAGGTCTGCGTCATCGATTCGCGCACGGATTCCGGCGCATCATCGCCCAGGCATAATGCGGCGCGCGCAACGGGCATCGTGGTGCATGCCGGCGTGACGATCGAGACGGTCCTGGGGAAGGATGTCGTTGAGGGGGTACGCCTGAGCAACGGGATCACGCTCTCCGCCGATCTGGTCGCGCAGTCGGGCGGCTGGACGCCCAGCCTGCATCTCTATTGCCATGCCAAGGGAAAGCCGCTGTGGAATCCGGAGGCCGCCGCCTTTCTGCCGGGTGTGGATTTGCCCGGTATTTCCGTTATCGGTGCCGCGGGCGGTATCTGGGCCCTCGACCGGATTCTGCAGCAAGCCAGTTCGAGTGTCGGCGGCGCGACGGCGCATGCCCCGCGGACAGCGGTTGAAGCCGCTTGCTGGACGGCGACACCGCAGGCGCCGCAATCGGCATCGACCGACGACAGGTCCAAGGCGCGCATCTGGGTCGATCTGCAAAATGACGTGACCACCAAGGACATTGCCCTGGCGGCGGGGGAAAACTTCGTCGCCGTCGAACATCTCAAGCGCTACACCACCCTCGGCATGGCGACGGATCAGGGCAAGACCTCGAATATCAACGGCCTTGCCGTGCTCGCCGCGCAGACCGGCCGGGATATCGCCGCGATCGGCGTCACGACCTTCCGTCCGCCTTACGTGCCCGTCTCCATGGCGAGCATCGCCGGGACTGAACGTGGCGAGCAGCAGGCACCCATTCGCCGCTTGCCGGCTGAGAATGCGCATCGGCGCGAAGGCGCACAGTTTCGCGACTATGGCGGCAGTCTGCGCCCGGCCTGGTATGGTGCTGACAGTTCAGCCGTGACGCGGGAATGTCTCGCCGCCCGCAACAAGGTGGTGGTTTTCGATGCCTCTTCGCTCGGCAAGATCGAGGTGCTCGGTCCCGCAGCGGCAGACCTGCTGGATTTCGTCTATTACACGCCGATGTCGAGCCTGAAGCCGGGCCGCCTGCGTTACGGCCTCAGCCTCAGTGAAACCGGCCTGGTCGCCGATGACGGCGTGGTGCTGCGGCTGGCGCCCGAGCATTTCGTCGTCTCCTGTTCCAGCAGCCATGTCGCTGCCATGGTCGGACAGCTCGAAGCCTGGCGCCAGGACCATTTCGATCTGAAGAGCGTCTTCATTCACGATGCGACGCCACATTGGGCGACCATCGCCATTTCCGGGCCGCAGGCGAAGCGCGTCATGGCGGAACTCGATCTCGGCATTGATCTTGATGATGGAAAGCTGCCGCATATGGCGGCGGTTTCCGGCCTCTTCGCCGGTCGTCCCGCCCGCATCGCCCGGGTCAGCTTCACCGGCGAGAGAAGCTACGAGATCTCCGTGCCGGCCGGACTTGCCGAGACGCTCTGGGACCGCGCTCGCGCAGCCGGCGCGGTCCCCTTGGGCATCGAGGCGCTCAATATTCTCCGCGCGGAGAAGGGTTACATTTATGTCGGCCAGGATACCGATGGCGAAACCATGCCCCATGATCTCGGCATGAGCGGCCCCCGCAACAAGCGTCGGGATTCCTATGTCGGCGATCGTTCGCTCTTCACCCCGGCGGCGCAGGCGGCGGGTCGCAAGCAACTGGTCGGCATTGCCGTCACCGGCCGCGAAAAGCTGCCAACCGGCGCGCATGCGATTGAGGTGAAGGACGGCCGCAAGCGCAGCCTCGGCTACGTCACCAGCAGCTATTTCAGCCCGGTTCTCGGACACCCCATCGCCCTCGGCCTGATCGAGAACGGCTTGTCGCGTCTGGGTGAGGACGTGAGCTTTGAACATTTGGGGCAGAAGCGGGCAGGGAAGATCGTCTCAACCTGCTTCCTCGATCCGGAAGGAGCGCGCCTCAATGTTTGATCGTGGTCGCTTCTGGTCGCCGGTTCCCGAATGGCAGCAGTCTCGCATCGAGCGGCCGGACCTTTGGATTTCGGCCGTTCGATCGGCTGGCCCGATCTGCCTGGTGAGCGGCAATCTCGGCGCCTTTCTTACGGCACAGGGGCTGGAGCGCTGTCTCGGTCCTCGCGATATCTGCGGTGCGCAACGTTATGCGCTGCGCCTGGCGCCGGACCGACTATTATATGTCGGCGATGGCGCGTCCGCGGGAGAGGCTCAGCCCTCCTTCGGCTGGTCGGATGGCATCGCTGTCACCGATGTCAGCGACGGCTATCTGCTGTTCGACATCCTGGGCAGGAGTGCTGCGAATATCATGCGGCTGGGGAGCGCCTACGATTATGATTCCCTGGAAAAGCCGGCGGAAGAATCGGCGATGACGCTGTTTGCCGGCATCAAGGTGGCGCTGAAGCGGCTTGAGACAGGCTGGAGGCTGCATGTCGAACGACCGGCAGCGACGGCGCTCTGGCATTGGCTGGAAAAGGCCCGTTAGGGCGGCCCGGTCTTTAAACTTTACGGTCTTTATATTTTACGGGTGAGCGAAAGCCCGGTTCTGAACGGAATGGTGAGTGGGATGAAATCGCATTATCGGGTCGTCATCATCGGCGGTGGCATTGTTGGCAGCAGCATTCTCTATCACCTCAGTAAATTCGGCTGGACCGATGTGGCGTTGATCGAGCGTGCGGAACTGACGGCAGGATCGACCTGGCATGCGGCTGCCGGCTTCCATGCCCTCAATGACGATCCCAATATCGCCGCCCTGCAGGGCTACACGATCCGCCTCTATGAGGAGATCGAGCGGGAGAGCGGACAGAGCGTCGGCATGCATATGACCGGCGGCATCAGCCTGGCGGCAACCCCCGAGCGCTGGGAAATGCTGAAGGCCGAACGTTCGATGTACGAGACCATGGAAATGGAAACTCGCCTGGTTACGCCAGAGGAGATCAAGGAGCTTTGCCCGATCGTCGACGTGGCTGGCCTGCAAGGCGGCCTCTATGATGCCCATGAAGGCTACATGGACCCACATGGCACCACCCATGCCTATGCCGGTGCGGCACGTAAACGTGGGGCCGAGATCATTCTGCGCAACCGAGTGATGGAATTGCATCAACTGCCGAACGGCCACTGGTCGGTGGTGACGGAGCAGGGCACGATCACGGCGGAGCACGTGATCAATGCGGCCGGCCTCTGGGCGCGCAAGGTCGGGCAGATGGTCGGCATCAATCTGCCGGTGACGCCGATGCAGCATCACTATCTCATCACCGAGGACGTGCCGGAGATCGTCGCCATGGACCGCGAGATCGCCGCCATTACCGATCTTGAGGGATTCACCTATCTGCAGCAGGAGCGCAAAGGCGTTCTGCTCGGCGTCTATGAACGCGATCCGCGCCATTGGAAGCCGGAAGGCGCCGATTGGGATTTCGGCATGGATCTGCTGCCGCCGGATATCGATCGCATCTCACCGGAACTGGCGATCGGCTTCGAACGTTTCCCCAGCCTGCAGAATGTCGGCATCCGCAAATGGGTCAATGGCGCCTTCACCTTCACGCCGGACGGCAACCCACTGGTGGGACCGGTGCCGGGCCTGAAGAACTACTGGGTTGCCTGTGGCTGCATGGGCGGCTTCTCGCAAGGCGGGGCGATCGGACTGACGCTCGCGAACTGGATGATCCACGGCGAGCCCGGCTATGACATCTTCGGCATGGATGTCGCCCGCTATGGCAGCTTTGCGTCCGGCGATGCCTATCTGAAGGCGATGACCGGACAGTTCTATGCCCGGCGCTTCGTCATCTCCTATCCCAACGAGGAACTGCCGGCTGGCCGGCCACTGAAGGCTTCGCCCTGCTATGATGCGCTGAAGGCGGAAGGGGCTGTCTATGGCGTCACCTGGGGCATGGAAACGCCGCAATATTTCGCGACCGGTAAGCCGGATTTTGTGGAAAGGCCGACATTGCGGCGGTCGAATGCCCATGATTTCGTGGCCGCCGAGGTGAAGGCGGTACGCGAAGCCGCCGGTATCTTCGAGAGCACGGTCTATGCGCGCTACGAAGTGAGCGGCGAGGGTGCCGTGGCCTGGCTCGATCATCTGCTGGCGGCCAAGCTGCCCTCGGTCGGGCGCGTGCGTCTGGCACCGATGCTGGGTCATTCCGGCAAGCTGATGGGAGATCTCACCGTCAGCCGGCTCGCGGAGGACCGTTTCTGGCTGATCGGCTCCTATTATCTGCAGACCTGGCACATGCGCTGGTTTGCCGAGCACATGCCGGCCTCCGGTGTCACCTTACGCAATCTCTCCGACGACTGGATGGGATTCGCCATGTCTGGCCCGAATTCGCGCCGCATCATGGAGCGTCTGGTCCAGCGCGACATTTCCAATGCGGCCTTTCCCTTCCTTGCCTGCGCGGAGATGGAAGTCGGACTTGCAAAGGCGGTCGTTGCGCGCCTTTCTTTGACCGGCGAGCTTGGCTACGAGATCAATGTGCCGGCAAGCCAGCAACGCGCGCTCTATGGCGCCCTGGTCGAGGCGGGCACCGATCTCGGCCTCAAGTCCATCGGCAACCGCGCCCTCGACAGCTTGCGGCTGGAAAAGAGCTATGGCATCTGGTCGACCGAGTTCACCCAGTCCTATACCGCCGAGATGTCGTCGCTGCGCCATCACATCGCTTTCGATAAAGGCGATTTCATCGGCCGCGCCGCCGCCCTGAAAGAACGGGAACAGGGCGCCGACAAGGTCCTCGTCACCCTGGCAATCGACACGGTCGATGCCGATGCGACCGGCTTCGAGCCGATCAAGCAAGGCGGCAAGCTCGTCGGCTATGTCACCTCGGGGGCCTATGGCCACCATGTCGGCAAGAGCCTTGCTCTCGCCTATGTGAATAAGGATGTGGCGCAAACCCGGCCGGAATTGACGGTGGATGTCATTGGCATACCGCAGCGCGCCATCATCCTCAAAGAGCCCGCTTATGATGCCAAGGGAGCGCGATTGAGGAGCTGATCACGCAGCACCTGGGGCGCCGCAAGAGGAAGAGATGCCGGACGTCGTCAGCGCTTGGCGACGTCGGCAACTTGTCCCTGGGTCAGCGTGCGCAGTTGCGCCGGCGTCAGCTTAAAGACGGCATTCGGCGTTCCCGCCGCCGCCCAGATGATGTCGAAACGGTCGATATCCGCATCGATCAGGATGATCGGCGATTCGAGATGCCCTACCGGCGGGACCCCACCGATCGCAAAGCCGGTCTTCGCGCGCACAAAATCCGCATCCGCGCGCGCGATACCTTCGCCGATCAGGGCTGCCACCTTCTTTTCATCGACGCGATTGGTGCCGGAGGCTACCACCAGAACCGGTCTATCGCTCTCGGCGGCGCGGAACAGCAGCGATTTGGCGATCTGCGCGACGCTGCAACCAATCGCAGTGGCAGCTTCTTCCGCAGTGCGCGTACTTTCCGAGAATTCCAGCACCTCAAACTCGCTGCCGAGAACGGCCTGGATCTTGAGTGCACTGGAACTGGTCGCCTTACGCATTCTTTTCTCCCTATTCGCGGTCCGATCGTGACCGCAATGCGGCCTCGCCGACCACCAAATCCTTCAAGGCCAGTACCGCCGTATCGGGCGTGGTAAAGACCGGGCAGGTACAGGAAGGTGTCACGATCGCGGCGGCGCGCGCCATCGAAAATTGCCCCAGGATCAGGGCATCGACATCGGGCAGACGGCTTGCGGCCTCGGAGATCAGCCGGTCGTGCCGCTCTCCGTCGCCCGCCTTGAGGGCCGCCAGCGCGTCGGGAACCACCGCCGCCTGCAGATCGATCGGCTGGCCGGCGCGCGCGGCCATGTCACGCAATTCCGCGCCGAGCGGCGCCAGTGACGGCTCGAAGGTGACGAGGAGGCCGATCCGCGAACCGCGCTTGAGCGCAGCCGCGAAGGCGGCCTCGTTCGGCTTCAAGACGGGAATGGAGAGGTCGGCCTTGACTGCCTCGATGGCGGGTCCGAAAGCTGAACAGGTGAAGAGGACGGCGGCGGTCCTGCCGCCGGCGCCTTCCGCCGCGGCCGCATATCGGCCCAAAGCCAGGAATCGCGCGCAGATAGCGGGTGCCAACTGCCCGGCCGCTGCGAGATCAGTGGACAGCGAGGTATCGAGAAGATCAAAGGGTAACGCTTCCGGCCAGTAATGCCGGAAAGACGTGTGAATCGGCGCGACGGATTCCGCCAGGGCATGAATGAGGAAGATGCGTGGAGGCAAGCTGTCACCTCAGGAAAGCGGTTTCGCCTGGCGCAATTTCAGCGCCGCGATCAGCGCCCTGTCGCGCTCTTGTTCAAGCTCCGTGATTGACCTGCCGGCCGCCTCCGCAGCAATGCCTTCGGTAAGCAGGCGGCAGACATCCGGCGTCAGCTGCGGTGTGCCGAGATCGGCCCAGCGCCGCTCCTGGCTGGGGCCAAGATGGGCGAGATAATGTGCGATACCGCCGGCGCCGCCGCCGAGATGATAGGCCATATGGGCGCCGATGACCGACCAGCGCAGGCCGGGACCGTTGGTCAAAGCGAGATCGACATCTGCGACATCGGCGATGCCGGAAGCGACGATGTTGACGGCTTCACGCCATAGTGCCGAGGCCAGCCGGTTGGCGATATGGCCCTGTGCCTCGCGTTTCAGGCAGACCGGCACGCGGCCGAGCCGGCGATAGAAGGAAGAGGCCGCTTCCCGCATCGCCTTGTTATCGGCATAGATCTCGACCAGCGGCATCAGGTGCGGAGGGTTGAAGGGATGGGCGAGGATGAAGCGCTCCTTGAGCTGCAGGGCGGCGGCCAGATCCGACCAGAGAAGCGATGATGTGCTGCTGGCGATGACGGTGCCAGCCGATGCGGCGGCTTCGATCTCATGGAGCAGGGCTAGTTTCAGATCGAGCCGCTCCGGTGCATTCTCTTGAATCCAGTCGCTGTTTCGGGCGAGATCCGCCAGCGTTTCCGTGAGGCGCACCGTGCCGTCACCGCGCATGCCGAGTTCGGCAAGCTGGCTCCGTGCATGCTCCACCCGCGCAGGGAAGGAATCGCGCGCATCGCTTGAGGGGTCCCAGGCCAGTACCGGCAGCCCGGTAGCCGAGGCCAGCGCCGCCCAGCTTGCGCCAATCAAGCCGCAGCCGACGATGCCGATTGAGAGAGTATCTGCCGCTGTCATTTCCG
Organism: Terriglobia bacterium; assembly: GCA_035539075.1. Lineage (GTDB taxonomy): Bacteria > Pseudomonadota > Alphaproteobacteria > Dongiales > Dongiaceae > Dongia_B. The sequence continues at coordinate 8,239 of DATLJB010000162.1, forward strand.
TCATGCCACTTCTCAAGTATGGAGCATCATAACCTTCCCGGCGTTGCGGTGCAGCTGGACTCTACGACTCCGATACGCTGCCGGGCACAGCTATGTCGGAGCCCTCGGCTTGTTCTTCGGCTTGCTGCGGCAGCCAGATGGTGAAGACGGAACCTTCATTGAGCTGGCTGCGGACGGAAAGCTTGCCGCCGGCGCGGGTCACCAGGGCATAGCTGATCGACAGGCCAAGCCCGGTTCCCTGCTGCGGCTTGGAGGTGACGAAAGCGTCAAAAATCCGGTGGAGGCGATCCGGAGCGATGCCGATCCCGGTATCCTCGACAGCAATCATAACACCCGGCTGGCCTTCGTCATCGGCGTCAACGGTCCGCAGGGTGAGCGTGCCGCCCTGGGGCATGGCGTGGACCGCGTTGACCAGAAGATTGACGACGACCTGCTGCAATTCGGTGCGATTCATGGACGTGGTGCGACGTGCAAGATCCTGGCGCACTACCTGAATGCCGGATTTGTTGAGGTGATGCTGGATGAGAACGAGGCAATCGGTCACGACGTCGGCCGGCGCGATGCGGTCGAGATAGCCGGCGAATTCCGCCGGCCGGGCGAATTGCAGCAGCTTGGTGACGATCATATTGATGCGATGGACCTGCTGGTCGATCAGCATGAACTCCGTCCTGGCGACGTCGGCCTCGGCGCCAAGAATCTCGCGTGCGACGTCGAGATTGCCCTGGATGACGGCGATCGGATTGTTGATTTCATGCGCGACACCTGCGGTGATCTCGCCGATGGCGGCGAGTTTCTCCGAAATCACCAATTGCTGCTGGGTTGCCTCCAGGCGATTATTGGCTTCCTGCAACTCTTGGGTCCGTTCCATGACGCGGTCGTCCAGGACGCGTGCCCATTCGCGTAGCTGGCGATCTCGTTCCTGCAACCGGTCGAGCAGAGAATCGAGGTGCCGCGCGACGCGTCCGATTTCGTCGGTGCTATCGCGTTCGGCGGTGCGGGCGCTGAGATCGCCTGACTCGACCTGGGCAATGGTCTCATTCATGCGCTCCAGGGGAAGGAAAATGCGCGATATCCAGCGCAGGAAAACCGGCACCGTCACCAGAGTGATCAGGATAAGCGCTGTCACCATCACGGCGACGGTGGTGATCTTCATGTCATGGAAGGGCTTTTCCAGAAACCCGACATACAGCATGCCGACCCTTTGGCCGCGGCTGTCGACAATCGGCTCATAGGCCGAGATATACCAGGCATTGACGACGAAGGCGCGGTCGAGCCAGGTGCGGCCCTCATCCAGGACGGCCCGCCGTACTGCGCTGGAGACCCGGGTTCCCAACGCCCGCTTGTTGCCGAACAAGCGCACATTGGTGCTGATGCGCACGTCATCGAGAAAAAGCGTCGCCGTTCCCTCGCTGCCCGCCGGCAGGCTCGCCGCCTTGTAGACCAGATCGTTGATCGTATCGATGAAGTCCAAATTCTGGTTCAGCAATTCGCCGCTGACCAATGCACCGCTGCGGGCATCGGGAAAGCGGATTGGCGTTGCGGTATGGACCACCAAGCCACGCGTTTCGGCCGCGCGGTCGGTAGGCGTCGCGGCCGGCGTCTTCAGCAGGGAAATGCGGGCGCGTTGCGCCAGGGCAGTCGAGAGTTCTTCCAGGTCTTGCGGCTGAAAGAGGTCGATCGCCGTCGAGGTCCTGCCGGCAAGGGCTTTGTCGACGGCAGGCCAGCGGCGTGGATCGCTGGTCTGCGTGAAGGCGGGCGCAGAGGCGACGATACGTCCATTGCCATCGGCTAAATAGAGAAAGTCGAGCTTCTGCTCGATCCGCTGGGATTCCAGGAAGGCGTTCAGCCGGTCGATCGATCCGGATCGTAGAATATCATCGAAGGTCGCAGATTGACCGATCGCCAGCAGATGCTCGTCGTCGCGTTCCATGATGCGGTTGAGATATTGCCGCGCAATCGTGAGGTCGCCGGTGACCTTGGTTATCAGCAAATGATCGAATTGCGTCGTCCACCAGAACAGCCCCAGCGCCGCCAGAGCCGGCAGCATGATCAGGATCGGCAACAGGGCGATGGCGAGCAGCCGGACGCGCACCGATACTCCCGTGCCGGCCGGTGGTTTCTCTGTGGTCGGCCGGGCGGCCGTCTCGCTGGAAAGGCCTGGCCGGTCAGACATTCCAGGCCGCGCATTTGCGGTCCAGCGTTTTGCGCGAAATGCCGAGCCGCCGTGCGGCTTCGGCGCGATTGCCGCCGGCGGCTTCCAGAACCTTCAGCATATGCCCGCGCTCGATCGCGGCGAGGGCATCGGGATTGGCGTCCGCCTGGCTGACATTGCCGGTGACAATGTCTTCCGGGAAGGAACCGAGAATGAGCGAGCGCTCGATGACATTGCGCAGCTCCCGGACATTTCCCGGCCAACTATAGCGTTCGAGCTCGACGATGATCGCGGGCGTGAGATCGAGCGCAGGCACGCCGATTTGCGCAGACGTGAATTTCATTAGCATTCGCGCAAGCGGGGCTATGTCCTCGGGGCGATCGCGCAGCGGCGGCAGATGGATCTGCAGCACGCTGAGACGATAATAGAGATCCTGCCGGAAGTGACCGGCGGAAACCTCCTGCGGCAGGTCGCTGTTGGTGGCCGCCACCAGGCGCACATCGACGGGGATTTCGCGTTCCGCGCCGACCGGCCGCACCTTCTTTTCTTCGATCACGCGCAGCAGTTTTGATTGCAGTGCGTAGGGAAGCTCGCCAACCTCATCGAGAAACAGGGTGCCGCCCTGGGCATAGAAGAAGAGGCCCTCGCGGGAGGAAGCGGCGCCGGTAAAGGCGCCCTTCAAGTGGCCGAATAATTCACTTTCGATCACTTCCGGCGCGATGGCCGCGCAATTGACAGGTACGAACGGCTTATCCGCGCGGTCGGACAGGGTATGAAGTGATCGTGCCGCCAATTCCTTGCCGGTGCCGGATTCACCGGTAATGAGAACGGTGGTGGGCAAGGGAGCTGCGCGCGTGATGATCTCCCGAGCCCGGCGGATGCTCAGCGAATCGCCCACCAACTGGTTGTCGGCGCGATTGGCATTGGGCATCGACTGCAGTTGCCGGCGCAGCACGAAGTTCTCACGCTGCAGCCGCGCGCGGTCGAGGCAGCGGGCGATGGCAGTCAATATCTGGTTGACGCGAAAGGGCTTCAGCACGAAATCGGCGGCGCCCGCCCGCAAGGCCTGGATGGCGGTATCGAGATCGGCAAAGGCTGTTATCAGAATGACTTCGATGAAAAAGCCGCCGGCCCGCAAATCGGCAAGCCAGCTTAACCCGCTTTTTCCCGCCATGACATTGTCGAGAATGACGATGTCGAAGCTATCATTCTCCAGCCAGCGGGAGGCCTCATCTGTATTGGCGGCGACTTCCACACGGCGACACCGTGCCGACAGGGTTTTCACCAGGAAGTTGCGCATGCCCGGCTCGTCATCAACGACGAGAATAGAGGATTCCTTGAGCCAGCGGCCGAAAGAGGGTTCCGGCGTCGAGTCGCCGACGTCAAGTTGGGCAACAGGGTTCATGCCATCGGCACCTTTCATTGGCTGGCCGATCAGGTGCATATGCAGCTCGACCGCGCCGATCAGGTGCATAGAAAAACACGGGAAGGCCGTGCCGACAAGAGTGCGACAGAGAAGAGCGCGCGCGGGCGGCATGGCATCCCACGCCGCCCGCGCGTCAATAGCGGCAGTTACTGGAACAGGCTCCAGGCATTCTGCACCGTCTTGAGGACACCCCAGACAAGCGGTATGCCGACGAGCAGCCAGGTGATCACCAGTTGCGCCGTATAGTTGCGGCTTTCGGATTGATCGGACATCTGTCTCTCCCTCAGGCTGTCTGTTCGCGCAGTTTCAAGTGATGCCGGTCATGTACAGCCTTCATCGCCAGATTGCACAGGAAGCCAACGAAGAGCAGAGCCGCCATAATGTACATCGTGACTGTATAGGCATCCGCCTTGGCGACACCGTGATCGATCTGGTATTGGCGGATATAATTCACCAGCACCGGTCCCAGCACGCCGGCGGCCGACCAGGCGGTCAGTAGGCGGCCATGGATCGCGCCGACGAACTGCACCCCGAAAACGTCCCGCAGATAGGCCGGAATGGTGGAGAAGCCGCCGCCATACATGCTGAGGATGACCGCATAGCAGATCACGAACAGGCCCATGCTGCCCATCTTCGCCGTCGTCGGCACCAGGGCATAGAGCACGATACCGAGCAGGAAGAAGCAGAAATAGGTGTTCTTCCGGCCGATATGGTCGGAAGTGGAGGCCCAGAAAAAGCGCCCGGCCATATTGAACAGGCTGAGCAGGCCGACGAAGCCGGCGGCAGCAGCCGGTGTGATGCGTCCCTGGAACATCTCCTGGCTCATTGCCGAAGCTTGTCCCAGCACGCCGATGCCGGCGGTCACGTTGAGGCAGAGCATCCACCAGAGCAGATAGAATTGCGGCGTCCTGACCGCCTGGTTGACATGCACGACCTGATCGGTCACCAGCTTCTTCGGCTGGGCGGGCGGCACGTAACCGGCCGGGCGCCAGTTCGCCGCAGGCACGCGCACGATCAAGGCCCCGATCGACATGAAGACGAAATAGACGATGCCGAGGGTGATGAAGGTTTCGGCGACGCCAATATGCGTCGGTGTGGAGAAGTTCTGCATCAGCCAGACCGACAGTGGTGAGGCAATGAAGGCGCCGCCGCCAAAGCCCATGATCGCCATGCCGGTTGCCATCCCCGGCCGGTCAGGGAACCAGGTGATCAAGGTCTTGACCGGCGAGATATAGCCGAGCCCGAGCCCGCAACCGCCGAGCACGCCATAGCCGAAATAGATGACCAAGAGCTGATGCGCCCAGACGCCGAAGGCGGAGATGATGAAGCCGCTGCCGAAGCAGGCTGCCGAGAGAAACATCGCCTTGCGCGGTCCGACGCGGTCGAGCCAGGAACCGGCAAAAGCCGCCGATAGACCGAGGAAGACGATGGCGATGCTGAAAATCCAGCCGAGGCTGGTGAGCTGCCAATCATCAGGCGCCGACTGGGTGATGCCAATCAGTTTCGTCATCGGCAGGTTGAAGACGCTGAAGGCATAGGCCTGGCCGATGCAGAGATGGACGCAAAGCGCTGCCGGCGGTACCAGCCATCTGTTGTAATGGAGCGGCGCGACAATCCGCTCGCGCGATAAAAACGACGATGTAGTCGACGTCGACATTGATCTAACTCCTCCTGTCTCTCGTCAAAATCCGATGAATTGAACGGAGCCGCAGCAACGGCGATTCCTCAGGCCCCCGTGAGGCGCTTGGCCGGGGCAAGTCCGGAGTCCCGACGCAGCGGCGGCGTGCTCTGCATCTGTTAGGGATGGGAATTGGAATGGGACGGCATATCGTGTTGTGACGATCGGCATGCTCCCCTCACGCGATATCGTTCTTTTTTAGTTGCAAGTCTGCGGAGATCGGCCGTTCGGCTCGTTGCTCCTGCGGGCAATAAAGCAAGCGAGGTGCCAGGTAAAATTTATGTTGAGAAACAATGGGGTGAAAATGGAGCGTTGCGCGAAAATGGACAAAATGTCCAATTTTTGCGGGTATGATCGGAAGATGCGGGACAAATTGGGTAAGTCGATGGCGCGCGTCCGGCCCAGCCGGCCCACTCCGTTCCGAAGGCCGAGGCGGGCAAATAAGCATTGCCATCCGCGGCGACATTTCCGATTGTTGAAAGAGCCCGCCAGATGTCGGCATTCCGCCGGCTCTACCGACCAGTCTCTGATCCTCAGAAATGACCATCGATTCGAAGCCCCAATCGGAGCTCTTTGCCACGCAGCGTGATCCGCGCCTGCGTCTGCTCATTCCCCTGGTGGTCGCCTTCGCCTTTCTGATGGAGCAGATCGATTCAACCATTGTGACGACCGCGATCCCGCAGATGGCCAAGGAGCTCGGCACCAGCGTTCTGCGGTTGAACCTCGCCGTGACGGCCTATGTCCTGACGCTGGCCGTTTTCATTCCGATCAGCGGGTGGTTCGCTGACCGCTTCGGCGCGCGGCGTATTTTTGTGCTCGCCTTGCTGGTTTTTACCGCCAGTTCGCTGCTCTGCGGCATGGCGACAAGTTTCACCATGCTGGTCGCCACCCGCGCTTTGCAGGGCCTCGGCGGCGCGATGATGACGCCTGTCGGACGGCTCATCCTGCTGCGGAGCTTTCCGCGCAGCGAGCTTTTCACTGCCATGATCTATATGAGCCTACCTGCCTTGATGGGGCCGGTTATCGGGCCGCTGCTCGGCGGTCTCCTGACCAGCTATATTTCCTGGCGATGGATCTTTTACATCAATCTTCCCTTCGGCTTGGTCGGCGCCGGGCTTGCCCTGCGTTTCATCGATGACTTCAGCGGCGATCGACAGGCGCCTTTCGATTTTCCCGGTTTCCTGATGGTCGGCTCGGCGCTGGCAATCGTGCAATTTTGCATCGAGAACATGACGCGGCCGCTCGTCCCGCCGCTCATCCTCGGACTCATCCTCCTGCTGGCGGCAGGATTGCTTGCCGCCTTCGCCTGGCATGCCGGCAGGATCAATTTCGCCGCTGTGGACCTGACACTCTTTCGTCTCCGCTCTTTCCGGATCGGCACCCTGGCCGGCGGATTGTGTCGGATCGGCGTCAACGGCGTTCCGTTTCTCTTGCCGCTGATGCTCCAGGTAGGGTTCGAGCTCAGCCCGATCCAATCAGGCTCTCTTACCTTCTTCACCAGCGTCGGCGCGCTCGTTATCCGGCCGACCTCCAGGCCGCTGCTGCGGTGGCTGGGCTTCGATCGAATTTTGCTCTACAGCGCAATTCTCGCCTCGGCTGCTATTGCCGGCTTCGCTTTGATGGGGCCGACGACGCCGCACTGGGTGATTGCCGTCTATGTCAGTATTTTCGGCCTTATTCGCTCCTTGCAGTTCATGAGCTCGAACACGCTGTCTTACGCCGACATGCCGGCCGGCCAGTTGAGCCGCGCGACCAGCCTTGGCGGCGTCTTACAGCAGCTGAGCGTCAGCTTCGGGGTTTCCTTCAGTGCCATGCTGCTCGGTCTCGTGGTGCATCCCGACCGCAGCCTGACGCTCGACAATTTTCACCTGGTCTTTCTTCTGGTGGCGATCGTGCCGTTGCTTTCCGTCCCCGGCTTTCTGTTTCTGCGGCCCGAAGATGGCGCCACGGTCAGCGGGCATGCCAGAAGGCAAGCGCCGGCGCCGGCCGGCGGGATTGACCCCGGGAATGCATCCTGATTGTATTCGGTATCGACGCGTTACCCGGCTTCGCCCGAGGTCTGCGCCTCAGCTCGGCCGCCGCTCTGGCGTCGAATTCAACGGTTTGAATCCATATCTGCTTCGTAACAGGAAAACCACATGACAGAGCTTGCTGATCTCGGTGTTACCGGCCTTGCGGTCATGGGCGCCAACCTGGCGCGCAATGCTGCGCGCAAGGGTTTTCGTGTCGCCTTGCACAACCGCAGCAATGACAGGACCAATCAATTGCTGGCGGAGCATGGAGAGGAGGGGGAATTCATCGCGACTCACACAGTTGCGGAATTCGTCGCCGCGCTGGCGAAACCGCGCGTGATCCTCATCATGGTGAAAGCCGGTAAGCCGATCGACGATGTGATCGGCGAATTGCTGCCTCACCTGGAGGCGGGAGACATCATTGTCGATGGCGGCAACTCGCTTTATTCGGACACCCGCCGGCGCGAGCGCGACCTGGCGGCGCGTGGGTTGCTTTTCGTCGGCATGGGGGTCTCCGGCGGCGAGGAAGGTGCGCTGGAAGGACCTTCGATGATGCCGGGCGGCGCCAGGCCGGCATGGGAGCGCATCGCGCCGATGGTGACCAAGATGGCAGTGACTGTCGACGGTATCCCCTGCTGCGCCTATATGGGGCCAGACGGCGCCGGCCACTATGTCAAGATGGTGCATAACGGCATCGAATACGCCGACATGCAGCTCATCGCCGAAGCTTACGATCTCATGCGGACCATCTACGGCATGCCGGCGGCCGAGATCGCCGCGGTCTTTGCCGACTGGAAGAAAAGCAGTCTCGATTCCTATCTGATCGACATCACCGCGGCGGTGCTGGCAAAGCGCGATCCTGCGAGCGGCGGCGCCCTGGTCGATATAATCCGGGACGAGGCTGAGCAGAAGGGTACAGGCCGATGGACGGCGCAATCGGCGCTCGATCTCGGCGTCCCCATCACTGCCATCACCGAAGCCGTTTATGCCCGCGCCCTCTCGGGCAGGCCGGCGCAGCGCGCGGCGGTGGCAGGGGAATTGGGCAGCAGACACGCCGCGACACGGAAGGTCACCGCTGGGGAAATCGCCAAGATCCGGGAGGCTCTCTATGCCTCGAAGATCGTCGCCTATGCCCAGGGGTTCGAGCAGCTGGCGGTCGCCTCGGACGAATACCGGTGGAATCTCGACCTCGGCCTGATCGCCACCATCTGGCGCGGCGGCTGCATCATTCGTGCCGCCTTCCTAGATCGCATGCGGGAAGGTTACGCAGCCGACCGGGGAAGCCCCAGTCTGTTGCTCCAACCCTATTTCAAGGAAGCAATTGTCAAGGCCGAGCCGGCTTGGCGCGCCGTCGTCATGCAGGCGGTCGAACACGGCGTTCCCGTGCCGGCCTTTGCCTCGTCGCTCTCCTATTTCGATGGGTTGCGCCGGACGCGCGGCCCGGCGAACCTGCTGCAAGGCCTGCGCGATTATTTTGGCGCCCATACCTATCGGCGCATCGACAGGGAAGGATCCTTTCACACCCGCTGGGCGCAGGATGGCAGCGAGGTGCAGACGAGCTGAGGCGCATCGGCCGGCCGACCGGCAAGGGGCTCCTTCCGCCGTGAAGGGCGTTTAAGCCCGTTCAGTTCTTGGGCGCGATCTCGCCGCCGATCGCGCGTGACAAGGCAAACAGGCGCTGCTCAATCGTTACAGGTACGCCGCAAATGATCGGCAACAGCCTTTCGCGGTCGTCAAAGATGCGGGAGTCCCATGCCACCACTTGCTGGAGTGCGGCTCGCTGCTCCGCGACCGCCTGGTCGGTCGAGTTCGGGTCGAGATTGTCCAGAGCCTTCGTGCTGGCCTGAATACGGTCGGCCAGCTTTCTCTGCCGGTCGTTGAAATGACGGATTCCGCGGATGATCTGTCCGCGCTCCTGGTCTAGGGTCTCGAAAAGACCGGCGAAGACCTTGGTCATCACCTCAGTCTTGTCCTTGTTGTAGCCGGCCGCGAAGCGATGAATTGCCGCGATCGCTTCGTCTTGCGGCAGGCGGCGGGGCCCAACCTGGCTCACCAGTGTCTGGACGGCGGTATCCTGCCGCCAGCTATCGGTTGCCGCCGTGGGATCGGGACCGGACCACATCGCACCGATGGAAAGTTCGGGCTGCAGCCTTTGTTCGCAGGGCCAGCCATCTTCGGCGGGCTTTGCCGCCACCCCCGCGGTGCCGCTATCCGCGCCGGATGCGGCAGCCGGCGCACTCTCCGGCACCGGCGCTTGCTGTCCCGGCGCTTCTTGCGTCGGGGTTTCTTGCGCCGGAGCAGAGGCCGACAGAATTGCCGCCATGCAGAGGGCAAGTGAAGACGTGATGGATAGGCGCATTCGTCGCATAACTGCCTCCTGGCTATCCGCCGCCACGGATACGGGCAAGCATGCCCTTAGACGGATCATAGGCAATGATGGCCAAAGCCATAAAGATGATCAGCGATCCGCTCACCAACAGGAGCGACATCGGATCGACCTTGCAATAGAGCAAGAAGCGGATCGATTCGACGGCATAGGTGAAGGGATTGGCGGCGCAGATGTCGCGCAAAAGCGGGCTTCCCTCCTCGACTTTCCAAAGCGGGTAAAGTGCCGATGAAGCGAAGAACATGGGAAAGATCACGAAATTCATCACGCCGGCGAAATTCTCGAGCTGGCGGATGACAGAGGACAGCAGCAAACCAAGTGCACCCAGCATGAGTCCGGACAGCAGCAAAGCCGGTATCACCGCCAGATAACCCCAGGGCGGCAGCTCGATGCCATAAAGCCGCGCGATCAGCAGGAAGACGTAGATCTGCGGCAGGGAAAGAATTGCGCCGGCGGACAGTTTGCAGATCAGCAGGAACCAGCGCGGCAGGGGGCTGGTCAGAAGCACGCGCATGCTGCCCATTTCCCGATCATAGACCATGGAGAGCGAACTCTGCATGCCGTTGAACAGCTGAATCATGGCGATCAAGCCTGGCACGATATATTCATCATAGAGGATATATGTGTCGTAGGGCGGAATGATAGCGATCCCCAGCGTCGCCCGGAAGCCGGCGGCAAAGACGAACAGCCAGATCAGCGGGCGCACCAGAGCGGAGATGAAGCGGCTGCGTTGATGGACAAAGCGCAGGGCCTCGCGCCACACGATGCCTTGGAAGCAGCGAAGCCAGCCGAGCGCAGTCATGACGCCTCCGTCAGCTTGCGGAATGCTTCCTGCAGTGTTGCGGCACCCATCTCCGCGACGATGGAGGAGGCCTCTCCGACGCGACGTATCTGGCCGCGATGCAGGATGATCGTCAGGTCTTCGGGATGCACCTCGTCGATCAGGTGGGTCGCCCAAAGGACCGAAATGCCTCGTTCCTCCACCAAATTCCGCACATCCGCCAGGATATCCGTGCGGCTGCGAATGTCGAGGCCGACGGTTGCCTCGTCGCAGAGCAGCAAGCGCGGGCGATGGAGCAGGGCACGGGCGATTTCCAGGCGTCGCATTTCGCCGCCCGAGAAGCTCCGCGCGCGCCGCCCCGCCTCCGAGAGAAGCCCGACCCGCATCAGCTCCTCGGCGATGCGCCGCCGCGTCTCGCGCCAGGAGATGCCATGCAATGCGGCATGATAGCTGAGATTCTGCGCGGCGGTCAGTTCGAGATCGAGCGCGCGTTGCTGGAAGATGATGCCCATCTGCGCCAGGGCCGCCGCGGGATGGCGTGCAATATCCTGGCCGGCCACTTCGATTCTGCCGGATTGGGCCGCATAAAGGCGGGAAATGAGCGAAAACAAGGTGGTCTTGCCGGCGCCATTCTGACCTAACAGAACGGTGAACCGGCCTGAGGGAACGGTGAGGTCTATTTGATCAAGCACCTTGCGGCCGCCGATGGCATGGGACAGCCCGCTGACACGGATAGCTGGGGGATCCAGTGCTGACACCTGTTCCAAAGCGATATGCCCGGCTGTTACATGATTCATGTCAACGGATCGCAACGCCCCAAGGGAGCTCTCCCACCGTGATCGACTTGACGACCTTTCGCTCGGCGACATCGATGACGGAAATATCGTTGGACTCGCCATTTGCCGATACCAGGAATTTTTCGTCAGGCGTGAAGGCCAGTTCCCAGACGCGCTGCCCCACCAGAAGATATTTCTCCACCGAGCGGCTTGCCACATCGATGACGGCAATGCGATTGGCTGGGCCGAGCGCCACGAAAGCGGTCTTGCCGTCATTGGTAATCGCGATGCCGACAGGCTGGATCGTTTCCTTGCGGATGCCGGGGACGGCGAAGCTGATCTTCTGCAGGATTTTCCGGCTGGCCGCATCGATGACGGCCACCGTGCCGCCGACCTCTGAAGAAACCCAAACCTCTTTGCCGTCCGGCGTGAACTGGGCGAAGCGCGGCCGCGTATCGACCAGCACGCTGTCGATCAGCTGATTGTTCGCCGTGTCGATGAAATGCGCCATGCTGGTTGTCTCGGAGGTGTTGACCAGCAATTTTCCATCCGGGCTGACGCCCATTCCTTCCGGCTCGGTGCCGACGGGAATTTCCGAGGCAACGACACCCTGCTTAACGTCGAGGACCGTCACCATATTGTTGTCTTCATTGGCCACGTAAAGGCGTGAGCCGTCGGGCGAGAGGGTGAAGAGTTCCGGATCGGGGCCGCTTGGCAGGATATTGACGACTTTCAACGTTTCGAGATCCAGGACCTCGATATGGTCGGCGTCGCTGGTGCAGATGAAAAGCTGCTTCTTATCGTGGCTGAGCGTGATGCCGCGAGGCCGCTCCCCAACCGGTACCGTCCCGGTCACTGCCATCTTGTCGAGATCGACAATGGTGATCGAGTTGCCCTTTTCATTGGAGACATAGGCTGTATAGGCCTGCGCCTCCACGCACGAGAATCCGAGGGCCGCGATGATCACCAGGCCAATGGCGGGATAGGCGGACGGTTTCATCTTACTCCTGCTCCTCTTGTCATTGGTTCAAGTGACATGACGATTCGGGCTCGTCGTAGCCAAGCGTGTCCAGAGGTGTCCGCTGATGCAGAAAGCCCTCCTGCGGCGAGACCGAAACCAGCATCAGGGGCGAGGCGAGCACGATCGGCTGCCGCAACTGCTGGTCCCATTTGCGAAAGCTCAGTCCCTGGCCCTTGAAGGCGCCAAGGGTAAAGGCGTCGGAAACCATGTACTGGTGCATATCGGCCGGGTCGGCCTTGCCGGTGCGGGTGACGCTTTCACCGATAGCGCGCGCCGCCACCCATCCTGAATAATCCCGCTCCAGCATCCAGCGATGTGATTGCAGCTCAAAGCGGTGCTGCAGCTGCATGCCGCCCCATTGCTCCTGGCTGCGGTGCCAGGCTGTCGGCACCAGGCCCTGTGTGCCCACCACGGGGCGCGGATCCCATAACCGATAGGGGAGGTACTCGCCGAAGACCTCGCTTTCATCCGATACCACCAGAACGTCGTAATCCGGCAGACGCTGGGTCAGATCGATCATCTGCTTGTTTACTTGCTGCTGACCGGTATCGCTGCGGCGGGAGCCGGCATCAAAGGCATAAACGCGCTCTTCGACGATCTTGCCGCCAAAGCGCTTGCCGGCCCGCTCCATGGCGGCGGCAAAGGCCTTGTCGGGATCGTTCTTGCCGGAGATCAATACCCAGCGCGTCCATTTCTTGACCGCGAGGTATTGCGCCAGGGCGTCCGCCTTCATCGCATAGCTGGGCGCAACGTTGAAGACGTTCGGACGGCAATCGGATATCCGCAAGCGGTCGTCTTCGGCCCGGATGTTGAAGATCAGAACATCCTTGGCTTCCGGCAGATCTGCGAGCTGTAACAGCCGATCTGCGGTTAGATCGGCGATGATGAGCTTCGCTCCTTGGCTGATGAGATCATCGAGGCCGGCTTTGAGATCGCCGCCGGCCGGGACCGATGCCTGCTTGAGCTCATAGGTCTGATGGAGAAAGCGGCCGGTGGTCTGGTTGTCCTCGATCGCGAGCTTGATTCCGGCCAGTCCCTTATCCGTCGCCACCACCTCGACCAAGGACAGAGGGGCTGGTTCTGGAAGGGCCTCTGTCAGGTAGCCGATGGCGACGTTCAGCGGCTGGGTATCCGCACGGATGCCCTGCATGGCACCGACCAATATTGCCGCTGCGAGAATGCCCTGGGCGACGGCCTTCAACGCGACCGGAATTCCCCAGCCGGCAACAATCGGACGCAGCGAGTGCCAGCCTCCGGGCCTCACCATCAGCATCTGAGCCTCCGCGCTGCCTGGATTACTGGGCGCTGCCGGCTGCCTGTTTAAGATAGGCAATCAGGTTCGCTCTGTCCTCGGGTTTGGGCAGGCCAGGAAACAGCATCTTGGTACCCGGCACCATGGCCTTCGGATTGGTCAGATATTTGTCGAGAGTCGCGGGATCCCAGGTCACATGGGCATTTTGCATCGCCTGGGAATAGCTGAAATTCGCGATAGAAGCCGAAGGGCGCCCGATCAGGCCGTGCAGGGATGGCCCGATCTTATTGGTGCCGGCATCCAGCGAATGGCACACCTGGCATTTGACGAAAACCTTCTGTCCCTGGGCCGCATCGCCATCATCCGCCAAGCTTGCTCTGCCGCCGGCTGAGAGCAGAGCGGCCGCGGCAACAAGAAGAAATGCAAAATGTACTGTAACTCGCTGCATGAATGAGCCTCCCGGTCATGCTTTTATCTGCACGTATTTATCTCTTATGGAATTGGCTGAGCAGAAACTGCGAGCACTTTCCCAGAGATGTTAACTTTATGAAGCACCGCTGAGGGCCACAAGCGGTGATCGTGGATTTCGGACCAAAGTACAGTTTTGGGCCTGATCCACTTGGGACACCCTCCAGTTCACCCGACAATCAGGCCTTCGATGGATAGAATTCGACTTTACCTCGCGGCGCAAGATACGGCGGCTAGGCTAGCCTGGAAGCAGCGGCCGCGACAATGGGTACCGTCAAGCTTCGCTGCCCTCGGGGCGATCTGCCTTTTCGGCTGCATGCTGTTGATGCAGGGGCCGCGCGCTGTTGCCGATAGCGCCCCGGCGCAGAACCGGCCATTGGCGGTCCAGGAGGTGGCGAAAGGCGTCTATGTCCATCAGGGCGTTCATGCGGAGGCAACGCCGGAAAACCTGGGGGGCATCGCCAATATCGGCTTCGTCATCGGCGACCGGTCGGTCGCGATCATCGATACGGGCGGCAGCTTCGCCGAAGGAAGCCAGCTTCTGGCGGCCGTCCGGCAGGTAACCGCCCTGCCGATCGCCTATGTCATCAATACGCACTTTCACCCCGATCACATCCTCGGCAACGGCGCTTTCCTTGACCTCAAGCCGGAATTCGTTGCGCATAGAAACTTCCCGCGGGACCTTGCCGGCCGGGCGAAGGACTATGTTGCCGCGGCACAGCATAGTCTGGGCGCGGCATTTCAGGGCACCGTGCTGGTCCAGCCGCGGCACCTTGTCAGCGCGCCGGAGAAGATCGATCTCGGCCATCGCATATTGACCCTGACGCCTTATCAGGCCGCCCATAGCGATGCCGACCTCACCGTTCTTGACGAGAACACCGGCACTCTTTTCACCGGCGATCTGGTTTTTCTGGAACGGGTGCCGGCCGTGGATGGCTCGATCACAGGCTGGCTGAAGGCGATCGACCAGCTCCGTGAGGTTCAGGCCGCCCGGGCGGTACCCGGGCACGGCCCGGTTGTCGCTGCCTGGCCGTCGGCCCTGACGGAGGAACAACGGTATCTTTCGGGTATTGTGGCGGCGGTGCGCCGTCAGTTGAAGGAAGGCCGCTCCCTGCAGCAGACGGTCGAAAGCGTCGATGAGGCGCTGGGACGGGTTGAACGATCCAAATGGCAATTGTTCGACGACTATAATGGGCGCAATATTACCGCAGCCTATACTGAACTTGAATGGGAATAGCCCGAGAATGGGAATGCCCAGGCGGCACGAGCAGCGCGCCGGGCGTCAGCCCCTAGTCCGGAGGTCACGATGACACGGATTGCAGCGACACGGATTGCAGCAAGGCATTTTCTGTCCCGGCAGATGCGCCGTTTAAGCATGGTGGCCTTCGCCGCCTTTATCGGAATCGGCATCGGTCCCACGCTGCATCCGGCCTATGCCGATGACGGCGATGCCTGGCCTGATCTGCAGACCGCATTGTTCGCCGACAAGCCCATTAAGGATGGATCCGCGTTTCTTCAGCTCGAAGCGCCCAAGCGTGCTTATGATGCCGCCGTCGTGCCGCTGGAGATCAAGTTCGATCCGCAGAAGATGGGGTCTCTGGTTGTCCAGGACATTACGCTGGTGATCGACAAGAATCCGGCTCCCCTCGCCGCCATCTTCCATCTCGCCCCCGGGGTCACCAATCCCAGTATCGGTACGCGTATCCGTGTGAATGAATACACATATGTGCATGCCGTCGTGCAGATGACGGATGGGCAGCTCTATATGTCCAAGACTTTTATCAAGGCGGCCGGCGGGTGCTCGGCTCCGGCGGTAAAGACGCCCGATAGTGCGGCATCACATCTTGGTGAAATGAAGATGAAGCTCGCTGAAGCGCCGGCAGTAGGGCAGCCGACCCGCGTCCAATTGCTGATCCATCACCCGAATTTCTCCGGCATGCAGATGGACCAGGTGACCCGCTACTATATCCCGGCGAAATACATCCAGACGGCGACGATCTCCTATGGCGACAAGCCTGTCATGAAGATCGAAGGAAATATCTCTTTAAGCGAAAATCCATTCTTCGAATTCTGGCTGAAACCGGAACAGAGCGGCGCCCTCGATGTGACGGCGGAAGATTCGGATGGAGCGAAGTTCCATCAAAAATGGCCGCTTCCGCCGACCACCTGAGCTCCGATGCCCTGCTGCGGGTCGGCTGGCGTGGAAGAAAAGCGGGTCAGAAGCAGCGGAAGTCGGCTTCGATCTGCGCCAGGCGCAATTGGTCGACGACTTTCTTCAGCATCGTCATTTCTCGAAACATTGAGGTATTGTCACCCGCTACCAACCGCATCTGCATGATCGTGTCGGCCTTTTCATAGGTGTCGTAGGAAATGACCGAAGAGATCGCATCAATGCTGCACGAGCACCGCTGCATCATTTCCTGCGTCTCGCCATTGCTCGCCATGCAGCCGATGACATAATCGGCCACCACGGGCGTCGGATAGTCGTTGGCGAGGCCAGGTCTGGGACAAAGTAGAAGAGCCAGCGCTGCGATAGCGCTACCGGTTTTAAGCGGGGCGAAGAATCGGTAATTCATGGACAACCTCTGTTCGCAGGCGGCGTCATGAAGGGAAGCAAAACACAGAAGGAAGAGGCGGTCAATTCGTCCTGGGGCGGATCCGTGTGGGAGCGAAGCAGGGTGATCCGGACCATCCCTCGGCTTATCGCAGCCTGCAGCGGCTACGTCTGATGAGCAGGTACGACCCATGATATCGGCTCGATTGATCGCCAGTTTATTGACCTGGATAGCCCAGGCGACGGGCTATGCCATACCGGGGACCCCTCCCGTCGTCACGCTTGTTCCGCATGCCGAGCTGGAGGATCGTTTCTGCCATCGCGATTGCGCCATTCTCGGCTTTACCACGCCTGACGGCACGATCCTCTTGGACGATCGCCTGCAGGTCGGGGAAGACACTGCGGCAACCAGCATTCTGGTCCATGAGTTGACGCATTATCTCCAGCGGGCAAACAGCCCAGCTGCGATGACGGTGACCTGTACCTTATGGGTTGCGCGCGAGAACGAAGCCTATGACCTGCAATACCGTTGGCTGCATGATACAGCCCCGTCCATTCGCCTGCTGTCGCAAGCAATGAGCGAATTGAATACCCACCCCTTTATGCTGAAATGTCCCAACGGCAATGCTGCGAATGGACTGCCGCAGCCGTAACGCGGCGTGATCGCCATGCCTAGCCTCACATCGAGAGTTCGAAAAGGCACCACACCAGAGTACCGCAAAGCCGCTCTCCGCCGCGAAATATTGCGTTGCAAAAATGTTGGCCTAAAGGATGAGCTCTCGCCCGCGGATTTCAACATCAGCGTTCTTGTAACCGCATGACCCGCTGGCTACACTTACATTAGTCGGTAAATCCGACTGATAGAGCGCAGTCTGTATCTTGTCTAAACAAGGAGACAGCTATGAAACGGGCGTGGAAAACACCGCGAATTCGTGAAATCTGCGTAGGCCTCGAGATCAACAGCTACGCCAGCGCGCGGATGTAACTGATCGCATCCGCCGGTCGGTCAATCAAATAGCGGATCGCGATCATGTTCATCGTTGTCCTGGGATCGGCCGCCGGCGGAGGCTTTCCGCAGTGGAACTGCAATGCACCCACAAGCAGAGGGGTGCGGGAGGGGACTTTGAATGCAAAGTCCCGGACCCAAGCGTCAATTGCCGTAAGTAGCGATGGCGCCAATTGGCTCCTGATCAATGCTTCGCCGGATTTCCGGCAACAGCAGCTTTCGACCCGGCAGTTATGGCCCCGCGCAGGATTGTTGCGGCACACGCCGATCAAGGCGGTGCTGCTGACCAGCGCGGAAATCGACCATGTGGCCGGTCTTCTGTCGATGCGTGAAAGTCAGTCTTTCGCTCTTTGGGCGACGCAGCGCGTTCACGATATCCTCGCAGAAAACCCAATTTTCGGTGCGCTCAATCCCGCTTATGTCGAACGCCGAGCTTTTCACCTGCACCTGCCTTGGGAGATAGCGGGCCGCGACGAGCCGCTGGGCCTGACCATCGAGGCCTTTCCCGTGCCGGGAAAGGTGCCGCTGTTTCTTGAATCGCGCAATGTCGGCAACCTTGCCGGCGTAGCGGAAGACACGACGGGCTTGCGCGTGTCGCAAGGCGCCACCTCGTTCTTCTACATTCCCGGCTGCGCCGAATTGACACCGGCGTTGCGCGCGCAATTACGCGGCGCGCAATTGGTGTTTTTCGACGGAACGCTGTGGTCGGATGACGAATTGGTGCGTCTTGATATCAGTTCGAAGACGGGAAAGCGGATGGGGCATATGAGCATCGACGGCGAGGATGGAACGATCGCCGCTTTCCGCGATCTCGATGTCGGCCGTAAAATCTTTATTCACGTGAACACGACCAACCCGATTTTCGATGAAGAGTCGAAGGAACATGCCGCCATGCGGCGGGCGGGGTGGGAAGTTGCCGAAGACGGTATGGAGATTCAGCTATGACTGAGCTTATGAGCGCGGATCAGCTAGAGTCCGCGCTGCGCAATATCGGCGCCGAGCGTTACCACAACCGCCACCCGTTCCATAGCCTGCTTCACAGCGGCAAGCTCAATAAGGGCCAGGTCCAGGCCTGGGCGCTCAACCGCTTCTATTATCAGAGCCGCATTCCGATGAAAGACGCGGCGATCGTGGCGCGTTCGGAAGACAGCGGCTTTCGCCGGTCCTGGCGCCAACGCATCGTCGATCACGACGGTATGGACGGAGAGGAGGGCGGGATCGAACGTTGGCTGAAACTGACCGACGCTCTCGGCCTTGATCGCAGCTATGTCGAATCGGGCCAGGGATTGCTGCCGGCGACGCGCTTTGCCGTCGATGCCTATCTGCATTTCGTGCAGGAGCGGAGCATGCTTGAGGCGGTCGCCTCGTCCCTCACCGAGATGTTCGCCCCGGCTATCATCAGCGACCGGGTGGCTGGCATGCTCGCCAACTATTCCTTCGTCTCGAAGCAGGCGCTGGCTTATTTCGATAAACGCCTGCATCAGGCGCCGCGCGATGCGAATTTCGCTTTGGATTATGTGAAGCGCGAGGCCCGCCGTCCCGATCAGCAGCGGGCCGTGATGCAGGCCTTGATCTTCAAATGCGATGTCCTCTGGGCTCAGCTCGACGGCCTCCACTATGCCTATGTGGCGCCGGGTCATATTCCGCCGGGCGCTTTCGTACCGGAATCGCATTGATGACGATTCCGGAGACGGCTCGCCCCCATCTCTCTCCAGGCGTCAAACTGCAGTTCGACAGGACGCGGGAACAGTGGATATTGCAGGCGCCGGAACGGGTCTTCGTCCTGGATGACACAGCATATGAAATCGTACTGCGATGTACGGGAGAGGTCAGCCTCCAAGCACTGGTTCGAGACCTCAGCAACGCCTTTGATGCAGACGAGGTGGAGATAGCCGGCGATGTGGAAGCGCTGCTTGAAAGCCTCATCGAGAAGCGGGTTGTGGTCATATGACGCATGAAGCCGAGCAGGTCCTTGATTTGCGAGACACGGCGCCGGCGGAGCAGGCGCGTAATGCTGCCGTGGCACCACCGCTTGCGGCCTTGCTAGAGCTCACGCATCGATGTCCGCTTCAATGTCCCTATTGTTCCAATCCGCTGGAACTCGAGCGTGTCGCGGCGGAGCTGACAACGGAGCAATGGCTGGACGCGATCGATCAGCTGTCGGATATCGGGGTCCTGCAGGTCCATCTCTCCGGTGGCGAGCCGACGGTCCGCCGCGATCTTGCCCAGCTGATTGGGCGGACGACTGCGCGCGGCATCTACAGCAATCTCATTACCTCCGGCGTGGCGATCGATCGTGCACGGTTCTTTGAGCTCGTGGATGCCGGCCTTGATCACGTGCAGCTGAGCTTTCAGGATTCGGAGCCAATTTCCGCCGCGCGTATCAGCCAGGTGAAGGATGTCCAGGAGAAGAAGCTGACATTTGCCGGCTGGGTGCGTGAAGCCGGCCTGCCGCTGACCGTCAATGCCGTCATGCACCGGCAAAACATCGATAATATCGATGCGATGATTGATCTTGCGATCGAACTGCAGGCCTCCCGCTTGGAGGTCGCGCATGTGCAGTATTACGGCTGGGCGCTGGCAAACCGCGACGCATTGATGCCGAGCCGGGCGCAGCTCGAACAGACCACGGCAGCGGTATCGAAGGCGCGTGAGAGATACCGGGGCCGGCTGGTGATCGACTATGTCGTTCCCGATTATTATGCGCACCAGCCAAAAGCCTGCATGGGGGGCTGGGCGCGACAGTTCGTGAACATAACGCCCTCAGGCAAGGTTCTGCCCTGTCATGCGGCGGAGACGATCACCGAGCTTCATTTCGAACGCCTGACGGATCGTTCGCTCCGCGAGATCTGGTATGATTCCGAGGCCTTTTCGAGGTTCCGCGGCACAGATTGGATGCCGGAGCCTTGCCGCAGCTGTGACCAGCGGGAGATCGATTGGGGCGGCTGCCGCTGCCAGGCGCTGGCCATAACGGGGTCTGCTGCGGCGACCGACCCGGCCTGTTTCAAATCGCCTCGACATCTCGAAATGCAGGCGCTTGCTGACGCCGCCGCCGCTAGCGCGACGGAGCCGTTTCGCTATCGCCGCCTGCCCGCGCGCGAGCGGAACTGACATCCGCTCCAGTGCCATCCGCGCCAGTGCCGCTTTCACCTGTGACAGGCCCCTGCCTCCCTCCGCCGTCGCGCCCGAATGCTGGACTAAAGTCGATGTCTGAAGAGGCAAAGAATGGCAATCTGCGATGATCTTGTACCAAAGAACTACGGGCATTTTCGATTTGCAGATTGACGTCAATTCCCCCGTCAATCCACTCTAGTGGAAGACGTCGGAAAGCGATGGTCACGCAAGTGAGTGAATGCCTCGACAAGACTTCGGAGAGGCGCATAAGCGACCGCGATGTCCAACAATGACCATCGACGACGATCCAGAGCTTTGATCACCGGACACCGTGCGGGCGAATGTCGCGCCGCTCTAGGGGAGGAAACAATGGCTCAAATGTGGCTCAAGTCAGGGTTGTCCATGGTGCTGTCAGTTGCGATGACATCATGGAGCATGGGTGCTTTTGCGAATGACGAATTGATCAAGCTGGAGAAGGACCCGAAGCAGTGGGTCATGCCGGCGGGCGACTATGCCAATACGCGCTATAGCGGCCTGGATCAGATCACCGCCAAGAACGTGAAGAATCTCCAGGTCGCCTGGACCTTCTCCACGGGCGTTCTACGTGGTCACGAAGGTGGCCCGCTGGTGATCGGCAATATGATGTACGTTCATACGCCGTTTCCCAACATCGTATACGCCCTCGATCTCGATAAGGGCGGCCAGATCGTCTGGAAGTATGAGCCGAAGCAGGATTCGAATGTCATTCCGGTGATGTGCTGCGACACCGTCAATCGTGGCGTGGCCTATGGCGATGGCATGATCTTCCTGCACCAGGCCGACGCGAAGCTGGTCGCGCTCGATGCGATGACCGGCAAGCTGGCTTGGACGGCGGCCGACGGCGATGCCTCGAAGGGTGAAACGGGCACCTCCGCGCCATTGGTCGTCAAGCACATGGTGCTGGTGGGCAATAGCGGCGGCGAATTCGGCGTCCGCGGCCATGTGACGGCCTATGACACGAAGACCGGCAAGCAGGTATGGCGTGGTTGGTCGATGGGGCCGGACAGCGATACGCTGATCGATCCGCAGAAGACCACCAGCCTCGGCAAACCGGTGGGCGAGAATTCCAGCCTATCGACCTGGAAGGGTGACCAGTGGCAGATCGGCGGGGGCACGACCTGGGGCTGGATGTCCTACGACCCGGCGCTCAATCTTGTCTATTACGGCACCGGCAATCCCAGCACCTGGAACCCGGCGCAGCGTCCGGGCGATAACAAGTGGTCGATGACGATCTTCGCCCGCGACGCCGATACCGGTTCAGTCAAGTGGCTGTACCAGATGACGCCGCATGACGAATGGGACTATGACGGCGTCAACGAGATGATCCTGGTCGACAAGAAATTCGACGGCAAGGACCGCAAGCTGCTTGTCCATTTCGATCGCAACGGCTTCGGCTATACGCTGGACCGCGAAACGGGCGAATTGCTGGTGGCCAACAAATACGATCCGGCGGTCAATTGGGCCTCCAAGATCGATTTGAAGACCGGCTTGCCGGAGCGCGTCAAACAGTATTCGACCGAGGCTAACGGCGAAGACAATAACACGCAGGGCGTCTGCCCGGCGGCGCTCGGCAGCAAGGATCAGCAGCCTGCCGCCTATTCACCGAAGACCGGCTTGTTCTATTCGCCGACCAATCACGTCTGCATGGATTACGAGCCGTTCAAGGTCGCTTACACGGCCGGCCAGCCTTATGTCGGTGCAACCCTCAGCATGTATCCGCCGAAGGGTGAAACCAATCTCGGCAACTTCATCGCCTGGGATGCCGAGAAGGGTAAGATCAAGTGGTCGATCCCCGAGCAGTTCTCGGTATGGAGCGGTGCCCTGGCGACAGCTGGCGGCGTTGTCTTCTACGGAACCTTGGAAGGCTACCTGAAAGCGGTGGACGCGGAAACGGGCAAGGAGCTTTATCGCTTCAAGACACCGTCCGGGATCATCGGTAACGTCAATACCTATGTCCATAACGGCAAGCAGTATATTGCCGTGCTGTCCGGCCTCGGCGGTTGGGCCGGAATCGGCATGGCGGCGGGACTGACAGGTGATACCGAGGGCCTTGGTGCCGTCGGCGCCTACAAGTCGCTGTCGCAATACACCCAGTTGGGTGGAACCCTGACCGTCTTTGCCCTCCCAGAATAACTTCAAGCGGATGGAGAGGCCGTCGGCCTCTCCATCCCTTTCTTCATTTGATGGTCAGAGAGGACAAGGAATGACCAGACTTCGCTTATTTGGTGCCGCCTTTTTTCTGCTTGGCGTTTTTTTCGTATTACCCTTTCAGAATAGATCATCGGCCGCTGACGATCCTCAAGCCTATCATATCGCTCCGGACGGCACCGTGGATTGGCGGATATTCAACGGCTATCGCCGGTACCATGCCATTTGCCACACCTGTCACGGTCCGGACGGCCTCGGCAGCAGTTTTGCGCCCAATCTCACAGATTCGCTCAAGACCTTGAGCCATGACGATTTCATGAATGTCGTGGTCAATGGACGGGTTAATGTGAATACCGCGTCGGACAAGCGGATGCCTGCGCTGGGTACCGACCCGAATGTCATGTGCTATATTGACGATATCTATGCCTATCTGAAGGCGCGCTCAGACGGCGTCGTCGGGCGTGGCCGGCCGCAGAAGCATGAGAACAAGCCCAAGGAGGCGGCGGATGCGGAGGCAGCCTGCATGGGGCCTGCAACGGGCAATAATTAGGCAAATCGTCAGAATGGCTTTGCAACATCGTATTGTCGAAGTGTGGACGGCCGTCATGGCCGTTCTCGCTATGGGGCTCTCCCTGTTTCAGGGTCTTGAACCTGCTCAGGCTGCCGATACCGTCGAGGCGGTCGATCATTCTGCCCTGCGGGTCTGCGCGGATCCCAATAATCTGCCCTTCTCTGATCAAAAAGGTGACGGCTTCGAGAATAAGATCGCCGAGCTTTTCGCGCAGGAGCTGAAAGTGCCTCTGCGTTATGTCTGGTACCCGAACACCGTGGGATTCTTGCGCAACACCCTGCGAGCGCGCCAGTGCGATCTGGTCATGGGTATCGTATCCGGTGCGGAACTGGTGCAGTCGACCAATCCCTATTACAGGTCCTCTTATGTCATCGTTACCCGTAAAGCGGACAATCTAGCCATTGAATCGCTGAGCGACCCGAAATTACGAAACTTGAAGATCGGGCTGACAGCGGCGACGCCACCATCCGATATGGCCGTGCGGTCAGGGTTGATCGCAAATGTCCGGCCCTATCCGCTCTTCGTCGATACGCGCTATGATGCCCCCGGTAAGCAGATGGTCCAGGACCTGTTGCAAAAGAAGATCGACATCGCCCTGCTTTGGGGGCCGATCGCCGGCTATTTCGCGCGCGATCATGCGGCGGAGCTGACCATCGCTCCCTTGAAGACCCAGGAAAGCAATCTTCGTCTCGACTTCTATATCTCCATGGGCGTGCGTCCGGGCGAAAACAAATGGAAGAACCAGGTCAATGATCTGATGCGGCAGAACCAGACGAAGATAGCTGGAATTCTGCATGATTACGGCATTCCGACCTTGGACAACCAGGGCAATCTGATGCCCTGAGGGCTGCCCGCAGAACGCGGGAGGAAGAGATGATGTCCATCAGACTTCTAGCGTCGCGCTGGCTTTTGCTGTTGGGCTTGATGGCCATGTCGGCGGCGGCCTTTGCCACCGATTCCGTTCCGGAACCGGCGGATTACCGCCTCAGCGACTACCGTGGCCCTACGCCGTCGACGCTCAAAGGCGCAACGACCATTGCGGCTGGCGCGCTGCATCAATTGATGCAGACAAAGCCGGTTCTGGTCATCGACGTGCTGCCCCAGCCGCCGCGCCCGGCCAATCTTCCGGCGACGACCCTGTGGCGCCCGCCAACCCGGCTCGACATACCGGGGAGCATCTGGCTGGCGAATACCGGCTATGGCCAGTTGGCCGCGGAAATTGAAAATTATTTCCGCAACGGACTCGAACGGCTGACCTTGGGGGACAAGGACCGCGCCCTGGTATTCTATTGCGAAGCCGAATGCTGGATGTCCTGGAATGCGGCCAAGCGCGCGATTTCCTACGGTTACCGGCACGTCTATTGGTTCGCCGGCGGGATGCGAGACTGGGAAGCCGCCGGCTATCCGGCGCTGCCCAATCTACCGATACCGCTTAAATGAGTAATTGACGGTATTGTCGCCGGATCCGCACTGGGGTCGCCGTCAGGATGCGATCGGCAGATTGGGATAAGCATTCACGAGGCGGCGGATGACGCTCGCTTCGTCATGGTCGCTGCGCCGTCCCGGCGGTGGTCCGGCCAGCTGTTCGTTCAAGGTAAGTCCGGTCTTGCCGGGAGAGAGGCCGATGATGCGGCTGGCAAGGCGCGCACTTTGACGGGGATCATGGGTTACCATGATCACGCCGGGCTGATGTTCCAGCCAATAGCGCTGCAAGACATAGCCCATGCGTTCTTCCAACGCCGGGTCCAAGGAAACCAAAGGTTCATCAAGCAGGAGCAGATCGGGTTCTATCGAGAGCGCCCGCGCCAAAGCAAGACGCCGTTGCATCCCGCCGGAGAGTTGGCCCGGATAGCTGTCTTCAGAGCCATCCAATTCAACCAGATGCAGCAACGCGCGTGCCTTGGATGTCTCGTGCGGGCCGATCACCAGTAAGAGGTTGTCGAGCGTCGTCAGCCAGGGCACCAGCCGCGGCTCCTGAAAAACCATGGCGATGCGCGGCGGGGGAGCGGATACCTGGCGTTGGCCGCGGTCAGGTCTATCCAGACCGGCAATGATGCGCATCAGTGTAGTCTTGCCGCTGCCGGAAGGACCGACCAGGCAAACGAACTCGCCCTTTTGCAGGACCAGATCGATGCCGGCCAGCACCCAGCGCGCGGCTTCATCGCCGAAACGCCGGCCGACTGCCTCCAGTCTCATCATGCCTGGGACTGGCGCCATTTGGTGACCCGGCGGTCAAGCGGCTTCAGCAACAGGGCCTCGATCACCAGAATGACCGCGACAAAGACCAGCGTGTAGGCAAGTATCCCCGCAATATCGAAGAAATTGAAAAAGCGCCTGATCTCGAAACCGACACCGTTCGGTCGCCCCAGCAGTTCGACGACAAGCACGATCTTCCATGTCAATGCGAGGCCGGAGCGACCGGCCGCCATCAGGCTGGGCGCCAATTGCGGCAGGACGATCCGGCGCAGGATGCGGCTTCGCGGGACCTTGTAAACCTCCGCCATTTCCAGCAGCGACTCATCGAGCGACTTGGCGCCCTCGCGCAGAATAGTGATGACGGTCGGCGCTTTGTTCAAGGCAACCGCAAAGACCGCGGCGGCCTCGGTCAGGCCGAACCAGACATAACAGAGCACGATGGTGACCAGGGCCGGAACATTCAGGGCGACGACAAGCCAACTGTCGAAAAACATGTCGATTCCCGCGTTCCGCCCCATGACGATGCCGATGGCCGTGCCGATCAGCATCGCACCGACGAAAGCGATGACGACGCGCAGCAACGTCATTCCGACGTGAAACAGGAGGTCGCCGGAGTGGATTTGCTCAATGACAACTGCCGCAGTGGCGGCCGGCGTCGGCAGCAGGCCGGGATCATCGGCAAGCTGCGCCGCCACCTGCCAAGCGACCAGCAGGCCGATCAAGGAGGCGATCCGGAGCAGCCAGCTGCTCAAGCGGCCTGTCCGAGAAATATGCAAGGTCAGGGCCGTCATCGTCGGTAACCGGACCAGAAGGTGCCGAGCGGAAGGTCGGTGAGGCCGGCGGTGGCGGCGGGATCGACCGATTTCATGACGGCAAGCGTCTTGCGCGCGGCCTCGACATCTGCGGGGCCATAGCCGGATGGGATGCCGGCACGGTAGCCGGTCTTAAGCACGGCAAACAGGCGATCGTCGGGAGCTTTCATCAAGGGCCGCAATTCCTGCCAGACGGCCTCCTCCCGGAGGAGGCGGTCCTTGGCGTCAAATGATGCGTCCAGCAGCGCCCGCGCCGTCTCGGGATGCGCGTCGGCCCACCGCTCGTGAAACACCCAGCCCAGCAAAGGGGGCGGCCGGTCGATGCCGAGGGTCGCAAGTATATCGTGGATGGAGATGATCTCATGATAGCCTTTGGCTTGCAGTTGCGCGTTGAACTGCCAGAAATTCAGCACTGCATCGAGCTTGCCGCGCTGGATCATTTCATTCAGAACAGGTGGTGCCGAGAACTGGATATCGGCAGTTTTGAGAAGATCCAGGCCCGCCGACTTCTGCGCATAGGCGCGGAGCAGCAGCCAGCTTTTGTCGTCCGGTCCGCCGCCGACGCCGATATGACGGCCGGCTAGGTCGGTGACATTGCGGAGCCCGGAGCCCGGCCCGGCCATTACCCCTCCCGCCGCCATCGAGAAGGGAACAAAGGTGAAATCCTTGCCGCTCATGCGCTGTCGTGCAACCCATAGCCAGTCGGTGACGATCGCATCGACTTGGCCGGACAAGAGGGCAATCGCCGCCGCATCCTTGTCCGCAAGCGCCACCGGTTCGATGTTGATGCCGCGCTGTTGAGCGAGCCGGTCACGCATCACCGTGACTTCCCAATTGACCGTACCGAACTGAAGCAGACCGAGGCGTATGACGGGAAGGTCTGCCGCCTCCGCCGGGCGGAAGAGGATTCCGCAGGCCATGATCTCGCCTGTCATGATTACGATGACAATGCAACGCAGCAGATATCGCAAGCCTAGCCTCCCCAATCAGGATGTCGACGCCGCGCGGTTGGACCAGTTCAGCCGGTCTCTCAGGGATTCGGCATGCCGGTCATCGGGATGAAGCCGGGAATGCGTTGCATCCGACCAAGCCAGCGGCCGAGGTTAGCATAAGGCTTCAAGGGCACACCGCCTTCGCCTGCCATGGCCGCATAAGGCAGGCAGGCGATGTCGCCGATCGTCGGATGTTCAAGCGCCAAAAATTCCCGGTCAGCCAGGTGATCATCCAGCATTCTGAACATGGCAGCGACCCAGTTTTGCAACTTTTGCTCGTCCGGCGGATAATTGAGTATCTTGATCAGGCGACGGCCGGCGGTGACCAAGACCTCATAATCGCCCATGGCGAGCCACTGCAACACTTCCGCCATGGCCTCGGGGTTTTCGGGAAACCATGTGTTGGACTTGTCATATTTGCGGGCGATATAGACCAGGATAGCTAGGGATTTTCGAAGCGAGATGCTTCCGTCTTCTAAGATGGGATAGTCGCTGGACGTATGACTTGCGTTTTGACCGGAGCCGCGATGCGAAGGTGTTAGCTGAAGGGAGATCTTTTCGTAGGGTATCTTCAGGACGTTTAGCAATAAGCGGATCTTGTAGCAGCTGCCCGATGGATCGACATCATAGAGCTTGATCACGCGGGCACCTCCTCACTTTACCTGCCTCTGTCGCCAGGGGAGGCGGGTTTGCCGCAGAGCACCGACGCGTGGTGATGGAGATGA
The DNA here is from genome assembly GCA_035539075.1 of Terriglobia bacterium. Lineage (GTDB taxonomy): Bacteria > Pseudomonadota > Alphaproteobacteria > Dongiales > Dongiaceae > Dongia_B. The sequence continues at coordinate 36,348 of DATLJB010000162.1, forward strand.
TCTTCCATAAAGCTTTGAATGAAGAAATAGCCATGATCATACCCGGCATGCCGGCGCAATGTCAGGCGTTGCCCCGCCTTTCGTGCCGCCGCTTCGAAGAGATGCGGGTGCAATTGTTCAGCAAGAAACTTATCATCAAGGCCTTGGTCAATCAGGATCTCGCCGGCAAATGGCCGCCGCTTCACCAGTTCCGTTGCATCGTATTCGGCCCAGGCCGCCTTGTCGTCGCCGAGATAGCCGCTGAAAGCCTTGAAGCCCCAGGGGCATTTGGTCGGTGCG
>DATLJB010000163.1:0-4081 GCA_035539075.1 Terriglobia bacterium
CTCGCCCGCTTCGTCGAGGATGTTCTTCAGATCCTTGATCTGGGTGGCAATGGTACCGCCCGGGGTGAAATTGCCTGTCAGCATGCGGGCGCCGTGCAGGTTGAGGATGCGGCTTTCGGCGAAGCCGCCGGCAATGGCGGCGCGCACCGCGGCCGGATCGGCGCCGCCGCCCTTGGCCAGCAGCAGCGCTTCCGCCACGGCGCCGATGGTGATGGCGACGATGGCCTGATTGGCAAGCTTGGCCAATTGCCCGGCGCCATGCGGCCCGACCAGGGTGGCACGGCCCATCGCCGCGAAGACCGGTGTCGCACGCTCGAAAGCGGCGGCGGTGCCGCCGGCCATGATCGCCAATGTCGCATCGGTGGCGCCAACGGTGCCGCCGGAAACCGGCGCGTCGAGATAGTCGACACCGTGCGCGGCCAATCGCGCCGCGTGATCGCGCGCCATGCGCGGGGCGATCGAGCTCATATCGATCAGCAACTGGCCGGGCCGCAATTCGGCTTCGATCTCGCGCAGTATCCCATCCACCACATCGCCGTTCAGCAGCATAGTGATGATGATCTCGGCTCCTGCCACTGCGCCGGCCGGCGTCGCATGGCTTTCGGCGCCGAGGATGACCAAGGGCCGGGTCTTGTCCGGGCTGCGGTTCCAGGCTCTCAAGGGATAGCCGGCACGCAAGAGATTGGCCGCCATCGGCTCTCCCATCAGACCGGTTCCGAGAAAGGCGATGCGGGGCTTGGCGGACATGTCGGCGTGCCGTCCTTGCTGGCTCGAAGGCGGCAGATTGTCATGGCCCGGCTGATCGGACAAGGGGAGGCGGCGGACCGGGACGCGGCGGACGCGGGAGGCGAGGAGCAGGCAAAGGAGCAAGCGAGGCGCACCGCCGGCGTCGGGGCGTCAGATACCTTCGTTGATGGCGGCGGGGAACAGCAAGGCGATGGTCGTGCCGTTACCGGGCAGGCTGTCGATGACGAAGCGACCGCCATGCAATTCGACCAGGGACTTGACGATCGGCAAGCCCAGTCCGGTGCCGGCTTGCTCCGGCGGAAGCTCGGTCGTCTCATTGGCATGGGCGACCTGGCCGAAGGGTTGCAGCGCCACGGCGATATCTTCGGCGCTCATGCCGATGCCGTTGTCGTTGACCATGACGGCAATGTATTGCGCATCGAGGCGCTGTGCGCTGATCAGGATGCGGCCGCCCGCGCGCGTGAATTTCGCGGCATTGGTGAGCAGATTGAGGATCATCTGAATGAAGCGGCGGCGATCGACCATCAAAGCGAGGTTCTCGTCCAAGGCGAGATCCAGCTGCAGGTTGCGTCGATTGATGATCGGCTGCGCGAGGATGGCGCAATCGCGCAGCAACGACGAGACCTGAAAGCGCTCGCGCTGCAGGCTGAGCTTGCCGGCCTCGATCTTGGAGAGATCCAGCAGATCGTTGATCAGCGACAGCAGCAGCGTACCGGCATTGTGGATGAGGCCGGCATATTCGCTGTAGCGGTCGAGGGCCTGGTCGCCGAGATGGCGATCGCGGATGATTTCGGCAAAGCCGAGAATGGCATTCAGCGGGGAGCGCAGTTCATGGCTGATCTCTGCCAGGACGGCGCTCTTGCTGCGGCTGGCTTCCTCGGCATCCAGCAGGTGCTGCCGCGCTGCCGCCAGCTCCGCCTGCCGGCGCTTCAGCTCGGTGATATCGGCCAGGCTGACGATGACGGCGGGCTGGCCGTCATACCAGACGCTGTTGGCGGATAGCAGGACCTCGATGCGACTGCCGTCCGGACGCCGCAACCCCGCCTCCACCTGCTCGATGAGATCGCCGCTGGTCAGGCGCCGCATCATCTCGTCGCCGATGGTGGCCGCCTCCAGCATCAGCCAGAGCGACCAGGATGGCAGGGTCGTCAGATCGGTTTCCAGCCGCAGCAGGGCGCGCGCGGCCAGATTGGCGCGTAACAGCAGCCCGCTTTCCCGGCGACAGACGATCATGGGGGCCGGCGAGCCGAGGGGCAACAGACTGGCGGCTGAGAACGAATCTGCGCTGAACTCAAATTCATCCATTTTTAGTCAATTTCTTCCGATAGTTAGCCAGTAGGGCAAGCCGCTGACAAACAAGATGTCGCGCTTTCGAGTGGTGAATACCAGGGATAGATTAACGCAGATATCACATTATCATATATTGTTTGCTGAAAAGTTGATTATGTTCTCAATTTGAGACCGTTTGCCGAAACAGCGTTTCGCGCTGCCTTCCGGGCAGCGGGGCCATCGAGCGGCTCCGGCGTGATCACCGCAGAGGAATTAAGGTGGAAATGCCGGTGGCGGTTGGCTAGGTTGGCGCCGCCGCAGGAGGGAAGCTGGTCACCGAACGGGCTCGGCCAAAGCCGTGCCGGACGGGCCAAGCCAGCGCTGCCCCCGCAACTGTAGGATCATCGGCACATCTGTCGAAGCGGATGCGCCGCCGGAAATATCGCGCCACTGATGCCGCGGCATTGGGAAGGTAGTTTCCGGCGATCCGGTGCAAACCGGGTCATGATCGAGCCAGGAAACCTTGGCGGCGATGATGCAACTCAGCCACCTCGGTGGGAGGGAGAGACTGATCGATGCCGCTTGCGCCGACCAGAATCGATTATACGGCCATGCTGGGCCTGCTGCCGCCTGTGACCCTGGTATTGGGCGGCGCCCGCTCGGGAAAGAGTCGCTTTGCCGAACAATTGCTGGATCGCGTCCCGCGTAGCCGAGCCTATCTGGCGACTGCGGAAGTCTTCGATGACGAAATGGCGGAACGGATACGCCTGCACCGTGAACAGCGCGGCGAGGGTTGGCGCACCATCGAAGCGCCCTTGATGCTGGCCGAGGCCTTGCAACGCGAAACGGATAATGGCGATGCGGTGCTGGTCGATTGCCTCACCCTCTGGCTCAGCAACTTGATGGGGGCCGAACGCGACATCGCCGCGGAAACGGCGCAACTGGTGGGCTGCCTGCCGCAATTGGGCGGGCCTGTTGTCTTCGTTGCCAATGAAGTGGGTCTCGGCATCGTGCCGGATAACGCCCTGGCCCGGCAATTCCGTGATCATGCCGGTCGCCTCAATCAGGCGATCGCCGCCGCTGCCGATCAGGTGTTCTTCGTCGCCGCCGGCCTGCCGCTGCGGCTGAAATAATCTGGACTGATATGGGCTGCGGTATTTCTGCCGCGGTGTGATGAGAAGGTAATGAGATGAGCACGAAAATTCCCGCGACCGTGGTGACCGGCTTCCTCGGCGCCGGCAAGACCAGCCTCATTCAGAATCTGCTGAAGAATGCCAAGGGCCGTCGCCTTGCCCTCATCATCAACGAATTCGGCGAGACCGGCGTCGATGGCGAGATCGTCAAGGGCTGCAAGATCGAAGGCTGCCCGGAAGAGAATATCGTCGAGCTCGCCAATGGCTGCATCTGCTGCACCGTCGCCGACGATTTCGTGCCCACCATGCAGGCGCTGCTCAATCGGCCGAATCCGCCGGAACATATCATCATCGAGACGTCGGGACTGGCTTTGCCGAAGCCGCTGGTGCGGGCCTTCAACTGGCCGGAAGTACGCACCCGCGTCACCGTCGACGGCGTCATCGCCGTGGTCGACGGGCCGGCAACGGCGGCTGGCCGCTTCGCCGATGATCCGCAGGCGGTCGATGCCCAGCGTGCCACCGATGACAACCTCGATCACGACAGCCCGCTGGCCGAGCTCTTCGAAGACCAGATCAATTGCGCCGATTTGATCGTCCTCAATAAGACCGACCAGATGTCGGCCGCTGACCGCGTCGCTGCCGAAGCCGCCATCAACAAGGAATTGCAGCGCCGGGCGAAGATCCTGCCGGCAAAGTTCGGTGAGATCGATCCCGCCGTTCTGCTCGGCCTCGGTGCCGGGGCGGAGGATGATCTCGACAGCCGGCCGTCGCATCATGACCTAGAGGCCGAGCACGACCATGACGATTTCGAGAGCTTCCATCTTGACCTGCCGCAGCTCGCCTCGCCGGACCAATTGCTGCAGAAGCTGCTGCCCACGATCGAGCGCCATGACATCCTGCGGGTGAAAGGCTTCCTCGATGTCGCCGACAAG
>DATLJB010000164.1:0-2981 GCA_035539075.1 Terriglobia bacterium
TAAGCTTCCTGGCGCTTGGCGCGCGCCTGCAGGCTGGTGGCAAATACCTGCTGAATATCTTCCGGCGGCCTGACAAAGAGCTGGCCGTGATCGCCTTCCATCGCCAGCGGATCGCCTTCGCTGACTTTCGCCAGCAAGCCGTTGCAGCGGCCGAGCACGGGAATATCAAGCGCGCGCGCGACGATCGCCACATGCGAGGCGGCGGCGCCTTCTTCAAGCGCGACGCCGCGCAGCTTGGCGCGGTCGTAGTCCAGCAGCTCGGCCGGACCCATATTGCGGGCGATGATGATGGCGTCATCGGGCAAGACGCGCGCCACCTGCACCGCATCGCCGCCGATCAGATGCTTCAACAGGCGGTTGGCGAGATCGTCGAGATCGCTCAGGCGTTCGCGCAGGTAGGGATCGCTGACATCGCGCATGCGGGCGCGCATGTCGTTCTGTACCTTCTGCACCGCGGCTTCGGCGGTGAGGCCGGTGCCGATCGCCTCGATCATGCGGTTGACCCAGCCCTTGTCCTCCGCGAACATGCGGTAGCTTTCCAGCACCTCGCGATGTTCCCCACCGGCGGCGAGATCACTGGAAGCCAGCATCTCGTCGATGGCGAGCTGCATATCCGCCACCGCCTGATGCAGGCGGCCGGTTTCAACGTCGGAATCCTCCGCCACCAGTTGCTGCAGGCGCAGCTCGGGAGCATGCAGCACGGCTGTTCCCAGAGCCAGGCCGGGGCTGAGCACCAGGCCTTCGAGACGCATCGGCAGCAGGGCGTTGCCGTCGCCAGGACGCAGTTCTTCCGGGCTGATCAGCTCGCCGCTCGCCACCAGCTCGGCCAGCACCATGGCAATGGTTTCGAGGACCTCGACTTCCTCGTCGCTGTATTGGCGCCGGCTCTTGTTCTGGATGACCAGGACCCCGAGCACGCGGCCGCCGCGCAGGATGGGAACCCCCATCAGCGACTGATAGATTTCTTCGCCGGTTTCCGGGCGGTAGGCGAATTGCGGATGATGCTGCGCATCGGCCAGCGCCAGCGGCCGGGCATGGCTGGCGATATCGCCGACCAGGCCTTCGCCGACCCGCAAGCGCGTCTTGTGCACGGCTTCCTGCTTCAGGCCTTCGGTGGCGAAAAGCTCCAGCACCTCGCCCGCCCGCATCACGTAGGTCGAGCAGACCTCCGCCACCATATCGGCGGCGATCAGCTTCACCACCTGATTGAGGCGTTGCTCGGCCGTGCCGCCACGCGCCATGACGTTGCGCAAGCGTTTCAACAGCATGCGCGCACCAGATTGTCCGAGCTGCTGTGTCATCAGGACCGCGATGTTGCCTGGGATGATGCCTGGCGGTGGAGCAGGGCCGCGATGGCCTCGTCGATCAGCTCCTGGATGATTTCCGCGGTCGGCTGCTCGCGGGTCACCATGCCGACACTTTGCCCCGCCATCAGCGAGCCGTTCTCGACATCGCCGTCGATCACCGCCCGGCGCAGGGCGCCGGCCCAGAAATGCTCGATCTCCAGCTGGGCCGCCTTCTGGTCGAGCTCGCCGCGATTGAAGCGGTCGATGACGTCGCGCTGCATCTCCATGAAGCGGCGGGTGCCGTCATTGTTCAGCGCGCGAACGGGAATGACCGGAAAGCGCGGATCGATCTGCACCGAGGGCATGGCATCGCGTGCCGCCGCCCGGATGAAGGCCTGCTTGAATTTGGGATGCGCGATGGATTCGGTCGCGCAGACGAAGCGGGTGCCGAGCTGCACGCCCGCTGCGCCCATGTCGAGATAGCCCAGCATGGCCTGGCCGCGGCCGATCCCGCCGGCGACGAAGACCGGCACGTCGCGGATCACAGGCAGGATCTCCTGCGCCAGCACGCTGGTCGAAACCGGGCCGATATGGCCGCCGGCCTCCATGCCTTCGACCACGATGGCATCGGCGCCGGCGCGCACCAGCTTCTTGGCGATGACCACGGCCGGGGCGAAGCAGAGCACCTTGGCGCCGCCCTCCTTGGCCCGGGTGATGGCTGCCGCCGGCGGCAGCCCGCCGGCGAGCACGATATGGCTCACCTGGTGCTTGAGGCAGACATCCACGAGATCGAGCAGCTGCGGATGCATGGTGATGAGGTTGACGCCGAAGGATGCCTTGGTCAGCGCCTGGGTGGCGGTGATTTCGCGCGCCAGAAGATCGGGCGTCATCGAGCCAGAGGCCAGCACGCCGAAACCGCCGGCATTGGAGATCGCCGAAACCAGATGGCGTTCCGAGACCCAAGTCATGCCGCCGCCCATGATGGCGTAGCGGCAGCCGAGAAATTCCGTGCCCCGCTGCCACAGCCGGTCAAGCTCCGCCATGGCCAGCGCGCGGGCGGCCTGCTCGGATGACTCAGCGGTTTGGTAATCCTGACTCTGCGTCATTAACCAGGCAATCTCTCTCGCCGGCACCGCCGCTCTGGCGGCCGGTCGCTTCCATTATTCTCAGGCGGCGTCCAGCCCGTAAGCCGTGTGCAGGCTGCGCACCGCCAATTCGGTATATTCCTCGGCGACCAGGACGCTGATCTTGATTTCGGACGTCGAGATGACCTGGATATTGATGCCCTTCTCCGCCAGCGCACGGAACATGCGCTGGGCGATGCCGGCATGGCTGCGCATGCCGACGCCGATGACCGAGACCTTCACCACGTTGGAATCGGCGATCAGCCCGGCATATTTGAGCTCGTCCTTGTTCGATTCGATCACCTGCTTGGCGCGCTCGAAATCGCCCTTCGACACGGTGAAGGTCATGTCGGTGGCATCGCCGCCTTCCGAGACGTTCTGCACGATCATGTCGACATTGATGTTGGCGTCGGCCAGCGGGCCGAAGATGCCGGCGGCGACGCCCGGACGATCCGGCACCCGCAGCAGGGTGATCTTCGCTTCGTCGCGGCTATAGGCGATACCGCTCACCAGCTCTTGTTCCATAATCTCTTCCTCATCAACCACCATCGTGCCAGGCTTGTCCTCGAAG
>DATLJB010000165.1:0-5071 GCA_035539075.1 Terriglobia bacterium
AGGCTCGCAGAGAGGCCGATCCCCGTCACGATGGAAGTGACGAGAGCCGCCGCCCGCGGAGAGAAAAGAGATCGCATCGCAATATCCTCCACAGAGCGACGGAGGAAAGATGATGCATCGGTGACGACCCGCTGACTCATATCCCTCCGCCGGTATTAACCGGTTCAGGTTCATCGGGTTGAAGCTATCCGGCCTCTCTCAGCCCGCAGCCATAAGTGGCAATGGGGCACCCCGTTGAGCGGGGCCGAGAATGGGAGTGTTACCGGGGGATGTCAAGGGTGTGATGTCAATAATGGAGGGCTATCCGGCATCCCCGTTTCGCGCACGGCTTGCCGGCAAGGTCGGCTTGCGTCGACACGGGCAGATAACGAAACAGAGTCTCCAATCGACTGAGACGAGAGATATGCGGCATCATCGTCTAATGCTTTTAGTGCCCCCAGAAATCGTCCCACCAGCTATTGCCGTGCTTACGGCGGCCATAGGCGTCGCGGCCGTCGCCGGAATGATTGTACTGCTCGCCGTTCAGGTGATTGGTGGGGTCGCTCATCATGTTGTCGTTGTTGTGGCTCCGGTGGCTTTGCCACGCGTCGTCGTCATGCCCGTTGTTGTTGTTATCGTGGTGGCGCCTGTTCCAATCCTCGTCATCATTGTCATGATGGTCATTGTTATGATGGTCGTCCGCCAGGATGGTCCGATAGGTGGCGCGTGCATTGTCCACGCGCGCGTCAGGGCTGGCCGCGCTGAAGGCGGGACCTGCGGCTGCAAAAGACAGCAAAGCGAGCGTCAAAAGAACGGAAGTTTGTTTCGGTCGCATCTCATTCACCCTCACGAGACCTGCCGCAGCATAATCTTCGGTATAATCCCCGGCGGCGGCAATGGTGCCGTTTCTCTCACGGCCCGAAGCGACGGCCGGTGCGGATAGAGCGGCATCCCGCCGGTAATATTTCACGGGTAATATTGCACGGCGTAACATTTAACATCGTTTCGGCGCTCCGCGCAGGCAAGCGCCCACACGGAAAAGTGCGGCATTGCGGCGGGGCGGCGCGCCGGAAATGCCCGGCCGCGCCGAATGAAACGCCTTGACCTGCCTTCGCTTGTATGCAGATCCGGTGGCGCTTTCTTGCGGTAAAACAGCACCTTCGGCTGGCTTGTTGCGGCGGCCTCGGCCAGGCCTGCGACCACTAAAGCGGGCCCTAGCCCCGCCATCACAAGCGCGCGACCGGAAACACGCAGACGCTGCATACGAATACCGCCCGGACCCCGGCACATCACCGCGCAACATTGCGAACGGCCTTCAGCGCTCCGGCTTGTCCGCGCGTTCCTGTCGAACCCGGGCTGATTGATAGAGATTCGATCAAATTGGAACTGATTGATTTTGACAGGGCGGCGCAGGCTCGAGCTTAATCGGCGCGCGCGGGGATTACCCCGCCAGGGGATCGGATATCGGGGACGAAATAACGTGGACGCGATTGCAGAATTCTCCGGGCGACATGGCGGCGCCCTGCTGGCCATTGCCGTGCTTATTGCCGCGCTCGGCTGGATCTGGGTTCTGTTGACGACGGCGCGCTTTGGCCACAAGCGCTATGGCATGCGCATGATCCGGTGCTGGTCGATGGCCCTGCTTGCCATCGCCTTCATTTTGCTGATCGCCGGCGGCCTCACCATGCCGCGCGCCTGCGCCGCCGCCGGCTGCGATCTTTCATCGCTGCAAAGCGAGCATTACCTGATCTACCTGGTCACGGCCGGTTTGGGCGCGATCGGCTCGCTGGCCATCAATATCCATCGAGGCGGCGCGCTCTTCGGCAGCTTCTTCACCTTCTCGCAGATGACCATCGTCTTCGTCTCATTCTTCCTGATCTTCTTCTATTTCGTGTTGCAGCTTGCCGCGCGTTCAGATCAGCCTTCGCGCGTTCGCGCATAAGCGGATATCGGGCTGGGGCCATTGCTTGTTGGCGTGCTAAGCGGCACGCGAAGGGCAAGGACCGAACGCGGCACTCCTTCTCACTCCGCTCCCTGGCAAAGAAGAGAAATGGCCCTCTAACTGCCGCTGGAATGGCCCTTACCTCCTCACCCTCGGCGATTTAACCCTGATGCCATGGCATTGCTGCCGCTCAGTCAGGGGGACTTCGCGCGGCGGCGACGGTCTCACACGGGAGGAAGAGATGCGATTTTCCAATGTCAGCAAGACGGCGCTGATGGCGGCCTTCGGCCTCGGCGCCATGATGATGGCGGGTGCAATGCCGGCCACGCAAGCCAGAGCGGACGAGATCACCATTGGCGTCGCTGGGCCGATGACCGGCGAACTGGCGGCTTTCGGCGAACAGCTGCGGCGCGGCTCCGAGATGGCGGTCAAGGACATCAACGCCCAGGGCGGTGTGCTCGGCAAGCAGATCAAGCTGGCGGTGGGCGACGACCAGTGCGACCCGAAGCAGGCGGTGCAGGTCGCCAATGACCTCGTCAAGCAAGGTGTCGCCTTCGTCGCCGGGCATTACTGCTCCGGCTCGTCGATCCCCGCCTCCGACGTCTATGCCGAGGAAGGCATCGTGCAGATGACGCCGGCCTCCACCAATCCCGCCTATACCGAAGGGCCGGCGACGAAGGGCATCAAGACCGTGTTCCGCACCTGCGGCCGCGACGACAAGCAGGGTGTCTTCGCCGGTCCCTGGCTGGCCCATACCTATGCCGGCAAGAATGTCGCCATCCTCGACGACCGCTCGGCCTATGGCCAGGGCCTCGCCGATGAGACGCAGAAGAACATGGAGGCGAGCGGCCACACGACGGCCGTGCGCGAGACCTATACCGCCAAGGAGAAGGATTTCTCCGCCCTCATCTCCAAGATGAAACAGGCGAAGATCGACGCCGTCTATGTCGGCGGCTATCACAACGACGTCGCGCTGATGATGCGCCAGGCGCGCGAACAGGGCCTGCAGGCCGATTTCATTTCGGCCGATGCCATGAACACGGCGGAGTTCTGGTCGATCAGCGGCCCGGCCGGCGAGGGGCTGCGCTTCTCGGATGCGGCCTCGGCCATCAACCTGGATTCGGCAAAGGAAGTGGTAGCCGAGTTCAAGGCCGACAACTATTCGCCCGAGGGCTATACGCTCTCGACCTATGCGGCGATCCAGGCCTGGGCCCAGGCGGCCACCAAGGCCGGCACGACCGATGGCGAGAAGGTGGCGGCGGCGTTGCGCGCGGGTGACTTCCATACCGTCATCGGCGATATCGGCTTCGACGACAAGGGCGACCTCAAGAAGGTCAATTACGCCTGGTTCATCTGGCATGACGGGAAATACGCCCAAGAACCACTCAACTGAGTTGGGTGGTTCTTTCGGACTTTGTTTGAGTCCCTCAGGCGCCGGGCGGCGGACCTCCGTCCGCCTTGGCTTCCGCGGCACTTGCCGCGCGGCTGCGGTCGCAGCCGTGGGAGATCACCGTACCGCTAGCCCCTCACCCCGACCCTCTCTCCGCCCGCCGCGAATATCGGCCTAGCCGACGGGCGGGGCGAGGGAGGCGGCGGAACTGAGAGCGGGCCGGCCCGTTAGATTTGCGTTCGCCATCTGCAGGTGGCGCGGCACCCGGACCTTCGCACCTCACGGCGGAGTCCGGGTGCTTTCCTTTGTCGGTCTGCCCGGTCCGAGCTCAAGCTCCACAGTGACACCCTCGGGCGCGCCGCCCCTCTCCCCGCCCCTCCCCCGCCAGGGGGGAGGGAGCTCACCGAGCCGGCGGCGCAAAACATGCGGTACTGTCCGATTGCACAGAGCGACCGAGGGCAATATGCCGGGAGCAACGGTCTTGTTGCCCATAACAGCGCTCCCTCCCCCCTCGCGGAGGAGGGTCGGGGAGAGGGGGACTTCGCCGGCACCCGACGGCTGCCTTCCCCGCAAGAAGCATCCCGCCAGAATGGCCCCATCGCCCCCACTGAAATGGCCCTGCGATCGGAGATGCAGGGGTGCCATGATGAGGGCTAGACTGGTGCCAATGTTAACCGGGTCCCGTCGCCGCGCCGGCTGAAGTCGAAATGGCAGCGATGCGGCGGAGCGGATGGCCGGCGAGGTGGATGATGCGGCTGATCAAGGGAATGCAGTTCGTGCTGGCGGATGACGCCCATGGCGATCAGCCGCTCTATCGCCGCATCTATCTGCGCTTGCGCGAGGCGATCGAAGACGGAGTGCTGACCGCCGGCACCCGCCTGCCGTCCACCCGCACGCTGGCGCAGGACCTGAAGGTCTCGCGCAACACCATCGCCGCCGCCTTCGACCAGCTGCATGCCGATGGCTATCTCAACCAGCGGGTCGGCGACGGCACCTATGTGGCGCCCTTGCCGCCAGGTAAGCGCCGGCATCCGGTGCCGGATTCAGGAAGCGCCGATCCCGCCAACCTCGCCGAAGATGCAGCGGCGAGCGGCCGCAACACCGGCGCACTCGATGACGCGCGGGCCGATCCGACACGGGCGAATGCGATGCGGGCCGATGCGATGCGAGCCGATGCCACCATGCCGGCGCCGCAAAGTGCCGGCGGCCGGATCGCGCGCGGCCGGCGGGCGCCGCAGATGCGGGGCAATACCGGCGGAAAATCCGGACCGCATACCGACGGCCTGGCCAAGCCGCTGTCGCCTGCTTCCGCCCTGCCCCAATCGCTGACGGCGCCGGGCCTTGCGGCGCAGTCCGGAAACGCACAGCCCGGCTTCTCCCAGCGCGGCACCGCCTTCGATCCCGCCGGCCTTGTCGCGGCGGCGATGGAACCGGTCTGCATGCTGGCCCGTCCCGGCGTCGATCTCTTTCCGCGCGGGCAATGGCGGCAGGTGATGAACGAGGTCATCAACAGCCGGCGCGCCGACGGTTTCGATGTCTGCGACCCCGCCGGCCATCCCGATCTGCGCCGCGCGGTCGCCCGGCATCTCGCCATTTCGCGCGGCCTGATCTGCGATGCCAGCCAGGTGATCATCACCACCAGCGGGCTGCAATCGGTCGATCTCGCCATCCGCGTCATCAGCGATCCCGGCGACCAGGTCTGGATGGAAGATCCCGGCTGCACCGAGACGCGCGCCACCATGCTTTCCGCCGGCCTGGAA
>DATLJB010000166.1:0-19854 GCA_035539075.1 Terriglobia bacterium
CTGGTCTTCCCCGACAAGGTCGGGCCCAGCAGCACATTCATCGTCCCGCGCGTCAGGCTGAGCGAGACATCACTGATGAGTGTTTCACCGCCAACCGCGAAACTGACCTGTTCCAGCGTCAGATCCAAAGAGCCATCCTCCTGATACGCGTCATCTCGATGCCCTCGATCATGGAACCCAACCTCGCTAGATCAGTCGATCGCCGGCTGGCGGTGCGACAGCGCACCACCACCGACATACGCAGCCAGGCTTAATCAAGTGACGGCGAGATCTTCCATTCGCGCAATTCATAGACCGTGCCCGGCCGCGCCATCTTGCGGTCAGGTTGTGACAGGCGGCGGCGGAAGCTGTGGATCGGCGTTGCTCGCGGATCGATCAGGATCTCGACCACCGAGGAGCCACTGAAGGCGAAAGCCTCATCCAGGGCGGCATCGATCTCGCTTGCCGATCTGACCTGGATGCCCTTCAACCCCATCGCCTCACCAGCCGCGGCATAATCGGGCTTGCCGCCAAAACCGAGATCGACCGATTGGCGCAGATTGGAGAAGAAGAATTCCTGCCACATCTGCAGCCAGCCGAGGATACCGTTGTTGAGAACGATGTTAATGACGCGGTAGCCGTTCTGCGCCAAGGTCGCCAGTTCACCGATTGCGTAGGAATGGCCGCCATCGCCGGAGACCGTGATGACACGGGCGCCCTTCCCACTCTGCACCGCACCGGCACCGATCGCCGCTGGCACGGCATAACCGAGGCCACCTTGGCCACGGGCATAGAGAAAGCGACGGCCCGGCAAGGTCGATTTGACATAGGCGCCAATCCAGCCGGCCGACCAGCTGGCATCGCTGATGACGACATCGTCAGGTGCCAGGCGCTCAGCCACCGAGCGCATCACACGCGGCGGCTGAATAGGGCTGCTATCGCACGACATTTCCACGCCCAGGCGCTCTTCCTGCGTGGCTTTAACTTCGGCAATGCGGACAAGCCAGTCTTTGTTCGGCTTCACCTTCACCGCATCGCGCAGCATTTCCAGTGTCAGCTTGACGTCGCCGCAGAGCATCACGGTTGGCCGGAAGGTACGACCATGTTCCAGCGGATCGGCATCGATGGTGATCGTCGCCTGGGTCGGCAGCGGCAGGGTCCAGTTCATCGCCGTGTTCTGGCTCGCTTTCGAGCCACACCAGACAACGAGATCCGCTTCCTTGATGAGATCGATCGCTGCCGCCGAGCCCAGCGCATTCAGAACGCCGGCCGAATAAGCACGGGTCTCCGGCACGGTTCCCTTGCCGGAAAGGCTGGTGACCACCAGCGGCTGCAGCTGATCGCAGATCTCGGTCAGCAATGTCGCTGCATCGGCCGCATGCACACCGCCGCCGGCCACGATCGCTGGGCGCTTGGCCACGGAGATGAGCTTCGCCGCCGCGACAATATCCTCCTTCGATGGCGCATAGCGGACGGATGGCGCGCTCTTGTGACGATCATCAATGAGAACCTTGATCTTTTCCTCGTCCCATTCCGCATCCATCACTTCATGCGGAATGAGTAAGGCGACGGGCCCCGGCCGCGGACCGGTGGCAACACGAAAGGCCGTGCGCACGAGATCGGGCAGAGCTTCGACACTCGGCACCAGATAGGTCGCCTTGGTGATCGATTGCAGGAAAGCCTGCTGATCGAAGCCTTGCGAGGCAACACCCTTGGAGCGCAGGGAGAGCCAATCGAGCGGCAATTCACCTACCAGAGCGATTATCGGAATCGAAGCATTCAGAGCCTCGACCAGGCCGTCCGGCAGTTTGGTCGTGCCCGGACCGACCGTGACATCGCAGATACCGGGTTTGCCGGTCAGCCGTGCATAGGCGTCCGCCGCATAGGCGGAGCTGCGTTCATCACGTACCAGCACATGTTGGATCTTCGGCGAACGACGTGAAATCCCGTCATGCAATGCCGTCGTCTGGCCGCCCGGCATGCCGAAGACGTAATCGACGTCGTATTGCATCAGCATTTCTGCGAGGAAGTCACCAATATGGGGCATGAAATCAATCTCCTGTGGGCAATCGCGGGGCCGCTGGCGCGGCGTCTGAATTTCTATGGATGAGCTGAGGCGGGATGCCAGAGCATGGCCATGGTATCGCTCAGCGCGGCGAAACGATCGAAGGCCTTGCGGTAATGCCCCGTCATCTCCGGATCGGGGGCAAAGCGCCGCTTGACCCGCACCATTCCCGCGATTGCGGCATCGATATTTGCGTGCAGACCAACGGCGGCGGCGGCACAGATGGCGACACCCTGCGCACCCAATTCGCTGCCATCGGTGATCTCGACCGGCAGGCCAAGCACATCGGCGAAGATCTGTGCCCAGATATCGCTGCGGGAAGCGCCGCCGGCAAGGCGAATGGAACTGATGGCGGCGGCATCCGGCCCCGTCATCAAGCCAGTGATGTCGATCTTATGGGCGAAGACGACACCTTCGAAGATTGCCCGCATGATATCGCCGAGGGTATCGGAAACCTTGACGCCGATGAGACCGGCCGGCGCCCCCTTGGGGCCGCCGAAGAGATAGGGATAGAACAAGGCATCGCTACTGCGTCCCATTGCCGAGACGACAAGCTCGCTGCAATATTCATAGATCGACTTCCCCTGCGCGGCACAGCGCGCCGCCTCGCCATCGAGCACGGTGCGGCAGAACCAGTCAAGGTTTCCGGCTGAGGTAGCAGAGCCTTCCGTCGCCAAATAGCGGCCGCCGATCGGGTACAGGCATTGCAGAAAGGGGAGCGTGCTGAGACGTGGGCTGTCGTGCAGTGTCGAATTGATACTGAACGTGCCCGCGACGACGCTCATCTGTCTGGGATCGGTGACGCCCGAGGCCAATGCAGACGCGGCGACATCGACCACGCCGCGAACTACCGGTGTCCCGGCCTTGAGCCCGGTCAGTTTCGCCGCGGCCTCGGTCACACGGCCAGCAATCTCGACCGAAGGGGCAATCGGCGGCACCTTACCCAGCCACTTCTTCAGGCCGAGCGGGTGGAATATTTCTTCAGCATAAGCCGAGCGGGTGACATCGATCAGGCCAGCAATGCCGCCGTCGGTCGGATCGGTCGAGATTTCGCCGCACAGCCGGGCGCGAAGGAAATCCTTGCAGAACAGCACCGAATAAGCGCGATCAACGGTGGCCGGCTCGTGCTCGGCGAGCCAAGCCATCAGGGCCGTCGACTGCCCGGCCCAGAAACGTTGCTGCACCAACGGGCCGTTCTCTGCCGTCAGGCCATCGCGATCCCAGGCAGCAACGAGCGCCGTGGCCCGGCTGTCGGTGGAAACGATGCCCGGGCGGATGGGGTCGCCTTGGCGGTCAACCACGTAGAGCCCACTGCCATAGCCGGAAACGCTGACGCCTGCGATATCGGCTGCCGCAATGCCGGCTTTTTCTAGCAAGGCCTGAATGGCGCCACAGACGGCACCCCACATGGCGTCAGCATCGCGCTCGGTGTGGCCTTGAGCGGGAAACAGCATCTTGTTGGGGCGGCGTTCGCAGGCCAATTCGCGACCGGCTGCGTCGAACAACGCCGCCTTGGTCATTGTACCGCCTGCATCGATACCGATGAGCCTGTCCGGCATCATCACCCTCCCCGCTTCCTACCCAATGTCCGCCGTGGCTGCTTATGAGATCCAACCTTTTGGCATCACAATAAAGTTGTTATTACAAATTATGCTACGGGCATTTTTTGCAGAGGTCAATTCCTTCCATGCAACAAAGCGAGCCGAAGCGAATGCCGGCATTGTGATGGATTACCGCGTCGCGGAACGTTACGCCGCAACGCAGCATTAATACCGATATTACAGGAACAACCGAAGCTTCAAACGAGGCGACACCGTTGAGCCGCAGACAGAATTCGCTGCCTCCCGCCGACATAGGACGATAGCGGTAGTTCATGAGGTCGGGAATCCGAATTGAAAGATTCTGATTTTGTTGTTATGACAAGTTTGTGTTTTCACCGCAGATCGAGGATATTCGCCGACCATGAAATCGCGCGCGGAACTGCTGCAAAGCCTTGGCGGCGAAAAGCTTCCCGACATCCTGATCGTGGGCGGCGGTATCAATGCTGCCGGCCTCTATCGCGATCTTGCCGCCCAAGGTGTCCCGGCCCTGCTGGTCGAGAAAGGCGATTTCTGCAGCGGCACCAGTGCCGCCCCGTCGCGTCTCATCCACGGCGGCCTGCGCTATCTCGAGACCGGCGAATTTACCCTGGTGCGAGAATCCGTCGAGGAGCGCAACCTGCTGCTGCATAACGCGCCGCATTACGTCCGTCCTCTGCCTGTCTGGGTGCCGGTGACCAGTTGGTGGGACGGGTTTCTGATGGCGGGTGCGCGCTTCCTGCGCCTCACCCGCACTCCGGGACCGCGCGGCGCACTGGTCCTGAAGCTCGGCCTCACCGTCTATGACTGGTTCGGCGCCAAATATCGCAGCATGCCGAAGCACCGCATGATCGGTGGCAAGGACGCCTTGCGGCAGATGCCCGGCCTTCTCCCTGCAACCTGCAGCGTCGGTGAGTTCTACGACGCGCGCCTCACCAATGCCGAGCGCCTGACACTGGAACTGGTCGCCGATGCGGAAAGGGATTGTGCGGCATCGTTCGCCATTCCCTACCTCGCCGTCGCCGGGCATGATGGCAAGGGCGTTCTGCTGCGCGACGAGATCGATGGCACGGTCCATCGCGTGGCGCCGCGGATCGTCATCAACGCGGCCGGCGCCTGGATAGACCGGGTTGACGCCCATCTCGGCATCGAGGAGCGCCTAGTGGGCGGCACCAAAGGCTCGCATCTGGTACTCGATCACGCCGAGCTCGCGCAGGCACTCGGCGAGAAGATGATCTATTTTCCCACCAGCGATCATCGCATCTGCCTCGCTTATCCTTTGGATGAAACGCTGGTGCTGGTCGGCACGACTGATCTGCCGACCGAGGATCCCGAGGACATGACCTGCTCGGAAGCGGAGATCGATTACCTCTTCCGGGTGATGACGGAGATCATGCCCGGGATCCGGCTCAACCGGTCGCAGATCGTCTTCCGCTATGCCGGCGTGCGTCCCCTGCCAAAGGCAACTTCCGGCACCGTCGCCGGGGCGATCAGCCGCGACCATCACGTCCGCCTCTTCGAGCGCACTGACCAGCGCCCCTATGACGTGCTGACACTGGTGGGTGGCAAATGGACCACCTACCGTGCCTGCGCCGAACAGATCGCCGACCAGGTGCTTGCGCGCATCGGCAAGCGCCGCCGCATCGACACGAAGTCCCTGAAAATCGGCGGCGGAGCGCGCTGGCCGCGGGAACCGGCCAAGCAGCGCCAACACATCGCCGAAATTGCCCGACAAAGCGGCCTCACCCTGGAACATTGCACCGCCCTCGCCGACCGTTACGGCGCCTATGCGGCTACGATCGCGGCGGCCGTCGTCGCCGACGGGACCGATACCGATCGCCCTTTGAAGACTTCCCCAGACTATAGCCGGGGTGAGATTCGCCATCTCATCCGCGCCGAACGCACAACACGGCTTGCCGATCTGGTTCTGCGTCGCACCCAGCTCGGGCTTCTCGGCAAAGCAACGCCGGAACTGCTCGGCGAGCTTGCCGACTTGATGGGGCAAGATCTGTCCTGGAGCGAGGACCGGCGCAGCCGCGAGATCGCCGAGGCGACTCGACTGTTGCAGCAGCGGCATGGCGCGGCAAGCCTACATAAGCAAGCTGAGCAAGGCCGAGCCGGCGTCGGGCAATCGGTCTCTTGACGGCAAGACGCTTTCCAGCAAGCTTGCACGGATAAGCGAAAGGGTCGACGTGCATGCCACCGCGGCGCAGCAATACAGCCAAATCGGCGGAAGGAACAGAGTCTGACCAGGGCACACGCATTCCCCTTTGGGCCCAGGTCAAATCCTCGATCATCCGCATGATCACCGATCAGGGACTGGATAAGCACGCCCGATTGCCGACCGAGTACGAGCTCTGCGACCAATTTGGCGTTTCGCGCACGGTGGTCCGCGAGGCAATGAATCAGCTCGTGGTCGACCGTGTTATCTACAAGATCCAGGGTAAGGGCGCCTTCGTCGCCGATAATGTCGAGGAACAGAACTTCGTCGGCATGGCCATGGGCTTCACCGGCGAGCTGATCCAGCAACACAAGCACATCCATCGTTCGGTATTGCATCAAGGATTGGGATTTCCCGATGCCCGGGTGCAGCGCCTGCTGCGCATCGGCGAAAAGGAGCAGATCGTCAATATCAGTCGCGTCATCGGTGCCGAGGGTATCCCCCGGATCCTCGTCCATACGTCCTATGTGGCGAGCTTCGTGCCCGGGCTGGAGCAGGTCTCGCTGCAGCACCGATCGTTGCATGACACGTTGCAACGGCGCTACGGCATCGTTCTCCGCCAGGCCGATCGCTGGCTGAAATCCGTGCTGCCCAGTGACGAAGATGCACAGCTTCTCGGCATCGGCGTTAATGAGCCGGTCCTGGCGATCGAATCCTGCGCCTATATCGCCGGCGGCACCCCGGTCGAATACTATTCGGCCCTCTACCGCACCGATCAGGCGCGCCTGCATCTAAAAATTAAATAGCGAAGCTTCAGGAGTCGCGATTTTACTCATGGCAATGCGTCCGCTCAGCCCCGAGATCACGCCGTTATGAGCGGTGGCAAAAAGGCTGAACCGAGGCGGAAATCAAGGAAATGAGTTGATTCTAGGCGATTCCAGTTGAGCCTAATATCAAGCACTTAACTCCAGTTGCGTGCCCAATGCGTGCCCAAACGCCGGGACGGTCGTCGAGACAAAGTATCGATGGATACAGTGCAGTTCGTTAGATCAAGGGGCGGCGAGTGCAAATCAGGGGCCCGCAACCAACGATGTTTGCGACTTGCCGAACAAAGGATACCGAGGATCGAAGACCGCGTTAGGGTGCGTCGCAATATCACTAAGCCGCTTTGATGGAAGGGGTTTTCTGCCGCGTAGCCCTGAAACAATCCTACCCTAAGGAATGGATTATCTCGGCCGCTGGCAACGCCAGCGCCCAAACAGCGAGGGCGGCCAGAACGAAGCCGAGAACGCGCTTTCCTAAGAGAACCACTGGCTTGGGGAGTCTGCGAGCTTCCAGACATCCGCGGATCGCCGTTCCCACGAGTGCGGGGACACTGAAGGCGTACAGCCCCGTTGTCATTAGAGTGCCGAATATTGGGGATGCAACAACGCTGACCATCCAGACTTGCGTCCATCTCTCATTTTGGCCGGTATCCGTCAGGATGGGCTTGAACAAGCCAATCTATATTAATGGAGGTAGCGTGTAGATTAACTCATCCAAATCCGCTGCACTATTATTGCTACCTTTAGCCGGCCCAGGATCATAGCTTCCCGAAAGACGCCGGCGATGATACCGCAGTGAAGTGGGCGCTTCCCGTGTTGAGAGACCGGGTCGCGGCTAGAAACTTTTCCTGAGAAAGCCAGCGCTAGGCTCGGCACCCGAACCACGCGCCCGCCGAGTCCCTAATACACCACAGGAGGAAATCTTTGTGCGTGCGTCAGCAGGAGTACCAATCTTGCAGTTTGAAAGGCTCTCGACATGTGCCACAACTGAGGCTTAATCCCGAACTGAAAAATCGACCCGGCACGGCGCCGAGATCACTGGAGGAGCGGATCCGTGACACGCAAGGGAGTCACCCTGAAGGATGTTGCCGCGGCGGCGAATGTGTCGCGGGCGACAGCAGCCCGGGCGCTCAGCAGCTATGGTTATGTCGGCGACGAGACGGCCAAGCGCATACAGGAAGCGGCCGACTCGCTCGGCTACCGGGCCAATCGCGTTGCCCAGGCGCTGCGCCGCGGGCAAATGCCCATCGTCGGCTTCGTTCCCGGCGATATCCAGAATCCCTTCTTCGCCCGCATTGCCCATGATCTCGAAGTTGAGCTCCGTAAGCAGCGCCACAATCTGCTCATCGCCAGCAGCGAGGAAGATGTCGAGCAGGAAAAGGAATTGCTGGAAAGCCTGCGCTCGCTGAGTGTGCGCGGCTTCGTCCTCGCCCCCACTTCCGCGACCGACAACCAGCATGTGGTGAAGCTCGCACGGGAAGGGGCGCCGATCGTGCTGATCGATCGGATCGCCAAGAATGTCCGCTGCGACAGTGTCGTGGTCGATAATGAAGGCGGCGCGCGCGAGGTCGTCGATTATCTGGTCGCCAACGGCCACCGTCGCATCGCCCTGCTGCGCGACGAATCCCGGATTTCCACGGCGCAAGAGCGCCTCGCCGGCTATCAGAATTCGCTGCAGGAGCATGGCATTCCATTTGACGAAACGCTGATCGGCGTCTCGCGCTCGACCGTCGAGCATGCGATCGAGGCCACCATCCGCCTGTTCAGTCGCCGCGATCGCCCGACCGCCTTGTTTACCGTCGACAGCCTGATGACCCAGGGTGCGCTGCTTGCCCTGCGCTCTATGGGCCTGTCGATCCCGCAGGATGTCTCGCTGGTTGGCTTCGACGATTTCGATCTCGCCACCTTCACTGATCCCCAGATCACCGTTGTCGCGCAACCGATCGCGGAGATCGGCCCCCTGGCCGCTAAACTGCTGCTCGACCGCCTGGGCGGAAAACGTGTGGCCCCGCGGCATATGAGCTTTCCCACACGATTGATCGTGCGCGGTTCCGTTTCGCCTCCGAAAAAGCGCTGACCGGCTCCGAACAGATTTGAGATTCTGCAGAAGGGCAGCGCCAAGGCGCTTGCCAAGATGTCGATTCCATGACTAACTTTACTATATGAGATCGATCTCACATTCCATGTGAGATCGATCTCATATTAGTTACCGTTCCCACGTCCGGTGCGCCCAGGGAGGGCTGCGCTGCCGTGAACCCGCAACATGAGGAAAGAACACATGCTCAATTTCGACCCGGATCGCTTCGTGAAAATCCAGAGCGGAGCCGTCGCCATTGCCAGGGAAGCGCGGTCCATCATGCGCAAGCTGCTGTCGGAAGGTATTGAGCGGGTTTTTTTCATGGGCACCGGCGGCGTGCAGCTCCTGACGCTGCCCGCCATCGAATTGGCGCAGAGCCGCACAACCTTCCCGGTCAGCGCGCAATTCCCGGCCCAGGTCGTGCTCAATCCGCCGGCCGGCCTCGACAGCAAGGCGCTGGTGATCATGCCCTCGCTTTCCGGCACCACCAAAGAAAGCGTGCAGCTGCTCGCCTTCCTGAAGCAGCGCAGCGTCAAGACCTTCTCGCTGACCGGCCATAAGGATACGCCACTGGCCCAGGAAGCCGATTTCAACTTCACTAATTTCGCCGAAGACGACACCTCATCGGAGTCCTTCTATCTGCAGACCCTGCTGATCGTCCTGGCTTTGCTCGCCGAGCGCGGTGAGTATAAGGATTTCGACGCCACCGTCGGCGAATTGCAGCGCCTGCCGAAGCTGCTGGTCGATGCCAAGGCCGCCTATGAAAGCACCGCCGGCGAACTGGCCGCGACCATCAAGGACGAGACTTATCACATCTTCACCGGCTCCGGCTCGGTCTGGCCGGAAGCCTACTATTACGGCATGTGCATCCTGGAAGAGATGCAGTGGATCCGCACCCGCCCGGTCCACGCCGCCGACTTCTTCCATGGCACGCTGGAGCTGGTCGAACCGGGCGTCAGCGTCTTCCTCTTCAAGGGTGAAGATGCGCTGCGGCCGCTCGGCGACCGGGTCGAGAATTTTGCCAAGCGCTACTCCGACCGCGTCCGCATCCTCGATACCGCCGCCGTCAAGCTGCCCGGCATCTCGGCTGCCACCCGCGCCCTGATCTCGCCGGTCATTCTCGCCACCCTCTTGGAGCGCCTCAGCGCCCATCTCGAAGTGCTGCGCAATCATCCGCTCACCACGCGCCGCTATTACAAGCGCGTCGAATACTAAGAAACTTCACAGGAGGAGATGCTCATGAAACGTTCAATGCAGATCGCAGCGGTCACCATGGCCGCTGCCTCGGCGCTCGGCTTTTCAGTCAGCGCCAGCCATGCCGCCGGCAAATTCGTCGTCGCCGATCCCGATGCCAAGGTCGAGTACAGTGGCAAGCTGTCGATCCTGACCAAGTTCGGCCTGCAGGTGCTGTCGCCCTATTTCACCGATCTCGCCAAAGAATATGAAAAGCTGCATCCTGACGTGAAGGTGGAGCTGATCCAGGAGAGCGATGACAGCGTCAAGGGCAAGACCAAGACGCTGGTCGCCTCCAACACGCTCACCGATGTCTATTTCTCCTGGACCGGCAGCTGGGGTGGCAATTTCGTCCGCGGCAATCGCGCCGTCGATCTCAGCAAGGTGATCGGCCCGGACAGCGATTGGGGCAAGACCTTGGTGCCGGCCGCTGTCCAGGCCTTCCAGTATAACGACAAGTATTATGGCATCCCGCTTTATCTCGATGCCAAGTTCATGGGCTACAACAAGCAGATATTCGCGAAGCTCGGCATCAGCGCGCCGACTAGCTTCGGGGAGCTGCTGTCGGATTGCGACACGATCCGCAAGGCCGGCCTCACGCCGATCTCGCTCGGCAACAAGGAAGCCTGGCCGGCACTCCACTATATCGGCCAGTTGCTCGCCTATGATGTGCCGCGCGCGACCCTGGAGCGCGACTTCGAATCGAAGACGGCAAAGTATGATGATCCCGGTTATGTCGCGGCCCTGAAGCAGTTCAAGGAGCTTTCCGACCGCTGCACCGATGGTGCCACCATGAACGGCGTTTCCTATGCATCGGCATTGCAGGCTTTCAGCAACACCAAGTCGGCGATGTATTATCAGGAAATCATCGAATTCGATCAGAGCGCTTCGGCGGACACGACCCTGAAGGCCGCCGATTTCGGCTTCTTCGTCCTGCCGGCACCTGCCGATGCCAAGGGCGATCCGAAGGCGGTCGAAGGTGCACCCGAAGGCTATATGATCAATACGGCGGCGAAGAACATTCCGCTGGCGATCGATTTCATGAAGTTCGTAACCACCAAGGAACATGGTCAGGTGCTTTCGGCGCCGCCCTATGGCCAGCCGAGCGCCACGATCGGCGGTGCCTCGGAGAGCAATATGAGCCCCTCGGTGGTTGATGGTCTCAAGGTGTTGAAATCGGCCTCCTATCTGATGCCTTGGCTCGACACGGCGAATTCGCCGCGTGTGGCCCAGGCCTGGCTTGCCAGCTTGCAGGCTTTGGTCGACGGTTCCATGACGGCTGAACAAGTCATGGATAAGGTCAAGCAGGCCGCGGCAGCGGACGCGAAAAAATAACCAGATGGCCGTCTCAGGGATCAATAGCGGCACCGGGTTTCCCGGTGCCGCGAAACGGCGCGGCGCAGGCGGGCAGCCTAGGGGCAGACGCCTCGGGGGCGGACGACCCAGAACCCGCTTGTGCAATCTCTTTTCCTTCCGCTGGATTGCGGCCGCCGTGATCCTGATCGGCTGGTTCGTCTATTATCCGATTGTCGATAATTTCATCGTCAGCACCACGGACCAGGACATCTATACCGGCGAGATCACCGATGTCGGTCTCGCCAATTATGACCGTCTCCTGCAAGACCCCGTCGTCTGGACCTCGCTCTGGAACAACGCACTCTACGCCGTGATCTCGATCGTCTTCCAGGTCTTCGGCGCTTTCCTGCTGGCGGCGATGATCGAGGGTCTCGCCTCGGAGAAATGGCGGCGCTTCTGGCGCGCCATCTACTTCGTACCCTCGGCGATCTCCATCACTGTGACCGGCCTCCTGTTCTATTTCATCTACCAACCGGAGATCGGCCTGCTGGACGCTGCCCTGCGGGGTGTCGGCCTCGATGCGCTGACCCGACCCTGGCTGGGTGACGCGCAGACCGCCATCTATTCGATCATCGCCATGAGCCAATGGCAGGGTTTCGGCTATTCCACTTTGCTTTTCGCCATTGCCATCCAGCGGATTCCCCGCGAACTCTATGACGCCTCGATCATAGACGGCGCCGGTCCCTGGCGGCGCCTCTGGGCCATCACCTTCCCCCTCACCCGCGAGATGACCGGGCTGATGATCATCGTCACCATCACCGGTGCCTTCCAGGTCTTCAACGAGGTGATGGTGATGACGGCGGGCGGTCCCAATAATGCCAGCCAGGTCCTCGGCACCTGGCTCTACCAGCAGGGCTTCATTGAAGACAATTTCGGCTATGGCGCGGCCATCGCCGCCGTCATCTTCGTCGCCACCATGCTGACCGGCATCGGCCAGCTCATCTATACTAGACGCCGGAGGGTGCAGTTTTGACCATGATCTCCACCGCGCGGCAGATACCGCGCGCCCGCATGCGTCCGGTCAATGTCTACGGCACCATCGCCAAGGCCTTCGTCTACGCTTTCTTGATCTGTCTCGGCGTCGTCGTCATCTATCCGCTGATCTGGATGGCCCTCAATGGCTTCAAGAACAATACCCAGATCTTCGGTGACCCCTTCGCTTTGCCGATCGGCTGGTCCTGGGGCAATTACGTGCAGGCCTGGAACCAGGGTGTGCGTGACTATGTCAGCGTCAGCCTGCTGGTGACCGTCGCTTCCGGCATCTGCACCGTGCTGGTGAGCGCCTGGACCGCCTATGGCCTTACCCGCACCAGGATGCCAGCGAAGCCGCTGGTGGTCGGCTTCGTCCTGGGCGGCCTGATGCTGAGTCCGACCGTCGCGGTCATTCCGCTGGTGAAGATGATGCAGGCTCTGGGGCTCTACAATACCTATTGGGCGCTTATCATCCTCTACACGGCTTTCCGGGTGCCCTTCAGCACCTTCCTGATCCGTGCCTATATGCTCGACCTGTCACGCGATCTCGACGAGGCGGCGACCATGGACGGCGCCAGCGAGGGGCAGATCTTCTGGCGCATCATCCTGCCGCTCTGCCGGCCGATCATCGTCTCCTGCATCATCCTGCATGTGCTCTTCGCCTGGAACGAATATCTCTTCGCCATGATCTTCTCCAGTGATGCCAGTTCGCAGACATTGCCGGTCGGGTTGACCTCGATCATGGCAAAGCATGGGACGAATTATGCCGAGGTCTTCGCGGCGATGACCATCTCGGCCCTGCCGATCGTCATCGTCTTCTTCGCGGCCCAACGCTATTTCATCCGCGGCCTGTCCGACGGCATCGGCAAGTAAAGAGTTTCGGGGGATCCATGCGACAGCTCGCGGCCAGCCAGGTGATCGGCGCCAATTTCTGCTTCCAGCATTATCCATTGGAAAGCGTCGCGGCGGCACTCCGCGATTTCGGAATGCGGGAGATCGAATTATGGGGCATCGCCCAGCATCTCGACCTCTTTCATGTGACCGATCAGCGGATTGCCGAGGTGCGCCGCATTCTCGCCGATCATGGCCTGTCGACTTTCTGCTTCACGCCGGAACAGGTGCTCTATCCGGTCAATATCGCCTCGGGCAACACCGGGCTGCGCCAGGCGAGTATCGAGCGGTTCTACCGGGCCGCCGATATCTGCGCCAGCCTGGACGCGACATACCTGTTCCTGACTTCCGGGCGCGGTTACGAGACCGAGGCTCCCGAGACAGCCTGGAAACGTGCCGTGGAGTCGCTTCGCGAGATTGCCGCTTATGCCCATCACCGCGGCATCCGCTGTCTCCTCGAACCGCTGCAGGGGGTCGAGACCAATATTCTGCTCAATGCCCACGACATGCGACGGATGCTGGATGAGATCGGCGCCGATAACATGGATGTCGTGCTAGACACGGTCGCCATGGCGGCGGCGGGCGATACGGTTGCGGACTATTTCAATTTCTTCGGCCAGCGGGTTGCGCATGTGCAGGTGGTCGACGGCACGCCCGCCGGGCACCTGGTCTGGGGTGACGGCAACCTGCCACTCGGTCGCTATATCGGTGAGTTGGCGGAACATGGCTATGCCGGCAAGGTGACCTTTGAGCCCTTCGGTAATGGCTCCTATGCACTCGATCCGATTGCTGCCTGGCAGCGCAATCTCGCCGCGATTGCGCCTTATCTCAACCGCACTGCGACAGAAGCATGATGGGACAAAAGCATGATGAGACCCGCATGACCCGCACTTCTTCATCGACGCTGGTCGCGATCGGCGATAATTGCCTCGACGTCTATGTTAACAAGGACCTGATGACAACCGGCGGCAATGCCCTGAATGTCGCCGTGCAGTGGCATCGCAATGGCTGGCAGGCGCGCTATTTCGGCGCCGTCGGCAGCGATCCGGAAGCGGATGTCCTGGTAAGCGAGATCGCAACGGCAGGCCTCGCCGCGGTTGATGTCGAACGCCAGCCCGGTGAAACGGCGGTCACCTTGCTGCGCGAGGAAACCGGCGACCGCAAGATCCTGCTGGAATCGCTCGGCGTCGGCGAGACTTACATGCCGTCAATTGATCGCTATGAAATCGCGCGTGCCGCCGGCTGGGTGCATCTGGGGACCAATGCTCATAAGGATCTGGTCCGGCGCCTGATCGTCGATGCCATTCCTTTCAGTGTCGATATCTCAACAGCGCATCTCGGTCTGCCGCTGGATGGTGTTCCGCTCGTCTTCGCCTCGGGGCCAGATGAAGCGGATGTGCCGGTCGAGCCGATCTTCGCGGCGCTCAGAGCCGCCGGCGCCCGGCAGATCGTGGTGACCTGCGGCAGCCGCGGGGCCTATTTCAGCGATGGCGGTGCGCTGCTGCACACCCCGGCCATTCCCGTCGCTGTGATCGATACCTGTGGCGCTGGCGACAGCTTCATCGCCGCTTTCCTCACCGCCTTCATCTGCGAGAAGGAGGATGCTGCCAAGGCCCTGCGCAAGGCAGCGGCAGCGGCGGCCGAGACCTGCCAGCATGTCGGCGGCTTTCCCCAGGAGGCGCAGCACATTCCCGCCTGGCTGCTGACCAAATACAGCGCCTATATCACGCCAACGAAAGCCGCTGCGGCGAAAGGAAATTAACGTGAGTCATCTTCGCCTGCGCCAGCCGGCCGTCGCCGCTTTCGCTGACCGATCCTTCTGGCTGCAGGATGTGCAGGCTGCCCCTGTGACGCCGCTGCTGGAAGGAACTGTGCGAGCAGATGTTGCCATTGTCGGCGGTGGCTTCACCGGTCTCTGGACGGCCTTGCGCATCCGCGAGCAGGCGCCGGAAACGCGCGTCGTCATCCTCGAGGCCGATCTCTGCGGCTCCGGCGCCTCCGGGCGCAATGGTGGCCAGGTGCATTCCTGGTTTGCCGAGCTCGACCAGATCAGTGCCGTGGTCGGTACCGAAGAAGCGCGCCAGCTTTGCGCCGAGACGGTCGATGCGATCGGCGAGTTGGAAGCCTTGCAGCAACAAAGCGTGATCCAGATGGATCTGCGGCTAGATGGCTGGCTGTGGACCGCAAGCTCCAAAGCGCAGGAAGGCGCCTGGGACCGGGCCGTGGCCATGACCGCGGCAGCAGGGGCCGATCGCTTCCGCACACTCACCGCCAGTGAGATCGAACAGCGGACCGGCTCTTCCGCCTCTTATGCCGGCGTCGTCGAGTCGCATGCCGGCACCGTCCATCCCGCCAAGCTCGCTACCGGCCTGCGCGACCTGGCGATCGCCCGCGGCATCGTCATCCATGAGCAGAGTCCGGTCATCGATATGGTCCCCGGCCGGATCTGCACCCTGCGCACAGCGCGGGGCTTGGTTGAAGCAGAAAAGGTGGTGCTTGCTGCCAATGCCTGGCTGTCGGCCCTGCCGGAGCTGCGCAAGCATCTCTATGTCGTCTCCAGTCAGATCATCGCCACCGCCGAAGTATCGGATATTCTCGAGCGGATCGGCTTGCGCGACGGTGCCTCGATCTGCGATGCGCAGAGTCATGTGCTTTATTACCAGCGTACGCCGAAAGGCCGAGTGATTTTCGGCCGCGGCAGCGGGCATATCGCCTTCAATGGCGATTTCGGCGCCAGCTTCAATCGCAGTCCGGAACATGGCCGTGACAACCGGCGTGAATTGCAGCGCGTCTATCCGGCCTTGCACGACGTGCGGATCGATCATGATTGGGCCGGCCCGATCGATTGCGTGCCCGAGCATGTGCCGGTCTTCGACCATCTGCGCGATCATCCGAACATCTTCTTCGGCATGGGCTTCAATGGTACCGGTATCGCCCAGACGCCGATCGGGGGGCGGATTCTCGCGAGCCTCGTTCTCGAGCGCAAGGATCGCTGGAGTTCCAGCGGCCTCGTCGGGTTGAAGCGTCGCATGACCCTGCCGCCCGAGCCTTTCCGCTATCTCGGCGGCCGCCTGGTGCGGGCGGCGATCCGGCGCAAGAACGATATAGAAATTCGCAATCAGCGGGCAGATGCGCTCACCAATTGGCTCGCCAGCTTGACGCCGGGCAGCCGCGCGGAATGAGCACGGTCGCAATGTCACAAGATTATCGCGCCGGAAAAGCCGCAGAAATGCCGGGCGCGCAAATGCCATGGGAACAGGGGAACTGAGATGGCCGATTTAACCCTCACGCAGGTCCGCAAATCCTATGGCGGGGTGAACATCCTGCATGGGATCGACCTCGAGATCAGGTCGGGCGAATTCATCGTCTTCGTCGGGCCGTCCGGTTGCGGCAAGTCGACCCTGCTGCGCCTGATCGCGGGGCTTGAAGACATCACCGATGGCGAGATCAGCATCGCCGGCGATGTCGTCAACCATGTGCCGCCCTCCCGGCGCGGCATCGCCATGGTGTTCCAATCCTATGCGCTTTATCCGCATATGACGGTCTATGATAATATGGCCTTCGGCATGAAGATCGCCCGCGAGAGCAAGGCGGAGATCGACCGGCGAGTGCGTCAAGCAGCGGAGATTCTGCAGCTCACGCAATATCTCGACCGCGTTCCCAAGGCTTTGTCCGGCGGCCAGCGCCAGCGCGTCGCCATCGGTCGTGCCATCGTGCGTAATCCGAAGGTCTTCCTGTTCGACGAGCCGCTGTCAAATCTCGACGCTGCCTTGCGTGTTGCCACCCGCATGGAGATTGCCAAGCTCAAGGAAGCGATGCCGGCGACCACCATGATCTATGTGACCCATGACCAGGTCGAGGCGATGACATTGGCCGACCGCATCGTCGTCCTGAAGGACGGCCGGATCGAGCAGGTCGGCACGCCGATCGAACTTTACAAGCGGCCCGCCAATCTTTTCGTGGCGCAATTCATCGGCTCGCCGGCGATGAATATCCTGCCGGGTGACATCGAACGCGCCGGCAACCCGACCACGGTCAGGCTGGGTTGTGGTGAGGTGGCACAAGTGCCGGTCGAGACATCGGCAACGGCGAATGGCGCTGCGGTCAGCTTTGGCGTCAGGCCGGAAGACCTCCGGCTCGCTGGGGATATCGATGGCAGTGTGCTGTTCGAAGGCAAGCTGCATTTCATCGAGCAGCTTGGCGAGGTGCAGCTGGTTTATGTCGATATCGGCCGTAGCGACCAGCCGCTCGTCGCCAAGCTTCCAGGCAACCTCGAACTCAAGCGCGGCACCATCGTACGGCTGACCGCCAGTCGCGACGACCTCTATCTTTTCGACGAAGCAGGGTGCTCGCTGTAACAGCCGGGATACCAACTAAATTGATGGCATTGAAGTCAGCCGAAGCCCCGCGGGAATCGGAAGTAGCGTCAGTACTCCCTTTGAGCCTAACCCGAACATCGGACCACGAAACTGGTCGATCGTGCCACTCTTTGCCCAAGCTTGGCTCTGTAGAGATGAGGACAGCTAAACCCCGTGCCACGCTTATGATCCCTTTATGAGCGGTTTCAAAATTTTGAACAGCACCGGAAATCAAGGAAGTGAGTTGATTTTAGGTGATTCCCGTTGAGCCTAATATCAAGTACTTAGCTCCAGTTGCGTGCCCAAAACTCGAGTGGACCCGGAAGGTAATCGAAGTTCTTTACCGTGCTTGCCTCCCATTGGTTTTATGCCGACTAGACGGATTTGGATTGTACAGTCGTCGTAGAGAACCGATCTAATCATCCTCTGACTTCGAGTTAGGGGTATTAGTGCCTGGGCAGCAACTCGTCGGTAAACATCCAGACACTTACGACGCCGGCCAGTCCCCAATGCATGAATTTCCCGTCCCAAGCCGGGCACGGACGAAGCTCGACTTCCCAGGTCAAGTGATTGCCGGTTGCAGTATTTCTGACAATTTTCGTGTAATTCCCGCCCGAAATCGCCGGAATCGCTATTTCTGGCAAATCGTCCAGTCGGAATCGCTTTTTCTGACAAAAAGATTCAGTATTTTGTCAGCGCGTCATTGAAAACATTGAACTCTTCCGGATTTTTGAATCACGAGATCTGGCGGGCAACAATCTGTTTGAAATCCAACGATTCCCTTGCCCGCGCAGGCCCAACTACATTTTGTCGCAGGTTCCCCTTCAAGTGCCGTTCGCCGTCCCGCAGGGCGCTCGCATGGGCAACGGCTCAAGCAATGCCAACCTTTGGCCAATAGACGAGCCCCGCCGCCCCGGGCCAACAATAATGGCTGGCTGCGGCTCCAGCGGGCCAGAGCCTACAATACCCATCCGACCGGACTTAAAGGACCCAAGACATGATCAAAGTGAGCGTGATGTATCCATTTTCCGCCGGGGCGCGATTCGATCATGACTATTACCGCGACAAGCATCTGCCGCTCGTCAAACAAAGGATGGGCGACAAGTGCAAGTCCTACACGATCGACAAGGGCCTGGCAGGCGGAACGCCGGGATCCAACCCGACCTATATCGGCATGTGCCACCTCTTCTGCGACACGGTCGAGGCCTTCCAGGCCGGTTTTGGACCGCATGCGGATGAGATTCTGGGGGATATTCCGAATTACACGGATCTGACGCCGGTCATCCAGATCAGCGAAGTGGTGGTCGGATAGCGATCATCTCGACACGACGAGGAGCCGTGACAGCACGCGCGGGTGCGGCTTGAACGCGAGTCCGATCGCGACTTAGACAGCCAGGGAATAGGCGATGCCGGTCCCCGCCTCGTCCGTATAGGCAACGACAAGCTGGTTACGCTCCAGCTCATCAAGCCCCTTGCGCAGCTGCATGATGTCACGGTCAGGCTGATGGAATTGCCACTCCGCTGTCAGCGATTCAACCGGCACCTGCGCATATTGCAGGGACAGCTCCGCCAGCATGGTTTGCACTTCCTTGGCAATATCGCTCAGCGGCATCGACTTTCTCCATCCCTCCGTTGTCATCCTCCGGCCGTAACCCTCAAGGTTCGACAAGGTTCCAGAATGGGGCTGCCCTATCCGTGACGAATTGAGCGGAAATGATGGAGCATAATTGGATATGGCGATCGCCGAAGCACCGCGGCAGCCGCGGCATCAACCAATCACCGCGGCAGGCCGTCCCGCCTCAATGGGACTGCAACTGGCTGACGCCGACCACATCGGTGATGGATGTCGGCGCGCCACCGACACCTGCATGCTGCAGCGTGATCGAGCCGCCGGCGGAGAAGGAGATGACGATATCGGCACCGGCGCCGCCATCGACGATGCTGGAAATGGCGGCATTCAGCTCGTTCACGATGTTGCCGTCGAGATCCGTATCCGACACGGCGAAAGACAGGATATCCTGACTGCTATTGAAGTCAGTGATCGTGTCGGCCCCATCATTGAGGCTATCGAACATATAGGTGGCGATCCCGCCGCCGCCGGTGAGCGTATCGTTGCCGAGCCCGCCATTGATCGTGTCGCCGCCGCCGGAGCCATCGATGACGTTGGCGCCCGAATCGCCGGTCAGCGTATCGGCGGAAGCGGAGCCGGTGATGTTCTCGAAGTTGCTGAGACTATCCGTTCCGTCGGCGCCGGTCGCAGTGCCGGCACCGAGATCGACGGTCACCGCGCCGGAGGCATTGGCATAGCTGACCGTATCGCCGGTACCGCCGCCGCCATCCAGCGTGTCGTTGCCGAGGCCG
>DATLJB010000167.1:0-10182 GCA_035539075.1 Terriglobia bacterium
GCATCAGGAAGACTACGACTTCTTCCGCAAGAAGGAAGGCAAGGTCTATCTGCGCGATCGCCTGAAGCGGATCTGGCTGAATGACGATTTGCAATCCTTCACGCCCTTGCGTTTCATGCCGCCGGAACTGATGGGCTATCAAGGCCGCTCGCTGGTGATTGATCCCGATGTGTTTGCCGTCGGCGATGTCTGCGAACTGCTCAACCGCGACATGCAGGGCCGTGCCGTGCTGTGCCGCAGCCGTGGCGCGCGGAAGGCGCATGCGACCAGCGTGATGCTGCTCGACAATGCCAAGCTGAAGCATTGGCAGGTCGAGAAGCAGTTCAACCAGATGTTCGACTTCACGCTCGATTACATCGACTGGACCAGCCTCGCCCTCGAACAGCAGGATACGATCGGCCGACTGGAGAATGAGTGGAACGATTTCGATCGCCTCAGCCCGGCGACCAAGATGATCCACAATACGCGGCGCAAGACCCAGCCCTGGAAGACCGGGTTGAAGGTGGATTTCTCGCCGGTCGACCGCGTCTATTTCTTCCCGCCCTGGGCCTGGCTGATGCAGGCGCGGCGCAAGCTGTTCGGCGATTACGGCCTGCTCGGCCACTACCAGCCGCATCCCGATCCCAACCAGGAACGTTTCTTCTTCGGCTTGGTGCGCGAATGCCTGGAGAAAGGCATCATCACCGAGGCGCAGGTGCGCGACGAGATGAAGCAGAATCACGTCCGCCACGACGCCCTCGAAGTGGCGCGCCGGGCGCCGCTCTCGGTTGCCCGGTCGGCCGCCGCCTGAACCGCTGCCTGAACCTGCGGCAGGATCTGTCTCAAAAGACGGTGCGTGACAACCCACGCATCGTCTTTTTTGCATCTGCTTTCAGCCCTCTATCATATTGAGTAGGGGCGTTTCACGTTTTAGGTCGAAGCACAGCGTCAATCGATCTGAACCGATCCGCCTCCGGAGCCGGATCGAATAGTTGCCTGACGCGCGCGGCTGCTCTCGTGAGATCACGCGATGGCGCCGGATTCGAGACGGCATGCGGGTCATCCAGCCAGCCGATGCGGCCATTGTCCACCAGCGCCCGCAATATCTTGCGTATGTCACGGCGAATGCGGCGCGGCAGGCCGTGTGCGATGAGCCAATGCAGTAGGCGCTTCGCCCGGAACCGCGGCAGCTTCTCGTCATCGCCCGCGCTGTGGCCCGATGGCGGCCGGTCCGCCGCGCTCATGCGGGTCCAGCCATAACCAAGATCGAAGACATAGACCGGCTTGCCGGTGGCGCAGGCCTCGGCAACCATCGACATGCTGTCGCCGGTGACAATCAGAAGATCGGCCAGGGCCAGGAAGCCGAGATAGGGGTTACTCTCGCTGTCGGGGGTCCAGCGGTAGAAACGGCAGGGCACATCGATCGCCGCCTGCAGCGCTTCGGTTGCCGCCGCCTTGGTGCGCGGGCTGGTGGCGACCAGCAGGCTGCCGCCCTGCCGGCGCGCGACATCGCTGGCCTGGCGTCCCAGGCGCCGCGCCATCACCGCATCGAAGACATAGGGCGGGCTGTCGCCACCGACCAGGACAGCCGTCAGCGGCTGGGGCAGGCCGGCGATGCTGTCGCGCCAGCGGTCGCCGGCCGCCTGCAGGCGCGCAGGCGTCACACCGTGCAGCGGCAGGTCGATCTGCAGCACATTGGATAAA
Organism: Terriglobia bacterium; assembly: GCA_035539075.1. Lineage (GTDB taxonomy): Bacteria > Pseudomonadota > Alphaproteobacteria > Dongiales > Dongiaceae > Dongia_B. The sequence continues at coordinate 1,684 of DATLJB010000167.1, forward strand.
AGCGGCACGTTATATTGCGGCGTTGTCACGACCAGATCGAAGGACTCGACCTTCGACCAGGGCCGGCCGAGATGGACCACCCTTGCGCGGCCCTGGCTGCACGCCTTGATCCAGTGCGCCACGGGTTCGTTGCGCCGGCCGGCGGTGATCACCAGATCGGGCCAGGGTGGGGTGAGGGCATCGGAGCGGCGCCGGTCGATCCCGGCCAGTTTCAGGCCCAACAGGATATTGGTCACGAATTCATAGGGGCGATAGGCGAGCCGCTTGATCTCATAGGGCCAGCCGAGCGCCTCGGCCAGCGCCACCATCTGCGCCTTGTCGCCGGCGCGAAATCCCGTCAACAGCCAGACACGCGGCAGCACCCCTGGGGAAACCGGCTTTTCTTCGTTCACGGTGCCGTCGCTTGTTCGATTGCCATGCCTTGGCGCGCCTTCCGCCAGTCCGCAACGGATTCCTGCATTTCGGCGGGCCTCGTCGCCTCATTGAACTACTGCCGGTGGCTGGTCAAGCCTTTATCCCCGCGCCCTTCAGCCGTGTCGCTCTGGCAGGCACGCCGGATCAAGGCTTCGCCGGCCCGGTTACCTGCCGCAGCTGTTTCCACAGGATATCGCTGACGGCGGCCACCGGAGCCCCCTGCAGGACCGGCTCGGGCGCGCCGGTCAGCAGCAAGTTGACGGTGCGGTCATAGCTTTGGACGTCCAGCAGGCCGATCTTGAAATGTGCGGGATCCACCAACCCGTCGACGGCATCGAGGCTCGCCTTCAAAGCGGCGAGGTCCGCGGCATCCGGATTGCCCGTGTCCTTCGCCGCCGCACCCGCATTTGCAGCGGGAGTCGATTTGCCGCCATTGCCGCCTCGCCGGTCACCCTTAGGCCGGTCGCCATCTTCCCGCGAAGCATTCTGCGGGGCGATCTCGGCCTCGTTCGCGCCACGGTCGCGCAACAGGCGCAAGGCGCTCGGGCGGTCGTCATGCAGTTTCTGCCAGCCGCGGATGCTGGCGGCGAGAAAGCGGGCGAAGGCGTCGATCCGCTTCTTATCCTTCAGATCATCGCTTCGCGCGTAGAGTCCATCCTCCAGCGTGCCGACCCCAAGCTCCTCGTAGCGGAAGACCGTCCTGCTGGCGGGCACGATACCGCCGGCCCGCATCTCGCGCGGCGCCAGATAGCTGGTCGAGGTCACGCAATCAAGCCGCGCATCGCCCAGCGACTGGCTGGCGCGCCCCTGGCGCAGCACGGTGACGCCATCTTCCTCGCCAAAGGTGCTGATGTTCAGCTGGCTCATCCAGGCATAGAAGGAACTCTCTTCGCCGCCGAACCAGACCCCGATCGTGGTGCCGTGAAGGTCGGAGGGCTTGGTGATCGGCGCACGGCAATAGAGCCCGAGGCTGCTGTGCTGGAAGAACTGCGCGACATGCTGAAGCGGGGCGCCACCTTGATGCAGTTGCAGCGCCACCGGCATCAGATCGACGGCGAGATCGGCCTTGCCGTCCGCCAGCAGGCGGCTCGGCGGTTGCGCCGGATCGGTCACGAAATCGACCACCAGGCCGTAATTGCGGAAATAGCCCTGGTCATCGGCCAGACGGAAACCGATGGTCCGAGCGCTGACGCCTTCGGGCAGGGCGACGGTCAGGTGATAGGGCGGCGGATCGCCTGGCGCCGGGCTGCCGGCCGTGGTCGCGCCGAGATTGCCTGCGGCGCCGGCATTGGCGCAGAGCGCGGCGAGGGCAAGCGCGAGAGCGACGCCGACGGTGCACCGCATGGCGCGCAGCTCGTGCCAGCCGCGCTGCAATCGCGCGCCGATCGGCATCCATGCGTGCAGGCGGCTTGACAGGCGGGGGGCTGCCGGGCTTTGACAGGACGCATCGTTGCTTGGCCGCAGGCCTGCCGCATGCATGCCGGCGATCGGTGGCGCGGCCCTGTTCGAGCAGCCTCGATGCGGCCGGCAAGGAAGTGCCATTTCTTGACTGCCTCTTCTCTGAAACGACGGCAGACTACAGGCGGGATTCATTTGGTCAAGGCAAGGCAACGCCAAGCTGGAAAGATGGCAGATCGATGAAAGAGAAGGAGATGGCAGTGGCTGGACAGGGGCAGCAGGCCGGCGCGATCGGGGCACCATCCGTGTCGGTGATCGGCGCTGGCGCCTGGGGCACGGCATTGGCGGTGCTCTCCTGCCGCGCCGGCCTGGCGAGCAAGCTTTACGCCCGCCGCGCCGACCACGCCGGCACGTTGCGCCAGCAGCGCGAGAACAGCCGCTACCTGCCGCGCATCGATCTGCCGCCCGAATTGGTGATCGGCGATGATCTCGGCGATGCGCTGCGCACCGCCCGGATCGTGCTTTATGCCCAGCCGGCGCAGCACTTCCGCGATTTCTGCCGCGCCGCTAAATCGCATCTCGCGGCAACCGTCGCGCTCGTCATCTGCGCCAAGGGCATCGAGCTCGGCAGCGGCCGGTTGCTGACGGAGATCGCCGCCGAGGAATTGCCGGACCAGCCGGTCGCGGTTCTCTCCGGTCCCAGTTTCGCAACCGAGGCGGCGCTCGGCCTGCCGACCGCCGTCGCCATTGCAACCCAGTCGCCCGGCCTCGCCGAGCAGTTGATGACGGCGCTCAGCCATGGCGGCTTCCGGCCCTATGGCGCGACCGACCCGATCGGGGTGGAGGTCGCCGGGGCGACCAAGAATGTCCTCGCCATCGCCTGCGGCATCGTCATCGGTCGCGGCCTTGGCGAAAATGCCCGGGCCGCCCTGATCACCCGCGGCCTTGCCGAGGTCACGCGTCTCGCTGTGGCGAAGGGCGGCAAGGCAGAGACCATGATGGGTCTCGCCGGCTTCGGCGATCTCGTCCTCACCTGCTGCAGCAGCAAGTCCCGTAACACCTCGCTCGGCCAGGAACTCGGCGCCGGCCGCGCTCTCGCGCAGATTCTTGCCCAGCGCCATACCGTGGCGGAAGGGGTGACGACCGCGCCGGCCTTGCGGCGGCTGGCCGCCGATCTCGGCGTCGAGATGCCGATCTGCACGGCCGTGGACCGGATCCTGCGCGGTGAAATCACTGTCGATGAGGCGGTGCAGGCGCTCCTGGCGCGGCCCCTGAAGCGCGAATCCTGACGCCTTCTATTGCCAACTGCGGGCGGTTCGGATGAGCGGGGAGCTGCCGACTCGGCGGGCGCCGGATGCGCGCCCTGGCCTTGACGGCCCGGTTCCAGCCCCGTCCACGACCCGCTAGCCAACCCGCTGTTTCCGATGGAAAAAGATTCTGCGTCCGGATGCGTTTTTTCTCTCTGGTTAAAAATGTTTCAATAGGGTAAAGTTTCGCCAAGGCTCAAAAGAGCCAAAAAGAAGAATGTCTGGAGGAATTGGGTGATTGTCCTGATCGCTTCCCCTCTGGGAGCCGAGCTGCAATCGCCCCGATAAAGGGGAGACCAAATGGCAAAGGATATGCAGTCCCGCGTCGACGCCATGTTCCGGCGCGACAAGTTGTGGGCCTTTGGTTTTGTTGTCGTGCTTTGGGCCGTCTTGGCCTTCGTATTTTTCAGCATCAGTCCGCTCATTCCCGATGCGATGATGCGCGTGGTAATCGGTGTTGCCGCCGTCATACTCGGCCTGTTCAATACGGCCTCGATCACGGCGATGATCTCGCATTACAGCCACGACAAGAATTTCATTTACGAACTCGATATTCGCCATCTCGATGAAGCCCGCAAGGGGCATTGAGCCGGCGTGACGCGAGCGCCCGCGCGTAAAACGGGCGCTGACGACGTATCCATTTCATGGCGTGTGCGGCCGATTGACCCGGCCGCAGCAAATGCCGCGTGCCGTCGCGATTGGGAGGAAAAATGGCTCGCCAAAAATATCAACCACCACAGCAAAGCGTCATCGGCCAGATCATCGACGCGGCCCTGGTGCTGATCGCTGTGTTTCTGGCCCTGTGGGTGCCCTTGGCACTGAATCTCGCCGGCGCGGCCACGCGCACGATTCTGCCGGCCGGCGTCACGCAGCAGACGGCGGCAGACGGCACCGTCACCTTTCCCGGCGCTACGTGGGAAAACCTTGGCCAGAATGCGGTGATGCAGAAGCAATGGGAAGCGCTGGGCTATGACGTCAATTCGGCGGCGGCGCTGATCACGCAATGGTTCGACTACAGCTTCAGCTGGACCATGCTGGTGCTTACGACGATCGCCGTGGTCGGCTATTTCGTCTTCCTGCTGGTCTATTCCGACAAGGAGTACAAGGAAGTCATCGCCGAAAAATTCGACTGATCGGCTTGCATCAAAAGAACGCGCTTGAAGCGCGATGGGGATCACGACGCCGGCTGGGCGGAGGAGGATAAATGGATTTCTGGGACATTCTGCAATATGGCGCCTGGGCGGCTGCCGGCTTGCTGATTTTGTGGATGGTGCTCGATGCGGCGCGGGTCAGCCGTCGCTTCAGCGAAGATATCTTGACCAGTTCGCAAGAGGGCATCGACGAACTGGCCCTGCAACAGGAACAGCATAAGGCGGGGAGATAACGATGTCCGATATTGCCTTGGGTCAATCGACACCCTCCGTCATCAACCTCAAGAAGGTCCTCGGCCCGGCGCATGTCTGGGCGCTCGGCGTCGGCATCGTTCTGGTCGGCGAATTCATGGGCTGGAACTATTCGGTCGCCAAAGGCGGCGCCTATGGTTCGCTGATCGCCTGCTTCGTCATGGGGCTGCTTTACACCTGCGTCGCCATGATCGATTCCGAGATCACCTCGACGGTGGCGGCGGCCGGCGGCCAATATGCGCAGGCCAAGCACACGACCGGCCCGCTGATGGCCTTCAATGTCGGCCTCTATCTGGTGATGGCCTATACAATGCTGGAAGCGGCCGACGTGCTGGTGATCGGCGATCTGGTTCATGCCGGGGCGCTGGAGCTGGGGCGCGACAATGTCGATCCGCATCCCTTTGTCTTCCTGGCCGTGGCGGTTCTCGCCTTTCTCAATTACCGCGGCGTCTTCATGGCGCTCTCGGTCAATTTCCTGATCACCGCCATCGCCTTCGTCTCGATCATCATTCTATGGATCGGCGTGCATCCCTTCGCACCCGGCGAGATCACCCAGCACCAGCAGATGCTGGCGATCCAGCCCTTGCCGGAGCTTTCCAACGTGCCCGGCCTGCCTTACGGCTGGCTCGGCGTGCTGGCCTCGTTCCAGTTCGGCATCTGGTACTATCTCGGTATCGAGGGGACCTGCCAGGCGGCGGAGGAAGTGCGCTCGGCCGGCCGTTCGCTGCCGCTCGGCACCATGACCGGCATGATCACGCTGCTGATCGCGGCGGCGCTCACCTGGTGGATCTGCGCCGGCATGCTGCCCTGGGACTATCTCGGCCAGGCACTGGCACCGCTCTATGATGCCTCGAAGATGAGCGGCAGCCTGTTCCTGCATATCCTGCTCTGGGTGGCCACGGTGTTTTCCGCCGTCGCCTCGGCCAATGGTTGCATCAACGACGCCTCGCGCGCCTGGTTCTCGATGGGCCGCGATCGCTATCTGCCGCAGTGGTTCTCGGCGGTGCATCCGACCTATCGCACGCCGTACCGCTCGATCCTGTTCCTCATTCCGATCGCCGTTGCCTTCGGCTTCACCGGATTGCTGGCGCAGACCATCACCTTCTCGATCCTCTCCGGCCTGCTCGGCTATACCTTCATGCCGATCAATGTGATGAAGTTCCGCCGCAAATGGCCACTGGGATCGATCAAGCGCGGCTACGTGCATCCCTGGCACCCGATCCCGGCCCTGACGCTCTTCATCCTCTGCGTCGCGACGCTGTTTGCCGTCTTCCTCGGCTTCGGTTCGCAACTGCTGGCGATGATGGGCTTCTATATCCTGGCCTCGATCTGGTTTACCTTCCACCGCTACAAATTCGTCAAGCGCGGCGACCAGTTCACCATGTCCTGGCCGCGGCCGCGGAACTATTGAGAGCAAGGCCGCCGGATCGACAGAGCGATCCGGCGGCCTTTCGCTGCGGCGACAGTTTCGTTAAAATGCAATGAGTTTCCGAAGGCTTTGGTAACGACCCGTTAATACCGATCGATGGAAACTATTCCCGATCGGTATTTTTTCATGAGTCGGCTTCCGGCTCTTTGGAGAGAGAACAGTGATGACTTCCGGCCTACTTTGCGCCACCGACGGATCGCCGATTTCCGAGAAGGCGGTGATCTTCGCGGTCGAGCTGGCGGGCAAGTTGCAGCAGCGTCTGACCTTCGCCACGGTCATCCTCAGCGCCGATGAAGAGATGCCACCCCTGATCTGGGATGAGCGCCGCATCATGGCCAAGGACCTGCCGCCCGACCGGGAATTGCTGGCGGCGCTCAACATCGCTGTGCGTGGCGGCTTGCAGCATCTGACTTGCGTGCGGCTGCATGGCCAGCCGGCGGCGGCGGTGATCGTCAATTATGCCGAAAAGAACAACTACCATCACATCATCGCCGGCTCGGCGGGCCTGACCGGGGCCAAGCGCCTGCTGCTGGGTTCGGTTGCGGCGGATATCGTCTCCCTGGCGCATTGCCCGGTCACCATCGTACGATGACGCACCTGGCTGGTTGAGACGGACCGGCGCCGATGATCTTGCACAATATCATCCTGCTTCTGCTCGTGGCGGCGGCGATCGCCGCGCTGATCGCCATCTATCGGCGCGATCAGCGACGGTTGCGGGCGCGACGTAGCCAGCTCTTCAAGGCCTGCCACGAATTGTTCGCGGAGATTCAAGAACGCCAGGACGGGCTCGGCTATCCTACCCTGACCGGCCTTTATCGCGGCCGGCGCTTTCACATCGATGCCGTGATCGATCATATCGCCGTGCGCAAGGTGCCGAGCCTCTGGCTGCGCGTATCACTGCTCGCCGAGCGCCCGCATCTGGCGACACTCGATATCCTCATGCGGCCGCAGAACGTGGAATTCTATTCGCCGGCCAATGATCTGCCGCACCGCATCGAGGTGCCGGAAGGTTGGCCTTCGGAAGCCGTTCTGCATAGCGATGATCCTGAGCGCATGCTGTCGCTGCAGGTGGTCACACCGCATCTCGACTTCTTCCGCCAGCCGCAGGCCAAGGAAATGCTGATCACGCCGAAAGGGCTGCGTCTCGTTTATCAGGCCAGCCAGGCGGACAAGCTGCATTACCAGGTTCTGCGCCAGGCGAATTTCGCCCTGCCCGTGCTGGCTCCCGCCCTGCTGCGCGACTTGATGGACCGACTGATTGCCCTGGATCTGGCGATCGATGCGGTGCCGCCGGCGGCGCAGGCAAGCTAGCGCATGGATCGGGCCCGTGTGAGCGTTTCCCCATGCGAGCGATCCCCCATGCGAGCGATCCCCCATGCGAGCGATCCCGGGGCAAGCGATCCCTGGCAAGCGATCCGGGAGCGACCTTACATGTCGATCTTGGTGCAGTTCGCGTCAGTGTTGGGCGCCTTTACCAAATGTTAAAGTTTGCGCTGGCACGCTGCGACAAATTCGCACATCATGATGCGTCATTCGATCCGGGATTCGTGGGGAGATACGGATCACGGCAGCGCATATGACAATAAACAGGTGATAAACCAGATCGATGTCGGATCAGCTCGCCAATCGTCAGCGTCCCAAGCCGCCTTTTCATCCCTTTGTGGTTTTGGGTATCGCCGTGGTGCTTCCGGGTGTCGGCCAGGTGACCAACAACCAGCCCAATCGCGGCCTGCTTTTCCTGTTCACCATGATCGCGCTCGGCTACGTCACCTATCATCTGTCGACGCCGGAAATATCGCTCGTCGGCCGCTATGCCGGCGGGCTCTTCATGTATGCCTTGTCCTTGATGGATGCCTATAAGTGGGCGCGTGTCAGATGGGTGATCTTCCATCAGCCCGCCCCGCCACAGAACGCCGCCGACCTGCAGAAGGCCCAGGAAAACCGGGCCCGGGAGGCGGGGCAGTCATAGTCACTGATGAGCAGTGGCGCGCTAATCGAAACCTGGGAGGGGGAAATGGCGTCAGTTGCGGAAACGAGTAGCGGGCAGGGGGAGCTTGTCCGTGCGATTGACTGGAAGGGTGCGTTCTGGGTGGCCAGCGGCGTGCCTGCCTTGGTTCTGTTCTCGATCGGCGGCATTGCCGGGACGGTGGGGATCCCGGCCTTCGTGATCTGGACGGTGTCGATGGTGATGGGCTTCGTGCAATCCTTCACCTATGCGGAGATTGCCGGGCTCTTTCCCAACAAGTCGGGCGGTGCGTCGATCTACGGGGCGGCGGCCTGGCTGCGCTACAGCAAGCTGATCGCGCCCTTGTCGGTGTGGTGCAACTGGTTCGCCTGGTCGCCGGTGCTGTCATTGGGCTGCTCGATCGCGGCCGGCTATATCCTGAGCTCGATCGCACCGCTGCCGGACCAGACGGCGATCGATGCCTATATCCAGGCCCATGCCGGGGCGACGGCGGATGCGGCGACGGCGGCGCTGACGCCGGCGATCCGCACCTGGACCCTGGGCATGCTGGCGATCGGCCCGGTCAGCTTCTCCTTCAACAGC
>DATLJB010000168.1:0-7963 GCA_035539075.1 Terriglobia bacterium
TGCCAAGGATCGCCATTTCGTGGCCCCGGGTATCGCCTGGCTGGTCGGCACGGCGCGCCATGCCGGCGATTACGGCATCAAGCCCGGTTCGCATATGGCGCAGCTTTATGAACGCGAGCTGGAGATCGCCGTCGAGACCACTCGCAAGATGCATCGGCGCGGCATCCGCGTGATGATCGGTGGCGATTACGGCTTTGCCTGGACGCCCCAGGGAACCAATGCCAAGGACCTCGAGTATTTCGTCGATATGGTCGGCATGTCGCCGATGGAGGCGATCGTCGCCGCGACCAAATATGGCGGCCAGGCCATGGGCATGGCGAACGAGTTGGGCCAGATCAAGGAAGGCTATCTCGCCGATCTCCTGCTGGTCGACGGCGATCCGGTCGCCAATGTCCGCGTGTTGCAGGACAAGGGGCGGATCCTGGCGATCATGAAGGACGGCAAATTCCACAAACGGCCGCAAACCCAGGAGCAGCGTCGCCGGCTGATCGCGTGACGCCGCCTGCGTTTTCGTTAAGTTGAATATGGACCTTGCCGTGAAGAAGCATCCGGTCGCCATCGTCATCTATGTGGTCCTGGCAGCCCTCGTGGTCTGGCTGTTCCTGGCCCTGTGGCCGCAATGGCTGATCGGACTGATTGGCCCGAAAAAGGTGTTCGTCAACACCATCTTCAACGGCGTGACCCTGGCCGGCCTCTATTTCCTGGTGGCGAGCGGCTTCACCCTGGTCTTCGGCCTGATGCGCAATGTCAATCTGGCGCATGGCTCGCTTTATCTTTTCGGCGCCTATATCGGCTATGAAGCGGCGGATATGACCGGCTCGTGGCTCATCGGCGTTGCCGCCGGATTCCTTGCGTCGGCGCTGGTGGGCGTTCTGCTGCAGTTCTTCGTCTTCCGCCGTATGGAGGGCGACGACCTGCGCCAGACCCTGGTGACGATCGGCATTTCCATCGTCGGCGCCGACCTAATGCTGGCGGTCTTTTCCGGCAATACCTACCAATTCACCATTCCGGCCTGGATCGACGGCGCCGTGCCCACGCCAATCGTCACCGCCGTCAAATCGGACGGGACTTCCGTCATCATGATGTATCCGCTCTACCGTCTGGTGGTGCTGGCGACGGCGGTCGCCATCGGCATTGCTCTCTGGCTGCTGCTCAACCGCACCCGCATCGGCATGATGATCCGCGCCGGCGTCGATGACCGCGCGATGCTGTCGGCGAGCGGCGTCAACGTGCATATGGTCTTCGCCATCGTTTTCGCCATCGGCGCCGGCCTCGCCGGTTTTGCCGGCGTGGTCGGCGGCACTGCGCTCTCCATCGCGCCGGGCGAAGATGTGCGCTATCTGCTGGCATCGCTGGTGGTCGTCATCGTCGGCGGCATGGGCTCGATCACCGGGGCGGCGATCGGTGCGCTGCTGATCGGCCTCGCCGAGCAGGTCGGCCTGGCTTATTTCCCGACCTACGGCGTGGTCCTCACCTTCGTGATCATGGTGGTGGTTCTGGCCTTCCGGCCCCAAGGCATCATGGGGCGGGCGGCATGACCGTGTTCGACAGCAAATCCGTCGCCACACCGATGGCGGCGTCCGCTCGCCGGCTGCCCTTCGATGCCGGTTACCTGCTGCTGGCAATCGCCCTGCTGCTCTATCCGGCCGTGGCCTCGCCCTTCTTCACCTTCCAGATCGGCGGCTACACGTTGATTCTCGGCACCATCGCGCTGTCGTTGATGGTGCTGGCCGGCTATGGCGGCATGGTCAGCCTCAGCCAGATGACCGTGGCCGGCATCGCCGGCTATACCATCGCCATTTTCGGCACCAATACATCCGGCGTGATGGGGCTCGGCTGGCCCTGGTGGATCATCGTGCCGCTGGCGATTTTCATCGGCGCCCTGGCGAGCGCACTGATCGGCATGCTGGCGGTGCGCACGGCCGGCATCTACATGATCATGATCACGCTGGCGATCGCGACGGCCTTCTTCTATTTCGTGCGCCAGAACTACGCCCTCTTCAACGGCTTCAACGGCTTTCATGGCATCAATCCGCCGACCGCCCTCGGCGTTCATTGGCGCGATCCGGTGCCCTTCTATTATCTGGCGCTTGCCGTCGCGACCTTCTTCTTCATTGTCGTCACCTACGCGCAGCGTTCAACCTTCGGCCTCAGCCTGCAGGCGATCCGGGATAATCCGCGCCGCATGCGGGCGATCGGCTTCGATGTCGCCGCGCACCGGGTGTTTGCCTTCTTCCTGGCTGGCGTCATCGCCGCCACAGCCGGCGTTCTGCTGGTCTGGTTCAACGGCCAGATCACCTCGGGCACGGTCGACGTCAACGCGGCGATCGACGTGCTGGTGGTGGCCGTCGTCGGCGGGTTGCGCAAGCCGATCGGCCCCTATCTCGGCGCGCTGCTTTTTGCCCTGCTGCAGAATTTCGCCATCGATCTCATCGATCCGGAACGTTTCAACACGGTGATCGGCCTGGTCTTCCTGCTGATCATCTTCTTCTCGCCCGACGGGCTGCTGGGCCTGTGGGAAAGACTGCGGACCACCACCATGAACAAATCGCTGCGCCCAGCCCTCCGGCGCAAGCCATCAACGTGAAGCGGGGGATAAAGAAAATGACCTACTTGGAGGAAACGCAATGCTGATCAATAGACGCAACCTGCTGGCTGCAGCCGTCGCGCTGACGGCTGTCAGCTCGGCGGCGCAAGCTGACGATACGATCAAGATGGGCGGGTTGGCGACGCTCGAAGGCGCCTTCACCGTGCTCGGGGAGGATGGCTTGCGCGGCATGAAGATGGCGCTGCAGGAAGTCAATTACACGGTCGCCGGCAAGAAGATCGAGGTGCAGACCGGCTCGTCCGACGCCTCGCCGGAAAGTGCGGTCAAGGCGGCGCGCAAGCTGGTGGAGCAGGGCGGCGTGCAGATCCTGATCGGTCCGCTCTCCGGTTCTGAAGGCATCGCCGTCAAGGATTATGCCAAGACCCAGCCCAACGTCACCTTCATCAACGGCTCCTCGGCAGCCCAGGATACGACGCTGTTCAATCCGGCGCCGAATTTCTTCCGCTTCTCGACCGACGGCGTGCAGTGGATGGCCGGCCTCGGCGACTATGTCTATAACGAGAAGCACTACAAGAAGGTGGCGGTCGTCGCCGAGGATTACTCCTTCCCCTATAGTCAGGTGGAAGGCTTCATGCTGCCCTTCTGCAAGGCGGGCGGCCATGTGCCGGCAAAGTTCTGGGTGCCGATCGGCAACAAGGACTTCTCCTCGGTGATCTCGGCCTTGCCGGATGATGTCGACGCGATCTACGTGGCGCTCGGCGGCGCCGATGCCATCAACTTCCTCACCCAGTATCAGCAGTCGGGCGGTTCGGCGCCGATCATCGGCGGCTCGATCACCGTCGACCAGACCGTGCTTGGCTCCAAGGGCTCGATCCGCAAGGCGGTGATCGGCACGGCCGCTGCCGGCCCGACGGCGGATGCCTGGGACGATCCGCGCTGGCAGGCTTTCACGGCCGCATACAAGAAGGCCTTCCCGGACGGTTTCCCGGCGCCTTCGCTGTTTGCCCATGCCTATTACATCAACACCAAGGCGGCGATCCTTGCCTTGCAGAAGGTAAATGGGGACCTGTCCGATGGCGGTGCGAAGTTCCGCGAGGCGCTGAGCAATCTCACCTTCGATACGCCGACCGGTCCGGTCAAGCTCGACCATAACCGCAATGCCATTGCCGACATCTTCGTCACCGAGGTCGTCGAGGGCGCCAATGGTGCCTTGATGAACAAGGTCATCAAGATCGCCAAGGGCGTCAACCAGACCATGGGAGAACCGGAAGCCGAGTTCCTGAAGATCGGCCCGGCTACCCGTGACAATCCGGACTGCAAGTAAAGCATAGCGGCTCAGGCAGGGCATCGAAGCATGGCAATGGCGGCAGACAATCTATTGAGCGAGAGCGGGGGATATGCCCTGGAGCTCTTTGGTGTCGGCCGCCGCTTCGGTGCCCTGACCGCCCTGGCCGATATCACCATGACGGTACGCGCCGGCGAAAGGCGTGCCGTATTGGGATCGAACGGCGCCGGCAAGACGACCTTGTTCAATGTCATCACCGGCGATTTCCCGCCGTCGAGCGGCTATATCCGCTTCTTCGGCGAGGACGTGACGCATTTCGCCGCCTTCGAACGCATCCGCCGCGGCCTGCGCCGTACCTATCAGATTTCGCAGCTCTTCGGCGGGCTCAGCGTTCTCGATAATATCTTTCTCGCCTGTCGCGGCGTTTCGCGGCGGCGCTTCTCGCTGCTGCGGCCGCGCCGGGACGAAGCGACCATGCAGCAGGCCGAACGCATCATCCAGGCGGTGAAGCTGGAGGACAGCCGCGCGACGCCGGTTTCGCAGCTGAGCCACGGCCAGCAGCGCCAGCTGGAGATAGCCCTCGCCTTGGCTGGTGCGCCGCGTTTCATTTTGTTCGACGAGCCGGCCGCCGGGCTGTCGCCGGCCGAGCGCCGCGATCTTGTCCATATCCTCTCGTCGCTGCCCAGCCATATCGGCTATGTCATCATCGAGCACGATCTCGACGTGGCGCTGCGCGTGTCCGAGCGCGTGACCATGATGCATAACGGCCGTATCTTCAAGGAAGGCACGCCGGCAGAGATCGAGAACGACCCGCAGGTGCAGGAGATCTACCTCGGAGGCGGTCATGGTTGAGTCGCGCCGTGCCACTTCCACAGCGCGTGGCGGCTCGACGCCGGTCCTGCGCATCCACGACCTTCAGGTCTATTACGGCGAATCCCATGCCATCCAGGGCGTCGAACTGACCCTGGAAAGTCGCATACTCTCCATCGTCGGCCGCAACGGCATGGGCAAGACGACGCTCTGCAACACCATCACCGGGCTGAAGAAGGCGCGCAGCGGCTCGATCGCCGTGGCCGGCCGGGAAATCTCCGCCCTGGAGCCGCATGAGATCGCCCGGCTCGGCGTCGGTTATGTGCCCCAGGGGCGCCGGGTCTGGCGCAGCCTCTCGGTCGACGAGCATCTGCGTCTGGCGGCGCGCGGCGGCCGCGATGCGGTCTGGACCGTCGACCGCATCTACCAGACCTTTCCGCGCCTGGCGGAACGTCGCTCCAACGGCGGCGGCCAGCTTTCCGGCGGCGAACAGCAGATGCTGGCGATCTCCCGCGCGCTGCTCGGCAATCCGCGTCTCCTCATCATGGACGAACCGACCGAAGGCCTCGCACCGGTCATCGTCGAGCAAGTGGCGCAGATGCTGATGCAGCTTGCCGCCGAGGGCGAAATCGCCGTCCTGCTGATCGAGCAGAATATCGGCGTCGCCACCAGCGCTGCCGATCAGGTGGCGATCATGGTCAATGGCCGCATCAACCGGGTGATGCCGTCGCAGGAACTGGCCAACGACCGCGAATTGCAACAGCGGCTGCTCGGCGTCGGCCGTCATAGCGAAGATCCGGCCGAGGCGGCGGGGGAGCAAGCGGTTGGTGACACGCAGGAGCGCGTCTCCGAGATTTTCCGCGTTGTCCGCAAGGATGGTGTCGGCCGGTCCGACGCATCGCCAGGCCCGGATCGGGCCGGCGGCTACCGGATCCAAAACTCACTGCCCAATCGCTGGGCGCTGAGCGATCGAGAGATCGGCCGCGGTGTGCGTGCGCCTGCGAAGGCGGTTGTAGCCAATCAGCCGGCGGGCGAAGGAGAAGATGCCGACAGCGCCATGATCTTCCGCATGCCGCCGGCCGAGCGCTACGGGCGCACGGCCTTGGTGGTCGGCACCTTTGATACCAAGGGGCGGGAGCTCAAATTCCTGCGCGACTGCCTGCGCGATGTCGGCATTCGTACCCGCATGGTCGATCTCTCCACTTCCGGCAAACCCTCCAGCGCCGATGTCTCGCCCCAGGAAGTGGCGAGCGCCCATCCGCGCGGCGCCAGCAGCGTCTTCTCCGGCGATCGCGGCAAGTCGGTGACGGCGATGGCTACCGCTTTCGAGCATTGGATCATTCGCCAGCGCGATATTGGCGGCATTATCTCGGCCGGCGGCTCGGGCGGCACCTCGCTGGCAACGGCCGGCATGCGGCGGCTCGCGGTCGGCATTCCCAAGGTGATGATCTCCACCGTCGCCTCCGGCGAGGTCGGGCATTATGTCGGCGCCTCGGATATCCTGATGCTGCCTTCGGTTGCCGATGTGCAAGGCCTCAACACCATCACCGAACGCATCCTGCGCAACGGCGCCTATGCGTTGGCGGGCATGATCGCCAAGATGCCGACGCCGGCGCAGCGCGCTGCCGAACAGATGATGGCAAAGCCGGCGCTCGGCATCACCATGTTCGGCTTGACCACCCCCTGCGTGCAGCAGCTTACCGCCGGGCTGCAGGAGGATTACGACTGCCTGGTCTTCCATGCAACCGGTGTCGGCGGCCGGTCGATGGAGGCGCTGGCCGATTCCGGCCTGCTCGCGGGGGCGATCGACGTCACCACAACGGAAGTCGCCGATATGATGATGGGCGGGGTCTTTGCCGCAACGGCGGACCGCTTCGGCGCTTTCATCCGTCAGCGCATTCCCTATGTCGGCTCCTGCGGCGCCCTGGATATGGTCAATTTCGGTCCGCAGGAGAGCGTGCCGGACAAATATCGCGGCCGCAATTTCGTCGTCCACAATCCCAATGTAACGCTGATGCGCACGACGGCGGCGGAGAATGCCGAGATGGGCCGCTGGATCGGCCAGCGCCTCAACGAGATGCAGGGGCCGGTGCGATTTCTCATCCCCGAGGGTGGCGTTTCCGGCATCGATGCACCAGGCAAGCCGTTCTACGACCCGGCCGCCGACAAGGCCCTGTTCGACGCGCTGGAAGCGACCGTGCAACAGACTGGCCAGCGGCGTCTCATCCGTGTGCCGGCCCATATCAACGATCCGGAATTCGCTGCCGCTGTGCTGCGGGCTTTCCGGGAGATTGCCACACCGATCAGGAAGAGAGCCTAGCGATGCCGCGTTTCGACAGAACAGCCCTGCTGGAGAAGTTCCACGGCATGATCGCGCGCCGCGAGATGATCATCGGCGGTGGTGCTGGCACCGGTCTCTCCGCCAAATGCGAGGAGGCGGGCGGCATCGATCTCATCGTCATCTACAATTCCGGCCGCTATCGCATGGCCGGGCGTGGCTCGCTGGCTGGCCTGCTGGCCTATGGCAACGCCAATGAGATCGTCATGGAAATGGCCCGCGAGGTGCTGCCGGTGACGCAGAAGACCCCGGTCCTGGCCGGGGTCAACGGCACGGATCCTTTCTGCCTGTTCGACAAGTTTCTCGATGATCTCAAAGCCGTCGGCTTTTCCGGCGTGCAGAATTTCCCTACCGTCGGCCTGATCGACGGTACCTTTCGTGCCAATCTCGAGGAGACCGGCATGTCCTATGGTTTGGAGGTCGACATGATCGCCAAGGCGCATGCCAAGGACATGCTGACGACGCCTTATGTCTTCAACGCGGAAGAGGCCACGGCCATGGCCAAGGCGGGGGCCGATATCATCGTCTGCCATCTCGGGCTGACCACGGGCGGGTCGATCGGCGCCGAGACGGCATTGAAGCTCAAGGATTGCCCGGCCTTGGTCGATGCCTGGGCCGAGGCGGCGCGCAAGGTGCGCAAGGATGTGATCGTGCTGGTCCATGGTGGCCCCGTCTCGGAGCCGGATGATGCCGCCTATGTGCTCAGCAATACCAGCAACTGCCACGGATTTTATGGCGCCTCCTCGATGGAGCGGCTGCCGACCGAGCGGGCCCTGGTGGAACAGACACGCAAATTCAAGGCGATCAAGAAGTCGTAATTAAATAGGCGCCAGCGCGGCACGAAGGCGGCGCGGCGAACAGGTTCAGGAGGAAGATCAATGGCAACGCAAATCCTCGGTTCGGTCATTCTTTGGCTGATCGCCCTTGCGGTCATCGTCGTCATCGGCGTCTATCTGCTGCGATGGCTCTATCGCCGCTCGAT
>DATLJB010000169.1:0-4342 GCA_035539075.1 Terriglobia bacterium
GGGGTCTGAGTAGCAACGGAACAGAAAACCTACATAAGGATTTCACGGCTCGTCATCGGGGTCGGCGGTTTTCGGATCGCGTAGAGGCCTGAGTTCGCCTCGGGCCACGAAATCGGGGAGCGTGAAGGCGTATCGACCAAGCATGTTGACGTGACGGAAGCCGAGCGGCGAGAGACGCGTGACATCCTCCGGCTTGACGTCGTAGCCTTCAGTCAAGAGCTGGTTGACGGCTGCATCCGTGTAGATCGTGTTCCAGAGCACGACGAGATTGACGACCAGGCCGAGTGCTCCGAGCTGATCTTCCTGTCCCTCATGATAGCGCTGCCGCAGTTCACCACGTTTTCCATGAAAAATGACGCGGGCGAGCTGGTGGCGACCCTCACCTCGATTGAGCTGGACGAGAATACGGCGCCTGTAGCTTTCATCATCAATGAAGCGCAGGAGGTAGAGCGTCTTGATAAGGCGGCCGAGTTCCTGCAGGGCGCGAGCGAGACGGGTTGGCCGGTCATTGGTCTGGAGGGTTCGGGTGAGGCCAGCGGCCTGGACGACGCCGAGTTTGAGGGAGCCGGCAAGCCGCAACAGATCGTCCCAATGCTCGATGATCAGCTTCATGTTGATCCTGTTCGCCGCGAGATCGTCGAGGATGCCGTAGTTGGCTTTTGCATCGGCGCGCCAGAATCTTGCCCCGCCGACATCTGCGATGCGAGGGCTGAACTGGTATCCGAGCAGATAAAAGATGCCGAAGACGGTGTCGGTATATCCGGCCGTGTCGGTCATGATCTCGGTGGGCTGAAGCTCGGTCTCCTGTTCCAGCACGACGGCGAGGAGGTTGAGGCTGTCGCGCAGGGTGCCTGGAACGGTCATGGCGTTGAGGCCGGTAAACTGATCTGAAGCGAGATTGTACCAGGTGATACCGCGCTCCTGCCCAAAATATCGCGGATTGGGGCCGGAATGAATGGTGCGGACCGGCACGACGAACCGCAATCCATCGGCGGACGCCACTTCACCGCCGCCCCATTTTCTCGCCAGGGGGATGGCGTTTTGCGCCGCGACCAGAGCGGCGTTTGCGGCGGTCAGCGTCTCGGCGCGCAGGAAGTTCTGCTTGACCCAGCTGAGCCGGGAGCGTCGAAGTGCCGGGGTATCGATGCGAACCAGCGGCTCGAATCCGGTATTGGTCGCTTCGGCGACAAGAACGGCGCAGATGCTGGTTGCGATGTTTTCCGCGCGTGAGCCGCCCTCGCTGGCGTGGGTGAAGAGATCGGCAAAGCCGGTTTTCGCATGCATTTCCATGATCAGTTCGGGCAGATCGAGCCGAGGCAGACGCGCATCGATCGCGGCGCGCAGCGCGATGAGGCTAGGCGGTTCCTCGATCTTTTCCAGGCGATCGAGGGACAGGTCCGAGCCTTCCGAGGTATTGATGATGGTGACGGCCGGGTTCAGCGGGACACGATCGGCGGTTTCCCTATAGGCTCGGTCTAGCCGGCTCGACAAACGCCCGAGTTCTTCGTCAGCAACGGTGGACACTCCGACGGTGCGGCAGACCGTCGGACGTGCAGCTTCCCATGCTGGACCTGATAGCAGCCCCTTGCGCGGATCGGCATACCGCAGTGAGTGAACCGGAAAGATGTCGCGCCGGCGAATGGCGCGGCGCAGTTCGTCCAGGATGCAGAGCCGATATCCTGTCAGATCGACAGCGCCATCGGCAGTCTTGAGTTGGGTCTGCCATGCCTTTGGCGCAAAGGCTGTTGGTGGTGGGCCGGCGCGCTTGCGGCCGGAATGAACCACACGGAGATAATCAATGGCCTCCAGCAAGGGCCGGCCGGCGGGAGCCGCGCCGAGATCGAGGCCGGCGAGCAGTCCCGGCGTATAGGCAATCTTGCGATTGTGCTTCCTGAGTTCGGTAAAGTAGGTGTCGTCGTGAGGTTCCGCGAGGGTGCCGACACGCTCGACGGCCGCGTCAAGCGCCTGCCTGTCGATCAGGTCGAAGATTGCGGTGCGGACTGCATCGTCGGGCGTTTCGGGATCGAGAATGACGATCGCCGCGTCGCGTAACTTCAGTGCCGCTGCATCCAGGTCTCGCAGCGACCGCAATCTTGCCAGCTTGGCGGCCGACGACGCCTCCGACACCATCGATGTCGTAACCGCGTCGAACAGATCGATGACATCATCCCCGGCCGATGCTTCGAGTGTTCGAATAAAGGCCAGCAGGGTTGCAGCGCGCCGGTCGGCCGGCAGACGCGAAACGGCCTGAGCCTTTGCAGCGCTGGCAAACCGCGCCAGCGCCGTGACTTTACCCGGTGGCAGCCGATCGAGCGACGGCAGGCCGCTTGCGAGGGTGCGAATCTCTTCCAGACGGCCGAGTGCACGGCTGATCTCCCGCCCGCTCTGAATGTACGGTCCATCGCGCAGCCGGTCGAGCGGGCTTTGCCGACTGCCTTCGGAAACAGCGACCAGGCTATCCAGTCGCGCACGCTGCTCGGGCGTCATCGACTCGATCAGCAATCTATGCAGCCGGCTGTTCGCCCGTGTGCGAACCCTTGCCACGGCCCTTTCCAGCACAGACAGGCCCGGCAGCAGGACCTTGGCTTCCAGCAACCATGCGACGGCCCGGTCGAAGAGAGCCGACGGTCGGTCCGATCCCGTCCAGCACAGGGCGTAAAGAAAGCGGTTGAGACGGAACGCGACACCGAAATCGGTATAGGTTCGGTAGCCGTAGTGCTGACGAATGCGAGGCGCATGGCGCCAGCGCCCTTCGCTGCGGGCATATTCGGCAATCAACTCTTCGGGCTCGGTGAGCGAAAGCTGGCGGGCGGTGAAGCGCAGGGCCGGAACAGGTGCCTCTGTGGGGTCTTCCGGAAAGGTGCCGAGTATGCGCAACGATCCGAGCTGGACGGCGACGCCCAGACGATTGTGATCGCCGCGATGCAAGGCGACGAACGCACGATCGGCGTCATCGAGGTGGAAATAGCGAGCCAGTTGATCCGGGGTAAGCTCGTCGGGAAAACAGCCATATTCCCGCGCCTGGCTCTCGCTCAGATATCCTACCGGCACGGTCTTTTACGCCTGCATGCTATTGTCGCGTTTCGCTCGACGCTTGCTTGCCAGCAGATCACTTGCCCGCTCGCGAGGCTTTCCCTTGGCATCGACGTAGGCATAGAGCGTCGACAACGACACACCGAGTTCAGCCGCGACATCACGCGCAGCGTTGTCGCGATCTGCCATCATGGCCATGGCCGCCTTCAGCTTCTTCAGTGTCATGACGCGCGGGCGCCCACCAGCCCGGCCTCGGGCACGCGCCGCTGCCAGCCCCGCCATGGTGCGTTCGTGGATGAGATCGCGCTCGAACTCCGCCAGGGTGGCAAAGATGCCGAAGACGAGGCGCCCGGTTGTCGTCGTGGTGTCTACGTCGCCGGTCAGGACCTTCAGGCCGATCCCTTGCTTCTGAAGGTCGCTGACCAGGCCGACCACATGGGCAAGCGAGCGGCCGATGCGATCGAGCTTCCACACTACCAGAGCGTCACCAGCCCGCGCGATCTCAAGCGCTTTAGCCAAACCCGGCCGTTCTGTTGCACGGCCCGAGCATACGTCGTCGAAAATCTTCTCACATCCGGCGCGTTCAAGACCGTCGCGTTGGAGATCGAGATTCTGCTCGATGGTCGAAACCCGCATATAACCAATCAGCATCGGCGCTCCCCGTTTCACATTAACTTAGACGGCAGAGAGTTTATCGGCTATAGGTTTCTGCACGGGTATTTATAGAATTTGACCGCTCTGCGGAAATTGTTGCGATCTGCTTTGCGGCGTCACATCAAACCGGGGTTTGTTGCGACGTTCGGGCAGGGCTTTTGTGGATGCCACCGGCGGGGCAAAATCTCTTGCGAGCGAAACGTGATGACTGACAACGACGACCACCAGGATGTCGCGGACCTGCAGCCAGAAGATAAGATGGGCTTTGCTGTTCCGAAGACACCGACCCACTCGCTCATGCTTTTGAACAGCTACATGCGCACCGACATGCTGCAA
This sequence comes from Terriglobia bacterium, assembly GCA_035539075.1. GTDB lineage: Bacteria > Pseudomonadota > Alphaproteobacteria > Dongiales > Dongiaceae > Dongia_B. The sequence goes on from DATLJB010000169.1 coordinate 4,024, forward strand.
CACATCCATTTGCGCCTTCATAAGATGAGGGCTGAGGACGGACCTGGTTCGCCGTTGCATCATATGGCGAAAAGCCTCGAACAGGTTATCGACACCTGGGGCGACATCAATCTGTTCGAGTGTTTTACCCGCAACCAATTCCACATCGATCCGGATTACGAGTTTCGGCCGGAGCAGGATTACCCCCACGACATCAGGCTGATGAAGCATCACCTCAAATGCCACAGGAAAACGATCAAGGAGCTGGGCCGCTGGCGCTGACCGCTGAGCTGTGAAATCCCTTATGTAGGTTTTCTGTTCCGTTGCTACTCAGACCCCA
>DATLJB010000170.1:0-27650 GCA_035539075.1 Terriglobia bacterium
GGTCGAGGCCAACCTGCGTCTCGTGATTTCCATCGCCAAGAAATACACCAATCGCGGCCTGCAATTCCTCGATCTCATCCAGGAAGGCAATATCGGCCTGATGAAGGCGGTCGATAAGTTCGAATACCGCCGCGGCTACAAGTTCTCGACTTACGCCACCTGGTGGATCCGGCAGGCGATCACCCGCTCGATCGCCGACCAGGCCCGCACCATCCGCATCCCGGTGCATATGATCGAGACCATCAACAAGCTGGTCCGCACCAGCCGCCAGATGCTGCACGAGATCGGCCGCGAGCCGACCCCGGAAGAACTGGCGGAAAAGCTGATGATGCCGCTGGAGAAGGTCCGCAAGGTCCTGAAGATCGCCAAGGAGCCGATCTCGCTGGAGACGCCGATCGGCGACGAGGAAGACAGCCATCTTGGCGATTTCATCGAGGACAAGAACGCCGTCCTGCCGCTGGATGCCGCCATCCAGGCCAATCTGCGCGAGACCACGACTCGGGTCCTGGCTTCACTGACGCCGCGCGAGGAGCGCGTGCTGCGCATGCGCTTCGGCATCGGCATGAACACCGATCACACGCTGGAAGAAGTCGGCCAGCAGTTCTCGGTCACCCGCGAGCGTATCCGCCAGATCGAGGCCAAGGCGCTCCGCAAGCTGAAGCATCCCAGCCGCTCGCGCAAACTGCGCAGCTTCCTCGATACCTGATCTATTTCGGCTGACGACACCCTCTCCCCAAAGCGCGGCGAGGGTGTTATAGCTCAGCCAGCGATACCGGCGCTTTGGCGGCGGTCTCGGGAATGGATCGCGGCACCCCAGCGGCGCCGTGTCGGTGGGCCTGTAGTTCAGTTGGTTAGAACGCGCCGCTCATAACGGTGTTGTCGGGGGTTCAAGTCCCTCCGGGCCCACCACTTCTCCAAGCTGCAACCTCGAAGGGACGGCGTAACGGCACTCTAGTCCGGTGTCTTGCCGCGCTCCTTGAGCCTCTTCAGCCGCCGCGGCAGATCCTGCTTGATCTCCTTGAGGCGCTTCTTCGACGCCTTTTTCCATTCCCGGCACTCGTCCTTGGTTCGGCCACAGCCGATGCACCAGTCCGACTTCTTGTCGAATTTGCAGACATCGATGCAGGGATTCTTCACGACGGCCTCGTTTCGGGAGACTGGCAATGAGGGGAGCGCCCATTTGACATCGGTCGGCGTGACAAGGGCAAAAGCGTGTCCGCGCCCGAACGATATTGGTTATATGGAAGGTGTCCGCTTCCGGGACAAGGACGGCCTTCAGAGGCCCGGATGCCAGCCGAGGACGATGGGCCAGCGCAGCAAACGTCACGGCGTTGTCGTTGACCGACCGGCATGGGCTGCCGCATAAAGTCCGGCGAGCGAGGCGGCTCAGGGGGCCGCCGCAACGGCGAGGGGAGGATGCCGCGATGACCAAGCTGATCGTCTTTACCGATCTGCACATGCTGCCCGAAGGAGGGCGCATCATCGGCCTCGATCCCTATGAACGGCTGCAGAACGGCGTTCGGCATGTCAACCGGCATCATCCCGACGCGGCGCGCGTGATCTGCACGGGAGATCTGACCCATAAAGGCGATGCCGTCTCTTATGCGCGGCTGAGGGAAGTTCTTTCGGAACTCAAAATGCCCTACAGCCTGTTGCTGGGCAATCATGACGCACGCGATACCTTTCGGACGGGTTTTGCCGATATTCCGGTCGACGAGGCAGGATATGTCCAAAGCATGATCGACCTGCCGGAGGGGCGCCTCCTCCTGCTCGACACCCTGATCGAGCCGCCGCATGATTTTCCCTATGCATCCGGCTATCTCTGCGTGGATCGGCTCAACTGGCTTGACCGCCAGCTAACCGAGGCAGCGGGCCGCCCCTGCTATCTCTTCATGCATCACCCGCCGCATGACGTCGGCTTTCCCGGCATGGATGAAATCAAGCTGGTCAACGATACGGCGTTCTACGAGCTGCTGCATCGCCACGGCAATGTGCGGCACATCTTCGCCGGCCATATCCATCGCACCATCGGCGGTTCCTGGCGCGGCATTCCGTTTTCCATCTTCAAAAGTCCCGTGCATCAGCAGCCGATGATCCTGAACATCGCCGATTCCAGCCTCTCCGTGGCTGAACCGGCCGCCTACGGCATTATCCTGCTGCGGGCCGATGGGGCGCTCGTCCATACCGAGGACTATGAAATATCGGATGTGGAAGCTGGAACGGATGAAGCGACCGCGCCGGCAGCAATGGCCGGCTGACCGTCTAGGTCCCCGGCCGGTTGTCGATCAGATCGACGAAGTCGCGGTAGATTTTATTCATGCCCTCATCGAGAGCGGTGACGGCGTCATCGATCTTGCCGCTCTTGGCCGGCTGATCGACGTGAAAGACTTTGCTGAGGATCAGGCGGTCGCTGTCGCGCTCCAGCAGCGCCAGCTCAATCTCGATCGTGCCGCCGGCCGGGTTGGCGGTCTGTTCAAGGCGTCGTATCGTTCCGTGGATCGTGTACTTGATGTCGTCTATCCGCATTTCGCTGGGCACGATTTGCGGCGCAACCTGGGCGGTGCGCAGATAGCTCACCAATTCGTCTCGCAGCATCTGGGGCGGCGAATTTGTCCAATAGGCGTAATTGCGCTGCTCCAGCTTGTGGCCGCCATCGGCGGAGAACAGCAGCGGGCGTTCGATCATCACGCCATCGGCATCGAAGGGTGGGACTTCGACAGCGCCATCCAGCGGCTTGCTGGCATGAGCATCGCCGGGAGCCGCGATAAGGCGGAAATACTGTTCATTCGGCACTTCCGGTGCCGCGCAAGCCGCCAGGCCGACGAGCATGAAGAGCGTTGGAAGCGGATGTAAGCCGGGCCTCTTGCGTGCAAATCTCATGCTCGGAAATTTCCTGATCGAGTTCTTCATGCTCAGGGAGCCTTTCGCACGCCGGGCACCGGGGTCAATCCTGAATCGGGTGCCGGTGAGCCGCCGGACAGCAGCAAGCCCGGATTCTGGCGGATCAGGCGGCTGAACTCGTTCATGTTGCGGGTGGTGCCGTCAAGGTTATGGGTGATGGCATCGATGTTCTGAGAAACCGCGCGCAGCGTATATGCGAGATCCGACACCGATCGGTCGATGTTCTTGCTGTTGTTTTGCACGAGCTGCGTCAGCTGGTCGGCAAGCCGGCTCGCCTGCTGCGACAGCGACCGCAGATCGCTGGTCGCGGTCGCGGCATTCGCCGAGGCAACCTGGATATGGCTCAAGGTCTGGTTGATCTGGTCGACATTATGATCCGAGAGCATGCGGCCGACCTGGGCGATCTCCACATTCATCTGTTCCGTGAAGCGCGTCAATTGGTCGGTGATCTCCGGCGTCTTGTCCTGGACGTTTTTGGCGATGGCGTTCAGCGAGGCAAAGAGCTGGTTGAGATTGGTCTCTGTGCCGTGGCCGATGCGGTCGATCATCTCGCTGATCTTCGCCAGCATCGGTTTCAGCGAAGAGTTGCTGAGATCGCCGATCTCGGCGGCGACCGAGCTCATCAGCGAGAAAATATCCGCCGGCGATCCGCCGGGGATTTCGCCGCCGACAGCGATCAGCTCAGGCGATTTGCCGCCCGTCACTTCGATGGTCTTGGCAGCGAGAAAGCTGGACGCGGCGATGCGGGCGATCGCGTCCTTGGGGAACTGCCATCCCTTCTTGACGTCGACGAAGATGCGGAAGCGATAGCGGTTGTCCTTGCGTTCCGGCTCGATCCGCACCACCTCGCCGATCGGATAGCCCTCATAGCGTACGGCGCTGCCGTATTTCATGTCGCTGACATTGTCGAAGACGATGGAGTATTCGTCGGTTGGGCCGCTGCGCCCGCTGAGATGAATGAGGACGACGATCAGCGCCGCCACCATGGCGGACACGAAAATGCCGACGACCGTATAATTCAAAAAATGACTGCGCATGTCGTCGTCTTTCTGCTCATTTGACGCTTCTTCATCATCGATACTGCCCGCCCATCACGCATCTGGATCCCTGCGCCCTCAATCGCCGGCCAGGCGACGCAGATATTCGCCGGGATCGACCGCAACCTCCTCGGCGCGCCGATTGAGCAGATTCTGCACCCGCTCATTGGTGCTGTTGCGGATGTCTTCCACCCTCTCGCAAGCGAGAATGCGCCCGCGATCGAGGATGGTGATGCGGTCGCCGATCTTGAAAGCGCTGTCGATGTCGTGCGTGACGACGACGACGGAGATATCCATCGCCTCGCGCAGCCGCAGGATGAGATCGTCGAGCGCCGATGAGACGGCCGGATCGAGGCCCGATGACGGCTCGTCGAGGAACAGCAGCTTCGGATCCATGATGATGGCCCGTGCGATCGAGGCGCGCTTGACCATGCCCCCGGATAGTGCCGCCGGCATCAAATCGCCGAACCCGGAGAGATTGACGACCTCGAGCTTGATGCGGGCCATGATGTCCATGGTCTTCTCGTTGAGCTTGGTCAATTCGCGCAACGGCAGCTTGACGTTCTCGGCGACGGACATCGAACTGAACAGCGCGCCGAACTGGAAGGCAACGCCGATGCGCCGGCGCATATCCAGCTTTTCCATCGGCTTCAACGCACCGAAATCCTTGCCCAGCAGTTTGATCCTGCCCGGCAGCGGCGGCATCAGTCCGACCAGATGGCGCAGCAAGGTGCTTTTGCCCGATCCGGAGCCGCCCATGATGATCATGATCTCGCCCTGGCGCACATCCATCGAAATGTCGAACAGCACCTGGCGCGGCCCGAACGACCAATCGAGATGTTCGACTTCGATTACCTTCGGTCGCTCCGCCAGTTCGGCGGCCGACGGCTTCCAGATCGCAGGGCCGGGATCGATATGGTGGATATGCTCGGCGGTTTCAGTCATCGCACCATGCCCTCAATGCGTCGAGACATAGGCGAAGATCATGTCGGCGACAACGATCAGGGTGATCGACTGCACGACGGAGCGTGTCGTGACCTGGCCGACGCCTTCAGCGCCGCCGCTGACCGAGGCGCCGTTGATGGCCGCGACGAGGCCGATAAGCACGCCGAACAGCGTGGATTTGCCGATGCCATGCCAGATGTCATGTGTCGTCAGCACATCCATCGTATCATTGATGTACGCGCCGAAAGACGTGCCGAGCGAGGAGGAGACATAGAGGCCGGCGCAAACGATCGAGACCAGGTTGGCCCACATGGCAAGGCAGGGGACGGTCACGATCAGGGCCAGCAGCACGGGCGCCACCAGGAAACGGACGGGATTGATGCCGATCACTTGCAGGGCATCGATTTCCTGATTGATGGTCATGGTCGCCAGCCGCGCGGCGATGGCGGAGCCGGACCGGCCGGCGATCAGGATGCCCATGATCATGGGTGAGAATTCGCGCACCACGCCGAAGGCGATGCCGATATAAGCGAAGCTCTCTGCGCCGAAAATGCCCAGCGAATACAGGCTCTGGATCGCCAGCATCAGGCCGATCGTGCCGGACAGCAGGGTGGCGATCGGCAAGGCGGAGACGCCGAAGGCCAGCATCGAGAGCATGGTCGCCTGGACGCGGACCGGCTGACGATAGCGTCGTCCCATCAGCAGCCAGAACAGCGCCTCGCCGAGCAGGCTGGCGCCATAGCCGATCTCATCAAGGCTTTGCGCCGTGTGCCGGCCGATGTTTTCGAAAAAGCGGCTGACAGCAGCCATCACGCTGCCCTCATGTCGGCGCCGGTCCCGATGCGCGATCGCTGCTGAGGGCGCCGGCCAGATCGGCATGCAGCGTGAACACCTTGTCGAGACGAGCCAGCTCCAGCACGCGGTGCACGCGCTGGCTGACCGACACCAGAGCGAGGTCGTTGCCTTGCTTCCGCGCGACCTGCAGGCCTTCCACCAGGCTGGCGATGCCGGAGGAATCGATATAGCTCACCTTGGCGAGATCGATCAGCAGATTCCGGCCCTTTTTCAGATGGTCAAGCAGCGCCTTGCGGACCGCCGGCGCCGTTTCGAGGTCGATCTCACCATCAAGCGCGATGACGATGTATCCGCCTTGTTCAGTAACCTGCCCGACTGCCATCCCCTTACTTCCTCTCGGCCGATTGCCGCGTCACCGAGTCCGCCGTTCCTTTCGCGCCACGATTGCCGGAGGCCCGGTATTTCACCAGCTCCAGCAGGTTGCCTTCGCCATCGGGCAAAGGAATGAACGTAGCATCGTCCATTACGGTCCGGATGAAATGCGTGCCAAGCCCCCCGGGCCGCACATCCTCCAATGATCTCGGCCGTATCTTAGCCGTATCGACCTTGGGTGCGAAGTCTCGAATGCGCACCATCATGCCATCCGGCAGCCGATGCATGGCGAGGGTGATTTCCCCGTCGCGCCGCCCGGCATAGGCGTGAATCATGATGTTTTCCACCGCCTCGGTAGCGGCGAGTACGAGATCATGAACTTCCTCGGGGGAAAAACCGCAGGCCGTCGCGGCCGCCTGCAATGTCGGCCGCAGGATTTTCAACCGGCTGGGGTCGGCAAGCAGCGTGAAGCCGACCAGGAATTCGCCGCTTTCGGCGGGTTCGCGCCGCTCACCCGTGTCGCGGCCGGCGATCGGGGCCGCCAAGGCGTCGTCGATCGCCAGCAGGGTGAGATCGTCGCGAGCCTGCCAGCCTGCCTGACGCAATTCCTGGAGCACGTGCTCCAGCCGCTCGATCAGGCTGTCGCCGCGGACATTGTCGAGCATCAGGCTGAGGCCGTCGATGCCAAGTTCCTCGTCGCGGCCGAAGCGGAATTCGGTGATGCCGTCGGTATAGAGAAAGAATTGACGACCATCGAGCGACAATGTCTCGGTCTCGAAGCTGGCGTCGCGCAAGATGCCGAGCGGCGGCGCCTTGGCTGGAAACGTCTCGAAGCTGTGATCGGTGCGTTTCAGCAAAGGCGGCATATGGCCGGCATTGGCGAATCGCAGCTGCCCGCTGCCCGGATCGTAGGAGCCGACCACCATGGTGACGAACATGCCAAGGCTGGTCGTATCGCAGATTTCACGATTGAGGATGGCGATGAGGCGGGCCGGATCATGCACGGTCTTGCCGAGGCAGCGGAACAGGCTGGCAGTCTTCGCCATCAGCAATGCGGCATTCATGCCCTTGCCGGAAACGTCGCCGAGACAGAAGGCGATAACGCCGTCCGGAAGCCGGAAAAAATCATAGAAATCGCCGGAAACTTCGTGAATCGGCCGGTTGAAGCCCGCAATCGGCAAATCGGGATCGGCGCTCGGCAATAGGCTGCGCTGGATCGCGGCAGCCAGTTCCAGTTCGCGCTTCAGCCGTTCCTGTTCGACCAGACGTGCTGCCAGGCGCGCATTGGAAATCGCCAGGCCGGCGGAACTGGCGATCACCTTCAACATGTTCTGGTCGCCGTCATCGAACGGCGTGCCATTGGCTTTGTTCAGCACCTCGACCGCGCCGATGCGGCTGCTGCCGACAGTGAGCGGCGCGCACAGGATCGATCGCGTGACGAAACCGGTATGCTTGTCGGCTTCCGCATAGAAGGCGGAATCCTCATAGGCACGCTCGACAACAAGCACGGCATCCTCGGCGACGGCGCGACCGACGATGCCCTGGCCCTTCGGCACGGTCAGCCCCTCGACATTGACCGGGCCGACACTGGCGCGACAGACGAGCGCCTCGCCCGTATCGTCTTGCAGAAAGATGGCCCCCGCCTCGACATGCATCAGTTCGACAATGCGTGTCAGCGCCTGCCGGATTGTCGCTTCCACGTTCTGGGTGGCGGCGAAGGATCGGCTGAGCGCGGCGGCAAAATCCAGCGGATCCTGGTGGAGCGCCAGGCGCTCGGCCGGACCAGTGCCGCCAGAGGTCGTCTCAGTTGCTACCATAAGATGATTCCATCATGCGGCTGCTACCTGCATACGGTTGTGATCGTCGGGGCATAGTGCGTGTTTCGCGCCATGGTGCCAAGCCGCATTGGCCGAGTCGCAGGACATTCTGTGCGCCATCACACAAGGAGCAAAAGACGTTTTTGATTTAATTCTTGCCGCTGTTATGGCAAACATCCTCCATATTAGGTTAATATTCATATTCGCCGCGTTGCGAGAATAGCCCTGAAATGTTAGGGTCAGTTAATTGTAAGGGGTAATCGGCGCAGGCCGATCAAAAACAAGAAAAAGCAGCGCCGAACTGACTGAAGATCTCGAGGATCGGTAGCAGACGGACGCTTCGGGGCAATCATAAAACGGGAGGCTATATTGACCACAGCTACTTCAGTCGCAACGCGCGAGCCGACGGCCGCCGAGCTGCGAACGGTGGTGTTCGCATCATCCTTGGGTACGGTCTTCGAATGGTACGATTTTTACCTTTTCGGCTCGCTTGCCGCGATCATCAACAAGCAGTTCTTTTCCGGCGTTAATCCGACAGCCGGTTTCATCTTCACCTTGCTGGCCTTCGCCGCCGGCTTTGCGGTCCGGCCGTTTGGCGCGCTGGTCTTCGGGCGTCTCGGCGATCTCGTCGGCCGTAAATATACCTTCCTCATCACCATCCTGATCATGGGCGGCTCGACCTTCGTGATCGGTCTGCTGCCGAATTATGCGGCTGTCGGCATCGTCGCGCCCGCAATCCTCATTGGCTTGCGTCTGCTTCAAGGCCTTGCGCTCGGCGGCGAATATGGCGGTGCGGCCACCTATGTGGCCGAGCATGCGCCGCACGGCCGGCGCGGCTATTTTACCAGCTGGATTCAGACGACGGCGACATTGGGCTTGTTCCTCTCCCTGCTCGTCATCCTCGGCGTCAAGCTGGCGATCGGCGACGAGGCCTTCAACAACTGGGGCTGGCGCGTGCCTTTCCTGGTTTCCGCCCTGCTGCTTGCCATTTCAGTCTGGATCCGGATGCGCTTGAGCGAATCGCCGACCTTCCAGCGGATGAAGGCGGAAGGCAAGGGATCGAAGGCGCCGCTGACGGAGGCCTTTGCCGATTGGGGCAATCTGAAGATTGTCATCCTGGCCCTGTTCGGCCTCACCATGGGGCAAGCCGTGGTCTGGTATACCGGGCAATTCTACGCCCTGTTCTTCCTGACCCAGGCGTTGAAGGTTGATTCGACGACAGCCAACCTGCTGATTGCCGGGGCTCTGGTCATCGGCACACCCTTCTTCCTGGTGTTCGGCGCGCTCAGCGACAGGATCGGCCGCAAGCGCGTCATCATGGCGGGCTGCCTGATTGCCGCCGTCGCCTATTTCCCGATCTTCAAAGGGCTCACCCACTTTGCCAATCCGGCGCTGGAAACCGCCCAGGCTACTGCACCGGTGACGGTAACGGCGGATCCGGCGACCTGCTCCTTCCAGTTCAACCCGGTCGGCACGTCGAAATTCCTGACCTCTTGCGACATCGCCAAAGCCTTCCTGTCGAAGTCCTCGGTGAATTACGAGAATGAGGATGCGCCGGCCGGCACGGTCGCCAGCGTCAAGATCGGCGACAAGGTGATCCAGAGCTTTGAAGGTGCCGGTCTCGCTGCGGAAGACCTGAAGGGCAAGACCGATGGCTTCACCAAGGAGATGACGGAGGCTGTCAAGGCCGCCGGCTATCCCGCCAAGGCAGATCCGGCACAGATCAACTACGTCATGACGGGGCTGCTGCTGGTGTTCCTGGTGATCCTGGTCACCATGGTCTATGGGCCGATTGCCGCGATGCTGGTGGAACTCTTCCCCACCCGTATCCGCTACAGCTCGATGTCGCTGCCCTATCACATCGGCAATGGCTGGTTCGGCGGCTTCTTGCCGGCCATCGCCTTCGCCATGGTGGCCGCCAAGGGCGATATCTATTACGGCCTGTGGTATCCCATCATCATCGCGGCGATCTGTTTCGTGATCGGTATCTTCTTCATTCACGAAACCAAGGATCACCGCATCGATATCTGGTAACCGCCAGCGTCGCTAGACGGTAAAGAGACCCGCCCGGTTCGCCGGGCGGGTCTTTTTTCGCCCGGAAGTCGCGGCAATCAGGGCTTTCCCTGCTTCGCCGCCTGGGCTAAAACCCTGGCCAACCCGATAAATCAGGAAGTTGGAGTGCCAGATGGCGGCATATCAGTACATCTATGTGATGAAAGGCCTGACCAAGGTCTATCCGGGCGGCCGCAAGGTCCTCGAAAATATCTGGTTGAGCTTCCTGCCCGGAGCGAAAATCGGCGTGCTCGGCGGCAACGGCGCCGGTAAGTCGACGCTGATGAAGATCATGGCCGGCATCGACAAGGACTTCAACGGCGAGGCCTGGGCGGCGGACGGCGTCAGCGTCGGCTATCTCGCCCAGGAGCCGCAGCTCGACGCCGCCAAGGACGTACTCGGCAATGTCATGGAAGGCGTCGGCCCGACCAAGGCACTGCTGGATGAATTCGAAGCCGTTTCGCTGGCCATGGGTGAGGAAGATGCCGATTTCGATACTCTGCTGACGAAGCAGGCCGAGCTGCAGGAGAAGATCGATGCCGCCGATGCCTGGGACCTGCAGCGCAAGGTTGAGATTGCGATGGATGCGTTGCGCTGCCCGCCGGGCGACGCCGATGTGACCAAGCTCTCCGGCGGCGAGAAGCGCCGCGTGGCGCTCTGCCGGCTGCTGCTCTCCAATCCTGACATGCTGCTGCTCGACGAGCCGACCAACCACCTCGACGCCGAATCCGTCGCCTGGCTGGAACGCTTCCTGGAGGACTACAAGGGGACGGTGGTCGCCGTCACCCACGACCGCTATTTCCTCGACAATGTGGCGGGCTGGATCCTGGAACTCGACCGCGGCCAGGGCTTCCCCTTCGAGGGCAACTATTCCGGCTGGCTCGAACAGAAGCAGAAGCGCCTCGAGCAGGAAGAGAAGACCGAGACCTCCCGCCAGAAGTCTCTGGAGCGCGAATTGGAATGGATCCGGCAGTCGCCCAAGGCGCGCCAGGCCAAGTCCAAGGCCCGTATCAATGCCTATGAGACCCTGCTGGCGCAGAGCAACGAGAAGGCTGCCGGCGTCGCCCAGATCACCATTCCGGCCGGACCGCGCCTCGGCAATGTCGTCATCGAGGCCGAGCATCTCAACAAGGGCTTCGGCGACCGTCTGCTGATCGAGGACTTGTCCTTCCGCCTGCCGCCGGGTGGCATCGTCGGCGTGATCGGCCCCAACGGTGCCGGCAAGACCACGCTCTTCCGCATGATCACCGGCCAGGAGAAGCCCGACAGCGGCAGCTTCAAGGTGGGCGATACGGTGGTGCTCGGCTATGTCGACCAGTCGCGCGACAGTCTCGATGCCAACAAGACGGTGTGGCAGGAGATCTCCGACGGGCTCGATGAAATCGAGCTCGGCAAGACCAAGGTGCCAAGCCGCGCCTATGTCGGCAATTTCAACTTCAAGGGGGCGGACCAGCAGAAGAAGGTCGGCCTGCTCTCCGGCGGCGAGCGCAACCGCGTCCATCTCGCCAAGATGCTGAAATCCGGCGCCAATGTCCTGCTGCTCGACGAACCGACCAACGATCTCGACGTCGATACCTTGCGGGCCTTGGAAGAGGCGCTGGAGAATTTCGCGGGCTGTGCGGTCATCATCAGCCACGATCGCTGGTTCCTCGATCGCATTGCCACCCATATCCTCGCTTTCGAAGGCGACAGCCATGTCGAATGGTTCGAGGGCAATTATCAGGATTACGAGGTCGACAAGCACCGCCGCCTGGGCACGGACGCCGACCAGCCGCATCGCATCAAGTACAAGCCGCTGGTCCGGGCGTAAGGCGCTCGGAACCTGCGGCTTCGCTCTTTCTGTCATCCCCGGGCTTGACCCGGGGATCCATGGTTGACGCGAACGCTATCGTTACGATGGATGCCCGGATCAAGTCCGGGCCGCAGAGTGGAGAAAAAGAAAAGCCCCGCAGTCTGCTGCGGGGCTTTCGCTTTCAGGTCGTCAGCGATCACCCACGCCGGCGACGCCGGCGGCCACCTTCATCATCGCCACTAGTCGTGGCAACCTTCGGCGCCGGCAGATTGACGGCCTTGGCAAGATGCGGATAGGGCGCGGTCTTATGCGGCAGGGCCATGGCGCCGACGAAATGCTCCTGGAACTTCGGCTCGACGGCGGTCTCGACCTTTTCCACCTGCTTGACCACGCGGGCGATCTCGTCGCGGGAGGCGCGGTTCAGGAGCGCGATGCGCGCGCCGGTGCCGGCGGCATTGCCGGCACTGGTCACCTTGGCGAGGTCGCAATCGGGGATCATGCCCAGCACCATCGCATATTTGACGTCGATATGGCTGCCGAAGGCGCCGGCCAGCGTGATGCGATCCAGCTTGTCGATCTCCAGCTTGTCCATCAGCAGACGCGCACCGGCATAGAGCGCCGCCTTGGCGAGCTGGATGGCACGGACGTCGTTCTGGGTGATCTTCAATTGCGGCGCGCCGTCATGCAGCAGGTAGGAGAAGGTGCGGCCATCGGCTTCAATGCGCGGCGAAGTCGCCGACATCGAGCCGTCGATGACGCCGTCCTGGGTGATGATGCCGGCCAAGAACATCTCCGCCAGGCATTCGATGATACCGGAGCCGCAAATGCCGGTGACGCCGGTTGCCTCCGTCTGCTGCGCGAAGTCCGGATGGTCCGACCAGAGGTCGCAGCCGATCACCTTGAAGCGCGGCTCCAGCGTCGCACGGTCGACGCGGACACGCTCGATGGCACCGGGGGCGGCACGCTGACCGCAGGAGATCTGTGCGCCTTCGAAGGCCGGGCCGGTCGGTGACGATGCGGCCAGCAGGCGATGCTTGTTGCCGAGCACGATCTCGGCATTGGTGCCGACATCGACGATCAGCGTCATCTCGTCGGATTCATGCGGCGATTCCGAGAGGATGACGCCGGCGGTGTCGGCGCCGACATGGCCGGCGATGCAGGGCAGCACGTAGATGCGGGCATTGGGATGGACCTTGAGGTCGATCTCCGTCGCCCAGAACATGACGGGCCCGTCGGTCGCCAGCGCGAAGGGCGCCCCGCCCAACTCGATCGGATTAATGCCGAGCAGCAGGTGATGCATGATCGGGTTGCCGACGAAGGTGCATTCGAGAATGTCCTGCACCGTGCATTTGGCTTCCCTGGCGACCGCCTCGGCGAGATCATTCAATGCGTCGCGTACGGCCTTGGTCATTTCCACTTCGCCGCCCGGATTCATCATCACATAGGAGACGCGGCTCATCAGATCCTCGCCGAAGCGGATCTGCGGATTCATCAGGCCGGATGAGGCGACGACATCGCCGGTCGACAGATCGCAGAGATGACCGGCAATGGTGGTCGAGCCGATATCGACGGCAAGTCCATAGGCCTTGTCATGGAAGCCCGGCCAGACGGCGGTGATCTGCTTGCCCATATGGACGGCGACGGTGACCTTCCAGCCGCCCTTGCGCAAGGCAGCCTGCAGACCCTGGATCACGCGAAGATCGGTGTCGAGATCGGTCAGCTGCCACTGCGCGGCCAAAGCCTTTTCGAGACGCTGCAGGTCGCCGGTCGGATCATGCATGTCGGGTTCCTGCACCTCGACGTAATAGAGGCGCACGATCGGGTCGAGGGTGATGTCGCGCATCTCGGCGCGCTTGCGCACGACCTGCTTATGTACCTGGCTGTCGGCCGGCACGTCGATCACGAGGTCGCCCAGAAGATGGGCCTGGCAGGAGAGTCGGCGGCCCGGCTTCATGCCGCGCTTGTCGCTGTAGCGCTGCTCGACGGCGCAGAAATCGCTCATATGGTCGCCTTTGGAGGTGACGCCGAGCTTGGCGAATTCGCCCTCTGAGACGACCACCTGGCAGCGCCCGCAGATGCCGCGCCCGCCGCAGACGGAATCGATATCGACGCCGAGCTGGCGTGCCGCCTGCAACACCGGCGTGCCGATCGGGAAACGGCCACGGCGACCGGAGGGCATGAAAACCAGCAAGGGGTCGTCATGCCCATTGCCATTGTCGTTGGTCCGCACGGTTTCGGTTTCTGCTGTCTCGGTCACGGTTCACACTCACTCGGCCACTGGTCAGACTGATTGTTCTGCCGCTTTCCTTAGCGGCAAACCCGCCCGGCTGGAAGCACGCGGACGGGCCACTGATTCATCTCATCATGCGTCAAGAAAAAGCCCCTGTTTCTCTTGTGGAAACAGGGGCGCTTCATGCTTAGGCGCTCGCGGTCTCACCGCCGGCGGCACCGCCGCCACCGCCACGCCGGCGGCCTTCACGCCGCCCGCGGGCACCGGCCGCCGCTTCGCCTTCCGGGGCGGGCTCGCGGAAGCGCTTGATCCAATGCGCGCAGTGAGCGTCATGTCCCATCAGGGTATCGGCGCCCCAGATGCCGGTCATCTCTTCCATATGCAGCGGGTTCATGATGGCGCTGGTCATGCCGGCGCCGATCGCCATCGAGAGGAAGGCCTGGTTGAGGCCATGACGGTTGGGCAGGCCGAAGCTGATGTTCGACGCGCCGCAGGTGGTGTTGACCTTGAGCTCATCGCGCAGGCGACGGATCAGGCTGAAGGCGGCGCGGCCGGCCTGGCCGAGGGCGCCAATCGGCATCACAAGGGGATCGACGACGATGTCGGAATGATGGATGCCGTAATCGGCGGCGCGCTGGACGATCTTCTTCGCCACTTCGAAACGCACATCGGGATCTTCAGAGATGCCGGTTTCGTCATTGGAGATGGCGACGACGGCAGCGCCGTATTTCTTCACCAGCGGCAGCACCACTTCCAGGCGCTCTTCCTCACCGGTCACCGAATTGACCAGGGCCTTGCCCTTGTAGACGGCGAGGCCGGCCTCGAGGGCGGCGACGATCGAGCTGTCGATCGAGAGCGGGGTATCCGTCAGCGACTGCACCAGCTGGATCGATTCCGCCAGAATACGCGGCTCATCGGCCATCGGGATACCGGCATTGACGTCCAGCATATGCGCGCCGGCTTCGACCTGGGCCAGGGCGTCGGACTTGACGCGGCTGTAATCGCCGGCCGCCATTTCCGCCGCCAGCAGCTTGCGGCCGGTCGGGTTGATGCGCTCGCCGATGACGCAGAAGGGGCGATCGAAGCCGATCACGACTTCCTTGGTGGCGGAGCTGACGACGGTATCGGTCATTGGTCTTCCTTTCAGACGAAGAGCTGATGTTCTGTAACGTTCAGGCGGCGCTGGGCGTGCCCGGATTGGTTTCGGCGGCCGGCATGATCTCAGGGGCCTGGCCCGCCTCTTGAATTTGACGGGGTGCGCGGCGCGGCTGGCGGTTCCGCATCACGCCCGAGGCCTGGATGATCTCGCTGACGAATTCCTCCTGGCGATAGGCCATGACATGCACGCCGGCCACGCCATCTATCTCACTGATCTCCTGGATGAGGTCGATGGCGAGCTGCTTGCCTTCCGCCTTCTCATTCTTGGACTTTTCCATCCGCTCGATCACCGCATCGGGAATATGCACGCCGGGCACATTGCTGCGCATCCAGCGGGCGGTCTTCGATGAGGGGAGCGGACCGACGCCGACCAGGAAGAAAGCCTTTTCGTGCAAGCCCTGTTCGCGCACCTGCGCCATGAAGCTCCGCAGCAGCGGCACGTCATAGCAATACTGGGTCTGGATGAACTGCGCCCCGGCATTGATCTTCTTGGCGATATGGATACCGCGATACTGATAGGGCGGAGCGAAGGGATTGGCCGCTGCGCCCAGGAAAACCCGCGGCGGCGTCGTCAGCTTGCGGCCCGACAGGAACTTGCCGGTGTCGCGCATGCCGCGGATGCATTCCAGCAGCGAGGTCGAATCGAAATCGAAGACCGGCTTGGCCTGCGGCTGGTCGCCGGCCTGGACGCCGTCGCCGGTGAGGCAAAGGATGTTCTGCACGCCCATGGCGGAGGCGCCCAGCACGTCGCCCTGGATGGCGATACGGTTCCGGTCGCGGCAGGAGATCTGCATGATGACGGCATAGCCGGCGCGGGTCAGCAGCGAGCAGATGCCGACCGAGGACATATGCACGTTGGCGCCGGAAGCGTCGGTGGCGTTGATCGCGTCGCAGACTTCGGAGAGCACCACCGCGCGGTCATAGACATCGCGCGGATCGGCGGAATCGGGTGGGTTCAATTCGGCGGTGACGGCGAAGCGGCCAGAACGCAGCACGCGCTCGAGCCGGCCCTGCGAGGAATGGCCGGCTTTGTCCGGCAGCGGCGCGCCGGGATCCCATGTCGGGGGAAGATCGGGGTTCATGCTGCCTTCCCTTCATTCTTGGCTGCGGTCGCAGCACCCTCGGCCTTCGGCGCCGCTGGCTTGGCGGCCGGTTTCTTCGGCGGGGGCGGGGCGAACTCGCCGATCTTCTTGGTCATGCGCACGACCCGCAGCCAGGAGGACTTCCCCTTGATGCTGTTATCGACCGGCTTCTGCACATCGCCGATGGGATCGACGCCGACCTTGACCGAGGCACCCGGCGACATGCGCTCGGCGCCGGCCCAGGCCTGCACCCACACGCACTTCATTTCCGGCTTCACCTCGCAATGGCCGTTGGGGCGAACGCCGCCGCAGGGACCATTGCGCAAGGTCTTCGGGCAATTCATCGGGCAGGACATGCCGGTCGAGGAGAGGGCGCATTGGCCGCACATCTGGCAATCGAACAGGAAGCCCTTGACCGCCTTTTCGGTGGCTTCGAAGGGCTTTTCCAGGCGGGCATAGCCGATCTTGCTCCACAGCGGATGGAGCGCGATCATGGCCTTCTCGAAGCCCTTGTAGAAAAGGTTGAGGCCGCGCGCATGGCGCACCGACCAGAGCCGAACGGCATACATGGCGTTCAGCCCTCCGTCTTGGCGGCGTCAGTGCCGCCGGCTTCGACCAGCACCTTCAGGCGATCATCGGGATATGCAGCTTCAAGAGCGGCTGCGGCCTTGTCGGCTTCGACCTGCAAGTCGTCGCTGACATCGACGGCTGCCGCACGGCGCCATTCCGCCAGATAGGAATCGGTGTCGCGCAGATTGGCCCGCATGGCGGCCCGATCGATCGCCTTTTCGAAACGCTCGGTCAGCTGCACCTTGGCGGTCTCGCGTCCCTTCTTGACGATGACCTGGGCGGGGATGTCCCGCCAATAAACGATGGTCAAGCTCGCCATAGTCTCCCTCTCATCCCGGTCCCCGTCAGGCCGGATTAAAACTCAATCTTCAGGCCGGTCTTCTCCAGGTCAGGCCTTCTCGACCTGTTCGACCATAAAGCCGGCTAATTCGCCATAGCCCGTTCGCCGGTGCAGGAACGCCAGTCCCAAACGCCCCGCCGCGGCCTCGGCCTTGGCCAGCAGTTTCGGGTCGTCGGTCTGGGCCAGATAGACCACCCGCCGGTAATTGCCGAAATAGGCATCGCGCAATTCCGGATGACGGTCCAGGCCTAATCCCTGCCAGATCAGCCGGTCGAAATGCCGAACCAGGTAATCCGTCAGATAGAACGACCCCGGTTCCTCATCCGCCAGCTGGGAGAAGTCCCGGCTGCCGGCAAAGAACTCGTAGCAATGTGGCCCGGCGATCCGCTCCACGCCCTCTTCCTCGAGGACGCGGTCCAACGCCCCGCCCGTGCCGCAATCGCCATAAAGCACGACGATCCGGCGATATCTCTTCTTGCCTGCCCGGATCTTGGCCCGGACCCCGGCCGGAATCCGGTCCGGATAATTGTGCCAGATCGCCGGCAGGCAGGTGACGTCGAGCCGGTCCTTCCAGCCGTGCTGGCTGGTCAGGGCCACGATCTCGCGGCCGAGCGCGCCACAGGCAATGAACAAGGTGCGGTCTGAAACAGCGGCCATATTCCGATCCCGCTCTCCAACCCGATCCACGGTCGATTTCACCACGTTAAGATTTCTAGGCGTCGGCCCCTTCAGAGGCTGCTATTGCCGCGACCGCGGATCGCCGAAAAGCGACGCGATATTGCGTCGCAAATACGCAGATTCCGCGCCTGCCGGGCCGTCCCGGCGGCTATTCGGCCGCGATTTGCCGCGCAATCGCCGGGTCGGCCGCCACGATATCTTCCAGAACCAGGCGGCCGAGCAGGACATGCCGGTTCGGCGCCAGCATCTTGATCAGCAGTGCAACCAGCAGGCCGAATCCCGCCAGGCCAAAGACGATCCAGGGGGTTGCATAGTAAAGACCGCTGGCCGCCAACTTGATCCCGACGATGCTGTCCATGTGGATAAACAGGAGATAGACCACGAAGGACATGCTGCAAGCCCCGATCGCCGGGGCGATGCAGGTCTGCCATAGCCGGAACTGGTCGCGCCGGGCGAACCAGAAATAGCCGATCACGGCGACCGAGCAGGCGGCCTGCACGATCAGGATCGCCATGACGCCGATGACCGCCAGTAGGGCATAGAAGTCATAGGGGCCGAGGTTGCTGTCGAACTTGAAAAGCAGCAGCAGGGCGAGGCCGAACACGGTTTGCAGGCTGGAGGCGATATAGGGGGAGCGATAGACCGGGTGGGTCTTGCCGAGCCAGCGGTCGCTCCGGAACAGCACGCCCTCGCGGCCGATCGCATAGAGGTACCGGGCCGCGCAGTTGTGGAAGGCAAGGCCGCAGGCGAAAGACCCGGTAATGGTCAGGAGCTGGAAAATGGTGGCGATCCAATCGCCGAAGCGCAGCCGCAGCGGATTAAGCAGGAGGTCGATCGGATTGGCCCCCTGGGTGATGGCAATGCTCTGGCCAAGCCCGTTGCCGACGATGGCCGCCCAGGCGACCAAGACATAGAGCAAGCCCACACCCACGACGGCAATCATGGTGGCGCGCGGAACGATGCGCTTCGGCTCGCGCGATTCCTCGCCATACATGCCGGTCGTTTCGAAACCGACCCAGGACCAGAAGGCCATGAACAGGCCGAAACTCGCTGCGCCGCCCTGGGTGCTCTGAAAGGCGCCCAGCGGATTAAGCGCCTGCAGGTGATATGACTGGTCCTTGTTCAGCAGCAGGCTGGCGATGACGACCGTCAAGAGGCTCAGCACTTCGAGTGCGAGAAAGACGGCGAGAATCTTGGCGGCGATGTTGATGCGGTAATAGGCGAAGAGCCAGTTCAGCCCCAGCATGACCAATGCCGGTGTCAGCCAGCCGATCAAGATGCCAAACTCGGCCAGCAGAAATTGCTGAACGAAGTATGCGAAGATGCCGATCAGCGAGATCTCGAAGACCATATAGGCGAGGCAGGCCAGCAGGCCGGCCGAGAGGCCGACCGACTGCCCAAGGCCGTGCGAGACATAGCCATAGAAAGCGCCGGCGGTCGTGATATGCCGGGAGATCGCATTATAGCCGACCGCGAAGATGGTCATGATGATGGTGCAGAAGACGAAGGCGCCGGGCGCATAGAGGCCGCTCCCCAGGCCGATGACCAGAGGCAGGTTGCCCGCCATGGAGGTAATCGGTGCGCAGGTTGCGATTGCCATCACCGCGACATCCGTCAGGCCCACTGCGTTGGCCATCAAGGGTCCGACATGCGGGCTCCGACTGGGGATGGCGGCTGGCAGTGTCATCTCATCGTTCACCGGATAATCGAGTGCGAGCCAGGCGGGCAGAAGCATGGTCGTCGGAACGACCGGCAAAGCGTCAACCGGCAAATCCCCAACCGGCAGTCCCAATCTGCAAATCCCTGTGACTGTCGACTGCTGCTGGTTAACATTCAACAAATTCCGACCTCTCAGAGGCTGGAGTGTTATTGATAATGCGTATCCCTGTCGCGCGGTCGGTTCGTCAGATTTGTCAGGCTTGGCAAAACGTCGTATCGCAGGATCTCGAACGGATGGAGGCGGGAGCGAGATGAGCGACGAATCTGCCGGCGCCAAGCGCGAGAAGCTGATTCAGCGAAAGCAGGAATGGGCGGCCGAAGGCCGGTTGCTGACCGGCCGGACCTCGAGCCGCGAGGTCGACCGCCTGCCGCCGGGGCAGCGCCTGGTGCAGAACTGGCCGGTGCTTGACCTTGGCGTGCATCCGAATATCCCGCGCGACAAGTGGCGCCTCACCGTCGGCGGGCTTGTGCGAGAGGCGTTGCGCCTGGATTGGGCAGGCTTCGAGGCCTTGCCGCAGAGCGAGGCGGTCAGCGATATCCACTGCGTCACCTCATGGTCGCGATATGACAATCATTGGCGCGGCGTATTGCTGCGCGACCTGCTGCAGATCGTCCAGCCCCTGCCGGAAGCGCAGCATGTGGTGCTGACCAGCTATGATACTTACACGACCAATGTGCCTTTGGCCGAGTTCGCCGATGCCGACGTGCTGCTGGCGACCCATTGGCAGGGGCAGGAACTGACCGTCGAGCATGGCGGCCCGGTCCGTGTCGTTGTTCCAAAACTGTATTTCTGGAAGAGTGCCAAATGGCTGAAGCGGATCGATTTCACCGCCGCCGACAAGCCCGGCTTCTGGGAAACGCGCGGCTATCACAATCACGGCGACCCTTGGACAGAAGAGCGATATGACGATTAAGGCCCTGTTGCGCAGCGTGCCCCTGGCGCTGGGCATGATTTCGACCAGACCGATACCGACCGTGGTGGCAGAAATGGACTCAGCCTTCGATTTCGACTTTCAAACCCTGCAGGGCGACGACCTGGCGCTCGACCAGTACCGCGGCAAAGCCATGCTGGTCGTCAATGTGGCCTCGAAATGCGGCTTCACCCCGCAATACAAGGGGCTGCAGGCGCTCTGGCGGAAATATCGCGATCGCGGCTTCGTACTGCTGGGGGTGCCGAGCAACGATTTCGGGGCGCAGGAGCCCGGTACGCCGGCGGAGATCCGGCAGTTCTGCGATCAGAATTATGCGGTCGATTTTCCCCTCGCGGCCAAGGTGCCGGTGACGGGTTCCAAGGCGCATCCCTTCTACAAATGGCTCGAAGCGAAGCTGGGCGATGAAGGACGGCCGCGCTGGAACTTCCACAAATACCTGATCGGCCCGGACGGCCATGTCGTCGCCGGCTTCTCGTCCCGCGTGGCACCGGATGATGCCAAGTTGCTGAAGGCGATCGAGGATGCCCTGCCCCGGTAAGCCCGTTCGCGATCATCGGGCGAGGGCGGCCGGCTTCCTGCTGATCAGCACATAGCCGCGCGGCTTACCCCTATCGTCGTGGCGCGACATGGCTTGCGCCAGATGCGCGGCCGGCGCCCAGACGGGCTCATAATCGGGCTTGTAGACGTCCAGGATCAGCACGCGGTCCTGCGCCGTATCGTAGGCGCCGATCGGTGAATAATGGCCGATATCGACGCCGTCGCCATAGAAGGCGTCGAGGTGGAAATTGGCGATCAGCAGGCGATCTGCTGCCTGCTGCATCGCCACGAGATCGGCGCGGAAGCGCTCAACTGCCGCCGCATCCGCCGCCTGCATGCGATGAACAGAAACCGACCAACGATCCTGCAGGGCAAAGAGGCCGAGTGCGCGCGGCAGGTCGTCGCCATAGCGTGCGAGCTCGAGCCCGTCGCCGATGCCGGCCTGGAAGGCGGCATGCCAATGATCGTCGGCCATTTCCTGCAGCAGCCGTTGCTCGGAAATGATATCGCCGACCTTGTGGTGGCCGCCCAGCGACCGCAGGGCGTTCAAGGCCATGCTGGCGCTGGCCAGGGCGCAGGCACAATCGGTGTGCTGCGACAGCAGATGCGGCGCCAGCGCCCAATAGAGGTTCGCGGGATCGCGGCGAAAGAAATCGTGGTCATGGGCGAGCGGCGTCAGCATGTGTTTCAATCTGTTGCTTGAGGCTGTGATCATGATCTCGTTTGGAGCGGCCGGCATCGCGGCGGAGATCGCGGGCATCGGCGATCGCGTATACCGCCACGGTTTCTGAACGGCCACGCAGCGGAACGTCATGCGATGTCGCCATGCCGACTTCGATGCCGGCGAGATCGGCGACCCGCTGCGAGATCAGCAATTGGCAGCCGAACTCCTTGGTGGCTGCCTCCAACCGGCTTGCGGTGTTCACGGCATCGCCGATCGCGGTCATCGCCTGTGCGCCGGCAAAGCCCATTTCACCGACAATGGTCGGACCGACATGGATACCGATGCCGATGCGCAGCGGTTCCCTCAGATCATGGGCCATCAATTGATTGAGCTGTTCGAGATTGGCGGACATGGCGATCGCAGCGGCGATGGCCTGGGCGCAGGCTTCGGCAGGTGTCGTCTCCAGCCCGAACAATGCCATCACGCCGTCGCCGATGAACTTGTCGACACGGCCGCCGGCGCTGGCCACGGCTTCGCCCATGGCGCGGAAATAGCGGTTCAGCAGGAAGACGACGTCATAAGGTAGGCGATGCTCAGACAATTGCGTGAAGCCGCGGATATCGGCAAAAAGCACCGCGATCTCCCGCTCCTTGCCGTGATGCTGCTCGACATGGTCAAGCGCCTGCCGCGGGGCGGCCATGGGTGGCAGGAGCGGCGCGATCGTGACCGTGCCGGTCGGTATCGCCTGGCAGGCGAGGCGGGTGCTCGGTGTTGCGCCGATGCGCTTCAGCAAAGCGATTTCCTGGGAATCGGGCGGCGAGAGCAATGTCGTGCCGGCGATGACGCGTACGCGGCAGGTCGAGCAGCGGCCCTTGCCGCCGCAGACCGCTGCATGCGGGATGCCGCCGATGCGACTGGCTTCAAGCAACGTGGTGCCGCGGCGCACCACCACCTGGTGGCCATCGGCGTAGTGCACCGTGACGGCATTGCGCCGTTCGATGATCTGCCGCAGCCCGCGGGCCGCGAGGACGAGGCCCAGCAGCACACCATATCCGCCGAGCGTCAGGTCGCGAATGTGATAGAGGCGGGCAACCTCGGCTGCGGCGGGCATATTCGCCATGGCCCACATCCGCGCCATCCATGCCGGATCCTGCGACAGCAGCGCGGCCTGATGCCCGGCGGTGACGAAACCGAGCAAGGCGAGAACCGGCAGGAGCAGCGCCGCGGCGAAAAGAGCGTCGCGCCAGGCCGGGTAAAACGGCTTCAATCGCAGCCAGGTGCGCAAGCCGATACAGCCATGAATCCAGGCAACGGTCAGCGCGCAGACTTGAATGAGGCCGTAGCTCGGGATTGCCATCCACAAGGTCCAGACGACATAGCTGTAGGTGGCATGGAGATCGTACAGGCTGTTGGCAACCGCGGTACCGATCACATGCATCGTCAGCAGCGGCGGCAGACTGAGCCCCAGCACCAGCTGCCAGGCTTCGCCGGCGGACATGCGCAAGCTGTGGCGGCGGTAAAGCGCGTTGAGAGCGACCAGCAGATGCAGGAAGATGCTGAGATAGAAGACGATGCGGATCGGCGGGAAGTGCCAGAAGGCCAGGAACGGCTCGCGGCCCGCCTCCATGGCCTCCAGGGAGATCAACCCCAGGGCGTGATTGAGGTCGTGCGTCAACACATAGGCAAAGAGAATCAGCCCCGTGACGAGCCGCGTCGTACCGATCAGGCGTTTGCGCGGGAAGGGTCTAGGGATGACGGCACCTGTGGTCCTGTAACGCCTGCAGGGCTGGGTCGCCCCGACCGCGCCTGTTCAGCTCAATCCGGCTATGATAAGAACCCGATAAGATTTTAGTCTGGCCGGACGCTGTCATGTCGCGGTCTTCACTATATGGACTGACATATGGCTTCGGAAAGTCCCGATCTCGCGCCGCGCTCAGCGGAAAAACTGGCGGCTGATCGGCTGGCGCGTGAGAAGCGGCGGGAGGAACGGCGCCGCCTGCTGGCGAGCGGTCCGGCCTCGCCTTGCATCAGCGTTTGCCAGATCGACAACAAGACGGGCTTCTGCATCGGTTGCCTGCGCACCATCGACGAGATTCGCGATTGGGTGATCTCCACGCCCGATCAACGCCACGCCATCCTCGCCCGCATTGCCGAGCGGAAAGCCGCGTCGGGCCAATAAATTCCACCCAGTGACAGCAATGTGCCGGCAAGGCGACGGGTTCCGACCCCTTGCCGGTATGCCGATATCGCTCAGGCGGCGGCCGTGCCGCCGACAGTCAACCCATCGATGCGCAGGGTCGGCTGGCCGACGCCGACCGGCACGCCCTGGCCGTCCTTGCCGCAGGTGCCGACGCCCGGGTCGAGCTTCATGTCGTTGCCGATCATGCCGACCTTGGTCAGCACGTCGGGCCCGTTGCCGATTAAGGTGGCGCCCTTGACCGCGGGGCCGATCTTGCCGTCCTCGATCAGATAGGCTTCCGAGGCGGAGAAGACGAATTTACCCGACGTGATGTCGACCTGCCCGCCGCCGAAATTGACGGCATAGAGGCCCTTCTTCACCGATTTGATGATCTCTTCCGGCGCATGTTCGCCGGCCAGCATGATGGTATTGGTCATGCGCGGCATCGGGTGGTGGGCGAAGCTCTGGCGCCGGCCGTTGCCGGTCGGCTTCATGCCCATCAGCCGGGCGTTCTGGCGGTCCTGCAGATAGCCGGTCAGGATGCCGTCCTCGATCAGCGTCGTGCACTGGCTGGGCGTGCCCTCGTCGTCGATCGAGAGTGAGCCGCGACGGTCCTGCAGGGTGCCGTCGTCGATCACGGTGACGCCCTTGGCGGCGACGCGCTGCCCCATCAGCCCGGCAAAAGCCGAGGTCTGCTTGCGGTTGAAATCGCCCTCGAGGCCATGGCCGATCGCCTCATGCAGCAGGATGCCGGGCCAGCCCGAGCCCAGCACCACCGGCATTTCGCCGGCCGGGGCGGGGATCGAGGTCAGGTTGACGAGCGCCTGGCGCAGGGCCTCGTCAACGCTGGCCTGCCAATGGGCGGGATCAATGAGGGTGTCATAGGTGAAGCGGCCGCCCGAGCCATGGCTGCCGGTTTCCATGCGGCCGTTTTCCTCGACCATGATGGAGACATTGAGGCGCACGAGCGGGCGGATGTCGCCGACCCGGTGGCCGTTGCCGTGGAGAATCTGCACCGCCTGCCAGACGCCGGAAACCGAGGCCATCACCTGTTTCACGCGCGGATCCTTGGCCCGGGCATAAGCGTCGATTTCCGCCAGCAGCGATACCTTGCGGCCGAATTCCAGGGCGGCGAGAGGGTTCTCCTCACCATAGAGGACGCGATTCGTGCCGATCGGCGGCAAAGCGAGGTCGCCGCCATGGCCGCTGCGGACCGCTTTCACCGTCTGCACGGCGCGCTGGATCGCCTGTTCGCTGAGGTCGCTGGCATGGGCGTAGCCATGGGCCTCGCCGGCCACCGAGCGCAGACCAAAGCCCTGGGTCGTGTCGAAGGCAGCGCTCTTCAGCTTGCCGTCGTCATAGCTGAGGCTTTCCGATTGGCTGTATTCCAGAAACAATTCGCCGTCTTCGGCGCCCTGCAAGGCCTCTTCGACCTGACGCTGGGTTTTTGCGAGATCCAGGCCGGCACGGTCAAAGAACAGCCGATCGGTGATGGCAAGCGATGACATGGCGGGCTCCCATATGGTTAATCGTTCTCACCTCAGACCCTTAGATATAGGTCCGCGCCCCCGCCTTTGCCTAGGCGTCCGAAAGCCAGTTTGACATTAAAATAAGAGCCCGGACATGCCGCAGTGGCGAAAGGCTGCGGACAGAGCCTCCCTTGGTGGCGTCGGCGCTGGCAATTTATGCGACGGATCGTCGCATCAAGGAATTGCGTTGAATCAAAGCCTTCTGCGGCGAGATCGCGGGTGGTGAAATGCTTGAGATATGTCAAGGCCGGGTGTAGGTTCCCGGTTAATTCGGGGAAGCCCCGGCCGCGCTCAGCGCGGCTGCGGTATCATTGTTGCTTGCCAATCAGCGGCTTGGATCGATGGACCGAAGGATCGGATTATGTCCGGTCGGCGCGGCTGTTCCGGTGGCGGCTCGATCATCGAGAAGGCCACGAGGGGACAGGCAGCCGGGACGACAGGAAGGTTGAGCCGGGAGATCGATCGAGCCGTCAGGCGGGTACCCGGATCGGCATCAACGAGGAATGGGATGACTCGAATGAGCTTGAAGCAAGGAATGGCCCGGCTGGTCGGCATGATCGGCGCCATGGTCATGGGGGGCGGGGTCGGGGTCGCGTTGAGCGCCGCCGCCATAGCCGATGAAGGTATGGTCGGGGCGCCGCGTCCGAAGGAGCTGGGTCTGCAGGCACCGGCGACCGATCTGATGCAGCAGCTGGAATGGCTGCACAACGATATTCTGCTGCCGATCATCACGATCATCACGCTGTTCGTCCTGGCCCTGCTGCTGTGGTGCATCTTCCGCTACAACGAAAAGGCCAACCCGGTTCCTTCGAAGACCTCGCATAACACGCTGATCGAAGTCGTCTGGACCATCGCGCCGGCCCTGATCCTGGTCTTCATCGCCATCTTCTCCTTCCCGCTGCTCTACAAGCAGCTCGATATTCCCAAGCCCGACCTGACCATTCGCGCCATCGGCCATCAGTGGTACTGGTCCTACGAATATCCGGATAACGGCAACTTCACCTTCGATGCCAATCTGCTCGACAAGGACAAGCTGCCGGCCGACCAGAAGGATCGCTACCTGCTGCAGACCGATAACGAAGTCGTCCTGCCGGTGGGCGAGACGATCCGCGTGCAGGTCACCGGTGCCGACGTGATCCATTCCTGGACGGTGCCGTCCTTCGGCGTGAAGCATGACGGCGTGCCGGGCCGCGTCAACGAAAGCTGGTTCAAGATCAACCAGCCGGGCGTCTATTACGGCCAGTGCTCGGAGCTCTGCGGTGTCCGCCACGGCTTCATGCCGATCACCGTCCGCGCCGTCAGCAAGGAAGACTTCGACAAGTGGGTCGCCGACGCCAAGAAGAAGTTCGCCAAGGCCGACGGCACGCCGCCGACCACCGATGTTGCCCAGAGCACGACGGCTGGCGCCGTCGCCACCGGCGCAGCCAACTGAGCAAGATTAGACAGAGGGACAAGACATGAGCCCGGTTAGCACTCATCACGCCGAAGCGCATGGTCATGGCGACCATAAGCCCGGTTTCATCGCGCGCTGGTTCTTTTCGACCAACCACAAGGACATCGGCACGCTCTATCTGATCTTTGCCGTTTTCGCCGGCCTCATCGGCGGCGCCTTCTCGGTCCTGATGCGGGCCGAGCTGATGCATCCCGGCATCCAGTTTTTCGGCACCGACGCCAATCCCGACGGCCAGTTCTGGAACGTCGTGATCTCGGCCCACGCGCTGCTGATGATCTTCTTCACCGTCATGCCGGCGATGATCGGCGGCTTCGGCAACTGGTTCGTGCCGCTGATGATCGGCGCGCCGGACATGGCCTTCCCGCGCATGAACAACATCAGCTTCTGGCTGACGGCGGTCGCCTTCGTCATGCTGATCAGCTCGGCCTTCGTCGATGGCGGCGCGGGTACCGGCTGGACGCTTTATCCGCCGCTTGCCTCGGATGGCCAGCCGGGTCGCGCGGTCGACATGGCGATCTTCTCGATGCACCTCGCCGGTGCCTCCTCGATCCTGGGCGCCATCAACTTCATCACCACCATCTTCAATATGCGCGCGCCGGGCATGACGCTGGCCAAGATGCCGCTGTTCGTGTGGTCGGTGCTGGTTACGGCTTTCCTGCTGCTGCTGTCGCTGCCGGTCTTCGGCGGCGCCATCACCATGCTGCTGACCGACCGTAACTTCGGCTCGAACTTCTTCCGTCCGGAAGGCGGCGGCGACCCGCTGCTGTTCCAGCACCTGTTCTGGTTCTTCGGCCATCCGGAAGTGTACATCCTGATTCTGCCGGGCTTCGGCATGATCAGCCAGATCATCTCGACCTTCTCGAAGAAG
>DATLJB010000171.1:0-8407 GCA_035539075.1 Terriglobia bacterium
CGCTATCGTGCAATGCGAGACGACGTCGGGCGTTCTCAATCCGGTTGCCGAAGTGGCGGAGGTCGTTGCCAAAGCCGGCCGCCGCCTGCTGGTCGATGCGATGAGCGCTTTTGGCGCGCTGCCGCTCGACAGCCGCACCATTCCGTTCGACGCCGTCGCGGCCTCGTCGAACAAATGCATCGAAGGCGTCCCGGGGCTTGGCTTCGTGCTGTGTCGCGAAGCGGCGCTGCAGGTGACCAAGGGCAATGCGCATGCCCTGGTTCTCGATCTCTACGACCAGTGGCAGGTGATCGAAGCGACCAAGCAATATCGTTTCACCCCGCCGATCCACTGCATCGCGGCCTTCCATCAGGCCCTGGCGGAACACGCGGCTGAAGGTGGCGTCGCCGGTCGCGGCGCGCGCTATCGCGCCAATTGCAAGATCCTGGTCGATGGCATGCGGGCCTTGGGCTTCGAGACCCTGCTGCCGGATCACCTGCAGGCGCCGATCATCGTCACTTTCCATATGCCGGCGGACCCGAAATTCAATTTCCAGCTTTTCTACGACAAGCTGCGCGAGCGCAATTACGTGATCTATCCCGGCAAGCTGACGGTCGCCGACAGTTTCCGCATCGGCTGTATCGGCCGCTTGGGGGCCGCCGAGATGAACGGCGCCATCGCCGCCGTGAAGGCTGTGCTGGCGGAGCTTGGCGTGGCCTCCGGCGCGCCGAAAAAGCTGGCCGCCTCGGCCGAGTAAGGAGCAGGACATGACCGCATCGAAAGCGCCGCTGACCGTCAACGGCAAGAGCTATGCCTGGCCGTCGGCCCCCGTCGTCATCGTCTGCGTCGACGGGTGCGAACCCGATTACCTCACCGCGGCTATTGCCGCGGGCGTGACGCCCTGGCTTGCCGGAGCAGTCAAGCAGGGTACGCAACTGGTCGGCGATTGCGTGGTGCCGAGCTTCACCAATCCCAACAATCTCTCCATCGTCACCGGCGCGCCGCCTTCCGTCCACGGCATCTGCGGCAACTACCTCTTCGACCGTGAAAGCGGCACGGAGGTGATGATGAACGATCCGAAGTTTCTGCGCGCCGATACCATCCTCGCGACTTTCTCCCGCGCCGGCGCCAAGGCCGCCGTTGTCACCGCCAAGGACAAGTTGCGTAAGCTACTCGGCAAGGGCATGGAAGTCGGCACTGGTAAGAGCGGTATCTGCTTCTCTTCGGAAAAGTCGAACGAGACCAGCGTCGCGGAAAACGGCATCGACAATGCCCAGGTCTGGCTCGGCCGGCCGGTGCCCTCGGTCTATAGCGCCGACTTGAGCGAATTTGTCTTTGCCGCGGGCGTCAAGCTGATGCGGGAGAAGCGTCCCGACATCATGTATCTTTCGACCACCGATTACATCCAGCACAAATACGCGCCGGGCCATGAGGTCGCCAATGACTTCTATAGCATGATGGATGGCTATCTGGCGGAACTCGAAGCGATGGGGTGCGTCATCGTGCTGACCGCCGATCACGGCATGAATGCGAAACATGATGCCGCCGGCAAGCCACGGGTCATCTATCTGCAGGACCTGCTCGATCAATGGATCGGCAAGGGCAAGGCACGGGTCATCCTGCCGATCACCGATCCCTATGTTGTGCATCACGGCGCACTCGGCTCCTTCGCCACTGTCTATCTGCCGGAGGATGTCGATCAGGCGGCGCTGATCAAGCGCATGGGCGCGATCGACGGCATGGAACTGGCGATCGATCGCGCGGGCGGCTGTGCCAAGTTCGAATTGCCAGCCGACCGGATGGGCGATGTCATCGTCGTCTCGCAGAAGAATGTCGTCATCGGCACCGCCGTCGAGCGGCATGATCTGAGCGCGCTCACCTTGCCGCTGCGCTCGCATGGCGGCATGACGGAGCAGCAGGTGCCGGTGATCGTCAATCGCAAGCTCAAGGCGCTGCCGCAGGGCTATCGCCTGCGCAATTTCAGCGCCTTCGATCTGGCGCTCAACTATCTGGCCGCGGGGCATTCAGCCGGGGCGGCCGTGACCCTGCCGAAGGCCGGGTGAGGGGAGAGAAATGGGTATCGCTATTCGCAAGGAAACCATGCGCACCGTCGCCAATCCCGGCCACAGCGAGCGCGCATTCGACGTGTACAACCCCTATACCGGTGCGGTGATCGGCTCCTGCCCCAAGGCCAGCATTGCCGATGTGCAGCAGGCCTTCGCGACCGCAAAGGGATACAAGGCCGAGCTCAGCCGTGCCGACCGTTCCAGTATCCTGCGCAAGACGGCCGATCTGCTGGTCGCCCGCAAGCAGGAGATCGCCGAGCTGATCACGGCGGAATCCGGTTTGTGCCTCAAGGACACCATTTACGAAGTCGGCCGCGCCTATGACGTCTTCTTCCTCTCGTCTGCCGCGGTGATCAAGGACGATGGCGAGATTTTTTCCTGCGATATCACCCCGCACGGCAAGAAGCGCCGCATCTATACCCAGCGCGATCCGATGCTGGGCGCCATCTCGGCGATCACGCCCTTCAACCATCCGCTCAACCAGGTGGCGCATAAGGTGGCGCCGTCGATCGCCACCAATAACCGGATGGTGCTGAAGCCGTCCGAGAAGACGCCGCTGACCGCGCTTCTGCTGGCCGATGTTCTCTATGAGGCCGGCCTGCCGAAGGAGATGTTCCAGGTCATCACCGGCGATCCCAGCGACATCGCCGATACCATGCTGACCGATCCCAATGTCGACCTCATCACCTTTACTGGCGGGGTCAAAGTCGGCAAGTATATCGCCGAGCATATGGGCTATCGCCGCGCCATCCTCGAGCTGGGCGGCAATGATCCGCTGATCGTCATGGAAGACGCCGATATCGAGGAAGCGACCAATCTCGCGGTCTATGGCTCCTACAAGAATTCCGGCCAGCGCTGCACGGCGGTCAAGCGCATGATCGTGCACCAGGCAGTGGCCGACCGTTTCGTCGAGCTTCTGGTCGAGAAGAGCAAAAAGGTCAAATACGGTGACCCGATGGACCCGGAAACCGATATGGGCACCGTCATCGACGAGGCCGCCGCGCGCTATTGCGAGGACATGGTCAATGATGCGACCGGCAAGGGCGCCAAGCTGCTCTACGGCAATATCCGCAAAGGCGCGCTCTATTCGCCGACCGTGGTCGATCACGTGCCCTTCGACGCGCCGCTCGTGAAATGGGAGTGCTTCGGTCCGGTCTCGCCGATTATCCGCGTCAAGGATATCGACGAGGCTATCCGCGTCTCCAATTCCACCAGCTATGGTCTTTCTTCCGGTGTCTGCACCAACCGTCTCGACTACATCACGCGTTTCGTCCGCGAATTGCAGGTCGGTACGGTGAATGTGCGCGAAGTGCCGGGGTATCGCATCGAAATGTCACCCTTCGGTGGTATCAAGGATTCCGGCCTTGGCCACAAGGAAGGCGTCATCGAGGCGATGAAGGGCTTCACCAATGTGAAGACCTATTCGCTGCCCTGGGCCTGAGCGCAACCTGACATCGAGCGAGATATGTCGCAGCAAGCAACTTCCGTCAGTATCGAAGGTGATCTCGTCAAGCTTGGCTGGGCCGACGGCGCCACCACCGCCTTTCCGGCCATCTGGCTGCGCGACAATTGCCGCTGCCCGAAATGCCGCCACGCCAGCGGCCAGCGCCTGTTCGAGATCACCGATTTGCCTGCTGCCCTCAAGGTCGGCCGGAGCGAAATCGGTGCCGGGCAATTGATCGTGACCTGGTCGCCCGATGATCACGTCAGCACCTATGCGCTGGACTGGCTGCGGCGGCATGATCTCGCCCCGGCACAACGTGCGCTGCGCTATGAGGCGCCGACGCTCTGGGGCGCGGAACTGAAGAGAGATCTGCCGATTGCCGATTGGACGGCGATCCAGCAGGATGCCGGTGCGGAATTGGCTTGGCATGAGAAGTTCGCCGCTTACGGCTTCGGCCTGCTGCGCAATGTTCCGACCGAGCCCGGCATGGTGGAGGTCGTCGGCAATCATCTGGGTTTCGTGCGGGTGACGAATTACGGCAGCCGTTTCGACGTCATCTCCGTCCCCAACCCCAACAACTTGGCTTATACGGCCGTGGGGCTCGGCGTTCACAGCGACAACCCCTATCGCGAGCCGACGCCGGGCGTGCAGTTGCTGCATTGCCTGGAATCGGATGCGCCGGGCGGCGATACCCTGCTGGTCGACGGCTTCCACGCGGCAGAGATTCTGCGCCGCGAAGATCCGGCTGCCTTCGAGTTGCTGTGCAGGCATCCCTTCACCTTCCGTTTCCGTGACGCCAATGCCGACCTGCAGGCGGCGGTGCCCCTGATCAAGACCGACTATGACGGCCATGTTTCGGAAGTGCATTTCAACAACCGCTCGGCAGACCTGCTGGATGTGCCGATGGAGTTTGTGGCGCCGTGGTACGCCGCCTACCGGCGTTTCGCCGAGATTCTGAAACGGCCGGCGCTTGAACTGATCTTCCGCCTCGGCCCCGGTGATCTCATCGTCATGATGAATGAGCGGGCCTTGCATGGCCGTACTGCCTTCGATCCCAATCTGGGCCGGCGGCATCTGCAGGGTTGTTATATCGACAAGGACGGTATCGAAAGCCGCCGGCGGCTGCTGCGCCGGCAGTTCCACAAATCCGAGGAGATTGCCGCGTGAATGCCATCAACAAGGCCGCCGTGTTGTCGGCCATCGATCAAGCCTTTGCCAAGCGTGGTCATGAGGGTTATGGCGAGGGCGTTTCGCAACTGGATCACGCTTTGCAATGCGCGCTGTGCGCCGAGCGTGACGGCGCTTCGCCCGCACTGATCGCCGCCACCTTGCTGCACGATATTGGCCATATGCTGCATGACCTGCCGGAAGACATCGCCGACCAGGGCATCGATACGCAGCATGAATCCCTTGGGTCGGCCTGGCTGTCGCAACATTTCGGGCCCGAGGTGACCGAGCCGATCCGCCTGCATGTCGATGCCAAGCGCTATCTCGCGGCCGTGGAGCCGGGCTATTTCGAGCGCCTGTCAGAGGCCTCGATCCTGAGCTTGAAACTCCAAGGTGGCGTCTTCTCGGCTGACGAGGCCGCCGAATTTGCCGCCCATCCTTTCGCGGCCGATGCCGTGCGTTTGCGACGCTGGGACGAGGAGGGCAAGGAGGTCGGCATGCGGACGCCGTCACTGGCCCATTTCTACCGCTATGTCGAGGCCTGTCTGCCCTGAGCGGCGGATGAGAATGAGCGGGCCACCCAGCAAGCAGCCTACCCAGCAGGTTCATTGCCGGCGAGCCAGCCTATCCGTGTTCCCGTTCATTCGTCTTCCGGTGTATTCGTCTTCCCTGGGAAGACAAAAATTAATAATCTGGTGATAGTTTGGCAGCTTGGCTCGACGGGGCCGGGTTTGGTTCGGTATACCGGATGGCATCTTGATCGCGACCTATCACTGGCATGCACAGGCGCCCACGACCTGGGAGAACTTGAAGCGCTATCGCTTCGAGGCGAGCTTGCTTGCCGCCGCGACCGTGTTGGCCATGCTGATCTGGTTTCACCTCGATCGCGACACGCCGACGGCTCCTGATATCGAGCGGTCGCTACAGACCTATGTGCAGATGTTGCGATCGTCGCGCAGCGTCAATGGCGGGTCCCTGCGGATGGAAATGCAGGCGGATATCATCGGCCCGCGCGTCACCGGTCTCACGATCAAGGAGCAGCAGCGCTTCATCGGCTATTGGACCATCGATGCGCTGATGCGCGTCGAGGCGCTGACCGGTCTGCCGACAGAGGTGCCGATTCGTTTGCGAGTCGCACGACAGAATGACAACTGGACCGTGTTGCAGGCTGAAGATCTGTCGCGCCGCACCCCCTTGCGACAATAGCGCTTGCCCCAAAGCGACTCGGCAGAAACGCGTAAAATAACGACAAAATCCGATATGAAAGTTGCGCTTCAGAGGGTGTTGTCCGCATGAGTCTTGTTGTCAGCCAGTAGAAATTAACTACTAATGATATCCAGCTTTCTCAGGGAGATTCGGGATCATGCTGGTATCGATCACAGGAACAGGCAGCGCATCGGGCGGCCGTGCGGGTGGTCCGACATCCAATGAGATTTCGACGGCGTTGCGTGAATGCGGCTCGTCGCTGCTGTTCGGCAAGACGAACTCCGCCACCAAGATGCTGCTCGCCGATATCGCCCGGCATTTCAGCAGCCTGCGCATCCTCAGCGCGACCGAGATCGACGGCCACTGGCATGCCGAAGCTTTGGTCAATGTTCAGTCGCGCGCTAATGCGCCGGTCAGTCTGAAGATCCAGTTCCAGCTGCAGCAGCAGGAAGCTTCCTGGGTGGTGGGCGCGGCCCGGCTGTTGCAGAGCTGATTTCAACTTTGCCGTTTAAGCCGATCTCCAAGAGCGGGGGCCGGCGCCGAAGGGGATCATCAAGCCGTCTCGGCTGACCGTCCCGCCGCCTGCTTGCCAAGGCAAGCAGGGCAAAGCCCCTCAATCTCGATCGTCAGTCGTGTCGCCTGAAAGCCTTGCCGCTGGGCACAGCTTTTGGCGGCATCGAAAATCGCTCCGTCGGTGACTTCGATCGCCTGATGGCACGAGGTGCAGATCAGGAACTGGCTGATATGCCGGTCTTCCGGATGGTCACAGCCGATAAACGCATTGAGCGATTCCAGGCGATGCACCAATCCATGTTCGAGCAGGAAATCCAGCGCCCGGTAGACGGTTGGCGGGGCGGCCGATTTATCATTGATCTTCAGCTGATCGAGGATGGCATAGGCGCCGATGGGCGCATGGCTGTGCCAGACCAATTCCAGGACCCGCCGCCGAATGGCGGTCAGACGGGCGCCGCGTTGCTCACAGAGTGTCTCGGCACGCCGCAGGGCATCCTCGATGCAATGCTCATGATCATGGGGAGCGAGGGCGGTAGCCTGGGTCATCATGCTTCCTTTCTTTAACACTATATCGGCTGGCCTTCAGTCCTTCCAATTGTTAGTTTTTTCAACACATGTGTGAAATTACACGCCGAAGTGTAAAATAGCATTGACGGTGCCTGGCCGCTTCACATATTAAAATCACAGAGAGGCTGAGCTACCGTGATGCCTATTTAACTTCTTTTATATGTGAATTTAATGCAGGCTTTCCCGCTGTTCATCAAGCTCAAGGATCGACCGGTTCTGCTGGTCGGCGGCAACGACGCCGCGGCGGCAAAGTTGCGGCTGCTATTGTCGGCTGGTGCCCGTTGCACGGTGGTGGCGGCGGTGCCGGGCAGCGAGATGCAGGCATTGCTGGCGCAGGGCCAGGCGGCCTGGTGCGCCCGCGCATTCGTGCCGACCGATGTGGATGGCCACCAACTCGTTTTCAGCGCCCATGACGATGAAGCCGACGACCTTGCCGTGGTGACCGCAGCGAAAGATCGCGGTGTCCTGGTGAATGTGGTCGATCGTCCCGCGCTGACCGACCTCGTCATGCCGGCAGTGGTCGATCGCGGCGAGGTGGTGGTGGCGATCTCCACCCAGGGAGCCGCTCCGGTCCTGGCGCGCAAGGTCCGCGCCTTGGTCGAGAGTGTTCTGCCGCAACGGATCGGGCGACTGGCTGCCTTTGCCGGGCGCTTCCGCAGCGCGGTTCACAGCCGTCTGCAGGACGGCGTTGCGCGGCGGCGGTTCTGGGAAGATTTCTTCGAGGGTCCGGTGGCTTCGGCTGTCCTCGCCGGTGACGAACGCCGCGCCGCCCGTGAGGTGATCGCCGCGATCAATCGTCGCCAGCTCGATCATCAGGGGCCGCTGGGCGGCGAGAGCCACACCATTTTCGTCACTGGCGATGCCGAGGCGCTGACCTTGCGCGATCTACGGATGCTCCGTCAGGCCGATATCCTGCTGCATGACGGCGAAGTAGCCGCCGAGATCATCGATTTCGCGCGGCGCGATTGCCGCCGCGTGCAGGTGAGCGAAACGCAGCTTGAAGGGCGGCGCGCGGAAGAGGCGGCGGCCGGGCAGCGCGTCGTCGTGCTGATCAACGCCGATCGTCCCGCGGCGGTCACGCCGCTGCGGGCGGCGGTGGAATAGGGAGAGGATCATGACCGCGCAAATGGTCACCGCGAACCGCTTGACGGACGGCATGGTGGTCTATCTGGCCAAGGACGGCGGCTGGACGACGCAATTCGCCGAGGGCGCCGTCCTGGCCGATCAGGCGGCTGCCGACGCTGCCCTGTCCGATGCCGATCGCGCCGCCAAGCAGCAACTGGTCGTCAGCCAGTATCTGATCGACGTCCTGGTCGACGGCGATACGGTGAAGCCGACCAGCACGCGGGAACGTATTCGCGCCGATCGCGGCCCGACCATCGCGGTCGATGCGGGCAGCTGGTCCGGTCGCATTGGGGATTGAGCAGATGTACCGTTACGACGAATTCGATGCGACGTTTGTCCG
>DATLJB010000172.1:0-21809 GCA_035539075.1 Terriglobia bacterium
CATCGACGCGTTGCAGCTCTTCTACCACGTCGCCAATATCGGCGATGCACGCAGCCTGGCGATCCATCCCGCCAGCACCACGCATTCGCAATTGACGGTGGATGAGCAGGTGGCCACGGGCGTCAGCCCCGGCTATGTCCGGCTATCCATCGGCCTCGAGCATATCGACGACATTCTAGGTGATCTGACCCAGGCCCTGGCAGCCTCGGAAGCGGCCAAAGCGGCCGAATAGCCGGCCCGCCCGGCACCGAAAATTGTGCCCGCTGCGACAAAAGGCCCGTCCCGCCCGTCGGGATGGGCCTTCTTGCCCTCTGGCAAGTTCCAGGTCCTGCCGATACGATGCCCCGCATTCGCACCAGCTTTGCCGCTCGGTCCGGTGCAGTCCGGCGCCTTCGTCCGGGCGAGCTACGGGGGCAGCCATCTTGCAGATCGGGGTTTAATCCATGCGTCACGCTCGGAAGGGTCACAAGGCCAGCTTGAAGGAAAATACCGGTCTTGCCGGTCATGCGGTGAGCATGTCCGAGGCACCAACCCAACCCATCGGCCAGTTTCCCCGCATCCGCATGCGGCGCAACCGGGCGGTCGAGTGGTCGCGTCGCATGGTGGCGGAAAATCGCCTGGGCCCGCAGGATTTCATCCTGCCGGCCTTCGTCAAGGAAGGCGGCGCCAAGCGCGAGGCCGTCGCGGCGATGCCAGGCGTCTACCGCCATACCATTCCCTCGCTGATCGATCTGGCGGTCAGAGCGGCCGAGCTTGGGATTCCCGCCCTCGCCCTCTTCCCCGTTGTACCGGGCGATCGCAAATCCCCTTTGGCCGAGGAAGCCTACCGCGCCGACAATCTGTGCAACCGTGCTGTCGCAGCCTTGAAGAAGGCCGTGCCGGAGCTTGGCCTGATCTGCGACGTGGCGCTGGACCCCTATACCGACCACGGCCATGATGGCCTGATGGAGGACGGCGTCATCGTCAATGACGCGACCGTCGAGGTCCTGATACGTCAGGCCCTGGCCCAGGCCGATGCCGGTGTCGATATCGTCGCCCCCTCCGATATGATGGACGGACGCATCGGTCGCATCCGCGATGCCCTGGACGCTGCGGGGCATCAGGATGTCCGCATCATGTCTTACGCGGCAAAGTATGCTTCGGGTTTCTATGGGCCGTTCCGCGAAGCGGTTGGCTCCAAATCGGCGCTCGGCAAAGGCGACAAGCGCACCTATCAGATGGACCCGGCCAATGGCGACGAGGCGCTGCGCGAATGCGCCCTCGATGTTGCGGAAGGCGCCGACATGCTGATGGTCAAGCCCGGCCTGCCCTATCTCGACATCCTGCATCGCGTGAAGCAGGAATTCCGCATGCCCGTCTTTGCCTATCAGGTGAGCGGCGAATATTCCATGGTCAAGGCCGCCGCCGCCAATGGCTGGCTCGACAATAACCGTGTCGTGCTGGAAAGCCTGATGTGCTTCAAGCGCGCCGGCGCCGACGGCGTGCTGACCTATTCGGCCATCGAAGCGGCGGAACTGCTGCGCGAATAACCGCGTTCCATCATTTTGGAGAGAGCCGGATTCCGTCGGATGGCATCCGGCTCATATCTGGCCTCGCGCCGCAAACTCGAGAAACCGCGCGATCGCCAGATCATGCCAGGGCCGATCCAGGCCGATACCATGGAAGCCGACATGACCGCCGGATCGCGGCAGCAGCAGGCGCAGCCGACGATTGCTCGCAGGATCGATGTCGCGATAGATATGCCCCGGAATCCAGGGATCGTTCGCGGCATGGATGAGGAGCGTCGGCCGCCTGATGGCCGGCAGCAGCGGCTTCGCTGAGGATTGCCGGTAATAGTCGGCCGCGTCGGCAAAACCGTTCGCTGGCGCCACCACCTGATCGTCGAAATCGACGATGCGGTCGATGCCGGATGGACAAGGCCGCTCGACCTTCATCTCCTTGAGCAGGAAATCATGATAGCGTCGGTTGCGCCTTCTGCCGATCTCGCGCTGCGTGGCGGCGAGATCGATGGGAGCCGAAATGCTGACAGCGGCCATGATCGGGGCGAGCTGGCCCCGTTCCGCCAGATATTTCAGGACCACATTGCCGCCCAGCGAAAAACCCACCAAAGCGATGCCGTTGCCTGCCAGCCGGCCATCGAGCTGCCCGATCACCTGATGCAGATCGTCACTGCGGCCGGCATGATAGAATCCCCGGGTCAGGCCCCGGCTCGGCCCGGCGCCGCGCAGGTTCAGTCGCAAGACCGGATAACCGGCCCGCAACAGATGCATCGCGCTGACGCGGATATAGCTGCTGTCCATGCTGCCGGTCAGGCCGTGGACGAGAATCACCAGCGGCAGCGGACGACTAGCTTCCGCCGGCTGATGCAATTCGGCGAGCAGGCGGTCACCCGTGCCGTCGGCCGTGTCGAAAGCGATCGGCTGGCCAGGCCACGCCGTCAATGACGCCCGCGGCGGCCGCAAGACATTGCGCAGCGTCTGCAGATCGCCGCCGAACCAGGGAAATTTCGGAAAGAAACCGGGCAACTGCCCGAAAAGGCCGGTCAGGCCGTCTTGGTCAACCATCCGGTGACGATATCGACCTGCTCGTGCGTCATCAAGGCTGGCGCATGCCCCACTCCCGCGAATGTGATCAATTCGCCCTTGGGCCCGCGCTCGGTCATGCTCTGCGCTGTTTCGGCGGTGAGGATGTCTGACTCCGCGCCGCGGAGAATCAAGACCGGGCAGGTGATGCGATCCCACAGTGCCCAGAGATCGACATCGGCGATGCCTCGTTTGACGTTCTCGATAATGGCCGGGTCATAAGCCAGCCCGAGATTGCCGTCATCGAGCGGGCGCTGGCTATGGCGCGCCATGTGCTTCCACTGCGCATCCGTCAGCGGGCCAAAAGGTGCGTGAATCTTACGCAGGTGCTTTTCCAGCGCGTCGGTCGAAGGAAAGCGATAGTCAAGACCGACATAGTCGGCGATGCGCTGCAGCGAAGCCTTGCTGATAACAGGCCCGATATCGTTCAGCACCAGGCGGCGGATCGGGCTTTTCGGCAAGGCCGCCAGCGCCATGCCGATCAAACCGCCCATTGACGTGCCGACCCAGTCGACCGTTTCGACATCGAGCCGCGCGATCAGCGCCGTCATATCCGCCAGATATTGCGGAGTACCGTAAGCATTGGGATCGCTCAGCCAGTCACTGCGGCCGCGCCCCACGACATCGGGACAGATCACCCGCGCAACGGGCGACGGATTGTCGACCAGCGTGCCGGCGAAAAAATCGAAGTCGCGGCTGTTGCGGGTCAGGCCATGCACGCAGATGACGGTCCTGCCGTCGATATCCCCGGCAGCGGTCTTTGGGCGACGCCAGTCGAGATAGCTCACGCGGTGAAAGCCCTGCGGGTCGAGGCCGAGAAACTGCGTCTGTTGCGGTTCGATCGTCATGTCTTCAGCCTGCCTTGCATCCGGGTTCAACGCTTCATCGAGAGAGGCTCGTCATGCACGGTCACCAGTGTTTCCGGATGGAAGCCGTTGAAATGTGTCGCCAGCGCATAGGAATAGGCGCCGACGCGATCGATCTCGATCCAGTCGCCCTCCTCCGCATCGGCCGGCAAGGCGAAGGTCGACGGCAGGACATCGAGGGAATCGCAGGTCGGTCCGTTGAGCACGAAGTCCCGCGTCTCGGTCGCCGGCTCGCCCTTCAGGCGAATGAGGCGCGCCGGCAGGCGGATACCGGCATCGACCATTTCCGACAACGAGCCATAGATGCCATCATTGATATAGAGCTGGTCATTCTTGCGCAGCTGAACCTGGACGACGAGCGAAACGGCATGGGCGACCAAAGCGCGCCCCGGCTCGCACATCAGCACGCAATCGCGGCGCAGGCCGAGCTCCTTGACGCCTTCCTCGATCTCGCGGATGAAATCTTCCAGCGGCGGCATGTTGGTGCCGATATATTCGGCCGGAAAACCGCCGCCGATATCCAGGCCGGAGATGTCGACCTTGGCCTTCTCCACCACCTCGCCGACCAGTTTCAGCGCCGCGCGATAGGCGCCCGGCACCAGACATTGCGAGCCGACATGGAAGGCGACGCCCACCTGGCAACCGCGCGACCGCGCCTCGCGCAGCATGCTGGCAGCATCATCGACATCGGCGCCGAATTTCGCCGCCAGGTGATAGAGCGTTCCTTCGACCGGCGGAGTCTTGATGCGGACGAAAATCGTGACGCCCTCGCCGCCATCGGTTTCATCCAGGATCTTTTCCAGTTCCCGCGGATGGTCGATCACATAGGTGTCGACATTGTAGACGCGCGAGGCCGTGCCGATGACGGCGCGCGTCTTGACCGGATGCATGAAGTAGCAGCCGGCATCGGGAAAGCTCTCCCGCACCTGGGCGATCTCCGGCAGCGAAGCCGTATCGAAATGGCGGATACCGGCGCGATAGAGCGCCTTGACGATTTCCGGATGCGGATTGCATTTGATGGCGTAGAGCACCCGCCCGGGAAACTGGCTGACAAAGCGCCTGGCACTCTCGGCAATGATCTTGGGCCGCAGGCAATACACCGGATAACTCGGCGTCAGGGCCTCGATCATGTCGCGGACGGTGGCAAATTCCTTGGCCATAGAGCTGGACCTCCGTTTTCGCGACGGGACGATGCGACCGATCGCGAGACAAGAACACCGGTAAACGGCGGACAAGCTGCACCTTCTGCTTGGCTTTTAGCGGATCGGGGAAATCTTGTCACCCCATGGCGGGCATCGGAAATGGTCCGAGAATTCGACAGTATGCCGCTCGGATGTTCACCCGCCCGGATGTTCACCCGATTGTCATCTCGACCCGGGCCGTCGCGCGGCTAGCCTGGCGACAGGAATATCCCGGCAGCGCCGCAATTGCCTTTTCCGGGAGGGCGGGATTATGCTCGGCAGATGCAACAGCCTCACGACACTTCATCCCATGCCGAGGATCACGATCACGCCGACCCCGGCGAGCCGCTATCCCCGATCGCGCTACGCGTCCGTGCCCTTGAAACCGTCCTGGCCGAGAAGGGATATGTCAATCCGGCAGCGATCGATGCGATCGTCGAGACCTATGAAACACGCGTGGGGCCCCGCAACGGTGCCAAAGTCGTCGCCAGGGCCTGGAGCGACCCCGCCTATCTTCAGCGGCTGCGCAACAATGCCACCGCGGCGATTGCCGAACTTGGCTTCGCCGGTCGCCAGGGCGAGCACATCAGGGTAGTCGAGAACACGCCGAATTTGCATAACCTTGTCGTCTGCACGCTTTGCTCCTGCTATCCCTGGTCGGTCCTGGGGCTGCCGCCCGTCTGGTATAAATCGGCGCCATTCCGTTCCAAAGCCGTCATCGATCCGCGCGGCGTCTTGCACGATTTCGGCGTCACCCTGCCGTCGCAGACGGCCATCCGCGTGTGGGATTCGACCGCCGAGTTGCGCTATCTCGTCCTGCCGTTGCGGCCGGCGGGAACGGAGGGCTGGTCGGAAGAGCGATTGGCCGAGTTGGTGACGCGCGATTCGATGATCGGCACCGGCCTCGCCCTGCTGCCGGGAACACCGCGGCAAGCGAGCGCTCCCGCATGAACGGCGCCCAGGATCTCGGCGGCATGATGGGATTTGGACCGGTTGAGCCGGAACCGAATGAGCCGATCTTCCACGCCGGTTGGGAAAAGCGCGCCCTTGGCCTCACGCTGTGTTGCGGTGCGCTGGGCGAGTGGAATATCGATATCAGCCGCCATGCCCGTGAAACCCTGCATCCGGTCGATTATTTATCGTCGAGCTATTACGAGATCTGGATCAAGGGCCTGATCAAGCTGCTGCAATCGCGCCAGCTGATCACGGAGGGGGAGCTTGCGGCGGGACATAGCCAACAGCCGCCCAGGCCGACCAATCGGCCGACGCTGAAGGCGGCAGATGTCGAGGCGGCGCTGAAGCGCGGCGGCCCTTGCGATCGGCCGCTCACCCGGCCGGCCGGCTTTGCCGTCGGCGACCGTGTCCGCACGAAGAACATCAACCCGACCGGCCACACCCGGCTGCCGCGCTATGCCCGCGGCAGGATCGGCCGTATCGAGTGCATTCAAGGCAGTTTCGTCTTTCCCGATACCAACGGCCATGGCGGCGGCGAGAATCCGCAATGGGTCTATAGCGTGGTCTTCGATGGCCGCGAATTGTGGGGCAGCGAGGCAGACCCGTCCCTGACCGTCGCCATGGATTGCTGGGAGCCCTATCTTGAGCGTCTGTGAAACGGGTGCCGTTGCGCACGGGCTGCTGGAGGCCCTGCCCCAGATTCCTCGGGATGAGGCGGGTCCCGTCTTCGCCGAGCCCTGGCAGGCCCAGGCCTTCGCCATGACGATCGCGCTCTATGAGCGCGGTCTTTTCACCTGGGCGGAATGGGCTGCATCGCTCTCGCGCGCCATCA
Organism: Terriglobia bacterium; assembly: GCA_035539075.1. Taxonomy (GTDB): domain Bacteria; phylum Pseudomonadota; class Alphaproteobacteria; order Dongiales; family Dongiaceae; genus Dongia_B. Next base: position 6,416 of record DATLJB010000172.1, read on the forward strand.
AATCGGCGCAGCTGGCGGGCGACCGCGATCTCGGCGACACCTATTATCAGCACTGGTTGACCGCGTTAGAGACCTTGATCGTGGAAAAAGGCGTCAGCTCGGCCGCAGCCCTCCAGGATCGCGCCGAGGCCTGGGATCGCGCCGCGCGTGCCACGCCGCACGGGCAGCCGATCGACCTCGGCACCGATCCGCTGCAGAATCATCGCTGAATGAGTAGGCGCATTGCTGCCGCCGACACGGTGCGGAACGAAGCGAAAGCAAGGCCGGCTGCAGCACCTGCCGATTTTGCGATTACAGATCCTTTCCGCTTGGCTTCACGATGATCCGCCGCGATGGATGAAATTTCCGATCTCCCGCTCTCGGTGACAGGCAAACGGCCCCGGCGCTGGCGCCGCCTTGCCGGCTGGAGCCTTCTGATTTTCGGCTTGCTGCTCGCCGGCCTTCTTGGCGGCGGCTTTCTCTGGCTGCGCACGTCGCTGCCGAAACTGGATGGCGAGATCGTCCTCGACGCGACCGGCCTGCACCACGCCGTCACGATCGATCGCGACGACGACGGGTTTGTGGCCATCAAGGCGGCGGACGATGATGATGCCGCCTTTGCCCTGGGCTTCGCCCATGCACAGGATCGCCTCTTCCAGATGGACAGCATGCGTCGCTTGGGCAGTGGCAGGCTCTCGGAAATCGTCGGCACCGCGGCCCTGCCGACCGATCGCCGGATGCGGGTCCTGGGCTTGCGGCTGCAGGCGCAATCGCAATACGCTGCTGCCAGCCCCGCGCTCAAGGCACGCCTCGACGCCTATGCAGCCGGCGTCAACGCCTTCCTTGAACAGCATCGCGGGGCGCTGCCGCCGGAATTCATCGTGCTGAACTATCGCCCCGAACCCTGGTCGCCTGTCGACAGCCTGGTCTGGGGCCGCTTGATGGCGCTGCAGCTCAGCTATAACAGCGCCGGCGAAGTGCTCAATGCGAAGCTGAAGGCCGTCTTGCCGGACGATCTCTACCGGATCTTGACCCAGCATGGCATTGCCTCTTCCGCCATTGATGCACCGGCGCAGACCGACCACGCTTCGAACAATTGGGTTGTTGCCGGATCACGCACCGCATCAGGCAAGCCAATTCTCGCCAACGACCCGCATCTTGGCCTCAGCGCGCCATCGACCTGGTATTTGGCGCGGATCGAAACGCCCGATCGTACGTTGATCGGCGCGACGGCTCCCGGCCTGCCCTTGCTGGTGATCGGCACCAATGGCCATCTGGCCTGGGGCTTCACCACGACGACCGGCGATGTGCAGGATGTTTTCGATGAGAAGATCGATCCGCAGCACGCTGACCGATATGTTACGCCCGGCGGCTCCCAGGCCTTCGAGACGCGCCACGAGCTGATCAAGATCAAGGGGCAGGCTGACGAAAATTTCGTCGTCCGCAGCACGCGCCATGGCCCTGTCATCAGCGACGCCTTGCCGGCCAAGCCGGCGTCAGGTCATGTCTTGTCGCTCGCCTGGACAGCCATGATGCCGGACGACCGCACGGCGGAAGCCTTGCTGGCGATGAACATGGCAACGACGGCGGAGGATTTTCGCGCGGCGCTGCAGGATTTCGCTGCGCCGCAGCAGAATATTGTCTTTGCCGATGTCGCCGGCACAATCGGCCTTGTCGCGCCGGGCCGGATTCCGATCCGGCGCAACCTCTACGATCAATCGCGACTACCGGTCCCCGGCTGGACCGACAGTGCAGATTGGATCGGTATGGTGCCCTTTGATGAATTGCCGCAGGTGACGAATCCTGCTTCAGGATGGATCGCCACAGCCAATAACGATATTAGCGCCTATGCGAAGGGCGGCTTCTACGGCGTCTCGTGGGATGTCGGATATCGCTATCAGCGCATCGCCGATCATCTGCAGAAGATTTCCGGCATGACGCTGGAGGACAGCGCGGCCATCCAGCATGACATCGTGTCCCTTGGCGTCCAAGCGATCCTGAATGCCTGGTTGCCGATGATGGATGCGGCATCGGGCCATGCCGAGGTCATTGCCGCCTTGCGGCATTGGAACGGGGAGATGCGCCGCGATCGCCCGGAGCCGCTGATCGCCACCGCCTGGATCGACCATCTTGCCCATCGCTTGCTGGCAAAGAGGCTGGGCGACCTCTACAGCCAGTGGTGGTTCTGGCAGACCGATGTGCTGACCGCCCTGACCTCGCAAGACCGCTGGTGCGACGATCCAGCGACGCCGGCTGTGGAAACCTGCCGCCAGCAGGTGTCAGCGGCGCTCGACGATGCGCTCGCCGATCTCGCGAAAAGCTATGGCGGCGACTGGCAAGCCTGGCGCTGGGGCGATGCGCATCGTGTGACCTTCGAAAATCCGCTGTGGCGGCAGGTGCCGCTGATCAACCGCCTGTTGCGCGGCACGTTGCCGGATGACGGCGACAACTTGACGGTGGACAACGCAACGGCCACCCCTTCGCTGGACGGTGACTATCCGGTCATCCATGGGCCCTCGATGCGTTTTTCCATTGATATGGCGCAACCGCTCTCGCCGCTCTTTTCGCTTGCGGGCGGCCAGTCCGGCAATCCTCTATCCCCGCATTACGATGATCTTCTCCCGGCCTGGCGCGACGGCGCGGCCAAGCCGATCCTGACCAGGCTTACGCATCACCTCATTTTGCAACCGACAACCAGTGTGCCCTAAATGACGACTTCCCCGACCAGCAAAGCTTCCGTGCAACTCCCGACGCTGGAGGACATTCGTCGTGCCGCCGATGTCATTCGTGGCGCGGTGGTGCTGACACCTTGCGTGGAGGCGCCGCGCATGGCCGGGCAGACCGGCGTCGAGAAGCTGTACCTGAAGCTTGAGAACCAGCAATTCACCGGCTCCTTCAAGGATCGCGGCGCGCTCAACAAGCTGAAGAGCCTGACAGCCGAAGAAGCGCGCCGCGGCGTCATCGCCATGTCGGCCGGCAATCATGCCCAGGGCGTCGCCTATCACGCCCAGCGCCTCGGCATACCCGCGACGATCGTCATGCCGGAAGGGACACCCTTCACCAAAGTCGAACGGACCGCCAGCTTCGGACCACGGGTGATGCTGCAAGGGGAAGGCATCGATGCGGCAGCGACCTTCGCGCGCGAGGTTGCGGCCAAGGAAAATCTTGTCTTCGTCCACCCCTATGACGATCCCTATATCGTTGCCGGCCAGGGAACGATTGGCCTCGAATTACTCGAGCAGGCGCCGGATGTGGATTGCCTGGTTGTTCCCATTGGCGGCGGCGGGCTGATCGGCGGCATCGCCACGGCGATCAAGGCCGTCCGGCCGGAGGTGGATATCTACGGGGTCGAATCCGCACTCTATCCGTCGATGCATCACGCCGTGCATGGCCTGGCGCCGGCCAATGGCGGCCAGACCCTCGCCGAGGGCATCGCCGTTAAATCGCCGGGTGCCCTGACCCGGCCGATCGTCGAGAAGCTGGTGAAGGAAGTTCTGCTGGTCGACGAGAACGCCCTGGAACGGGCGGTCCATATGCTGGTCGAGACCCAGCGGCTGGTTTCGGAGGGCGCCGGCGCGGCCGGCCTTGCCGCCCTGCTCGCCCATCCGGAATTGTTCCGCGGCCGCAAGGTCGGTCTGGTCATCTGCGGCGGCAATATCGACGCCCGCATGCTGGCGCAGGTGCTGATGCGCGGGTTGGTTCGGGAGGGGCGAATTGCCACCCTGCGAATCGAAATTGCCGATCAGCCGGGGGTGCTGGCGGCTGTGGCCCGCCTGATCGGCTCGACCGGAGCCAATATCATTGAAGTCCACCATCAGCGGATGTTCTTCGACCTGCCGGTCAAGCGGGCCGATATCGACGTCTCGCTGGAAACCCGCAACACCGCCCATGTGGGCGAGATCATTACCCAGCTCGAACAGGCCGGTTTCCCGACCCGGCGTCTTTCCAGCCACTCAACCGAGGGTTAAGAGAGCCGGCTTTTACAGCCCGAATCTAACCAGTTCTTAACTAACTTCGTCAATCTTGGGGCCTGACCTTTTCACTGGGGAATGCCGACGGCCTTGTCATGCTCGTAATCATTGGCGCTGTTATCGTTATAGGCTGCGTGGCGGGTGGATACCTCATAAATGGGGGCCACTTTGAGGTTCTGATCCAACCTGCTGAATTTCTGATCATTCTTGGCGCCGCCGTTGGCGCCTTTGTGATCGGCAATTCCAAGGCCAATATCAAGGAAACGCTGAAGGGAGTGAAGCGGGCGCTGAAGGGGCCGACCTATAAAAAGGGTGATTATGTCGAGCTGCTGAGCGTGCTTTACCAGCTTTTCCGCCTGGCCAAGACCAAGGGCATGCTGGCCCTTGAGCAGCACGTGGAAAAACCCGACGAAAGCGCGCTTTTCAGCCAGTTTCCCAAGTTCCAGCATGATCACCACGCGCTGGAATTCCTGTGCGACTACCTGCGCCTGATGACCCTCGGCACCGAAAATCCCAACGAGGTCGAAACCCTGATCGACGCCGAATTGGAAACCCACCACCAGGAGCTGCATGGTGCATCCCATGCTGTGCAGACCATGGCCGACGGCATGCCGGCCCTCGGTATCGTCGCCGCGGTGCTGGGCGTCATTCATACCATGGGCTCGATCACCGAGCCGCCGGCCGTACTCGGCCATCTGATCGGCGCGGCGCTGGTCGGCACTTTCTTCGGCGTGCTGTGCTCCTATGGTTTCGTGGCGCCCATCGCCAGCGCCATCATGCAGGTAGATGCCACGGACGGAAAATACTATCAGGCCATGAAAAACGGTCTGCTCGCCCATATGCAGGGCTATCCGCCGGCCGTCTCCGTCGAGTTCGCCCGCAAGGTCATCAACTCACCTGAACGCCCCACCTTCTACGAAGTCGAACAAGCCGTGAGCAGCTTGCCGCCGGTCTGATCGCAGAGAGACGGAAATGGCAGACGAACGCCCGATTATCATCAAGCGGATCAAAAAATCCGGCAATGCCCATCATGGCGGCGCCTGGAAAGTCGCTTATGCCGATTTCGTCACCGCGATGATGGCGTTCTTCCTGCTGTTGTGGCTGCTGAATGCGGTCACGGTGGAGCAGCGCAAGGGCATTGCCGACTATTTCCGCCCCACCCTCGCCATGCAGCCGCTGTCGGGCCAGAGCGTCATGCTGGACGGCCAGCCGGCGGTGCTGGATTCGATGACCGGATCGACCGGCGCTGAAGCCGATGCCGACAGCCAGAGCCAGGGCGCGGCAGCCCAGGACGCCAAGACGAAGGACACTTCGCCTGACGCCACCGGCAAGCCCAAAGCCGATAGCAGCCAGAGCCAGAACAACAGCAAGTCGGTCGACGAGCAGACCGCGCGCGACGTCGTGGCGAAGGCCGAAGAAAAGCAGTTCGAGCAGGTCAAGTTGCAGATCCAGGAGGCCATCAAGCAGTCGCCGGAACTGCGTGACCTGAAGGACAATCTGATGATCGACCAGACGCCCGAAGGTTTGCGGATCCAGCTGATCGATCGCGATAAGATCTCCATGTTCGCATCCGGCAGCTCGACGATGAACGAAAAGAGCCGCGAGTTGCTGCAGAAAGTGGCGCAGGCGATTCATGGCTTGCCCAACAAATTGTCGATCTCGGGACATACCGACTCGGCGCCTTATTTGGGCCAAGCCGGCTACAGCAACTGGGAGCTCTCCAGCGATCGCGCCAATGCCTCACGGCGCGTCCTGGTGGAGGCCGGCATCGATCCCGCACGGGTACAGGCCGTCAACGGCAAGGCGGAAACGGATCCGCTCGATGCCAAGAATCCGCTTTCGCCGATCAATCGGCGGATCAGCATCGTTCTGCTGCACAATTTGCCGCCTGAAGGGGCGTCACAGCACGGCGCCTCAAGCGCACCGAGCCAGGCGCAGGTCGATGCCGCTCAGAAGGCCGCAGCCGTCGGCGATCCCGCCGCGCAGGCCGCCGTGCCGAAAATCGTTCCCCCGGCGACGCTGCAGGGAAATTGAGCCGGAGACGCGGCTGCACTGCGCCGCACGTTCTGTCCGTCTGGGCGGGCTGCGGCTGGACGGGCTCCGGTCCAGGCGCTCCTCTTGCGCGGGAAGCCAATGCCCCCAATATCAGCTGGGTATTACCCCCAATCGGGTGAGGCAAGGCCGAACGGCCGCTATGCCCTAGCTGGAGTTGCTGATGATGCCTAATCGTCTGCCCGTCGTCATCGACCTTGCCGCCACGGGCGAAGGCTCGCCACCAGGCGATCCGCTGACGGCGCCAACCCTGTATGAAGGGGTTGTCTTGCGGCGCTGCATTGCCTTTTTCATCGACTGGCTCGTCCTGCTGTGCCTCTTCGCCCTCGGCTACCTCGCGACCTGCACGACGGCGGTCTTCACCTTCGGCACACTCACGCCGGTGGCGATCTTCATCGTTAGCCTCTTGCCGATCATCTACGGCACCTGGACGATTGGCGGACGCTCAAGCGCCACGCCTGGGATGCGATGCATGGATCTGACGGTACGCGGTTGGCAGGGACGCAAGCCGGATTATCTCCAGGCCTTCCTGATGACTGTTCTGTTCTATGTGACGGCCGTGCCCTTGGGCGGCATTCTTTTGCTCTATGCGCTCTTCGATCGCCGGTTGCGTTGCATTCACGATCATCTATCAGGAGTGATTGTTCTGCGGCAGCAGGCGCTGGCCGTCGAGCACGGCGCGTGACGCGGCGAAAGAGCTGGGCGATGCTTAAAGGCGAGCCGTGACCGGCTCGTACCGCATGGTCTGGCCAGTGGCGGCCATTTTACATTAGAATTGTGGCATGAGCGTTTACGGCCGCCACTTCCCCATTCCGTTCCTGGTCACGACCGAGGTGCCCTGTCCCTATTTGCCTGACCGGCAGGAGCGGAAGATCATCACCGAACTGAGCGGCGGCAATGCGCCCGAGTTGTTTGAGCTTCTGTCTCATGCCGGCTTCCGGCGCAGTCACGGCATTGCCTATCGCCCGGCCTGCGCCGGCTGCCAAGCCTGCGTACCGGTGCGCATCCCCGTGGCGGAATTCCAGCTTTCGCGTTGGCACCGGCGCGTCTGGCGGCGTAACAGCGACCTTGCGGCAAGCGTCTGTGAAAACCTGCCCACCCACGAACAGTACGATCTTTTCGCCACCTATCTGGAAGCGCGTCACAGCGATGGAGAGATGGTCGGCATGGGGCCGCAGGATTACAGCAGCATGGTCGCCGATAGTCCGGTCGATACCCGCTTGATCGAATTTCGCAGCGACGGGCTTTTGACCGCCTGCTGCCTGACCGACTGGGGCGCCGACGGCATCTCCGCCGTTTACAGTTTCTTCCAGCCCTCCCGTGCCGCGGACAGCCTCGGCAGCTATATCATCCTCTGGCTGATCGAGGAGGCGCTTCGGCACCAACTCCCCTATGTCTATCTCGGCTATTGGGTGGCGGGCAGCCGCAAGATGGCTTACAAGGCGCGTTTCCAGCCGCTCGAAGCGTATGGTCCTGGAGGCTGGACGCAACTGCCGGCCTCGGCGCTTTAGCTCTTCGCCCCCTCGCCGCCTTCCCGAAGCCAGGACATCGCAGTTTGTCAGACTTTACGCGATTATCGGTCGGCGGCTCATTGCCTGCCTGAGATTGTTGGGGTATGAGCTTGCTATATCATCAAATTCGCGGCCAGCGCGCCGCCATCACCGGATCAACAAATCGGTCCGCACGGAGGTCTTGAGTTCATGAAGCGCCGCAATTTCCTGTCAGGCGCCGGGCTGGTTGCCGGTGCCGCACTGGCATCCTCGCTGTCCAAGCCGGCAATCGCTCAAGACAAAACGGAATGGAAGATGGTCACCAGCTGGCCGAAGGGGCTGCCCGGATTGGCGACCGGGGCCGAGCGCCTCGCCGACCGCATCGGTAAATTGAGTGGTGGCCGCTTGACGGTGAAGGTGTTCGCCGGCGGCGAGCTGGTGCCGGCGCTGGGCTGCTTCGACGCGGTCAGCCAGGGCACCGCCGACATGGCCCATGACGCTGCTTATTACCATATCGACAAAGAGCCGGCGGCCGGCTTCTTCACCGCAGTTCCCTTCGGCATGACTGCGGACGAGCTCAATGGCTGGGTCTATTTCGGTGGCGGCCAGGAACTCTGGGACGAGCTCTATGCCAAGCATGGCATCAAGGCTTTCCTCGCCGGCAATACCGGTGTGCAAATGGGCGGCTGGTTTCGCAAGCAGATCAAGTCGGTCAAGGACCTTCAGGGCCTGAAGTTCCGTATGCCGGGTCAAGGCGGCGATGCCTTGGCGAAGCTCGGCGTAACCGTTGTCCAGCTTTCCGGCCAGGACATTTTCAGCAATCTACAGTCGGGCACGATAGACGGCGCCGAGTGGATCGGCCCCTATAACGATCTCTCTCTCGGCTTCTACAAGATCACCAAGCTCTATTACTGGCCGGGCTTCCACGAACCCGGTTCGGCGCTGCAATGCATGGTGAACAAGCAGAAGTTCGATGCCCTGCCGGACGACCTGAAGCAGATCGTGGCGGCTGCCTGCGCGGCGGAGAACGATATCATGCTGGCTGAGTTCAACGGCCGCAGCCCAGCCGCCCTGGCCACCCTGGTCAACGAGCACAAGGTGCAGCTGATGCAGTTCCCGAAGGACGTCCTAACCGCTTTCGGCAACGCTTCGGGCGAGATCATGCAGGATGTGCTCGATAAGGGCGACGAACTCACCAAGCGCATCGCCAAATCCTATTTCAAATTCCTCAAGGACGCCAAGGCCTATACCAAGGTCACCGATGCAGCCTTCACGACCGCGCGGGCGCTCAAGTTCCGCTATCCCGAAGGCTGATGCGGTTAGCGGTCACAGGCCGATTCGCGACACGTGGCTGACCATGGCAATTATCGGCCCAGCCCTTTTCCGCACTTGCGCGGCTGGCCGATACGGCTATGAATCGATCAGGTTGTGAGGGAGCATGGGATGGCGCAAGTTACTGTAGCCGCCACGCAATTTGCGTGTGGAACATCGATTGCCGAGAATGTCGAAAAGGCCGAGGAGATGGTGCGTCGCGCTGCGGCTGATGGCGCTCAAGTTGTCGTTCTGCAGGAGTTGTTCGAGACGCCCTATTTCTGCAAGGATGTCGCCAAATCCCATTTCAATCTGGCGCGGCCCTTTGAGGACCACCCGACCATCGAACGCATGCGGGAATTGGCGGCGGCCTTGGAAGTCGTGCTGCCGGTCAGTTTTTTTGAGCGCGCGAACAATGCCTATTACAATTCTCTGGCGATGATCGACGCCGACGGCAGCGTCATGGGCCTCTATCGCAAGTCCCATATTCCCGACGGCCTCGGCTACGAGGAGAAATTCTACTTCAACCCCGGGGATACCGGCTTTCGCGTCTGGCAAACGGCCTATGGCGCGATCGGCGCGGGAATCTGCTGGGACCAATGGTTTCCGGAATGCGCCCGGGCGATGGTGCTGCAGGGCGCAGAGATCCTCATCTATCCGACAGCCATCGGCAGCGAGCCGGTGGACGGGTCCTATTCCAGCGCCGACCATTGGCAGCGCGTCATGCAGGGGCATGCGGGCGCCAATATGGTGCCGTTGATCGCCAGTAATCGGATCGGCCGGGAAGTTGGCGAAAGCTGCACGCTGACCTTTTACGGTCGCTCCTTCATCGCCGATCCGTTGGGTGCGCTGGTCGAAGCTGCCGGAGATGAGGAAGCGATTTTAACGGCGACCTTCGATCTCGATGAAATCCGGACACAGCGTGCCGCCTGGGGCCTGTTCCGGGATCGCCGTCCCGAACTTTATACGGCGCTGATGACACTCGACGGGCAAAATTGGAGTGAATAACCGGGCCAGTCGTTATATGGCGATGATCATCGCCGGCTGCATTACCAGTCGCGGTCGGCTTGATTGACAGCCGGCATGGCGCCCGCGAAAATGCCTGAGAATCGCAAGGCTGTTAAGGTTTATAGCAGAGGAAGCCGATGCCAAGGCGACTTGGCATGCGAATAATCCAAAGATCCATCAGCTTGGAGGGACATATCTTGAAAAAATTCAGGTTCGGCGCCGTTGCCTTCGTAACGGCCTTGCTTATCGCCGGCTGCGGCGAAAAGAAGAAGGAAGAGCAGGCACAAAGCGATCAGAGCAGTGCGCCCGCTGCAAGCGCGCCGGCCACCACCTCGACGCCCGCCCCCGCTCCTGCAGACAGCCAGCAGGCAGCCGCGACACCGAGCAGCTCGGGCAACGGCGAGCAAAAGCTCAATGTCTATAACTGGTCCGATTACATCGGCGAGCATACGGTCGAGGATTTCGAGAAGGCCACCGGCATCAAGGTCCAGTACGACGTCTATGACTCCAACGAGGCGCTCGAAGCCAAGCTGATGGCCGGCAATACCGGCTACGACATCGTGGTTCCGACCGGCCCGTTCCTCGGCCGCCAGATCAAGGCCGGCATCTATCAGAAGATCGACAAGACCAAGCTGAAGAATTACGGCAATCTCGATCCGCTGATTCTGCAGGCAGAGGCCGCTTTCGATCCGGGCAACGAATATGCCGTGCCGTATTTCTGGGGCACCGTCGGTATCGGCATCAATGTCGACAAGGTGAAGCAACGGCTCGGCGACAATGCGCCGGTCGACAGCCTCGATCTGTTGCTGAAGCCGGAATATGCCGACAAGCTCAAGGATTGCGGCGTCACCATGCTGGATTCGCCGTCGGACATCTTCCCGCTGATCTTCAACTATCTCGGCAAGGATCCGCACACGACCTCGCCGGATGATTTCGCCGCCGCGCAAAAGGTGATGCAGGGCATTCGCCCGGACATCAAGTACTTCCACTCCTCCAGCTACATCAACGATCTCGCCAATGGCGAAGTCTGCGCCGTGCTGGGCTGGAGCGGTGACGTCTTCATCGCCGCGAGCCGTGCAGCCGATGCCAAGAACGGCAATAACATCGAATACCACATCCCGAAGGAAGGCTCGCTGCTCTGGGTCGACAACCTCGCCATCCCGAAGGATGCGCAGCATGTCGACAACGCGCTCAAGTTCATCGACAACCTGCTCGACCCGAAAGTGGCCGCCGCCGGCGTCAACTTCGTGACCTATCCGAGCTCGGTGAAGCTCGAACTGATGCCGGATGTCAGCCCCGACATCGCCAAGAATCCGGGCATCTACCCGACAGATGACGTCAAGAAGAAGCTGTTCCCGGACAAGATCGTCGATGCGGAAACCGAACGTCTGCGGACCCGTACCTGGACGACCATCAAGACCGGCCAATAACCGCTGTTATCGGCAACATATGCAAGGCGCCCCGGCAACGGGGCGCCTTTTCGTTAATGCCTTCCATTCTTCGAATCCCCTCAAAGAAAGCTGAAAACCGCGAAACAGTTGACAATCCTGTTGCGGGAAGGCTGAGATACGCAGCATTCCAGGTCACACCAAGTGACCACCTAAGGATGTCGGGATGAACCGACACCGACCGGGAGGACTAAACATGACGACCGCCGGCCGCGACGCGAAGGCCGCCTTGTTATCGGCTATCGCTCTTGCTGGCGTCATCAAACCGTCTTCCAATGTATCCGTTAATGAAGGATCGTGGCCCAATCGGCCTTTTTCGATCGACGGCGGCGTGTGACCGCCTAGAATGTTTTGTTAGAATTCGGCCCTCTCATCAGGAATAATCATGGCGGCAGAAAAGCAGAGACCACAGACGCAAAGCACTCCCTGGAACGATCCGCAGGCGCAGCCTTATATCCGGATCGAGCATGTGACGAAGAAATTCGGCGAGTTCGTTGCAGTCAATGATGTTTCTCTGAATATCTATCGCGGCGAATTATTCTCCCTCCTGGGCGGCTCCGGCTGCGGCAAGACCACCCTGCTGCGCATGCTGGCCGGTTTCGAAACGCCGACCTCGGGCAAGATCTATATCGACGGCGTCGATATGGCGGATATCCCGCCCTACGAACGTCCGACCAACATGATGTTCCAATCCTATGCCTTGTTCCCGCATATGACGGTCGAGCAGAATGTCGCCTTCGGCTTGAAGCAGGACGGCGTCAAGGACCCGGAACTGAAGGAGCGTGTCGGCGCAATTCTGGAGCTGGTCAAGCTGACACAGTTTGCCAAGCGCAAGCCACACCAGCTCTCCGGCGGCCAGCGTCAACGCGTCGCCCTCGCCCGCTCCCTGGTCAAGCAGCCGAAGCTCTTGCTGCTTGACGAACCGCTGGGCGCCCTCGACAAGAAGCTGCGCGAAGCGACCCAGTTCGAGCTGATGAACATTCAGGATCGCCTCGGCATCACCTTCATCGTCGTCACCCATGACCAGGAAGAGGCGATGACGCTGTCGACCCGCATCGGCGTCATGGATGCCGGCGAGATCGTGCAGATCGGCACGCCACAGGAAATCTATGAATATCCCAACAACAAGATGGTGGCGGATTTCATCGGCTCGGTGAACCTGTTCGAAGGACAGATCGTCGAAGACGAATCCGACCATGTGCTGATCAAATCCGCGGAAGCGGGCGGCGATATCTATATCGACCATGGCATTTCCAGCGCACCTGGCGCCAAGGTCTGGGTCGCCATCCGGCCGGAGAAGATGCATATCAGCAAGGAAGATGCGAACCATGCCGTGAACTGCCTGAAGGGAACGGTCAAAGGCATCGCCTATATGGGCAACCTCTCGATCTACCTGATCCAGCTCGACAGCGGCAAACAGGTGAAGGTGACGCAGCCGAACCAGATCCGCGCGGCCGAGAATGCCATCGATTGGGAAGACCGGGTGACCCTGACTTTCCATCCGAACAGTCCCGTGGCGTTGCTGGGCTGACATCATGGCGGGAAACGACATATCGGCTCTGCCCGGCAGTCAGCAGCCGCGCGGCGCGGCGCGCCATATGATGTGGGCAGATAAACTGACGAAACTTCTAGTGAGGATCGGCATCGCGCCGCGCTGGGCCGTGATTATCGTGCCCTATCTTTGGCTGACGCTGTTCTTCCTGGTGCCGTTCCTGATCGTACTCAAGATCAGCTTCGCCTATTCTACCATCGCCCAACCGCCTTATACCCATTACACCGAAGACGGCACGCTCAGCCTGAACATCAGCGAGAGCTACGGCCGCCTCATCAGCGACTGGCTCTATATCGGCTCCTATCTCAATGCCATTCGCATGGCGGCGATATCGACAGTGCTGTGCTTGCTGCTCGGCTATCCGATGGCCTATGGCATGGCCCGCGCCAAGCCCTCGACGCGCAACATCCTGTTGATGCTGGTCATCCTGCCGTTCTGGACCTCGTTCCTGATCCGCGTCTATGCCTGGATCGGCCTGCTGAAGAATAACGGCGTCATCAACAATATCCTGATGGCGCTGCATATCACCGATGCCCCGATAGCGATGATGAATACCGATTTCGCGGTCTATGTCGGCATTCTCTATTCCTATCTTCCCTTCATGATCCTGCCGCTCTACGCCAATCTCGAGAAAATGGATATCTCTTTGCTCGAAGCGGCGGCAGATCTCGGTTGCAAGCCGCTCAAGGCGTTCTTCGTCATCACGGTACGGCTCTCCATTCCCGGCATCGTCGCCGGGGCGATGCTGGTCTTCATTCCAGCGGTCGGCGAATACGTCATTCCGGAACTGCTCGGCGGTCCCAATACGCAGATGATCGGACGGACCCTCTATAACGAGTTCTTCCTCAATCGCGACTGGCCGACAGCCTCCGCCATCGCCATTGCCATCCTTGTCCTGCTGGTCGGTCCGCTGATGATCTTCCAGCGCTATCAGGATCGGCAGATGGAAGCGGGAGAGCAATCATGAAGCGGCAATCCTGGTTCATCCTTCTGATGCTGGTGCTGGGCTTCGTTTTCCTCTATGCACCCATCGTGTCGCTCGTCATCTTCTCCTTCAACGACAGCAAGCTCGTCACGGTCTGGGGCGGCTTCTCGACCAAGTGGTACGGGTTGCTGGTGCAAGACCAGCAGGTGCTGGACGCCGCCGGCTTCAGCATCAAGATCGGCGCCATCAGCGCCACGCTCGCCACCATCCTCGGCGTCATGGCCGGCTACGTGCTGGTGCGGTTCCACAAGTTCCGTGGCCGCACCGCCTTCAGCGGCATGGTGACGGCGCCCCTGGTCATGCCGGAAGTCATCACCGGCATCTCGCTGCTGCTGCTCTTCGTCTCGTTCGACGAACTGCTGAAGATCTGGTTTGGAACGACGCTGGGGCGTGGTCAGATGACCGTCATCATCGCCCATGTCACCTTCACCATGTCCTATTCGGCCGTGGTGATGCGATCCCGCTTCCTCAGCCTTGACCAGTCGCTGGAAGAAGCCGCCATGGATCTCGGCGCGCGACCGACCAAGGTATTCTTCGTCATCACCTTGCCGATCGTTGCACCAGCCATTGTCAGCTCTTGGCTGCTCTGCTTCACCATCTCACTCGATGACCTGGTGATCACCTCCTTCACCAACGGCCCGGGCACCACGACCTTGCCGCAGGTGATCTTCTCCAAGGTTCGCCTGGGTCTTGATCCGAAAGTCAATGCCCTGGCCACCATCATCATCGGCATCGTCGCCTGCGGCGTGGTGATCTCCAGCATCTGGATGCGGCGCAAGGAGCGTCAACGCCAGCTCGATGAGCAGATGGCGCTGCGTGCCGCCGCTCAGGCACATTGAGAAGCTGATATCCGACTGGCGACGGTCGTAAAAAAAGGGGGAGCCTTGCGGCTCCCCCTTTTCATTCCATCGCGTTGGTGCCGGGATCAGCCGATATGGATCCAGGTCGCCTTCAGCTCGGTATACTTCTCCAGCGCATGCAGCGACTTGTCGCGGCCGAAGCCGGATTGCTTGAAGCCGCCGAAGGGCGACGAGATATGGCCGTTATCGAAGCAATTGACCCAGACCACGCCGGCGCGTAGCGCATTGGCGGTCTTGAAGGCCTTGTTGATGTCCCGGGTCCAGACCGCGGCGGCGAGACCGTAGATCGTATCATTGCCGATCTTGATGGCGTCCTCGTAATCCTTGAAGGTCAGGGTGGAGAGCACCGGGCCGAAGATCTCCTCCTGGGCGATCTTCATCTGGTTGTTGACGCCATCGAACAGGGTCGGCTCGATGTAGTAGCCGCCGGTCTCGCTGCGGACGCGGTTGCCGCCGAAGCGCAGTTGGGCGCCTTCCTTCTTGCCGGTGTCGATATAGCCGAGGACGCGGCTCATCTGCGATTCATCGACCATGGCGCCCATCTTGGTCTTCGGGTCGAGCGGGTCGCCCGGCTGCAGCTTCTGGCTGACGGCCTTGATGCGTTCCAGGACTTCGTCCTTGATCGATTCCTCGACGATCAGGCGCGAACCGGCATTGCAGACCTCGCCCTGGTTGAAGAAGATGCCCCAGGCCGCGGCGGTCGCGGCGGCATCGAGATCCGGGCAATCGGCCATGATG
>DATLJB010000173.1:0-7031 GCA_035539075.1 Terriglobia bacterium
GAAGGCCGCCAATGACGAGGCCGTGACGCCCTCCAAGACAGCGATGGCGGAAAGCGCCAAGACCGGTCCGGAAATGACCTTCCAGGATCCGCACCGCTCGGGCGAGCGCGAGGGTGGCCTGGAAAAGTCGATCGGCCGCGAGGTGCGGGATTTTCGCCGCCAGTTGAACATGACGGTGGCGGAACTGGCGGCGGCGGCCAATTTGTCGGCCGGCATGCTGTCGAAGATCGAGAACGGCCAGACCTCGCCTTCCTTGGCGACGCTGCAGGAATTGTCGCGGGCGCTGCACGTGCCGGTGACGGCGCTGTTCCGCAAATTCGAGGAGGAGCGCAATGCGACCTTCGTGCAGGCCGGGCAGGGGTTGACCATCGAGCGTCGCGGCACCCGGGCTGGCCATCAATATCAGCTCCTCGGGCATTCCTTGAGCCGCAGCCTGGCGGTGGAACCTTATCTCATTACCCTCAGCCAGGATTCCGACGTTTTTCCCGTTTTCCAGCATGATGGCATCGAGTTCATCTACATGCTCGAGGGGGAAGTAGGCTACCGGCACGGTGACAAGACCTATCTGCTGCGGCCGGGCGACAGCCTCTTTTTCGATGCCGATGCCCCCCACGGGCCGGAAGAATTGCGCAAATTGCCGGCCAAATACATCTCTGTGATCACCTATCTCCGTAGCCAGAGCGACGGCGATTAGGGATGAGGATCCGGGGGAGTCGGGAAAATCGACTTTCCTCACAGGAAAAATTATTTACTGCACTTGAATCCCCATCGGGACTCGATTAGGCTTTAGTCAGGCCGTTTCGGTTGGCTGAAGCAACCAATGTCGAGGTATCCATCATGTGCGGGATCGTCGGATTATTTCTGAAGAACCCCAGTCTGCGCAGCAAGCTGGGCGCCCATCTTGAAACTATGCTCATCGGGATGACGGAGCGCGGGCCGGACAGTGCCGGCATCGCCGTCTATCATCGCCCGGTGGCCAAGGACCGCTGCAAGCTCACCCTGTTCAATGCCGATACCAACTACCCCTGGCGCGAGCTATCCGGCGATCTCGGGGTTGCGCTGAATGCCGAGACCGACATCACCCAGAAGGGCAATCATGCGCTGCTGGTTGCCCAGGCGCATGAAGACCATGTGCTGCCCTGGCTGAAGGCGGAGCATCCGGATGTCCGCATCATGGGCTACGGTCATCTGATGGAGGTCTACAAGGACATGGGCCTGCCGGCGGAAGTTGCCGCGCGTTACGGCCTGCGTCAGATGGAAGGCAGCCACGCTATCGGCCATACCCGCATGGCGACCGAAAGCGCCGTCACCACCGAGCACTCGCATCCCTTTACGCCCGCTTCGGATATGTGTCTGGTCCATAACGGCTCGCTCAGCAATCACAACGATTTGCGCCGCTGGCTGCGCAAGCATGGCCAGGAATTCGATACGGACAATGATTCCGAGGTGGCTGCTCGCTATTTTGCCTATCGTCTTTCCGAAGGCGCCTCGCTCAAGGAAGCGATGGAAGCCGGCCTCAAGGATCTCGACGGCTTCTTCACCTTCACCATGGGCACCAAGGACGGCTTTGCCGTGGTGCGCGACGGCATCGCCTGCAAGCCGGCGGTGATGGCGGAGAATGACGATTGGGTGGCGATGGCGTCTGAATTCCGCAGCCTCGCTTATCTCCCCAATGTCGAGAAGGCGAAGATCTGGGAACCCGCACCCTCGACCGTTTACACCTGGAGCCTGCAGTAATCACCATGAACGAAATCGATTTGACCAAGACACCGCTGCGCGAAGTCAATCAGCGGCTGCAATCGCTTCCGCCTGATACCAACGAACGGGTCTGGAGGCTGACCCACCTGCATGGCGAGCATGCCTGCGCCGTCGGCCTGACGCAGCCGATCGAAGTCCATATCGACGGCCATATCGGCTATTACTGCGCCGGTATGAACCAGGAAGCCACTGTGATCATCCATGGCCAATGCGGCATCGGCGTGGGCGAAAACATGATGTCGGGCGAAGTGCGGGTGAAGGGCAATGCCAGTTCGGCTGCGGGTGCCACGGCACAAGGCGGCCTGCTGGTGATCGAGGGCGATGCCGGCACGCGCTGTGGCATCTCCATGAAGGGCGTCGATATCGTCGTCAAGGGCTCGGTCGGGGCGATGAGTGCCTTCATGGCCCAGAGCGGTAATCTCGTCGTCTGTGGCGATGCCGGGGCGAGCCTCGGGGACTCGATCTATGAAGCGCGGCTCTATGTTCAGGGCAAGGTCGAAAGCCTCGGTTCCGACTGCGTCGAGAAGAAGATGACGCCGCATCATCTCGCCAAGCTTGAGCGCCTGCTCAAGAGTGCGGGCATCGAGGCCGATCCGCGCAGTTTCAAGCGCTTTGGTTCGGCCCGCCGTCTCTATAATTTCCATGTCGACAATGTCGACGCTTACTGACGAGAGATCTCCGATATGAGCGCTTCGAATACGCCTTTTTATACGCCGCCGCGCTTTTCGGCGACTTTCGACCAGCATGCCATCGCCGAGATCCACCGCGCTGCCGCCACCGGCATCTATGATATCCGCGGCGGCGGCACCAAGCGGCGGGTGCCGCATTTCGACGACCTGCTGTTCCTCGGTGCCTCGATCTCGCGATATCCTCTCGAAGGTTATCGCGAGAAATGCGGCACCAATGTCGTGCTTGGGACGCGCTTTGCCAAGAAGCCGATCGAGCTGAAGATCCCCATCACCATCGCCGGCATGAGCTTCGGCGCCCTATCCGGTCCGGCCAAGGAAGCCCTCGGCCGGGGTGCCAGCAAGATGGGCACCAGCACCACCACGGGGGATGGCGGCATGACGCCGGAAGAGCGCGGCCAATCGAGCATTCTCGTCTATCAGTATCTGCCGTCGCGCTACGGCATGAATCCCAATGACCTGCGCAAGGCCGATGCCATCGAGGTGGTGGTTGGCCAGGGCGCGAAACCCGGTGGCGGCGGCATGCTGCTCGGCCAGAAGATCTCTGATCGCGTCGCCAAGATGCGCAACCTGCCGAAGGGCATCGACCAGCGCAGCGCCTGTCGCCATCCCGACTGGACCGGTCCGGACGATCTCACCATCAAGATCCAGGAACTGCGTGAGATCACCAACTGGGAAAAGCCGATCTATGTGAAGGTCGGCGCCACGCGCCCCTATTTCGACACGGCACTGGCGGTAAAGGCCGGTGCTGATGTCGTCGTGCTGGACGGCATGCAGGGCGGTACGGCGGCGACTCAGGAAGTCTTTATCGAGCATGTCGGCTTGCCCATTCTCTCGGCGATCCGGCCGGCGGTGAAGGCGCTGCAGGATCTCGACATGCATCGCAAGGTGCAGCTGATTGTCTCCGGCGGCATCCGCAATGGCGCCGATGTGGCCAAGGCCCTGGCGCTGGGGGCCGATGCCACGGCGATCGGTACCGCTGCGCTGATTGCCCTCGGTGACAACGATCCGAAGTGGGAAGAGGAATATCGGAAGCTCGGAACCACCGCCGGTGCCTATGACGACTGGCATGAAGGCCGCGACCCGGCCGGCATCACCACGCAGGACCCGGAGCTGGCGGCTCGGCTCGATCCGGTGAAGGCCGGGCGTCGCCTTGCCAACTATCTCGCGGTGATGACGATGGAAACGCAGATCATCGCCCGTGCTTGCGGCAAGAGTCATGTGCACAATCTTGAGCCCGAAGATCTGGTGGCCTTGACCGTGGAATCGGCCGCAATGGCCGGAGTTCCGCTGGCCGGCACCAATTGGATTCCCGGGCAGGGGGGCTACTGATCAGTCACCAAGGGAGGTTCACCGGCGGCGATTTTCGCCGCCGGTTTTTCAGTCATCAATAAATGGCCAAAGTGCCAAGGTTAGGGGAATTCTCATGAGCATCGATCTCAGCAAGGTCGCCAAGGAACGCAAGATCAAGTACTTCCTCATCAGCTATGTCGATCTCTTCGGCCATCTGCGGGCAAAGCTGGTGCCGGCACAGGCGATTGGCGGCATGCAGCGTGAGGGCGCCGGCTTCGCCGGTTTTGCCACTTGGCTGGATATGACGCCGGCCCATCCCGATCTTTTTTCGAAGCCGGATCCGGAAAGCCTCATCCAGCTTCCCTGGAAGCCGGAAGTGGGCTGGCTCGCAGGTGATCTCTGGATGGATGGCAAGCCGGTCGATGATGCCCCCCGCAATCTGCTGAAGCGCAAGGTCGCCGACGCGGCCAAGCTCGGCTATCGTATGAAGAGCGGCGTCGAATGCGAGTATTTCCTGATCACCCCGGACGGCAAGGCGGTTGCCGACGAGGCCGATACGGCGGAGAAGCCCTGCTATGACCAGCAGGCGCTGATGCGGCGCTATGATGTCATCACGGAAATCTGCGACAGCATGCTGGCGCTGGGCTGGAAGCCCTATCAGAACGACCATGAAGACGCCAACGGCCAGTTCGAAATGAACTGGGAATATGACGATTGCCTGGTGACGGCGGACCGCCATGTCTTCTTCAAATACATGGTGAAGTCGATCGCGGAGAAGCACGGCATGCGCGCGACCTTCATGCCGAAGCCCTTCAGCAATCTGACCGGCAATGGCTGCCATGCCCATGTCTCCTTCTGGGACAAGGCCGGCAACAAGAACATGTTCAGCGACCCGAAGGGCGAACTTGGCCTCTCGAAACTCGGCTATGCGGTGCTCGGCGGCATCATGCACAGCGCCGACGAACTCTGTGCGATCCTCAATCCCTCGGTCAATTCCTATAAGCGCATCAATGCGCCGCGGACGACCTCCGGGGCGACCTGGGCGCCGAACACCATCACCTGGACCGGCAACAACCGGACCCATATGGTCCGCGTCCCCGATGCCGGGCGCTTCGAGGTCCGCCTCGCCGATGGCGCCACCAATCCCTATCTGCTGCAGGCCGGCCTGCTGAGCGCCGGGATCGACGGCATCGTCAACAAGCGCGATCCGGGCAAGCGCCTCGATATCAATATGTATACCGACGGCCATACGGTGAAAAACGGCAAGAAACTGCCACTTAACCTGCTCGATGCCATCCGCCTGATGGAAAAGAGCAAGGTCATTCGCGAACAGCTCGGTGACAGTTTTGTGGACAGCTACTGCAAGCTGAAATATGCCGACTGGAACGCCTATAGCCGCCATCTGACCGAGTGGGAACGGCAGAACACCCTGGATTGCTAGGGGGTTGCCGAGGGGATCGTTGAGGCTGCACGGCTGATCGGTCAGGCGACCGATCAGCCGCAAAAACGACAATTTCCCGTCGCCGATAGGCGGAAATCGGCAATCGAAAGCCCGTAATCTCTGCCGACCGGATGATCCCCGGGTTCGACCGCCGATTGGCCTCGAACCCTCGGGATTGCCAATCATTTGACCCTGATTTACCAACCAGATGAGTACGTGGGAGCGCTGCGATGACGAAGAAGGTCGGGAGTGATATCGAGATTGCCCGCGAGGCAAAAATGAAGCCGATCCGCGAGGTTGCGGCGAAGCTCGGTATCCAGGAAGAGCATTTGCTGCCCTTCGGCCATACCAAGGCCAAGATCTCGATGGATTACATCAAGTCGCTGAAGGGCCAGAAGGATGGCAAGCTCATCCTGGTCACGGCGATCAACCCGACCCCGGCCGGCGAAGGCAAGACCACGACCACGGTCGGCCTCGGCGACGGCCTCAACCGCATCGGCAAGAAGGCGATCATCTGCCTGCGCGAGCCGAGCCTCGGGCCGTGCTTCGGCGTCAAGGGCGGTGCGGCCGGCGGCGGCTACGCCCAGGTCGTGCCGATGGAAGACATCAACCTGCATTTCACCGGCGACTTCCATGCCATCGGCACCGCCCATAACCTGCTTTCGGCGCTGATCGACAACCATATCTATTGGGGCAACGAGCTCGGCTTCGACAGCCGCCGCGTCTCCTGGCGCCGTGTCATGGACATGAACGACCGTGCGCTCCGTCAGATCACCAATTCGCTGGGCGGTGTTTCCAACGGTTTCCCGCGCGAAGACGGCTTCGACATCACCGTCGCCTCGGAAATCATGGCGATCTTCTGCCTGTCGACCGATCTCGCCGACCTGACCAAGCGCCTCGGCAACATCATCGTCGGCTATACCCGCGACAAGAAGGCGATCTACGCCCGCGACCTTAAGGCTGACGGCGCGATGACCGTTCTCCTCAAGGATGCGATTGCCCCGAACCTGGTGCAGACCCTGGAAAACAACCCGGCCTTCATCCATGGTGGCCCGTTCGCCAATATCGCCCATGGCTGCAACTCGGTGATCGCCACGACCACCGCGCTGAAGCTGGCCGATTACGTGGTGACCGAAGCTGGTTTCGGTGCCGATCTCGGCGCCGAGAAGTTCTTCGACATCAAGTGCCGCAAGGCAGGCCTGAAGCCGGCGGCTGCGGTCATCGTCGCCACCGTCCGCGCGCTCAAGATGCATGGCGGTGTCGCCAAGGAAGATCTCGGCAAGGAAAACGTCGAGGCGGTGAAGAAGGGCGGCGCCAATCTCGCCCGTCACATCGAGAACGTGAAGAAGTTCGGTGTGCAGGCTGTGGTCGCCATCAACCGCTTCATCGCCGACACCGATGCCGAACTGGCAGCCGTCAAGCAGCTCTGCGCTGATCTCGGCAGCCAGGCGATCGAGTGCAATCACTGGTCGTCGGGTTCGGCCGGCATCGAGGAACTGGCGCATGCGGTCGTCAAGATGACCGAGACGCCGAGCAACTTCAAGCCGCTCTATCCGGACGAGATGCCGCTGTTCGAGAAGGTCCGCACCATCGCCAAGTCGCTGTACGGGGCGGCGGACGTCAATGCCGAGAAGTCGGTGCGCGATCGCTTTGCGGAACTGGATAAGGCCGGTTTCGGTCATTACCCGGTCTGCATGGCGAAAACCCAGTACAGCTTCTCGACCGATCCGAATGCCAAGGGTGCCCCCTCGGGCCATACCCTGCCGGTGCGTGAGATTCGTCTGTCGGCCGGTGCGGAATTCATCGTCGTCATCTGCGGCGAGATCATGACCATGCCGGGTCTGCCGCGGGTT
>DATLJB010000174.1:0-70432 GCA_035539075.1 Terriglobia bacterium
CCATCATGGTCTGATTCGTCATCTCCAGGACAACCCGCTGGCCTTCGCTCACCATAAGCGGCCGATGATTTGCCCAGGTCAGGCCATTGATCGACCAGACGTAGGGCTCCATGGATCCGGTCAAAGCGACCTTGTGGGTGACATCCACAGTGCGGGGGGTAAGCGGCTGCAGTGCCCGCAACGTTGCTTCCAGCGTTAAGTCAAGGATACCGCCCTTCTGAGAGCCGGTACTGGCTATTTTCGTGATGTTTGCGCCTGGTGACGCAAGGATGATACCCGTTTGAGCGAAGTCACCTTCCCGTTGAGCCAAGATGGGAAAGGCTCCCGAGCCAGGCAGATCGATTAGAACATCGAGCCGCTGCCCCATCGAAACGCCGAACCGGTTCCCCTTGATCGGCTTGACGGGATTGCCATCCACGGCGATCAACTCGCCGGATAATTCTCCGAGATTGAGGGTGAACGCCGTGGACGTGGCTCCATTGATCAGACGTAGGCGGACGCGTCCATTGCGTTCGATCTGGACAATCTGCGGGTCCTCCAGTGTCCGGTCGTTGGCAAGATACGCATCGTAGTCAACGTCATTCAGATCCATTTGCATAGACCCTGACATCGAGCCTGTGGGCGTCTGACTTGGTTGCGTGCTTGGCGACGACCCGCCAGACATGTCCATGCCCGGCATGTTCATGTTACCAGCTCCAGACATATCCATGCCTTGCATGTTCATGCCTTGAGCAGCAGCGGAACCTTTACCTTTGGTCAAGCTAGCCAGCAGATCGGCCGGGTTCTTGAAAGTGAAGTCATGAAGCAGAACGGTAACCTCTTGGAGATCCGCCGCCATATCCTCTTTGCTGCGCACGATCAGTGGCGCAGCCATCAGCAACTGCTCCTGAAGGCCGTGATGCGAATGCATCCAGTGCGTGCCTGTCTGTGGGGCGAAATCATATGAAGCCGACTTCCCTGTTGGTATGAGGGGCCGCTTCGCATCTGCGACACCATCCTGAAGGTAGGGCGGCGTCATGCCATGCCAGTGAATGACAGCGTCCTCGCCTGCCTGATTTTGCAACATCACATTGAACCGCTCACCTGGCTCCAGGAAAAGGCCTGGCTCGCCGTTGGCGCGAAGGATTCCAAAGACCTTAGCGGACTTTCCAAGGACTTCCAGATTGCGCTGCACGATCCGCAGTTCGGTCGGCGCCGCTGCCTCGGCTAAGCTCTGAAAGGAAGGGAAAGCAGAGACTAAACCTGCTGCCGCTGTTGCAGTTGAATACGCAAGAAAGTTGCGTCTTGATAGATTCCGATTCATGGAGTGTTCCTATTCATCTGACAAGTCCGAAGGCGCGTTCTAGCGCCCTCGCGATATTGGATAGATGCGTCGCTCCGCGTTCACATCGGAGCCGAGCGATCAAACCGACTATGTCAAATGGATAGACGCGGAGGGCGTGGCGTAGGAGCCGGATGTAAACCGCGCTCGCTCGTCGCTGTGGCTGTTGGCTCAATGGTCAGAGCCAGGCCAAGAGCGGGCACTGCAAAACTCGGCGACTCCAGCATCTGAACGGAGGGACAAGACGTTCCGAAGCAGCAGTTGGCCTTCTGGACCGGGGATTGATTGCATTCCCCCGATTTCGCGCTTCCGACGTCCTGCATCGCATTTTGCTGACCCATCCCCGGCTGAAGTTCGCTCGAACAGCCGGGAACGGCGTGCATTCCTCCGTGAGATGCGTCAGCCATTGCGGCTTCCATCATAGGCAGCAGGGCAAATGCCACCGTAACGAGCACGGCGGTCAATGTCCTGAGAAGATGTGAAGCAGTGAAGGGCATCATGCAATCCCTGTTACACCCTGAAGATAGGTGCAGCCTTGATCTAGCTCAATACCATAGCGCAGCGTGACATCATTCTGCGCGGTCTTCATGAAGGAGCTGAGATAACTCCTATTGGGCGACGCAGGTTAAGCCTTCGCAGTCCGGAGGCTATCAGTTACCCATAGTTCCTTGGGCATTTTTTGAAATTTGTTCCTGAAAGTTGCGCTGCTTTTCGGGCCAAGTGCTTTTAATGAAGGCAATCGTTGCCTTAATTTGGTCGTCGGAGAGCGTCGCTTCAAAGGACGGCATATCAGTTTTGTAATCTTTTCCGGCAAACGCCTGGACCCCGTTCTTAACGATCTTGAAAAGATCAGCGTCGCTGTGATGCCAAGTGTGGCCAGTTGCATCATGGGGCGGAGCTGGGAGCTTTCCGTCAGGCTTGCGTTGCATCCAGTTAGGCTGACCTTCCAATTTGATGCCATGGCAACTGGCGCACCGCTGACTATATAGGTCCTTGCCCATGGCGATCACGCCAGCATCGATTTCTATATAAGTCGGTGCCTGCCTCGCCTGCCACGCGATCTGGGTACCTATAATTGCCAAGGCACCAAGAGAGACCGCAATGGCGACGGCATGGCTTCTTTTCATTGGGAAACGGGCTTTCTGGCGTTCAAGGGAAATCACGAACTTGAAAACATCACTGTCGAAGTTCTCATGATGTCATTCTGAGCTACCCGGCGAGCCTACGTCCAGGCCTTGACCTTCCCTCTGTGGGAAGCCTTAAAGTGCCATGCCCTCCAGGAATGAGAGAGCATTTTCGTCGCTCATTTGCGCTGCTCGACGACACGTATGACACTAGTAGCCACCGGACAAATAAAGAGACTGCTGGTTCCGCTCACCATTCTTCTGGTGACTCTGATGGTCTGGTGTAACGTGGCCGATGCGTTTATGGATGCCCACGCTGACACCGCAGGTACAATCCAGATGAGTGATGCGGGCGTCAAGCCGGTGTCCATAAAGGAGCACCGGGGCGTACATGGTCAATGCTCGACGCCCTGGAACACCCGTCAGGCGGCAGCGTTTAACTCGCCTGCAGCAGGTGAGCGAAGTCCTTATCGCCTGCCACCCGACGCATGGACGGTCTCTCACGGAATAGAACCCGAAATCCATCCCCCGGCATCTATTCAACTTTGAGCGCGTCCAGCGGTCACGCTTTGCTGCGCAGCCACAGATCTATGCAAACCGACGAACGCTCTGCGTCCGTTAAATATTGGCGCGCGACCGGCTCGAAACGCCGCTCGTGCAGCATTACCACTGAGAACATTCGTGAGATTCCACGAACAGCCGAAAATCAGGCGCGTCTTTAGTCGAAGAGCGATGTTAATGGCAGGCGGCCAGCTCGCGTTACTTGGCGGCTTGGTCAGCCGTATGTATTACCTGCAGGTTGTCGAGCGCGACAAATACCAAGCACTGTCCGACAAGAACCGAATTAATCTCCGGGTGCTTCCGCCAAGGCGAGGCTTGGTGCTGGATCGCTACGGCACACCTATTGCTGACAACACTCCGACTTATCGAGTGGAAATCACCGCCGAGCAAGCGGCGGATGTCGACGATGTGCTCCAACACCTGACAGAACTCACGCCTCTAACAGAAGGGCAAGCTGCGAGAGTTGCAACCAAACTCAAGCATCAGCGACCGTTTATTCCTGTAGTGGTCGTCGAAGAGCTGTCAATGGAAGACATCTCGAAGGTGGAATTGAACTTGCCGGACCTACTGGGTGTGTCTGTGCAAATGGACGAGAAGAGAGACTACCCTTATGGGGGGATCGCCTCACACATTCTTGGCTATGTCGCCAGCCCATCCGAAGAAGACGTCGCCAACAATCCATCGCTTGCGACGCCAGGTCTGCGAAATGGGAAGGCCGGGCTCGAAAAGCAATACGAAGAGCTGCTGTTAGGTGAGGCTGGTACGGCGCAGGAGGAAGTCAACGCAAGCGGACGGGTGATGCGACAGCTCGGTCGGCAAGAAGCAAAATCAGGTTCGAATCTGACGACAACACTGGATGTGAGGTTGCAATCATTTGCCCACCAGCGCTTAGTCAGCCAGCTCTCTGGCGCTGCAGTGGTGCTGGATGTGGAATCAGGTGCAATTCTCGCGATGGCATCCGCGCCGGGTTATGATCCGTCGGCCTTCTATCACGGAATTAGCGCAGACTACTGGCGCCGTCTGACAAGCGACGAATTCCAGCCGCTGACGAATAAGGCAATTTCTGGCCAGTATGCACCAGGTTCGACGTTCAAACCGATTACAGCCCTGGCAATTCTGAAGGCGGGAATAGATCCGGCAGCAGAGGTCATGTGTTCAGGTGTCTATACTCTCGGCAACGCCAAATTTCACTGCTGGAAGAAGGGTGGTCATGGTCGCGTATCGATGGTCAGCGCCATTCAGCACTCATGCGACGTCTACTTTTACGAGATGGCTAGGCGTATCGGAATCGATGCTGTTGCGGAGATGGCCAAGCGCTTTGGCCTGGGCCAAATTACTGGTGTCGACCTGCCTAGCGAACGCTCAGGGCTCATCCCGTCTACCGGCTGGAAGCGAGCCGCACTGGGTGCACCTTGGCAGCAAGGCGAGACGTTGGTGTCTGCCATCGGGCAAGGCTACGTCCTTGCAACGCCGCTTCAGCTTGCGACCATGGCTGCACAGTTGGCAAACGGCGGACGCCGAATTACACCGTACTTCGTGTTGCCGCAAGAAGGGCAGCAAGCAAACGGAGAAATTGGCATCGACCCTCGCTGGCTTGAAATCGTGACTGGAGGAATGAATCTGGTGACGAATGATCGCCAAGGAACAGCCTTTGCCGCTCGCATTGATATTCCTGGGATGGAAATGGCCGGAAAGTCTGGCACATCCCAAGTGCGCCGCATCTCATTAGCCGAACGTAGGGCGGGCGTAATTAAGAACGAGGATTTGCCCTGGTCCCGGCGAGATCATGCGCTCTTCATCGCATTCGCACCGGTTGCGGCGCCAAAATATGCCTGTGCGGTCGTTGTGGAACACGGTGGGGGAGGTTCGGCGGTGGCGGCGCCGATAGCAAGGGACATCCTGGTGGACTGTCAAACAAAGAAATAATCTATCCGCCTGGCGATCAGTACTCCCCAGGGCATGACGTGCGGCACGGAAGCAACACTTTGTAGAAGGCGCTGGTAACGATACCTAGGGTGATCAGGCTTCCAATATGCTCTGTGATCATTTCCGGCATTAAAGTGGATGCGTGAAAGAGCGCCAAACGCAACATTACCACGGCGAAACTAGCGCTGGCTAAACCGGCCAGAACCGCACTTCGGCGTGCCAGAAGTGGTGCTGCCCGCCTCAGCATCACCGTCAACATGATCATGGGCAGAAGGGAAAAGCTGATCAGAAGTAGCACACAACTTCTGGCTGGCATGAAGTCCAATACCGACAACGGATGTCCAGGCATCTCCGACCACAGTCCGACAGCGAGAAGGCCAAGCCACGCGGCCAAAAATGGCACTGGTAGGTATGACACCCACAGTGGCCGATCAGGCTTGCTGGCCGAGAAAGCGCCGAACGCAGAAATCACGGATGTCATTGCCGCAACCCCCATTTCCCATCGCTCGAACCGTATGTTTAACGTCCCTAAGGTGTCTGACCGTGCCAGCCCTAAGAGGAGCGAAACGGATGCCAGAAGCAACGGGATCAGCCAATAGATTGTCCGGCACGTCGAGCCTGGTAGCCGCCGTACAGGGCGGAGGTCCGCAGCAAGGTTTTCTATCAACACATCTGTCCTCATGGGCGAGTACCTCAGTCAGATCAGAAGCGCCAGCAATCGCCGAATTTTACCGCATATTGCCGGTGTGTCCCAGGGAATAACGCCCTGGCTGCGGCCAAACCGTTAGGCCGTGCGGCTCCATGCCGACATGAATTACCTTGACGCTCCCAGTATCGGTATCGATGGCGTATACGACGTCGTCATAACGGCCGGACAGCCAAAGGTATTTACCGTCGGCACTCACGTTGCCCATGTCCGGGCTCCCCCCGCCAGGGATCGGCCAATTGCCAACAATGCTCCGGCTGCCGAAATCGATAATCGAGACGCTGCCTTTGCCCAACGGCTTCCCATGGATCTGGTCGGTCCCCCGATTGGCGACATATAGCTTGCTTCCATCACGGCTAGGGTAGAGGCCATGGGCGCCGACGCCCGTAGCAATGAATCCAATCTTAGCGAAGCTGTTCCCGTCGATCAGGTGCACGCCGCCGGCCTTCATGTCCGCGACATAAAAGACCTTGCCATCAGGCGAAACTCTGATGTCCTGCGGCATCCCCTTCTTTTCGAGCTGCAGATAGCCGAGCACTTTTCGGTTGACCATGTCAATCTTCGCGAGGCCGCCATCGAACTCGCACGTGAAGATCACGTACTTGCCGTCAATCGAGAAGTCCGCGTGGTTGATGCCCTTGCACTTGGGAACATCCAGACTCGATTTTAATGCCATCGTATGCGGATCGCGAAAGTCGAGCCGCGCATGCGCTTCCGCAACCACGATGGCCTCTTGGCCATCCGGTGTGAAGTACATGTTGTAGGGGTCATCGACCATCACCGCTTGGCCAGGTTTGCCCGTCTTAGGATCAATCGGCGTTAAGCTGCCATCTGTCCGGCCCTCAGCGTTATTTGCGACCCAGAGTGTCTGCAGATCCCAAGAGGGAACGACATGCTGCGGGCTGCGGCCGACAGGAAATTTGTCCACTACAGTGAAGTTGGTTGGGTCGATGACGTAAACATTGTTCGAGCGCAAGTCAGGAACATAGACGCGAGAAAGTGCGCCTTGAACTGCAGGGTTGAAGTGATTGGCGCCCGCGTCGCCATAAAGGTTCTTGTCATCGGTTACAGTTGGCATTCCAGGAAAGACGGATGTCAGCGGTTCAGCATCCGAGGCCTCGGCGATAAAAAGACTCGAGAGGACAATCGCTAACGCGGATACCAAGTGCAATGACCGTTTGTGAGACATGAAAGCTTCCAGGATGAGATCAGAAATTGGGCAATTTCAGGGGTTGCCAGTGTCGCGTCGGATTGCCTGCACCGTCACGCGGACGATAGCGTCAATGCCAAGTTTTCCGAGTTCGGCAGTGGATCGTCGTGGATCGCCACCATAGACACCGTCAGCCTGGGTTGGCTTTGGTGCCGACTTCAACTCCGTCTGCCGAACCATTTGCGGCGCTACAGCGAGTTGCAGCGACGTATCAGCAAGCGCAGCATGCGTCCCGATCTCGTTGTCCTGGTAGCCCTGCTTGTGCAGGATCTCGGCGTAGCCGTCCGAACTCATCTGATAATACTCGGGAGGATTAATCGCGCGGGCAGACGAACCGGCCCATGCCTTGTTAAGTCGAGACACCGCAGTTTTGAGGTCCTTTTGGTATCCACCGTGATCGCCCAGGAACACAATATTTTTAAAGCCGTGAACCGCAAAACTATTGGCGGCCGATTCTAAGGTTTTTTCGAATGCATCGTCTGAGACAGTGATTGTGCCCGGAAATTTCATATGCTCAGTCGGCGGGTTAAAGCCACCTT
Source organism: Terriglobia bacterium (assembly GCA_035539075.1). GTDB lineage: Bacteria > Pseudomonadota > Alphaproteobacteria > Dongiales > Dongiaceae > Dongia_B. Next base: position 7,388 of record DATLJB010000174.1, read on the forward strand.
CCGGTACGTAGGCAATAACTGGAGCGATAATCGCATTTCCAAGTTCTTCAGCGATCTTCCCGGATATGATCCTGACACGCGCATTATGCTTGCCGAGAGCCACATAAGGGCCGCTTTGTTCGGTCCCGCCGATGGGTATGATGATTGTGGTCTTGCCGCCATTCACCTGGTCCCGAAGTTCTGTCCAGGTCATGTCTTCCAGGAAGACTGTGGCTGACGTTTGCGCCACAGCGACATTCGACAACAGCAGGTACGAGCCAAATACTAACGATTTGATCAGCTTGCAAAGCATGCAAAGTCCTCAAGGCGAGAGTCGAGTACCGCTTTTTGCTCCTTGAGATGATGTTCGTCCAGGAAGTTTTGAACTTGACCTTCCCTCTGTTGGAAGCCGCAGACTATCCAACTTTGCCTCTGGAAAACTCGACGGTGACCTTGGTGCGCGGACGCTTTGTGTTTCGGCGTGCGATAGGGGCTCTGGCACCAACGAGTGTTCAAACATCCGACCCGGAATCTGCCATCGAATATGCCAATGAAAGCGTTATCGTTAGGCTTTCTGGATGTGAGGAGTCGAGGTGCGAGCGACAAGTCTGTTCCCCGATTGTGAATCAGCGCCGAAGTGGTACCCTACTGCTGACCAGAGCCAAATTGCTGATATTATGATCACCAATTCGATCTGCGTGGGGGCGGTCGGCGCCGATCTGGACCCCATCACCTTTGGAATTTCCGTACTCACTTCAGCAGGTTAGATGGCTCTACGGTGGGGGCCTACTTCGGTGCTGGTTCACAGCTATTTGAGATCCCCGCGTCTTATAGCGGCGTTGTCTTGGATGACTGAGCTCCGTCCATAACCCCTCGCGCACCAAGTCATCCATTGTCTTCGAGATTCCCCGGCGCAGGATGCCCACCATGTCGTCAATCTGGTCTGTGGTAATCACGAGGGGAGGCGACATAACGCACATGTTGATCAAGGGGTGCACGAGCAGCCCGAGCTCCTGGCAATGCTTGTCGATGCGTTTGCCAACTTCGAGATCCAGCTTCAGCGGATTTTTGCTGGTATGGTCGGCGACGCATTCTATACCTGCCATTAGACCACGGCCGCGCACCTCTCCTGTCAATCAGTGTTGATTCGGGACCCCATATCGGCATCCAAAAGGGGCTCTGAGTCATATTTGGTGCAGGCGCGTTGATATTGGTGAATTTGACCAGCAGAGGTGTTCACCATGCGTCAACAGGCGTTCCGTGACGCGCTTGCCCCGACGGGATTGTTGATCGACCAAATCGAACTCGTGGGCGACCAGATCCGGATTACCGGGCGATCCCGCTTCTCCGGCTCAATCTGCCCGAGGTGCGGGCGCCGATCGACGCACATCCATAGCCATTACCGACGAACATTGGCGGATTTGCCGTCCCACGGACGGTCCGTCCGGATCAACCTGTTGGCCCGCCGGTTCCGTTGCGTGGCTCCGGATTGTCCGAAGCGGGTCTTCACCGAACGCTTTTCAGAAGCGCTGGCGCCTGCCTTCGCGCGTCGAACGGCACGCCTGGAACGGATCGTCCACCACCTGGGGCTGGCATTGGGCGGGCGGCCAGCAGCCAGTCTCGCGCGTCGCCTCCTGGTGCCGGTCAGCAAGGATACGCTGCTTCGCTCGGTGCGACGACACGCGGCTGGAGTGAGGAGCGCGCCGACCATTATCGGCATTGATGATTGGGCCTGGAAGCGGGGCCAGCGCTACGGCACCATCATCTGCGACTTGGAGCGCCGCTGTATCGTGGATCTGCTGCCGGATCGCGCAACGGCCACCGTCGAAGCATGGCTCAGAGCACGGCCGGGGATCCGCGCGATCTCACGGGATCGCGGCGGCTGCTATGGCCATGCTGCGGCTCGCGCATTGCCGGGCGCACGGCAGGTCGCCGATCGCTGGCACCTCATGGAGAATGCCAGCCAAGCCTTTCTGGACATCGTGCGCAAATCGATGCGCGTGATCCGCCGAGCTCTGGGCGGCGGCGATCTCGACCCGGCACGCCTGACTTATGTTGAGCGTTTGCAGTATGACGGCTACCAGCGGCGCCAGGAAACGGACGCCGCCATCCGGCGTCTGGCCGACACAGGAATGGCGATCAAGACCATCGTGCGCGCCACAGGCTACAGCAGGAAGACCGTTCGCCAGGTCCTGCGCGGTGGACGCGCCGACGTGTTTCGAAACCGGGCGAACTCTCTCGGACTTTGGCTTGACGCCCTCGACAGCGAATGGACCGCTGGCTGCCGGAACGGCGCCGAGCTCTGGCGCCGCCTGAAGAAAAGCGGCTTTCCAGGCAGCCTCCGCGTCATCACCGAATGGGCGACCCGTCGCCGCCGGACTGAAGCGGCGCCGGATGGTATGCCACAAAAGTGTCCATCCGCCCGCGTTGTCGCCCGCCTCTTGACCATAGCGCGCGATCAGTTATCGCGGCAGGACGCATTCCTTGTCGCCATGATAGAGGCGGCCATCCCCGCGCTCACCGCAGTCCAAGATCTGGTCGACCGCTTCCACGGCATGGTCCAACGGCAGCAGAGTAACGAACTTCCAGCCTGGATCGATGTCGCAGCCGCGCTCAGCGAGCCTTGGTCCAACGGACAAACCGAAGGCCAGATCACCAAGCTCAAACTCGTGAAGCGCCAGATGTACGGCCGCGCCAAGCTCGATCTGCTCCGCGCCCGGCTCGTGCCACCCGCCTGAACAAGATCAAGGCCTGCACCAAATATGATTCAGAGCCCAATAAGGACCCCGTTTAGGGGGTGATAAGCATCCAAAAGGGACCCCTTTGACGGTGGGGTTCAGTCTTTTTGACACCGCTCATAAGGGGGGCCTGGCGACGAGGCGCAGGACCATCGAGATTTGGTACATAAGGCAATGGTTAGCATCGCGGACACTGCTCATGTCGCACCTCTTCCAAGGCCGACCGCTTTGCCGAGGAAGGCGCTTCATATGGCACCACTCGAATGCCCGGACCCCGTCACAAGTTCAAACGTTATAATCTGATGACCCAAAATCAGACGGCCCCGAATAGCTTGCTTAGCCAAGCCATCTGCTTGCTCTCTTGGTAGCCTTGGCCCCCCTCATGGTTGTTGAATTCGTATTCCACCATGGTCTTTTCCCCGACATAAGCGTTGAAGGCACCATAGACCGTTGAGGGTGGGCAGATGTCGTCCATCAGACCAACGGAGAACAGCGCCGCCGCCTTCGACTGCCGGGCGAAGTTGACGCCATCGAAATAATCGAGGGTTCGAAAAACCGCAGCTTTCTTTTCTCGATGTTGCGCGAGAAAGCGAACGATTTCACCGTAGGGGTCCCGCGCGGCGATCTGCATGCCGCGCCGGTAGTCGCATAGGAATGGCACGTCCGGCATGACGGCCTTGACCCGGTGGTCTATGCCGGCAACGGCAAGCGAAATGCCGCCACCCTGGCTGTCACCGCAAACTGCGACGCGTTTGGGGTCGATGAAGTCCTGCCCCACCAGCGCATCTATCGCTCGCACACCGTCGGTGAAGACGCGCCGATAGTAATAGTCATTCTTGTCCAGCACGCCACGCGTCATGAAACCGGGAATTGCTGAAGTGGAACCAACCGGGTCGGGAGTCGCCCCGACGCTCCATTCGCTGCCTTGCCCGCGGGTATCCATGCGGAAATAAGCAAACCCCGATGCCGCCCAATGTAACTGTTCATGCGCCAAGCCACGGCCTCCACCATAGCCGATGAACTGCACCACCAGGGGCAACCGATCTTCGCGCAGGCGGGGCAAAATCAACCAGCCCTTGATCGGGTGCCCGCCAAAGCCCGGAAATGTCAGGTCAAAGACTTCGACAGCCTTAAGTGTCGTCTGAGCCGGCACAATACTGACCTCGCCGTCCGTTCGTCGAGCCTCGGCGATGGTGGACGTCCAAAACTGGGCAAAGTCATCTGGCTTGGTGACGCTGCTGGTATAGGCTCCCAGCTCAGGATGGATCAGATCTGGAAATGGCATGCTTGCTCCCGAAGTCGCGTTCGAGGAAAGGACGGGTTGTCGAATGAATGAGCCGGGCTTCAGTCAGCGGCGCGGTCAGCGCAGATCGGCCGGAATTTCCGTCAGAGCCGTATCGAGTGCCGCGAGGCACCGAGACGCATCCGAAAGGCTGAAGACAAGCGGCGGCCTGATTTTGATGATATTGCCCAGGGGACCGGTGGACGAGACCAAGACACCCAGAGCTTTCATGCGTTCGCGGACCCAACGGGCAGCGAGCTTTGCCGGTGTGAGGGACTTGCTGTCGGAGACGAGTTCGACGCCCCAAAACAGGCCCCGTCCGTGAACATGACCAACCACCTCATGCCTATTGAATAGCTCATCGAGGCCGACCCTCAGAGCCTCGCCGCTTCTGGCCGCGTTGCCCTGCAGGTCTTCGCCCTGGAGAACGTCCAGGCAGGCATTGGCCACCACCGCAGAGACAGTATTGCCGCCAAAGGTGTTGAAGTAGCCGGTCTGTCTTTGGATTGCTTCAGCGATTTCGCGGCGGGTGACCACCGCCGCAATAGGATGACCGTTACCCATGGGCTTACCCATCGTGACGATGTCCGGCTCAACCCCGAAGGCTTGAAAGCCCCACATATGCGTTCCGGACCGCCCAAACCCCATTTGAACTTCATCGGCTATGGCGAGGGCTCCGGCAGTAGCCGCTGCGTCGTACGCGCGTGACATGTAGTCGGCTGGCGGCACAAGTGCTCCATTGGCATCAAAGATGCTGTCGGTCAGCAGCGCCGCCGCTCCATGGCCAGACGCTTCCAGATGTTGGGTGGCGTCAACGATATAGCCCGCGTATTTCTCGCCAGCATTGTTCGCGTCATATCGGTGAATGCCGCGATAAAGATTGGGAGCGGGGACGGCCGCCACCCAATCCGGTTTGTCGTTGATATCGTAGTCGATGAGCGACAGTGGGGTGACGACCGAGGTATTGCCGTGATAGCTGTTCTCGGTGACGACCACGCCCTCGCGCCCGGTCACCACCTGAGATAAGCGAACCGCGAGATCATTGGCTTCGGAGCCGGTACAGACGAAGATCCAGGTGTCAAGGCTGGCAGGCAATGTGGCGGAGAGCCGCTCGCCAAGCCGAACAATTTCCTTGTGCAGGTAGCGCGAATTGGTATTGAGGGTACTCGCTTGACGTGCGAGAGCCTCGACAACATAAGGGTGGCAATGCCCTAAATTGGCGACGTTGTTGTAGCAGTCGAGGTACTCAGTGCCGAAGGCGTCGTAAACCTTGCAGCCGCGACCACGTACTAGCTCAAGAGGTTCGTTGTAGAAAGTGTAGGTCTTGCCGAGAACAGCCTCTCGGCGGCGCAAGAGCCCCGGTGTCGGACCGGCTGACGTCGATGCGACAACTTCCGGAGCCGGCACAACTGATGGCATCATGCTGCCGATGAACTCATCGTCCTGAACGGCGCTGATGCGCAAGATGGCCGCCACATAGAGTGACTGCAGTTCATCGAGGTCGCTGTCGCGTCGGCCATGTATTGCGCCCTGGTAGGAAACGAGCGCGACCTGAAGCACCAGGCGTGCCAGCACGAGATCCTTGAGAACAGCCAGGTCAGCCGCCTCCAGTGGCATAAAGCGCTGGTACCCCCGCACCAGGGCGGCTGCAGCGAAGAGAGGATCCGGCGTCCAATGAATCAGCGACGCAATGGAAACCGCCAAATCTTGCGCTACCGGACCGAAGACCATATCACCGAAGTCGATGACGCCCTCCACTACCAGGTCGGGGTCAAAGCGCACCAGCACGTTTGACTCGTGAAAATCGTGATAGATGACCTGCGAGCGAAGGCGGGGCAATTCCTCATCGATCACCTTGGAAAGGCGCGGCAGCAGCTTTTCGACAATGGCGGCGATGGACGCCGGAATGTGAGGCCACAGCCAATCGCCAAAGAGGAGACCATTGCTGAGATCCCAAGGCATCGCCTGAGGGGTGCAACTGCCTCGAAAGCCCTGTAAGCCGCGCGCCAGCCGTCCATGAGCGGCGCCGAGCGCCACCAAGTCTTCGGCATTCAAGGCTCGATTGCCCTCTTTTAATTGGCCAAAGAGAGGGCGGCCGGGAAGGAAGGAAAGGACCCGCATGGTGTGAGGCCGGCCGTCTTCGTCGGCCACCTCGCAACTGGCCTGACCGTCGTAAGTCCGCCGCAATCGTGGCACGGCAAGACCCCGGTCGACACGTGCGAGATGTTCGAGCGCTTCGGCCTGGAAGGCAAGGTTTTCCGAAGGCTCCTGAAGGGAGGCGACTTTTACCACCAGCGACGCGCCATCGGGGGTGACGAGCCGATGATTCTGCTCTCTCTCGCCGCTCAATCTGTGCCACTCACCGGCGAGGCCGTATGCCTCCTGGACACGTCGTGCAATCAGCTCCAAGGGCAGCTGTGGCGCCCGGATGCTGCCGAGCAATGCCCGCATTGTGGTGTCATCGAGCTGTGATTGCGTTTTCAATCTGGAACCTCGGGAAATTGCGCACCCAGTTCCTGGGAGGCTGATCAGCCTCCCAGGAACTGGCAGGGCACGGTTGCATCTGAGATCGACCGGAGCCATAAAGATCGGCGCCCGACGGCCGAAACAGATAGTGCCGAAAACACGACAGTCAAAAATCAACGCGGCGCTTACGGGCACATGACTACTTCAGCTCGTCACCCGCAAGACCCCATTTCTTTAGCAGGGATTGATAGGTGCCATCCGATTTCATCGAGTCGAAGGCGGCTTGGATCGCCGTCTTCAACTCACCGTCGTCTTTGCGAATCGCAATGCCGGCCAATATCTGGGCGAATGGATCACCGCCGATATCGAAGACTGGGCCGGCCTTCTCCAGGAAATAACCCGCCGTTTCTAAGGTGGTGCCATAGACCGCGACCTGGCCGATCTGGAGCGCTTGCCGGGCGTCACTGTCCTTCGGAAAGACGACAACCTCAGCCGGCGGCTTTCCGGCCGCGGCGAACTTCTTGTTCTGTTCCTCGATCAAGCTCTGCATGGTCGTCCCGTTCTCAATCGCGATCTTGAGGCCCGAAAGATCTTCGAGACTCTTGATGTTCTTGGGATTGCCCTTGGGTACCAGCAGGGACTGGCTGCTGTACATGTAGTCGACGAAATCAACCACCTCGCGGCGCGCCGGCTTATCGAACAACTGAGACAGGACCGCATCGCAATTCTTGGCCAGCAAGGCCGGAACAATTCCCGAGAACGGCGTGTTCAACCACTCCGCCTTCACGCCCAGGCGCTTAGCGATCTCCGTGCCGAGATCAACATCAAAGCCCGTCGCTTGGCTGTTCTCGTCGAAGAACTCCAGCGGCGGAGCGGAAAGGTCGGAACAGTATACAATCGTCCCGGCCGCCGCGACATTGGCCGGAGTCTTGATATCAGCGGCCTCCGCCGTGGCGATGACGGTCAGTCCGCTGGCGATGAGACTGGCGGCAAGGAACTCTGCAAAACATAATTTGCCCATATTCTTCCTCCCTGTTTTTTCTGACGCGCTAATGAGACCGGCTTAACTTTCTCTCGCTGACGATGGGTGCCTCGGGAACTTCACTCACCTGTCCTGATCGACGTCCACAAGCGTGAACGCAAGCGCTTTATCTGCAGCGATGTGCTGGTTTCGCCGAACAGTTTTGATTTCAATGCATCCGACGGGTAGATACCAGGGTTGCTGAGGTCCTCGGCCGGAATGATTCCCTCTTTCAGCGCTGCCTTATTGGGCGAGGCCGTGTGCAGCTCACTCGCATTCTGGGCCGCGACGCGGGCGTCCAGCAGATAATTGATATAAGCTAGCGCGTTTGCCGGGTGAGGCGCGTCCGCAGGAATTGCCAAGTTGTCGATCCATACCATCGTGCCTTCCTTGGGAATGGAATAACCAACGTGGACTTTGCCGCCCGCTTCCGCCGCCCGAGCCTTAGCAATGAAGAAGTCGCCGCTCCAGCCGATGCTGAGGCAGATCTCGCCATTGGCGATATCACTTAAGTATTGGGAGCTGTGGAAATACCGCACGTAAGGCCGGATTGCCTTCAACGTCTCAGCCGCCTTAGCATAGTCGGCAGGGTTCTTCGAACGGGGGTCCAGTCCGAGGTAGTTGAGGGTGATCGGTAGGATCTGGTCGCCGGCGTCCAGAATGGCGATCCCGCAATCCTTGAACTTCGCAGCCCATTTCGGATCGAGGACCATGGCGAGGCTGTCGACCGGCGCGTCGGGGGCGCGTTCCTTGATCTTGTCGATATTGTAGCCAATGCCAGTGGTGCCCCAGAAATAGGGCACTGAATACTGGTTGCCCGGGTCGAATGCAGCCGCAGCACGCGTCACGTCTGGATCGAGATTGGCAAGGCTGGGAAGCTTCGCTTTGTCGAGCTTCATGAAGACGCCAGCGCCGATCTGATCTACCAGGAAGCCGCCGCTCGTTACCACCACGTCGTAACCGGTGTTGCCAGTCAGCATCTTGGTCGAGACAGTCTCCGCGGAATCGAACACATCGTACTGCACGGCGATGCCTGTTTTGGCCGTGAAGTCGTGGTTGGTTGTCGCTCCGATGTAGTCCGACCAATTGTAAACGTTGACCACTTTGTCGTCAGCCTTCGTGGGACTCACGAACAGGGCCACGGCTAGGCTGGCAATCAGAACTTCACGTATCATGGTGTGCGCCCCCCTTTGGCAGTAGTGCAATGACCTCGATCGAGCGATCGTCTGTAGATGAGGATCCGTGCCCCAGCCGAGACCGCGCCGAGCGTCACCACGTCGATGAGCCGCACCCTGCGATTCCGCCCGGCTACCATCAAGACCGACGCAAGCCTCTCCGCCGTGAGCGACTTGAACGGTCAGGGGAGGGCGCGACTCCGCTATGAACAAATGCCCTGTCCGCGCGGTAAAAGGACAATCGACCATCGTTCGAGAGGGCGCTGAGTACGGTAGCTCTTGCGGTCTGTTCAAAGATTTATATCCACCTATAAGAATTATAGTCAACTATAATTCAGATAACAGGCATTGACCCTCCGGAGCTGTCGGGCCGATAAATTGGGCCGGAAGCGAATCAAAGGGGAACGGATGGCACGGAAGCAGGCGGCACGGCAGGAGAAGCCATCCCTTTGGGAAGTGCAGAAGCAGGAACGGCGGCGGGCAGTGTTGCTCGCTGCCAAAGCGCTGATCGCGGCCAAGGGATATGACAAGCCGACGATCGAGGACATTGCAGCGGCGGCCGGACTTTCGACACCGACGGTCTATAACTATTTCGGGACCAAGCTCGATCTCTTGATCGCGCTCTATCTGGAAGACCGGGAAATCGCGCTCTCGGAGATCACGACGATCGTTGCGAAAAGTTGGAAAGATCCGCTCGACTTTTTTCTCGCTGTGCTCGAAGCCGATCTGCGCGAAGACGCTGACGTGCCAAGCCATGCTCTATGGCGCCAGATTGCGGCAGCAGAGGTTACCGAGAACGAAGGCCGACATCATGCCACCTTTAAAGCCATCAACGACCGCCACATGTCTGCGGTCACGACCGGGGTACGCAAGATGGTCGATGAGGGATTACTGATTCCTGATACTGACGTGAAAGCGGTCGCCGAACTGTTCCGCTACTTGAGCGAGGGGCTCTACCGCAAGGTCGTCGCTACAACAGACACCCGATTCGCTGCTTTTAAGAGCGATGCAAAGCGCCAGCTGAAGGTGATGCTGGCGGGCATTCGGGCCTAGAGCGTTTCATCGATTGATGGAATCGCGAGGGATTCCCTTTTGAGAGTTTTTATGATTCATGATGTTGGTTGGATAGGAGGCCAGCATCTGATGATCCGACCTCTTTCCAATGACCTTCGTGAGCGCGTGGTGTCGGCGGCTTTGGCCGGCGAGAGTTGCCGATCTGTGGCAGTGCGATTCGGCGTTGCGGTATCATCGGTGGTGAAGTGATTACGGCGCTACCGGAAGACGGGCTCGGTCCCGCCGGCCAAGATGGGCGGGCATCGCAAACGGGTGCTGGCGCCGCATCGTGTTTTCATTGTTGAGCGACTTGAGCAGACGCCGCACCTGACATTGCATGGCCTGCATGTGAATCAGCACCGACGTGGAACCCCACTGTAAAGGCATTTAACCTGCTGAAGTGAGTATGGAAATTCCGAAGATCACGGGGTCCCAATCGGGACCCATCCAGACCGAATTTGTGACCACAGTATAAGCAACTTAGCTCTGGCCAGCAGTAGGGTTCCACTTCGGTGCTGATTCACAACCAAGCCATAAAGGCGACGGTTATAGGTACGCCGACCAGGATTGCCACGCGCATTGATGCCCTCTTAGGCCAATTAACGCGCTTCATTGTAGGCAACCCGGCACCATATACAACCGGAGGTGCTTTTGGGTGGCTCCGTGCCCAGTACTGCTATTCGGCGCGAGGTTTGGACGCCGATCGGCACGCTAAGTCGTTGCCATACCCACAAACTAGAGGGTCGCCATTCGAAGCCGAATCACATCCACGCCGAATAACAGTCCACTTTCGGAGCCGAATTACACCGGCTGATCAGCTCGGCAGATACTCCCTGCTCCAGCTCTCGCTGATTGCACCCGCTTCGCACATCTCGTCGATATGCCCCTGCGGATACTGCAGCTCCGAAAGGATCTCGCGCGTGGATGAACCGAATTTCTCCGCTGGCCGCAACGGATAGACTTTGCCGGCAGCAGGGCGCACCGCATACGGATCGAGTTGCGTCACCACATGCCGGCTCGGATGGTCTCCATAGGTTGAGAACGAATAACTGCCCCGATCAATGCCTGTCGTCCCGTCCGCCTCGCGAGTCGTCCGAGCGCGGATGCTCTCGATGTTGTCGCAAGGAGCTACGCCGACATCGACCGCGCGCAGTTTCCGGCACCATTCCTCGACCGGCAGCTTCACAAACGCGGCTTCGAGCAGGGCTGCTCGTTCGCCTGGCGCGACCGACATGACGCCTTGCAGGCCGTCCACCGCGCCGAGCTTGGGCAGGTCCTCCTCCAAGGCGCACAGCATGAGGTAACTGCCTTCCGACGTCCGGTAAAAGCGGTTGAGCTCGCTATTGCCTCTGACCTCCCGACCCGCGGGCTCGTCAAAGGCCTTACGTCCCCGATAATCATGGCAAAAGGGCATCTGCGCGAGACCGCTCAGCGCCGACAACGAGGTCCTCGACCGGTCGACCCGGCCGGTGAGACGCTTCTGGTACAACGCGGCAGCGATCCCGAGCGCCGCGCCGAAACCGCACATCACGTCGATCGTACCGACATGGGCATGTTCCTCCGGCGTCTCCATCGAACCTCCGAAGCGAAGCATGATGCCCGTGGCCGCCTGAACGAGATCGTCATATCCGAGGTAATTCGTCCTCGGACCTGCCCGGACACCACTGAAGCAATCCAACTGGCAGAAGATGGCATTCGGGTTGATCGCCCGGAGGCCTTCGGCATCGAGCCCCATTTGCTGGACCTGCTGGTCGGTGGCGTTCCAGATGACGACGTCCACGGACTTTATGAGGCGGTCCAGCACGTTGCGCCCCATCGACGACCGGATGTCGGCGAGGAGCGATCGCTTGCTCCGCATGTGAGACATGCCGAAGATGACAGTATTCCAGCAGTCATAGAAAGGCTTCGCCGGGTCGAGCTTGATCACTTCCGCGCCGAAGCGCGCGAGGTAGGCGCCGGAATGCGGTCCGGCGATGACGTTGCAGAGGTCCAGAACCTTGACACCGTCCAGCCAGCCGCCACGCGCTCGCGTCGTTGACGTGCGTGGAAGCTCGGTCTTGATGGCCCTGAGAGCCTCGAGCGCCTCTTCGACGGCGACCTGTCGGCGCGGCCTGGGTGACAACATGGCGTCGCCACTACCGGCCAACCAGGCCATGGGACCTGGCTGAAGCATCTTACCGTAAACCGGATCATCCACCTCGATCATCAGCCCGGTCGCGGCGGCATGGGGGTCATGGATCCATTCTTCCAGCCACCGATGAGGCGCGCCCGGAAACTTTCCTTCGCCGAAAATCTTCTCCCATTCGGCGGCGCTGCGCGTCAGGAAGATCGCCTTCATCCGCTCGGTGATCTTGTCGGCCCAGAACTTGGGCAATGGATAGACACCGAGGGACACGTCGGATTCCCATTCGCTCCGGGGAAGGTAGGTGTCCTCGACCTCGGCCAGCCCCTCGGCGACCAGGCTGTCGTAGATTCCCAGAGTCAGGAGGCACCGCTTGGCGTGGTACTTGTGACTGGGGCAAACGACATAGAACATACGGTCGTCGGCGCATTTGTAGCTGCGGTAAAAGGGGTCCAGGAGATCCTGTAGCTGATCGTAGCTGAGGTCCATCGGCCGGCCTTCGGATCGCCGGCGCTCGATCTCCTCTTCGCGTTGCGTCTTGTACCGCTCCGGATACCCGTCGATCTTGATCGAGTTGTAGGAGAGCCCCTCCATGACCGCGGCGGCGAGCGGCACTTCGATATGATCCCCCTGTCCCGTGACGGCGCGAGACTGAAGCGCCAGAACCACGGCCGAACTCGCGAGCATCGTGCCATACGCCGAGGCCAGCGGGAGCGGCGAAAAGGACGGATTGATTCCCATGAGGACCCTGTTGAGCCCCATGTCTGTATAGACGCCGGACGCCGCGGCGATCACGCTCTCGAAGGCGCGCCATTCCCGGCGCAGCTCGTCGTTCGACGCGAAACCCGGAATGGAGAGTGTGATCAGGCCCAGCTGCCTGGCCCGCAACGCTTCGAAGTCCAACCCGAGGCGTTTCATGACGCCCGGGCGGAAGTTCTCGATCACGATGTCAGCTTCGGCGATCAGCTCATGGGCTTGTGCTAGGCCAGTCGCCGTCTTGAGGTCGATGTTCACGAGAAGCTTATTGCGGTGAAGAACGGCATTGGCCGGGTTGTCCCACATCGGGCCCGTGGGCGGATCGACATGGATGACGGTCGCGCCGAGATCACCAAGGATCATCGCGACAGCCGGTCCGGCGATGAATTGCCCGAAGTCGACGACCTTGACCCCGGACAGCGGGAGGTTTGAGCGATCTGTTTTGGCCATGATATTGATCCCGAGGTAACGTTCCGAGTGAGCGAGGCAGGTTGATGGAGCGGCGGACCGCGTCTATTGACCGCTGACGATCCAGCGAGCCGCCTTCTCCGCGATCATCAGCGTCGGTGAATTCGTGTTTCCGCTGGTGATCGTCGGCATGATGCTGGCGTCAACGACCCGCAGGCCCGCGATGCCATGAACGCGGAGCCGCTGATCGACGACGGCCATGGGATCGCCGCCCTTCCCCATCTTCGCGGTCCCGACCGGATGGAAGATCGTCGTGGCGATGTCGCCCGCGAGCTTCACCAGCTCGTCGTCCGATTGGAATTCAATGCCGGGCTTCAGCTCCTGCGGTCGGTATTTCGCCAGGGCCGGCTGGGACACGATGTGGCGCACCTGCCGAAGGCTGTCGGCGGCGATTTTACGATCATCATCGGTCGCTAGATAGTTCGGGGCGATCGCCGGCGCCTCGTCGAAGCGGGGCGAGCGGATGCTCACCGTTCCGCGGCTGCTCGGATTGAGGTTGCAGACGCTGGCGGTGAAGGCCGGGAACGGATGGAGCGGCTCGCCAAAGGCACCGAGGCTGAGCGGCTGGACGTGGTATTCGAGATTGGCGTGGGGACGGCTCGGGTCGGACCTTGTGAAGGCGCCAAGCTGGCTCGGAGCCATGCTCATTGGGCCCGAGCGACGGAACGCATATTGCAGGGCGATGCGTGATTTGCCCGTCAAGGTGTTGGCAAGGGTATTCAGCGTCTTGGCGCCTTCGACCTTGAAGATGGCCCTAATCTGTAAATGGTCCTGCAGGTTTCCGCCTATCCCCGGCATGTCCCTCATGACATCGATGCCGTGCTCCTTGAGGAGCGTCGCCGGGCCGAGGCCAGAGAGCTGAAGGATCTGCGGCGAGCCGATGGCGCCCGCCGACAGGATGACCTCTCGCCTGGCGCTGAGCCGCAGCGATATTCCGTCCCGTCGCACCGTGACGCCGGTGCACGAAAGGTGCCCGTCTGCTTTGCACTCCAGGCTAAGACGCTCAACCTGGGAGCCGGTTAGAACCGTCAAGTTGCGGCGGTGCTCGACCGGACGCAGGAAGGCCTTCGACGTGTTCCACCGCCAGCCGCGCCGCTGATTGACCTCGAAATAGCTGACGCCGGCATTGTCGCCGGTGTTGAAGTCGTCGACGCGCGGGAAGCCAGCTTCGCTCGCCGCATCCGCGAAGGCGTCGAGTAGATCCCACCTGAGGCGTTGCTTCTCGATGCGCCATTCGCCGCCGTGGCCATGGAAATCGGAGAAGCGGCCGTTGCCGCCGATTTGCGGATCGGCGCCGCCGTCACGGCGGTAATGATCTTCATGCGCCTTGAAATCAGGAAGCGAATTCTCCCAGGTCCAAGTGCTGTCGCCGGTCAGCCGGGCCCATTCGTCATAGTCCCGCGCCTGGCCGCGCATGTAAATCATGCCGTTGATGGAGGAGCAGCCGCCAAGGGTCTTTCCCCTCGGATACCGCAAGGTCCGACCGTTCAGACCGGCGCTCGGCTCGGTAGAATACAGCCAGTCGGTCCTCGGATTGCCGATGCAGTAGAGATAGCCGACGGGGATGTGGATCCAAGGATAACTGTCACGTTTGCCAGCTTCCAGGAGCAGGACTCGTTTCGTCGGGTCCTTGCTCAGGCGGTTGGCGAGGAGGCAGCCTGCCGTACCGGCGCCAACGACGATGTAATCGTATGCTTGGTCATCCATGATCGGGCGCTCACCGGGCGACCGGCATCGCGAATTCGGCGCCCTTGGCGATGCTTTCCGGCCAGCGCTGCATGATCGACTTCTGGCGGGTATAGAAGCGAACGCCTTCTTCGCCGTAGGCATGCGTGTCGCCGAAGAAGCTCTTCTTCCAGCCGCCGAAGCCGTGCCATGCCATCGGCACCGGGATCGGCACGTTGATGCCGACCATGCCGACTTGGATATGCCGGCCGAATTCCCGGGCCGCGTTGCCGTCCCGCGTGAACAAGCTGACGCCGTTCCCGTATTCATGCGCGTTGATGCGGGCGATGCAGTCGGCAACGTCGGTCGCGCGCATGCAGGAGAGGACGGGACCGAAGATCTCCTCGCGGTAGATCGTCATCTCTGGCGTGACATGGTCGAAGAGCGTGCCCCCGAGCCAGAAGCCCGCATTCCCGCCGGCGACGCGATGGTCGCGCCCGTCGACGACGAGCTCGGCGCCTTCGGCGACGCCTTTGGCGATGTAGGAGGTGATCCGGTTCCTTGCGGCTTCCGTGACGATCGGGCCCATCTCGACATCGGAGTCCAGGCCGTCGCCGACCTTAAGGTGGCGCGTCCGCTCGGCCAGCATCGGCATGATCCTGTCGCCGACATCGCCAACCAGCATCGCGACAGAAATCGCCATGCAGCGCTCTCCGGCAGAGCCGTAGGCAGCCCCCATCAGGGCGTCGACCGCCTTCCCCAGATCAGCATCTGGCAGGATCACCATGTGGTTTTTCGCGCCGCCAAGAGCCTGGACCCGCTTTCCGTACCTGGCGCCAGTTTCGTAAACGTGGTTCGCAATCAGGGTCGACCCGACGAAGGAGACCGCGGCGACGTCGGGATGCGCCAGCAGGGCATCGACCGCCGCCTTGTCGCCTTGCACGACGTTGAAGACACCGTCAGGAAAGCCTGCTTCCTTCATCAGCTCGGCATAGAGCAGCGTCGGCGACGGATCGAGCGGGGACGGCTTTAGAACGAAAGTGTTTCCTGTGGCGATCGCCAAGGGGAACATCCACATCGGCACCATGACAGGGAAATTGAAAGGCGTTATCCCCGCGACCACGCCCAACGGCTGCCGGAGCGTCCAGTTATCGATGCCGGTCGATACCTGGTCGGTATAGCCCCCCTTGAGGAGTTGCGGCACGCCGCATGCGAATTCGACGATATCGATTCCGCGTTCGACCTCGCCGCAGGCATCGCTGAAGATCTTGCCATGCTCGCGCGTGATGGACCGTGCGAGTTCTTCCTTATGGTCGTTCAACAGGCCGAGGAAGCGGTTCATCAGCCGCGCCCGGCGGATGGGCGGCATGTTTGCCCAGCTCGGGAAAGCGGCCCGCGCCGCGGTAACCGCCTGATCGACCTCGCGGGTCGAGGCCAGCGCGACCCGTCCGGTCACGCGTCCGGTCGCTGGATTGAAGACGTCCTGCTCCCGCCCGGCATTGCCCGAGACGCGCTTGCCGCCAATGAAATGCCCGATCTCGCCGCTGGTCATGCTTTCTCTCCGTTCGGACCTCCCGTGACCCTCACAGGGAGACAGGCCCATTTTTTCTCACTCCCCGAGCATCGCGAACAGGCTGGTAAATTTCATCTAAATATTATTTTTTTTGATAATTCGTGTTAACTTTGCCGATGCTTCTCATCAGCGGGCATGACGGCATGGCGGATCGGCTACGTGACCTCCCACCATTGAAATCATTAAGAGTTTTCGAGGCATGCTTGCGTCTCGGCAGCTTCAGCAAGGCTGCCCAAGCTCTCAACGTGGGGCAACCTGCCATTAGTCACCAGATTCATGCCTTGGAGGTCGATCTCGGAACCCGGCTGTTCGAGAGGCGGGGCGCCAGGACGATTCCGACGCCGGAAGCGCGGTCGTATTACCGAAGCATCTCGGAGGCGCTCGGCGAGATGGCACGTGCCAGCGCGGCCCTCCGTCGCGCCAACCGGCTACCGGGTCTCACCCTTGCGACCTACCCTGGCATCGCGACGTTCTGGCTGATGCCGCGACTGTCCCAGGTGAAGCAGAGCGATCCGGACCTTGCCATCCGGGTAATGACCGCGGAGCGGGAGCAGGACATGCCGCTTGATGAGGTCGATTGCGCCATTCTATTCGGTGACGGAGAATGGTCGGGATACGAGAGTCATCTCTTGGTACAGGAACGAGTATTGCCGGTCGCGGCACCCGCCGTCGCCGCAAGCCTTTCCGGAAAATCCCGCGACGCTCTGCTGCGCGCCGGCCCCCTGATCCATCTCGAGGACCAGGATCGGCGTTGGTTCACGTGGTCGGACTGGCGAGATGCACGATCACCTGTGACCGAGCGGATGGATTCCGGCATCGCGGTTACGGATCACGGCATCGCCATTCATCAGGCGTTGATGGGTCATGGGATCGCCCTGGGATGGCAAGGCGTGATTGATGAGCTTTTGCGAAACAAGCTGCTGGTCGCCCTTGACCGCGACCTCCTGTCGTCCGACCGAGGATATTTTCTGGTCGGAGCGCCTGGCTTCTTCGATACCCGCATAGGAGGACTCGTTCTGCATGCTCTGGTCCAACCGGATTGATAGGCGGCTCCTGGCCGCTGCTTTCAGCCGCAAATCCCGTGCATGAACCAGTTGTGCGAGCCGGTGGCGAGTGTGACTTGTCATTCGGCCCGGGGTTTGAGCGCCGATAAGCACGCTAAGCGCTTGACCTGACTGCAGAGTGAGGGGTCCGAATGTGGCGCCGAATTACAACCTGTGGTTCTCATAGGAGCAAGTCAGACAAGAAGTACACGCCATTAGCTATACCGTCCTTTCCGATGTTTGGTCATAAGACTGGCTTGTGTGGCAGCACTTCAGCAATGGTGGCGGCTCTCATGTTGCTTTAGTCACAGCATGCGCGCGAGAAGGAGACGGACAATGAAGGCCTACCGGTTCAACGAGAAGCAAGTCACCTATATCACGCTGTATTTCGATTACAGTTCGTGAGTTCGGAGGACGAAAGTGCAAATTTAGAGAGGGGGTATTGGTGGGGGTACGCATAGAATGAAAGTTTCAAAACTATGCTTATTATCAGCGGCTTATACTGTTAAATGGCAAGACACCCTCTCCGCCATTTCTCCAGCCACATTGCGGCAACGCTGAAAAGATTGAAGAAATTCGCGGGTACGGGCGCTTCCAAACCGCACTGTGTACCAGTCCTGTGTACCAGTAAATAGGGAATCGGCTAGGTGGCCAGGCAGCCAAAGCCTGCGAGCCGCCAAAGATCCCAGCGGCGCCCCAATCAACGAACCGGACCGTCGGTCTCCAGGATCTGATCCAGGGCCTCAGGTTTCATCGCCTCGCCTCCGTCAACGCGGACGAGATCATGAAGGGCGTCATGCGCAAGCTCGGCCATGTTCTCCCAGCGCGCCCTAAGCCAGCGAACCTGCTGTAGCCGGCCTTGGCGCCGTCGCCGGTTCTGGCTGTGGATCGCTTGGTTGAGGGCGCCGCGTTCAGAAATCGTTTTGCCCGCCCGGCGATCGATCGCTGTCGCCCTTTGTCCCCGTTTGATCGTCGGCTGCCGATCGATGCCCCGCGCCCGGAGCGTGCGGTGGTCGATCCGCTCCGGGCTGCCGGCGGCGGCAAGGTGCTCGTTGCAGCTCTCGGCCCAACTCCGCCGCCATTGACGCAGCATTTCCCGATTGCCCCAATGTCGATTCTTTTGGCCAAACTCCTGGCCCTCGACCGGCCGCAGGGTCGTCATGATATGGGCATGGAAGTTCCGGTTGTCGCCCTCACCGCCAGGCGCATGCAGGGCCAGGTCGGCGATCATGCCGCGATCCGTCAGTTCCGCTTTGATCCAATGCCGGATGAGTGCCAAGCGTTGCGCCGGTGACAGCTCGGCGGGGAGGGCAATCTCGACTTCGCGCGCGAGCTGGGCATCGCGCCGTTTTTCCCGCCGCTCGACCTTGTTCCAGAGGATGCTGCGGTCTTGCGCCCAGCCGGGGGTTCCTGGCGGGGTTAGGATCTGGGAGTGCTCTATTCCCTGTTTAGCCCGATAGTCGTGAAGCAGCCCCGTGCGCTCATCCGCCATCCTGAGGCCGTGCCGGTAGGCGGCAGCGGCGACGGCTGACCGACCTTTCGATCTCGATATCAGTTTCACGCTCAAATGGAAGATGGCCATGCTCCTCAGATAGAGGCAGCGGCGCTTCCCTGCCTCGTTTCACCCGATCTCGACTGACTGTTCAACGTGCGTCAGCATGTAAGTCATCGTCCGTTTCAGGCGATGCATAAGTGCGCACTTCGTGATTTTTCCATCCGGTCCCTGCACGATCTCATCTTTCGACTATCTGAGGGTTTAGTGAAACCCTTTGGAGGAAGAAGAAATGCGATCGACCGATCAACGTCTTGCCGACGCGGAGGCCTCGCTCGCCCGCCTGCGCGACCGTCAGCGGAAAGACCATACAAGGCAAATGATTATCCTTGGTGCCGCGATGCTGGCGGAAGCTCGGCGCTCGGTCGGCTTCCGTACCTGGCTAGTCAACAAGCTCGAGACCAGCATGAAGCCGGCGGACGTCGGCACCATGCGTCCGCTAATCAATCGCGTCCGCGACGAGGGAGCTGGGTCATGAACCGGGATATCAGCCAACTCATCGCCGTCCTGATGCAGATGCAAGCGGATATCGGCAGCCAAAGAACAGGCCTTGCGGCCCTTGCGAAGGAGATTAGCCGCCTGGCGGTGTCGATCGGGGTGCTCGATGCCGACCGGCTCGTGGCGGCAGTCACCACAGCTGCGGCCGAGGCCTCTGCTGCTCCTGTGGCGCGGGCCGCCGATAGCGCCGAAGCGGCCAGCAAGGTCGCCGAGGTGATCGCGGCCCTGACAGCCCCGGAGAGCCGTCGGAAGCGGCGCTGGCGGTGGCTGGCCCTGGTCATGATCCTGCTGGGTTGTCTTGTTGTAGGCGCTGTGGGCGGCCGCTTCATCAGCCTGACGCGGCCGACCGGCTGCGTGATGGCCGGCGGGGAGTGGGTTTCGAAGCCGACAGCATCCGGTTGCGTCCTGCATTGACCCCGCCAGCTCCGGCGGGATCGATGCTGGCGCCCGGCTCAGCCTTCGTCGAGCGTCTTGGCCGACCGTTGGGGGCTCGGCTGTCGGATGAGCGTGCCGGCGGGGGCTGATCCCGTCGGCCGGCGCTTGCCGAGCAGCCGCGCGAATGGCGGCTTATCTTCGACGGCGGCGAGTTCCAGCATATTCAAGATCGCCGTTTCAAGCTGGGTCATTGACATCGTCATCTCCTAGACGAGGCTCGGTCGCCTGACATATGGCCGCCTTTTCGTCGTCTGCCACGGTGCGCCCTCGACGGTGCCGTCTGCGGCTCGATTGAGCGGGGCAGGGGCGGGATGACAGCCCGTCAAGCGTCAAGTGACGGTTGACGGGATTGGCTCACTCTCAGTAGCCTCTCCCTGAGAGAATCGAGGCGGAGGGAAAGGTGTCAGCCCAGCTCAGACCGAGGTTGGCCGTGCCAGGTCATCCCGGCAGCTTCGTCAAGGCCGCGATTATCGAGGCCAACGGCTTGTCGGTCACCGACACGGCGCGGACGTTGGGGATCACAAGAGCGGCACTATCGGCCTTTATCAATGAACATTCGGCGCTGTCGCCGGAAATGGCGTTGCGAATCGAAAAGGCGTTCGGCTTTTCGATGGACAAGCTGATGCGGATGCAGAATAGCTACGACATCGCTCAGGCCCGCAAGCGCGAAGGCGAAATCAAGGTCGAGCCATTCAAGGGCCGGTCGGCCAATCAGCGGGTATCGTAAGTGCATACAGATGTATTCAGGGCATGGGCAGCATGAACGCTGTCGAGATTGAGGAAGCCATATCGGCGCTCGCCGAACAGCCATTCAACGGTGACGAGTTCCCGTTCGCGTTCCTGCAGGCATTCGGGAACAAGGAAACGACGATTAAGCGGCTGCGCGCCGGCTCGACCAACGCTTCCGACCTGCCAGGTGGTGTTCTCCAGCGCAGCAACATCCATATCGCCGTCGCCGCCGCCGGCGCGGTGACGCAGACCCTTGCTGCGCTCCGGTCCAGCCCCGCCACGGCGAAGGCCAAGGCCAGGTTCATTCTTGCTACCGACGGTGCAAGCTTCGAGGCTGAGGAACTGGAGTCCGGCGAGACGGTCGCCTGCGCCTACGCCGACTTTCCCAACCATTTCGGCTTCTTCCTGCCGCTGGCCGGGATCACCACGGTCAAGCAAATCCGCGAAAGCTCGTTCGACATCCGGGCAACCGGCCGCCTGAATCGGCTGTATGTGGAGCTGTTGAAGGACAACCCCGACTGGGGCACGGCGGACCGCCGCCCCGACATGAACCATTTCATGGCCCGGCTGATTTTCTGTTTCTTCGCAGAGGACACCGACATCTTCCACGGCAAGGGCCTCTTCACCGCCACCATTGAGCAGATGAGCGCGCGGGACTCGTCCGACACCCACAAGGTAATCGGCGAGTTGTTCCGCGCCATGAACACGCCCATCGCGCAGCGAGCGGGAGCGAAGCTGCCCCGCTGGGCGGATATGTTCCCCTACGTGAACGGTGGCCTGTTCTCCGGTAGCCCGGCCGTGCCACGTTTCAGCAAAATCGCTCGCTCGTACTTTCTCCATATCGGTGGCCTGGACTGGACGAAGATTAACCCGGACATCTTCGGCTCGATGATTCAGGCCGTGGCGGACGATGAAGAGCGTGGCGCGCTGGGAATGCATTACACTAGCGTCCCGAACATCCTGAAAGTTCTGAACCCACTGTTCCTTGACGATTTGCGGGCGCGGCTTACTGAAGCGGACGACAACAGCCGGATGCTGCTGAATCTGCGGCGACGTATGGCGCGAATTAGGGTGTTCGACCCCGCTTGCGGCAGCGGCAATTTCCTTGTCATCGCCTACAAGGAAATGCGAGCGATCGAAGCGGAGATCAACAAGCGGCGTGGAGAAGCCGAGCGCGCATCGGAGATCCCGCTGACCAATTTTCGCGGAATCGAACTGCGCGACTTCCCCGCCGAGGTCGCGCGCCTCGCGCTTATCATCGCCGAGTTTCAGTGCGACGTGCTTTATCGCGGGCAGAAGCTCGCGCTCGCCGAGTTTTTGCCGCTGAACAAAGAAAACTGGATCACCTGTGGCAATGCCCTGCGACTGGATTGGTTGAGCGTCTGCCCGTCGACCGGAACCGGCGTAAAATTGCATGGCGATGACCTTTTCAACACGCCATTGGATCAGGCACAGATCGACTTCGAGAATGAAGGTGGAGAAACGTATATCTGTGGTAATCCACCATACAAGGGGAGCCAGTCCCAAGGCGACGAACAGAAATCGGATTTGGAACCAATCTTCGCCGGGAGGACAAAGAACTGGAAGTCTCTCGACTATGTGGCGGGGTGGTTCATGAAGGCGGCCGACTATGGCGCAATGACGAATTGCGTTGCGGCTTTTGTGGCTACCAACTCCGTGTGCCAAGGGAGACAAGTCGAAACACTGTGGCCTTTGATCTTCAATAAGGGGCAAGAAATCGCGTTCGCTCATACGTCATTTAAGTGGGCAAATCTTGCGAGCCACAAGGCCGGCGTGACAGTCGTTATCGTTGGCATTTCCGGTAAGCCGAGCGCAACTCGGCGTCTCTATTCCAGTGGCGTGGATGGAGGGGCCATCGTCAAATCTGTCGATCATCTGAACGCATACCTTGTTTCTGGGCCTAACGTTGTCGTGAAGCCGTCTGCGCGTCCGCTTTCAAACGTCAGTGAAATGAACTTCGGCAACATGCCAAATGACGGTGGGCAACTGTTGCTCAGCTATGGCGCGGCGGAAGAGGCTATCCGGTGGCACGGTGTTCTGCCTCGATACATTCACCCATTTGTCGGAACGAGGGAATTTATTCAAGGTTTGGAGCGCAGGTGCATATGGGTTGACCGGGAACAGTATGCCGGAGCCAAAGCAAACGAATGGCTCGGTGATCGCTTCAACGCAGTTCGACGGCAGCGGCAAAATTCTGACCGTCCAACCACTCAGGAACTGGCGGAGTTTCCGTGGCGATTTGGCGAGGTCAGGCAAGTTGGCAATGAATCTATTATTTTCGTAGCAAAAACATCTTCGGAAAATCGCGATTATCTTCCCGTTGGACTTCTAAATCAGGGAAGCATCATTAGTGAAGGTTTCGGCTTGCTGGATGCTCCGCTCTGGAACATGTCTCTGATTGCATCACGGCTTCACTTGATTTGGATTGCAACAGTCTGCGGTAAGTTGAAGACAGATTATCGTTACTCCAGCACGCTAGGGTGGAATACCTTCCCCGTTCCTCCATTGACCGACAAGATGAAGGCCGACCTGAGCCGCTGCGCCGAGGACATCCTGCTGGCGCGCGAGGCGCATTTCCCGGCAACCATCGCTGACCTTTATGATCCAGACAACATGCCCGCCGACTTGCGCGAGGCGCACAAGCGCAACGACGAGGTATTGGAGCGTGTCTATATTGGCCGCCGCTTCCGCAACGATACGGAACGGTTGGAAAAGCTGTTCGAGCTTTACACCAAGATAGCCGCGGGTGCGGCGGGCGCAAAAGCCAAAGAACATCGAATGGGGGCGAAATAGAATGGAAGCGCGCAGCAAGTCAATCGAGCAGTGGTTCGCCGCAATTGAACAGGGCCAAATCAAGCTTCCACGCTTTCAGCGGCATGAAGCTTGGCGTCCGCAGCAGATCGCAGGGCTGTTCGAGAATATTCTGCGGTCACCGTCGCTCCCAATCGGGGTGCTGCTTATTCTTGAAGTTGGCGACAAAGAACTCTTTCACTCACGCCCGATCGTCGGGGCGCCGGCTCTCCCCGCAAAGCCTAACATGCAGCTCCTAGACGGCCAACAAAGGATGACGGCGTTGTGGCGCGCGCTCACAGACGACTATCAAGAGCTGAAAGCATTCGTTCGCCTGCGCCCGAGCGAGGACAAGCCGGCAGAGGAAGACGGACTCCCCGCTAGGCCCGCGGTCGAGATCGAGAAGCGTTGGGACCGAAAAGGTGTTCGACAACCAGTGTGGGCAGACGATCCGGTGGCCGCCATCGATCGCGGTCTTGCGCCTTTGTCAATATTTCGACCTGGAGCCGCTGGCGAAGCGAACTTCAAGGCGTGGCGCGAACGCCTGCGCACAGGCAATGCCTACACCGACGAGGCTGGTGATCTCGCCAGCGAGCTGCGCAAACGCATTCTCAGTTACACGTTGCCGTTCCTTTCCTTGCCTGTTGGAACGTCGCGCGAAACTGCGCTAGAAGTCTTCATCAACATGAACACGTCCGCCTCGCCCCTGACCGACTACGACATTGTGGTGGCGCAGGTGGAGGAAGGCACTGGCGAGTCACTGCACGACAAGGTCGAAAGCCTGTTGGCTTCAGCGCCCGCCGCCAAAGACTATGGCCGCATCGAAGACATCCTATTGTCCATAGCGGCGCTGCTCTTGGACAAGCCACCGCTAAAGAAAACGTATTTAGAGGAGGATTTTGGGTCGGGTCTCGCCATGGTTTGGCCACAGGTGGTGGCAGGAGTCGAACGCGGTCTTCAGTTTCTTGCGGATGAGGCGTTGTTGAACGAAAAGACCCTTCCTAGCGATGTTGCGGTCTACCTGACATGCGCGCTGTGGGCCGTTGCCGCAGATTTGAAGCTCGACCATGAGGGGAATGCACGGAGCCTAATTCGAAAGGCTTTGTGGCGTGCATGCTGGACGGATCGTTACGGCAAAACTGCCACCACGCGAGCATATGCGGACTTTCGCGCTCTGCGGCAGCTAATCCGTGGGGATAGCACGTTGCAGCCCGAGCTGTTTGACGAAACCACGTACAGGTTACCCGCAATCGAGGAGATTAAAATGGCCGGCTGGCCCGGGAGAAAAGAGCGTTTGCCACGTGCCATTCTCGCCGCCTCGTTGCGCCGACGAGCTCAAGATTTCGCAGACGGCACACCGATCAACCGCAGCAACGTCGTCAGTCGTGAGCTGGATCACCTCTATTCGGTGAAGTTCATGAACGTCGATCGGGACAGCGCGCTTGTCAATCGAGCCTTGAACTGCGCGCTAATTTCATCCGCCACCAACCGCAATAAGAGTGGTGAACCGCCAAGCAGGTTTATCGCCAAGAGGGCAGAGGCCGCGAACCTGGGAGCAGAAACTGTCCGTTGGCGACTCGCGACGCACCTTATTCCTTATGACGAGTTGGTGGCCGATAACTACGAGCAATTTTTGGAAGCGAGAGCTCAACTGATTAAAGCCGACATGGATATGCTTTGCACTGGAGGGGAGCCTGTCGCATGACGACTCCGAAATCCGTTCCGTCCGTTTCGGTTTCGTATACTCGGAACGGTAGTTCAACCAAGGCTAACGCCCTTGGAATGCGCCCGATGCAGGAGCGCGCCTATGAGAAGCGCGGCGAGCAGTACCTTCTCATCAAGTCACCGCCTGCATCCGGCAAGAGCCGTGCGCTTATGTTCATCGCACTCGACAAGCTCGCCAACCAGGGCGTGAAACAGGCCATCATCGTCGTTCCGGAAAAGAGTATCGGCGCGAGCTTCCACGACGAGCCGCTGAGCAAGCTCGGTTTTTGGACCGACTGGCATGTCGAGCCGAAATGGAACCTCTGCGACGCGCCCGGCGCAGATAATGGCGGCAAGGTCAACTCGGTCGAGGCGTTCCTAAAGAGCGATGATAAGGTGCTGGTCTGCACGCACGCCACCTTCCGCTTCGCCGTGGACAAATTCGGCGTGGAGGCATTCGACGACCGGTTGATCGCGGTGGATGAGTTCCACCATGTCTCCGCCAACCCCGACAACAAGCTCGGCTTGCACCTTGGGGCCTTCGTCGCCCGTGACAAGGCGCATATCGTCGCCATGACCGGATCATATTTCCGGGGCGATGCCGAAGCCGTGCTGGCTCCGCAGGACGAAGCCAAGTTCGATATGGTCACCTACACCTATTATGAGCAGTTGAATGGCTATCAGTATCTCAAGCAGCTCGACATCGGCTATTTCTTCTATTCCGGCTCCTATGCCGACGACATTCTCGCGGTGCTGAACCCCGCCGAGAAGACCATCATCCACATTCCCAGCGTCAATTCGCGCGAAAGCACAAAGGACAAAATTAGGGAGGTGGAGCATATCATCGAGGCGTTGGGCGACTGGCAGGGCGTCGACGACGTTACCGGCTTCCAGTTAGTCAAGACAGCCGAAGGCCGAGTGCTGCGCATCGCCGACCTTGTGGACGATGACGGCAGCAGGCGCGACCGCGTTTCCGCCGCGCTGAAAGATCCGACGCAGAAGAATAGCCGCGATCATGTGGACATCATCATCGCTCTCGGGATGGCGAAAGAGGGCTTCGACTGGATATGGTGCGAGCACGCGCTCACGGTCGGCTATCGGTCGAGCCTGACTGAGATCGTGCAGATAATCGGCCGCGCCACTCGCGATGCGCCGGGCAAGACCCGCGCTCGCTTCACCAATCTGATCGCCGAGCCGGACGCTTCCGAAGAAGCCGTGACCGAGGCGGTCAACGACACGTTAAAGGCCATCGCCGCCAGCCTGTTAATGGAGCAGGTGCTCGCGCCTCGCTTCGAGTTCAAGCCCAAGAACCCGGCCAGCGGTCCGGTCGAGGGCTTCGACTATGGCGAGGGCGGCTACGATCCCGACAAGTGCAATGTCGGCTTCAGCGAAGAGCGCGGCACCTTCCAGATCGAGATCAAGGGGTTGGCAGAACCGAAGAGCGAGGAGGCAACCCGCATCTGTCAGCAGGACTTGAATGAGGTAATCGCCGCCTTCGTGCAGGACAAAACCGCCATTGAGCGCGGCCTGTTCGATCAGGAGCTTGTGCCCGAGGAACTGACCCAGCTTCGCATGGGGAAAATCATCAAGGACAAATACCCGGAGCTGGACGATGAGGATCAGGAGGCTGTCCGTCAGCACGCGATCGCCGCTCTGAACCTGACCCAGAAAGCCAAGGAGGCCGCCCTGGGTGGGGCCGAGGGTGACGGCGAGAAAGGCGCGAATACCGCCTTCATCGAAGGCGTCCGCAAGTTTGCAATGGACGTGCGCGAATTGGACATCGACCTGATCGACCGCATCAACCCGTTCGGCGAAGCCTACGCCATTCTGTCCAAGGCCATGACCGAGGAGAGCTTGAAGCAGGTCGCCGCCGTAATCGGGGCCAAGCGTGTCACCCTGACCGTGGAGGAAGCGCGCGAGCTGGCCAAGAGGGCCTTGAAGTTCAAGCAGGAGCGCGGACGGCTGCCGTCCATCACATCGCCCGACGCCTGGGAAAAGCGCATGGCCGAAGGCGTGGCTTTCCTCGCCCGCATGAAGGCGGAGGCCGCGCGTGTCTAAGTTCACCGACGAAGACGATGCGCTTCTGGCTGAGCTTGGCGTCGAAGTCGAGACTAAGAAGGATGCTGCCCGGACCCCGCTCGAGGAACGGATCATCGCCGGTTTCGAGGAAATTCAGCGTTTCGTGACAGAGCACGGCCACGCACCCCGGCACGGTGAGGGCCGCAACATTTTCGAACGTCTTTACGCCGTGCGGCTTGACCGGCTGCGGGCGCAGGAGGATTTCCGGGCGCTACTTGAAGCGCTTGACCATCAGGGGCTGTTGACAGGTGCGACGTCCACTCCAGCCGACAACGACATCAGCGATGATGAATTGCTGGCGCAGTTAGGCGTGGACGCCGCCCCAGACGACATCACCGAATTGCGGCATGTTCGCTCCGCCGCCGACAAACGCGCCGCCGAGGAAGTCGCCAACCGAGAACGATGCGAGGACTTCAGCCATTTCAAGCCGCTTTTCGATGCCGTGCAGAACGACATCGACACCGGCGCGCGCGTCACTCAGCCCATCCGCAAGGATGCGGGCTTCCTGAAAGCCGACATCCGAGCCGGGGAATTTTTCATCCTTGGCGGCCAGATCGCCTACGTCGCTGAAGTCGGCGAACTCTTCAAAGCGCCCAATGGCGAAAGCGACGCCCGCCTTCGCGTCATCTATTCAAACGCCACCGAGAGCAACTTGTTGCTCCGCTCCCTGCAGCGCGCGCTCTATAAGGATGAAGCCAGTCGCCGCGTATCGGAACCGAGCGCCGGGCCACTGTTCGCCGGCGAAAGCGAAGCCGACGACCTCCCCAGCGGCACCATCTATGTCCTGCGCAGCAAGTCGGATAACCCTATCGTTGCCGCCAACCGCGACCTCGTTCACAAGATCGGCGTCACTGGCGGCGATGTCGCCAGACGCATCGCCAATGCGAAGCTTGACCCGACCTTCCTGTTGGCTGACGTCGAAATCGTGGCAACCTACAAGCTGTTTAACATCGGCCGTACCAAACTGGAAAACCTGATCCATCGCATCTTCGACCCAGCCCGGCTCGATATCGAGATCAAGGACAGGTTCGGCAATCCCGTGATTCCGCGCGAATGGTTCCTCGTGCCGCTGTTCGTCATCGACGACGCCGTGGAGAAGATCAAGGACGGCACGATCACCGGCTACGTCTATGATCCGAAAGCCGCAGCGTTGAGCCCAGCCAGATAGAATGAAGTTGTGGTTGGGCGGTCGCTTCGATGATTGTCTCGACATCGCGGCGATATCATCGAAGCCCCATGTAACTCTGTAACCGTGTAACGAGATGTCCTGGAATTTGCCGTCCGCGAAGACGATGCGCCCGAGGCGAGGCAGGTTACAAAGTTACAGCGTTACAGATCCCGATGCCTGAGGAGTGATGGTGCGGGACCGCTAGACAGCGGTCCCGAGAATTGCTTCGGTAACGCAAAAGACCCGGGTGGGCGCGCCGTCAATCCTTACGACGCGGGTCATATTTCCATCGTTCCCGGCGATGAGGAATCCGCGGTCTCGAAGAACCTTTGCGACCGCCGTCGAGTCGAGGCCCTTGCATACGTCCATCCTGAACACGTCGGAAAGGAAGAGGAATTCACGAGCGCCTTCATCGCCCTTGAACCAGCCAGCCATACTATGTGTCGGTGCAGAGCCAGCCGACCGATTCTTGGCTGTAAGCTGCGCAAAGCGGTTAGAACCATGCCGCTCCAGAAATGTCCTGACTTGATCGATCGCGGTCGTAATTTCATGCGCTTCGGTTCCGCCGCGTCGCTCAAGCCAGGCCTGAAAGCACGAGGCGGCAGCAGTATCGGCTTCTCCAGTTGGCCAAGGCAGAATGCCTAACTCGATTGCGAGTTCGCCGGCGGCGGCCGCGATCGCGAAACGGCTCGCCACACGGCTGACCTGCCCATCCGCCTGCGCTGGCGAGTTGGAGGTCAACCATGCCTGCCGCATGGCGACGACCTTGTCGCTGTTGGCTGACAGATCCTTGAAGAGACTGGCGAGGAATGCGTCGATGGCATGGCCGCTGTTGGCCTCACAAGCCGCCTTGAAGTTGCGTGCCAAGGAATCGCCATTCGCGAAGCCGTTCAGGGTGTCAAATATCCCGTATCCCTTTCCGGCATCGGCGGGGATTTCGACAAAGCGAACGAGTTGGCCGGCCATCGCTTTCTGACCTACCTCGGCCAGCTTTTCAGCAAGCCCGATCTCGCCGGTCGACAGAAGCATCAGACGCCATCTCATCGGCGCCTGGGCAATGGCCTCGCGGCTGCTGCGTGTCTTGCCGGTGCCGTTTCCGAGCATGTACGTCATGGCACCGGCGTCGTGGCCATTGACCTGGGAGAGTTCGTCGAGAATCAGGAGTCCGTCGTTCGATTGAGCAGCAATGGCTTCGCCGCCGTTGCCGGTGGTGTGCCAGGTCCTCATGGGAATGCCCCATACGGAGGCCGCCGCTCTGAGCGCGGTCGTCTTACCCGTCGAGCTGGCGCCAACGAAATGGAATCCGCCTGAATCTTCCTTGACCACCTGACACAGGGGCGCTGCGAATGCAGCCGAAATGGCGAGGGCGATCCGCGTATTGCCGATGGCCGGCAGAGCAACGTGCTGCTGCCAGTCGGCGAGCGTTCCGTTCTCCGCCATCCGGTCTGCCGGGAAAGCGCGCGGCTGGAAGACGATCGGACGCTGTGGATTGCTTCCGTAGACGCGCTGTTCCGTTACGAAAGCATCGCCATGCCAGCCGACCTGATCGACGTTCGTGATAACCTTGTCTGTCTTGACCTTGATCAGATAGGTGCCCAAAAGTTCGGATACGTTGCGCGATAATTCGACGATGAGCCCGCGGTCGAGCAGCACCTGTCGGACGGCCGTCATGTTGCCGGCGACGAGGCTCAGAGATATGGCCAGCTCATGCGGGTTGCCCAGCGAGTCCTTCCAAGCGATCGCGACACCTCGGGCGTTGCCCTTTCCGCTATGTGTCAATCCGAGCACTTCAAACGGATCGCAGAGGCGAGTAGTTGGCTTGCCCTCTTCGAGGCCGCGGGCAAAGAGGCCATCCTTGCTCATGTGGAACCGGCCGAACGACAAGTATTTTGGCGGCTCGGTAGTCGGCGTCGCCGACGATATCGCCAAGACCTGTGTCTCGGATCCATCGGCACTGGCTTGTGCTGCTACGACGTTGGTCATGCTATTGTCGACCACGTCGGACGTTGCCGCTGTGGAAAGTTCGCCGGCCTGCTTAGCATCGTGCTGATCCATCGTCCCGTTTCCCTCCTGCTGTTGCATCGTCGTGAAACGGATGTTCGGTCGGCTCCCCTAGGCCATCCTCCACAATGGCGCATGGCAGATATGCAATTTTGCGGATCAGGCTCGGCGAACGTAGGAGGCGAGATTAGCCCCAAGCCGTTCAAGGCGTCGCCGGACGTCGCCGCTGAGACGGTCGAGGCGGAAGGCAGTCTGACCTGGAGCGTCCATGATCCCGGCGAGGTCGAGGCCGGGGTAGTGGAGCTGCTTGAGGAACTTGTCGATCAGGGGCGCGAAGATCTTTCGCGAGCCGTAAATTTCCGAGACGTCGGCGTTGGCATGGCCCATCAGATAGTCCTGTTCGCGATCTTCGAAGCCGCCGCCGCGCAAGGCGTCTTTATAATTGTGCCGAAGACTGTAAAGAACCTTGGTTTCGGACTTTAGGCCAAGGCGGTCGAGGAACCGCTTTTCGGCATTGAACTCTTTGCTGATGTTGGACGAGTAGGTCCCGTCCGACGCGAGCTCAAGGTTCGGGAACAGGCGAGCTTTGCCTTCACCGCGCATCTCCTGCACGTAATCCATAAAGCCGAGCGCTATCAAGACGGGATGCAACGGGATCGTCCTCCTCGCGGCGCGGGTCTTCAGCTTTTTGACGATGTCTTCGGAGGCGTCAAGGTAGTCGTCCTGATCGATTTCATTCGTGACTTCGAGGCATGGGTAGTTGTCGACTTCCTTGACGTCGGCAAGGAGGCACTGACCGAATTCTTGCGGCCTGAAGCCGCCGAAGAGCATGGCCAGGGGCACCCAGAAACGATGCCCGCGATCGAAATATCTGCCTCCGTGGTCATGCCAATGGTGCTTGGATTTCGACCCCACATAGAGTGGTGCTTTGACGATGCGGTTCAGCTCTTCGAGACTGAATGGAAGCCGGACGGCGTCGGCGGCGACGCGCTGGCTGATGTCGGCCTCGACATGAACGCGAGCGGCGATGTTCTCCTTGATGCCACCATTATCAAGAGCGTAGGCGAAGAGGGTCTTGATGAACGTCAGATAGCCGTTGTTGATCGTGTTCGGCGAAAGGGTTTGATATTTCTTGGTCGCACGGTTGACCTCAGCGGCCGCAACAATCGAGTCGAAGCCATGTTGACGGCTGTTGATGGGCGTGTCTTCAAGTATGCTCTTGAGCTTGATGATGTCGACCTTGCGGTAGCTATGGACGGTCTTGTCGCCGGCGACGTCGATCAGCGCCCGCACGGCGGCGCGGTATTTGTCCGCGACCGATTTGCCTTTGGATTTCTTCGCAATTGCTGGATCGGCTAATGCTGCAGCTCGTTCGCTCGGCGATTTTCCGTCAAGGCCGCGCTTTGCGATAACCAGCTCTGCGAAATCCGAGAATTTCATGAGAGCGAGTTCGGTCAGTCCGGCAGCTTCCGCTTCGGCCGCCGTTGCCAAGGCCAGATGCTGCGTCAAGGCCGCTCCCTGAAGCGGCAGCGCCGGAGCTATTGAGGTCGGGGCTTGATCGAAAATGGGATCTGCCGATTTGCCGTAGAAAATGCCCTTGTCCCGCTCTTGTTGCCGTTGGATGGCGGCCACTTCCGCGCGGAGGACGAGCTCACATAGCTGATCAAATTCCGGGCTGTCTTCGCCTGATTCAAGTCCCGCCGCCCCGAGGAGGGAGGTCGCGCGCGGCTTGACGGCCGTGAAATCGAGGCAAGCCAGCTGACGGACACGGATATCCAGATCAGCCGCACGGCGGCTGACCGGCAGACGCTCAAAGGCGTCGGCGCCGCCGAGCAAGCGCCGTTCCTGGCGGTCCTGCTCGAGCAGTGCCTGAAAATGCGCCTTTGCCAGCCCTATGATCTTTGCCGTCTCTAGCATCGGATTCCGACGAACGAATTCGAAAAGCTGGAGACAATGTTGTGCCGTCTTGAGGGAGCGGTTCCGGGCGATCGAGGGGATGCTCGTTTGGAGCGACAGCTTCAGTTCCTTGCGTCCGAAACGGCTGACGAGGTCTACAGGGACGCGGAGCCGGAAATGGTAATTTCCATGACGGCGAATGACATTCGGGATGGCGGGCATCGATCGCTTCCAGGCGGACGGTGGCACAGGCCGTCGTGGGCGACGCGTACCACCGCTGTGTACCAAATGCCTGGAAGGGGCCTTGATTTAGAGAATCGGCATCAAATAAATCAATGCGTTAGACGGCAATCTGGCTGGTAGTCCCACCCTCTCCGCCAATTTCCTCAGTTTCTCAGCCTTGGGGCGCCTCAAACTGCTTTAAATGCGAATGATAACAAGCTGTTGCTTTCTCCGCGGCGTATCTGAGCGTCGCCGCGCCTTGGCTGCGGCGATCGCTCCATTTCATTCGCCAGCGCAATTCTCTGCTGATGGTGGTGCCATCAAGACAGCGATGCTCTCGTCGAACTTGGCGCGTCACTATTAAGTCTGTCCGGTCGCATTGCTCGTCGCGTTTCTCTTGGACCGCACCGGAAAGTCTCAGCGCTTGGCGAGGCCATCGACAAAGACATCTACAAGGCGCAGCGCATTCGGCTGCCAGTCCGTTGCGCCCTGCGAATAGAAGATGCCAAAGAGGGTGCGCAACAGATCTTCCGGCGGGATATCGGCGCGCATCTTTCCCGCCGCGACCGCGCGTTCAAGCAGCAGGCCGACCGCATTGGTGAGCCGCTCGAAGGAATAGGCCTTCAGTTCCGAAGAACCATGGGCGACCAGTTGGAGTCCTTCGATCATGCCTTTCTTGGCGGCGACCAGGCGGACATTGGCTTGAAGCCATTTTCGCAGCGCCTCGACCGGATCGCCGTCGCGGGCAAGTTGCTCGGCCAGTTCGCCAAGAAGGTCGACCTCATGGCGGTAGACGGCTTCGAACAGGGCCTCCCGGGTCGGAAAATGCCGGTAGAGCGTCCCGATCCCGACGCCGGCCAGGCGCGCGACCGCCTCCAGGCTCGCCTGCGGACCGCCGGTGCTGAAGATCTGCGTTGCTGCCTCAAGCAGGAGTTCTCGATTGCGGATCGAATCGGCGCGCGGTTTGCGGGTTGTTTTTGCAGTCTCTCGTGCCATTTCTTTAAAACCGCGCTCTTTTCCTCACGATAAACTTCCCTCTTGATAAACGGAGGATGCCTCCGTATAAATAAATCGCCCCTGGGGAAACTGCAAAGGCAGATACCCCGGTTCGGGTCGGCGGGCCGTTCACGTCAGATCGCTTCCCGTTGCCGCATCCTCAGCCGCTCTTCGGCGGCTTCGATCCATATATCAAAAACACTGAATGGAGTACCACATGTCACTCTCCATCAGCCTCGCCATCAATGGTCAGCCGCGTCATATTGCGCTCGACGACCCGCGCGTGACGCTGCTCGACCTCTTGCGCGAGCAGTTGGACCTCACGGGTACGAAGAAGGGCTGTGATCGCGGTCAATGCGGTGCCTGCACCGTGCTGGTCGATGGGCGGCGCATCAATTCATGCCTCGCGCTCGTCGCGAGCCTCGACGGTGCTGAGATCACCACGATCGAAGGGCTCGCCGCAGGCGAGGTGTTGCATCCGGTACAGGCCGCCTTCATTGCACATGACGGCTTTCAATGCGGCTACTGCACGCCGGGCCAGATCATGAGCGCGATCGGTCTTATCACCGAAGGTCAAGCCGGCGACGATCCCGAGCGCATCCGCGAGTTGATGAGCGGCAATATCTGCCGTTGCGGTGCCTATCAGGGCATCACCGAAGCCGTGCTGGACGCGCAGAAAGCGCTGGCGGAACGCAAGGGGAGGGACGCGGCATGAACCGGTTCGACTATATCCGGCCGGCCAGCGTGCCGGAGGCGATAGCGGCTGGGGCCGCGCCGGGTTCCGTCTATCTGGCGGCCGGCACCAATCTGCTCGACCTGATGAAAGGGGCCGTCGCGCAGCCCGAACGGATCGTTGATATCACGCGGCTGCCTGGCCTCGATCGCATCGACTGGCTGCCGGGTGGCGACGTGCGTATCGGCGCGCTGGTCCGCAACGCGGACCTTGCCTATGACATGCGCTTCGCGCGCACGTTCCCCGCTGTCGCCGAAGCGCTGCTTTCGGGCGCCTCGCCGCAGCTCCGCAACGCGGCGACGGTGGGTGGCAATCTCATGCAACGCACGCGTTGCGCCTATTTCCATGATTTGGCCAGCGCCTGCAACCGCCGCGCACCGGGCTCGGGCTGTGATGCCCGCGACGGCGAGAATCGTCTTCATGCCGTGCTCGGCTGGAGTGAGAGCTGCGTCGCCACCCACCCTTCCGACTTCAGTGTTCCGCTGGTGGCGCTCGATGCCGTGATCGAGGTCGAAGGCCCGGCCGGCGCGCGCGAGATTGCCGTCGCCGCGCTGCACAGCCTGCCCGGTACCACGCCGGAGCGGGAAACCGTACTTGCGCCCGGCGAACTCATTCTCGCTCTGCGAATTCCGGTCCGGGCGGCGGCCTTTGCGCGCCATGCGCGCTATCTGAAGCTGCGCGAACGTGCCTCTTATGCATTTGCCGTGGTCTCGGCTGCTGCCGCACTCGAACTGGAGGCTGGTGTCATCCGCGAGGCGCGTATCGCGCTGGGCGGCGTGGCGGCGAAGCCTTGGAGGGCAAACGAGGCAGAGCTTTCGCTTGCGGGCATAAACCCCACCCGGGAGGCTTTCCTGAAGGCGGCGGAACTGGCGCTCGCCGAAGCGCGTCCTTCCGGCGATAACGCCTTCAAGATCGAACTCGCCCGCCGCATCGTCATGCGTGCCTTGACCCTCGCCTTGGAGGGAACGCCGGCGGTCATGCCGGCGTTGCCCGCCTCGCCCTTCTCGGCAATCCCGGAAGCGAAACTCTTCGGAGCGAACCATGTCGCCTGATACGACTTCTCCATTTCCCCAACGCCATCGGCATGGCTCCAATGCGGGCCAGCCTCTCACGCGCCGCGATGGTGTGCTCAAGGTCACGGGACGTGCGACCTATGCGGCCGACAATCATCCCGCCGGCATGCTCTATGCCGTCATGGCGGTCAGCCGCATCGCGCGCGGCCGGGTGAGCGCGCTCGACGTCGAGGCCGCCAAGGCCCATCCCGGGGTCGTCGAGGTCCTGACGCCGGCCAACCGGCCGCCGCTGGCCCATGATCCGGACGAGAAGATGGCGCCTTTTGGTTTTCGCGTGGAGGTGTTGCAGGATAACTCCGTGCGTTACGTCAACCAGCCGATTGCACTGGTGATTGCCGAGACACTCGAGGCGGCGACGGAAGGTGCCGTGCTGCTCAATCCGCAATACGAGGTCGAGCCTGCCCGTACCGGGCGCGGGAACGGCGAACGCTTCGATCCCGAAGTGGTTGGTGTCGGCTCTGCGGCGCGCACGGTATATGGTGACGTCGAGGCCGGCCTTGCTGCTGCCGCGCATGTGCTAGAGGCCGAATATGTCACGCCGGCGCAGTATCACAACGCGATGGAACCGCATGCGGTCGTTGCCGCGTGGGATGGTGATCGGGTGACGCTCGACATGCCTAACCAGGCGATGGCGCTGAGCTGCAAATTCTACGCTGCCTTTTTCGGCATTCCGGCCGAGAATGTGCTGATCCGTTCACCCTTCCTGGGCGGCGGCTTCGGTTCTAAGGCCATCCTCAACGGACCGCAGATCCTGGCGATCCTCGCCGCGCGCATGCTGAAACGACCGGTCAAGCTGGCGATCACCCGCGCGCAGATGTATGGCCCCGTCGGACATCGCGGCCGCACCTGGCAGAAGCTGCGCCTTGGCATGGATGCGCAGGGCCGCCTCACCGCGCTGCATCACC
Source organism: Terriglobia bacterium (assembly GCA_035539075.1). GTDB lineage: Bacteria > Pseudomonadota > Alphaproteobacteria > Dongiales > Dongiaceae > Dongia_B. Next base: position 43,531 of record DATLJB010000174.1, read on the forward strand.
ATGTCCTCGCCGCAACCTCCAGCTTCGACGACTTCCTTGAGCCGGCAGCCAACGCATCGCTGCCGCTCTATGCCAGCCCGGCAATTCGCGCCGAGCACGAAGGCTTGCGTCTGGATATCGGCACACCGGGGCCGATGCGGGCGCCGGGCGAGGCGTCCGGCTCGGCAGCGCTGGAAGTCGCGATGGACGAGGCGGCTGAGGCCTGCGGCATGGATCCGCTCGATTTCCGCCTCGCCAACTACGCGGAGACGGAGCCCGGCACCGGCAGGCCATTTTCCTCCAAGGCTCTGCGTGACTGTTATGCCCAGGGCGCGGAGCGCTTCGGCTGGTCCGGCCGGCCGCTGAAACCGCGCCAAATGCGCGACAAGGACGGCTTCCTCGTCGGCTGGGGCATGGGGACGGCGCTTTTCCACTGCCCCCATTTTCCGGCGGAGGCGCGTGTCACATTGCGTGCCGATGGCTCCGCGCTGGTGGAGACGGCGGGTGCCGATATGGGGCAGGGCGCCTGGACGGCCCTTGCCCAGATCGCGGCGGAAGCGATCGGCCTTGATCCCGACCAAGTGGAGCTCCATTCCGGCATTTCGACCCTGCCCGATGGCGGCATCGCCGGTGGTTCGGCCCATACGGCCAGCGCCGGGCTGGCGCTGCACAATGCTGGCGAGGATGCAATCACCCAGCTTGCGGCATTAGCCGCTTCAGACCCCGCTTCGCCGCTCTTCGGTACGGGCAATGTCGGCGTGGTCGCGCGTTCCGGCCGACTTCACCGCCTCGATGACGAAGCCCGCAGCGAGAGCTATGTCGATATCCTCGTTCGTGCCGGTCGCGCGGATGTGGTCGGCACGGCCAAAGCAGCACGCGACCCGGCGGTCACGGCGGCCCATGCGATGTTTTCACACGGCGCCGTCTTCGCCGAGGTGAAGGTCGATCCCGATCTCGGCCAGGTGCGCGTCACGCGCCTTGTCGGTGCTTTTGCGGCCGGACGCATCATCAACCCCCGCCTGGTGCGCAGCCAGTATTTCGGCGGCATGATCTGGGGCATCTCCTTCGCGTTGCAGGAGGAGGCGATCGCCGATCGCAGGACGGGCCGCATCATGAACGGCGACCTTGCCGAATATCACGTTCCGGTCAATGCGGATGTGCCCACGCTCGATGCCATCCTGGTCCCCGAGGATGATCCTTACGTCAATCCGCTCGGTATCAAAGGTGTTGGCGAGATCGGCGTTACCGGTACGGTGGGCGCCATTGCCAACGCGGTCTGGCATGCGACAGGCGTGCGCGTGCGGCGCTTCCCGATCCGGATCGAGGATCTGGTGATCTAGCGACGGCCGCCTTACCGAGATATATCTGGACAAGGCCCAAAGGCCGGGCGGCGACCGATCCTCGGCGCTGCTCGGCCGAGCCCCCTGCCGCCCTTGGCAGACGGGACCGATCGGGACGGCCGCATCCTGCAGGCGGGGTCCGGCAAAGGTCTCCATGATCGACTGATCGACGCCTTCATAGCCGGCTTCATCGGCAATTCCAATTTCCGCGAGGGCCGGGTTCTGCACCCGGCGAAGTAAGGGCGGGCGCCTCGCCTAGCCGGCGAAGAGATCGTTGCGCTTCCCTTATCCGCGAGTCTGAAGCCGGCCGGGCCCTCAGCCGGCATTGGGCGGAATCCTGCGCGGCCGTCTGAATTTCATGCGCTTCAGGTCGTGCAGCATTTCCGCCACCTCGACCGCCGGTATGAAATGAGCCACCGGCGGGGTAAGACGTTCGACGTTGCCCGCGGCGACAATGGCATTTCGCTTCGGCAGCCCGACGGTATCGAGCACCACGGATCGCCATCCGATGGCGCTGAGACGAGCCGAAATTATATCGGCGCGAAAGTCGAGGTCATGTTCGGCCAGGGTATTGATGAGGATCGATCCGCCGGGACGGAGCGCCCTGTCGGCAGCCTGAAAAAAAGCGTGCGAGCATATATGGTCGGGAATCTGCTCGCCGATGAAGGCATCGACGACGACTGCATCGAATGCCGCCCTGTTCTGATCCAGGAATGCCAAGCCATCGGCGACGTGGCAGGCCACTTCGAAGGGCAGCGCGAAATAGCGTTTCGCAATGGTGATGGCATGCGGGTCGTCATCGACGATGACGACTGTCTGCCCCGCCCGCACCAGCATCGTTCCCAACGTCCCCCCGCCGCAACCGATCATCAGGATGTGTTGCGCTTGCTGCTGAAACAGCAGGTCGTAGATTGCATGAATATAGGGTGCGAGGCTGATGCCGTTCCGGTCGGCCTCACTTTGGCAGCTATCGCCGTGATAGTAAAAGACGGAACCGGTGGCTCGGTTCATCACGACCCGCGCATCCCCGAATTCGGTCTGGCGCCTTGCAAGGGTGATCATCGGAGGTTTCGCTGTTGAAGTTGCTCGGGCTGCGGCGAAAGGGGGACGGCATTGCCTTTTACAGCGAGGCGGTCGCCGTCGGGGCAGCGGTCTGGACGGTCTCCTGACGTGCCAGCTTCCGCGACCGGGGCGCTGCGAGCTGCCGCTGGCGCTTTCTGGGAATCTCATCGGCCTGCATTCGGCTTGCCCCGGCAAAGTCAGCAAGGCGAAATCTGTAAGACCGGAAGCGCGCAGTTTTTGGCAAGAGGGTGATATATAAAACATCAATAGAGATACTTGAATGCCCTATATCTGCATGTTAAAGTCTAAGTTAGATATACAAAATATTTTAATAAATGGAAATACCATGATAACGGCGGCGCAATTGCGGGCGGCACGCGCCCTCCTTGGCATTGATCAGCGAGAGCTAGCGGAACTGGCCGACCTCTCGGTGCCGACGATCCAGCGCATGGAGGCCAGCGAAGGTGTCGTCCGAGGGACCGTTGATTCATTGATGAAACTGGTTGGCGCCCTCGAGGCATCGGGCGTCGAGCTGATTGCAGAAGGTGCGCCCAGTCAGGCCGGCGGGCGGGGTGTGCGGTTGAAGGAGCGCGCGGTGGCCGGCAAGCCGCAGCGAGGGAAAAGTGCGAAACCTGCCCCGGCGCGGGTAGCGTAAGGCGAGGTATCATGCCGCCTGTCATTGCCTTGGATTGCGTGGCTGCCTTTCTATGCATCGCCGTTCTTGCCGTGATCATCGCAAGATCCGCGGCGGCATCGCGCATCGTCTACGGCGCCACCTTCATCGTCGCCGTCATTGCCGTTGCGACCGCCTGTGCGCAATCGGCGGCCGGCGCCTGGGAAATTTCACTGCCACTGGGGATTCCCTGGATTGGCGCCCATCTTCGGATCGATGCTCTTGCGGCGTTTTTCCTGATCGTCATCAATCTTGGTGGCGCTGCGGCCAGTCTCTACGCGCTTGGCTACGGGCAGCACGAGGAGGCACCGCATCGCGTCCTGCCTTTTTTTGCCGCATTCCTCGCGGGAATGAATCTTGTCGTGATGGCCGACGACGCCTTCACCTTTCTCCTGGCCTGGGAGTTCATGTCCCTGGCGTCCTGGGCGCTCGTCGTCTCGCATCAGCAGGAGCCGGCCAATATACGCGCAGGCTACATCTATCTCGTGATGGCCAGCTTCGGCACGCTATGCCTGCTCTTGGCCTTCGGCCTGCTTGCGGGGACAGATGGCGGCTATGCCTTCTCCGCGATACGCGCCAGCCATCCCTCGACCTATCTGGCGGCCGCCGTTCTCATCCTGGCGCTTATCGGGACCGGCTCCAAGGCCGGCTTGATACCGCTTCATGTCTGGTTGCCGCTGGCGCACCCGGCCGCGCCGAGCCACGTGTCGGGCTTGATGAGCGGCGTCATGACGAAGGTGGCGATCTACGGTTTCCTGCGTATCGTCTTTGATCTGCTGGGAACGCCCGATTGGTGGTGGAGCGTCATCGTGCTCGCTTTGGGCGGCATCACCGCGGTCCTCGGTGTTCTTTATGCGCTGATGCAGCAGGACCTCAAGCGACTCCTGGCCTACAGCACCGTGGAGAATGTCGGCATCATCTTCATCGGCCTTGGGCTCGCCCTGGCTTTTCGCGCCAATAGCATGAACTGGGCGGCGGCCGTGGCCCTGACTGCGGCCCTGCTGCATGTCCTCAACCATATGCTGTTCAAGAATCTGCTGTTCTTCGGCGCCGGGGCCGTCCTGACATCCACCGGCCTGCGCGACATCGAACAGCTTGGCGGCCTCATCCACCGGATGCCTGCAACCAGCTTCACCTTCCTGGTGGGAGCGGCCGCGATCTCCGCTTTGCCGCCGCTCAACGGCTTCGTCTCCGAATGGCTGACCTTCCAGGCAGTTCTATTGAGCCCGCAGATTCCGCAATGGGGCCTGAAGCTGATTATTCCGGCGGTCGGCGCGTTGCTGGCCCTGGCGGCAGCACTTGCCGGCGGCTGCTTCATACGCGCTTTCGGCATCGCCTTTCTTGGGCGCCCGCGATCGGACGCCGCGGCGCGGGCCGGGGAAGTTGACCGCTTCTCGATCGCCGCGATGTCGGCTCTGGCTTTCCTGTGCCTGCTGACCGGCGTGCTTCCGGGTCTCTTCATCGATCGTCTGGCGCCGGTCATTCAATTGCTGACCGGCGGCCAGATGCCGCATCAGCTCTCAATCCCCTGGCTTTCCATCGTTCCCATCGCCGAAAGCCGCAGCTCCTATAACGGGCTGCTGGTCTTTCTGTTCATTGCCGTCTCCACATCGCTTGCGGTCCTGGGCATTCATCGCCTGGCTTCCCGCGCCGTGCGGCGATCGGCAGCCTGGGACTGCGGATTTCCGGACGCCAACCCCGCAACGCAATATTCCGGCAGCAGCTTTGCTCAGCCTATTCGACGCGTCTTCGGGTCGACGGTGTTTCGGGCGCGCGAGAACATTCACATGCCGGCGCCGGGCGATAACGGACCGGCAAGCTTCACGGTGGTGGTGCGGGATCTCATCTGGGACTTGATCTATGTCCCGATTGCCCGCGCCGTCGGATGGTTGGCGGACCGGCTGAACTATTTCCAGTTCCTGACGATCAGGCGTTATCTCAGCCTCGTCTTTCTCGCTCTTGTGTCGCTTCTGTTGATATTGGCGATCTGGTCATGATGCTGACGGATTTGATTGTTCAAGGCACGCAGATGGCGCTCGTATTGGCGCTGGCCCCGCTTTTGACTGGGCTGTCGCGGAAATTCAGGGCGCATCTTCTCAGCAGGCAGGGACCTTCTATCTTCCAGCCGTATCGCGACCTCCTGCGCCTGTTGCGCAAGGACGTTGTGCTTGCCGAAAATGCCTCCTGGCTCTTTCGCGTCGCACCATATCTCATCTTCGCAACGACCTGGGTCGCGGCTGCTCTGGTGCCGACTTTCGCCACCGGCCTGCTGTTCAGCTGGTCGGCCGACCTGATTGCGATTATCGCGCTTCTGGGCAGCGCACGTTTCTTCCTGGCACTCGCCGGCCTCGATGTCGGCACCAGCTTCGGCGGCATCGGTTCAAGCCGGGAGGTGCTGATTGCCTCTCTCGCCGAGCCGGCGATGATGATGATCGTTTTTTCCCTGGCCCTCATTGCCGGATCGACCCAGTTGTCGACCATGGCCGACTTCATGTTATCGCCGGCTGTCGGCTTGCGGGTTTCTCTGGGCTTGGCCCTGATCGCGCTGGTCATGGTTGCGATCGCTGAAAACGCACGCATCCCCGTCGATAACCCCGCCACGCATCTCGAATTGACCATGGTGCACGAGGCAATGGTGCTGGAATATTCCGGACGGCACCTCGCCATGATCGAACTGGCCGCTGCTTTGAAGCTGCAGCTGTATATCGCGCTGATCATCTGCCTGTTCGTTCCCTGGGGCATTGCCCGCGGCGACGCAAGCATCGTCTCCTGCGCTATCGGTGCAGTGGCCTTCGTGCTGAAGATCGTAATTGCCGCATTCCTTCTTGCCCTGTTCGAGACCGCCATCGCCAAGATGCGGGTTTTCCGCGTTCCCAATTTCCTGGGGGCCGCGCTCATGCTCAGCCTCCTTGGGACTCTGCTGCTGTTCGTTTCGAGGAGCCTCTGATGCTCGGCCTCCAGTTCGATGTTGCGCACTTGCTGGCCGGTGGCCTGGTCCTTCTAAGCTTCTTGATGCTCTACCAGGACAGGCTCTATTCGCTTCTCAACGTCTTCGCCTTGCATTCGATCGTGCTCTCGCTGTCGGTCGCTTGGCAGGCTTATGTCCAGAATGCGCCTCATCTCTATATAACCGCTTCAATTGCCCTGCTTTTCAAGGGTGTCGCCATTCCCGTTGCGCTCCATCGCATGATCGTGCGGCTTGGTATTCACCGCGAAATCGAAACAGTGGTTGGGGTGGGGCTGACGATGCTGGCGGGCATGGCGCTCGTCGGGCTTTCCATGGTGGTCATGTTGCGGATCACGCCGGGCGCGGATGCTTTGGCGCGGGAAGATCTTGCCTTCGCCCTTGCCGTGATCCTTATCGGCTTGCTGGTCATGGTGACGCGGCGCAATGCCGTCGGCCAGGTGGTCGGTTTCATGTCGCTTGAGAACGGGCTCGTCCTCGCCGCAACCGGCGCCAAAGGGATGCCGCTAGTCGTCGAAATCAGCGTCGCCTTCTCCGTGCTGATCGCCTTCATCGTTATCGGCATCTTCCTTTTCCGTATCAGGGAGCGCTTCGATACGGTTGATATCGGTGCCCTCGACCAGTTCCGGGGAGAGCGTCGATGAATGCATATCTTCCCGGCGCCATGCCTGCCGTGCTGATCATTCCGATTGTTTCGGCGGCAGTTCTCGCCTTGATTCCGAACTACCGCGTCTCATCGCGCCTGAACATTCTCGCAAGTTTGCTCACCATGTGCGCGGCGCTGCTGCTTGTTGGTGACCGTCCGCAGCCGGGCCAGTTCCTGTTCATCGACGATCTCAACGTCGTCTTTGTCCTTCTCAATACATTGGTCGGCTTTACCACCAGCGTCTTCAGCGCCAGCTATATCAGTCATGAGCTGGAAACAGGCAAGCTGACCCCTGTCTATCTCCGCTTCTATCATGCCATGTACCAGGTCATGATGTTCGGCATGAACTTGGCGCTGGTGTCAAACAATCTCGGCCTCATGTGGGTGGCCGTCGAATTGGCGACACTCAGTACCGTGCTGATGGTCGGTATCTATCGTACCCACGAAGCGCTGGAGGCTGCCTGGAAATACTTCATCCTTGGCAGCGTTGGTATCGCCCTGGCCCTCTTCGGCACGATCCTCGTCTACATGGCGGCGCGCCCGGTGATCGGCGAGGGGCTCGATGCCATGGTATGGACCACGGTCATTCAGCATGCCGGCGCCTTCGATCCCGCTCTTTTAAATGTCGCCTTCATTTTTCTGCTGCTCGGCTACGGCACCAAGGTGGGGTTGGCGCCTTTGCACGCCTGGTTGCCAGATGCCCATGCGGAGGGACCGACGCCGATCTCAGCCGTGCTTTCCGGCCTTCTCCTGAATGTCGCGCTCTATGCCGTCCTGCGCTTCAAGATCCTGCTGAGCGCCAGCCCGCAAGCCATACCGCCCGGGCCATTAATGATCACGATGGGTCTGGTATCGCTCATCTTTGCCGCCTTCATGCTCTATCGTCGGCGCGATATCAAACGCTTGTTTGCCTATTCCTCGATCGAACATATGGGCATCATCGCCTTTGCCTTCGGCCTGGGCGGGCCGCTCGCAAACTTCGCCGGGTTGCTGCATATGACGATGCACAGTCTGACGAAATCGGCCATCTTCTTTGCCGTCGGCCATATCGCTCAGGTCAAGGGCACGCAGAAGATCGCGGATATCCGGGGGCTGACCGAGAGCCATCCGGTGTTGGGCTGGGGATTGGTCGCAGGTGTCATTGCTATTGCCGGAATGCCGCCGCTGGGCATTTTCATGAGTGAGTTTCTTGTTGTCAGCTCGGCCTTTGCGCGCCATCCGCTCCTGGCTCTTCCCCTGGTCGTCGGGTTGCTGGTTGCTTTTGGCGCACTTTTGCTGAGGCTAGGCGGGCTGGCATTCGGTGAACCGCACGGCAGTCTCGCTCCGGTGAAAGCATCCTATCTGCCGATGTTTGTACATCTCGCCATCATCTTCGCGGCGGGCGTTTATTTGCCCCCTCCGCTGGTTTTCTGGTTCCAACATGTTGCCCGCCTGCTGGGGTGACGAGGAGCGCCGCCATGCCCACACTTGATGACATTCTACTCGCAGGCCTGATTGTCGGCGGCCATCGACCATGGCGACGCAGCATCGTCGGTGCCGATGTCTGGAAGTTCGTGACGCAGCAGCTTGCCGAGGGGAAATGGACCCTGCTCGGGTTCTGGGGGGAAGCGGCTGCCGTCCATATGGCGCTGCTGGATGAGCAGCGCAACCAGGTTGGCGTTGTCACGCTGGAATGCCCCGGCGGACGGTTTCCCTCCGTGGCGGCAGGCCATCCGCCGGCCGCGCGGCTCGAGCGCAGCATCCGGGATCTGTTCGGGCTTATTCCGGAAAATGCGCCCGACGATCGGCCGTGGCTGTCCCACGGGCGCTGGCCCGACCAGCCGGGCAATGCAGATGTTGCCGACGCGGGCATACCTGGCGGATATCGCTTCCTTCCAGTGACGGGCGAAGGTCTGCATCAGGTGGCTGTCGGGCCGATCCATGCCGGTATCATCGAACCCGGCCATTTCCGTTTTACCGCTAATGGTGAAGCGGTCGTGCGGCTGGAGGAGCGCCTCGGCTATGTCCACAAAGGGATTGAGTCCCTGATGGCTGGCGCAGACCTCGCCAAGGCAGTCAAGCTCGCCGGCCGGACCTCGGGCGATAGCACGGTTGCCTATGCGCTGTCCTTCTCGCGCGCCGCCGAGGCGGCGCTGGGCCTCGACATTCCCGGCCGCGCGATCTGGCTTCGCGCGCTGATGGCGGAATTGGAGCGCATCGCCAATCACCTCGGCGATATCGGCGCCATCTGCAACGACGCGGCCTTCGCCCTTATGTTGGCCCATTGCGGGGTATTGCGCGAGCTGGTCCTCCGTGCAGCCGATCGCTGTTTCGGCCATCGGCTGATGCGGGATTGCATCGTGCCGGGCGGGGTGACGGCCGAGCTCGACGCCGATGGGGTGAGGGAATTGCAAGAGCTTGTCGCCGAGATTCGTGCCCGCTTCCCCAAGCTGGTCGAGCTCTACGATAATACGGCATCATTGCAGGACCGGACCGTCGGCACCGGAAAACTCTCTTTGGAACTGGCCCGCCAGCATGGTTGCGGCGGCTATATCGGCCGGGCGTCGGGCAGGGAATTCGATGCGCGGTTCCAGCTCCCCTATGAACCTTACGACCGCCTCCAGGCCCAGCTGCGCACGCATGTCGATGGCGATGTAAATGCGCGCGTCTGGATTCGCATCTGGGAAGTGCAGCAAAGCCTGTCCTTCATTGAGCAGATTCTCGGGCAAATGCCGCAAGGGCCAATCAGCAGCAGCTTCGAATCCGAAGGCGAGGCTGGCCGCGAAGGCATGGCAATCGTCGAAGGCTTTCGCGGCGATATCCTGGTCTGGCTGCGCTTGACTGCAGAAGGACGCGTGGACCGGTGCCATCTCCGCGATCCTTCCTGGTTTCAATGGCCACTTCTTGAAGCGGCCATTGAAGGCAACATTATTGCGGATTTTCCACTTTGCAATAAGTCCTTCAACTGCTCGTATTCCGGCCATGATCTCTAGGAGCGGAATTGATGCGTAGTCTTCTCACCCAAAGCCTGTTGAAGGGGCCGCTGACGGAACCGGCCCCGCAACCGGACGTGGCAGCCCTCGCCGAAGTGGCTGCAGCACTTCAGCGGACCGCAAGGCGGCGCCTCGGCCGCAGCTTGTCGATCCGCGCCGTGGATGCTGGATCGTGCAATGGCTGCGAATTGGAGATGCACGCCCTCAATAACCCGATCTATGACATTGAGCGCTTTGGCATCCGCTTCGTGGCCTCGCCGCGACACGCCGACATATTGATGGTGACGGGCCCGGTCACGAAGAATATGCAGGAGGCGCTGGAGCGGGCCTATCACGCGATGCCGGATCCGAAATGGGTTGTTGCGCTGGGGGATTGTGCACTGGATGGGGGCATGTTCGCTGGGGGGTATGCCTGTGTAGGCGGCGTATCGGCTGTCATTCCCGTTGATCTTCACATTCGCGGGTGTCCGCCATCGCCGCGGCACATTCTGGAGGCTCTCCTCGCCCTTCTTAAAGCGGCCGATAGCGCAGGATGATGCCGTCAAGCCGGCTTTGACGATCCTGTTTGACAGAGATCAAGACGGCAACCCCATGGCAGGCCGATATTAATAAGTGGCTTTTCACGCCACATTGATATGAAAGGGTTCCGCCATGGCCGAGACCAAAGCCGTTGTCTCGACTTCATCTGCCGCAGGAAACACTGCTGGTCTCTTTTCCGTGAATGCTGCGTGGATGAAGCAGTTGACTGAGGGGCCCGCCAGCTTCTACAGCGGGATTTTTGATCTCGCGGCAAAGCAGTTGCGGGTCCAGGCCGACTTTATCCAGGATCTCGGCAACTGCAATAACGCCGTCGATCTCCTCAGGCATCAAGGCAAATTCATTCAGTCATACTGGAACAGCTTTGCCGAGGAAGCCTGGAAAACCTACGGTCGTGGTGCCGGGTTGGATAGCTCGACGATAGGTAGACCGAACGAGGAACGACTGAGGCTAGCCCGCTGAGGCGAAAGCCATTTTTTCGTCCTGAACAGAGTTCGGACTGAGACGCGTCATCTCTTTGAGCACCAGATCCCGATAGGAACCCTTTGCGCGCAGCAATTGGTCGGGAGTGCCGTCTTGAATGACTTTCCCTTCCTGCAAAACGACAATGCGATCGAACCCGCGCAAAGTCGATAAGCGATGCGCGATCGCAATGACAGTACGGCCGCGCATCAAGCGGTCGAGCGCTTGACGGATCGCCTCTTCGGATTCGCTGTCGAGAGACGAAGTTGCCTCATCCAAAAGAAGGATAGGAGCATCCTTCAGCAGCGCACGTGCAATGGCGATGCGCTGACGTTGTCCGCCGGAAAGCTTCACGCCGCGATCGCCCACGATCGTGGCAAAGCCGTCCGGCAAGGCGAGTATGAAGTCGAGGCATTCGGCGGCAGCCGCAGCCTCGAACACCTGGTCATCGGTGGCATCCGGCTTGCCGTAGCGGATGTTCTCCATGACTGACCGGTGAAACAGCGAAATATCTTGCGGTACAATCGCCATCGCTTGATGCAGGCTCTCCTGGGTAATTGACGATATGCTCTCTCCGTCGATAAGAATGCGGCCATCCTGCAGGTCATAGAAGCGCTGAAGCAGCGCAAAGAGCGTGGACTTGCCGCTGCCGGACTCGCCGATCATGCCGACACGCTGACCGGCTTCGAGGCGAAGCTTGAAATGGCTGAAGACGTGACGGCCATTGGGATAGGCGAAGCTGATATTGTCGAACTGCACCGCGCCACGCCGGGGGATGAGCTTCACCGCATCGGGGCGATCGCAAATGTCATGCGGAACCAAGAGGGTGGCGACCGCCTCCGAAAGGCGCGCCATATGTTGCGTGACATCGACCAACGCAACAGCCAGGTCGCGCGTGGCATGCAGGATCGTGAACCCGAGGGTGCAGACCAATACGACATCGCCGTTGGTTGCCTGGCCGCGTTTCCAAAGGACGATGATCCAGGCCAGCAGGGCGATCGTCAGGGCGATGGTGATAACGCTGTGGAAGAGCCGCAGCTTCTCCAGATAGACCAGGCTCCGGCGACGCGCCACCATCTCACTCTCAACCGTCTTATCGAAGCGGCGAAATTCGTGGTGTAAGCCGCCAAAGGCGCGAACCAGCGGCATGTTGGAAATGATATCGACGAGTTCTCCGTCGACTGCGGCTGCCCGATCGGCAAAGCCATGGTGCAGTGGCCGGCCGGCTGCTGCCAGGCGGAAGAGGACAAAGCATAGGCCACCGGCCAGGAAGATGGCGACAACGGTAATGGGAATGCTGATCGTTGACAGGAAGGCGACAGCTCCCAGCGTCGCGGCACAGGGGGGAAGCACGTTCCACACCATCATATTTTCCATGGTGAAGACGGCATTGGAGGTTGCCGTGATCCGGCTTGACAGCATGCCCGGTTGACGGTCGGCAAAGTAGCTCGGTGCGTGGCCGGTCAGGTAACGAAAGAGGTCGCTACGCAGGTCGCCCGTGACGGCGACGAAGGCGTAGTTTGAGATCCAGCCGGCGACGCGCCAGAGCAGGTTGTCGCTCATGATCAGCGCGACCAGAAAGGCAAAAGCCAGCCAGATGTCATTGCTGGCCGTGGCATGTCGCGACAGCGTATCCACCAGATATTTGACGCCGTATTGAGTACTGACAGATGCAGTCACGGCGCCGATAACGGCAGCCAGGATCAGGACATGCGCAACCAGGTGTCGCCGGACATAAAACAGGCAAAACGCTGAAGGAGCTTGCGCGTATCGCGTAAGGTGTTTCATTAACCTTCGGCTTCCCTGATTAAGACGGCATTGCTGTGTTGTTATGGGTGTTTTGATAGTGAGGGAGGTAAGCGGTCCTCAATTTTCTGCTGATATTCTGACGCAGCTTTCTGGCCAAGGTGGCGGCGCACTCCCTAGGCAAACACTTGGGAAGCCTCCCGGTGCCGCGCAGCCGTCGATTTTGTCTTCACTTCCATTTTATTTGCAAAGGGAGCGCACGCGGCAAATGGTTAACTGCTTGATCATCGAACGATAACGAGCCTGGGCATCGCCCGGCAGACTCAATTCAATCCACCAAGATCTCACCGAAGGAGTGCCGGACGATGCGGATTGCGCAAATAGCCCCTCTGACGGAGGCGGTCCCACCCAGCCTGTATGGCGGCACGGAGCGTGTTGTCTCTTGGCTGACGGATGCACTCGTCGGCCTAGGTCATGATGTCACGCTCTTTGCCAGTGGCGATTCGAAGACCAGCGCGAAACTGGAGGCAATGTGGCCCTGCGCGCTGAGATTCGACAAGGCGGTGCTGGATCCTATCGCCCTGCATATGCTGATGTTGGAGCGGGTTCGCCAGGTGGCCCATAATTTCGACATCCTGCATTTTCATCTTGATTACTATCCCTTCTCGCTGTTCTCGCGGCAGCCCACCCCTTTCATTACGACCTTGCACGGAAGGCTCGACCTGCCGGAGCATCAGCCTGTCTTCCAGACATTCTCATCGATACCCGTTATCTCGATCTCGAAGGCGCAGCAGAAACCCGTTCCGCAAGCCGGCTGGATCGGGAACGTCTACCACGGCATGCCGGAGGATCTTCTGACGCCGCGGCCGGTCAAGCCCAGCTACCTCGCATTTCTGGGGCGTATTGCCCGCGAGAAGCGGGTGGACCGCGCCATTCGGATTGCCGAACGTTGCGGGTTGCCGCTCAAGGTTGCGGCGAAGGTTGATAAAGCGGACCGCGAATATTTCGAGACCGAAATCGAGCCGCTTCTCAGGACCCATCGCAATGTCGAGTTCATCGGCGAGATCGGTGACCGGGACAAATCCGACTTTCTCAGCGGCGCAGCGGGGCTGCTGGTGCCGATCGACTGGCCCGAACCTTTCGGATTGGTGATGATCGAATCCATGGCCTGCGGAACGCCGGTCATCGCATTCAACCATGGCTCCGCACCTGAAGTGGTGGACGACGGCTTGACCGGATTCGTCGTCAGGAATGAGGACGAGGCCGTGGCCGCTGTCGGACGGCTCGAAACGCTCTCGCGTACCAAGATTCGCCAGCATTTCGAGCAGCGCTTCACGGCGCAGCGCATGGCATCCGAATATCTCTCGATTTATCAGCGGATGGTAACCCACAAGAAGCCATCCCTTCACTTGGTCGAAGAAGTTAAGGATCTCGATCCGCTGCAATCATCTATTGGCTGAGCAGGCGAGCCGACCGGTAAAATCTGATGTTGCGACGGGGTGGTTGAAAGCCACCCCGTATAGTCGGTCCGCTTCCGGCTCGCTGGTCGTATGCTCAGCCCGGCGACACGCTCAGGAGGCGTAAGAGCCGGTAACTCAGCCGACAGCTCAATTGGTCGTCACAACGCGCACATCACCTTCCCGCGCGAGCACATTGACGACCACCTCGGCGTCGACGCGCTTCAGCGCAACGTCGATCGATCCTTGGCCGATCGACAGGCCGCGCAGTACAACCTCATCGAGAAATCCGGGCAGAGCGGGCTGGTCGAAGACGACTTGTCTTGTGGCCGTCGAGAAGCTCATGCCGAGGCAGGACTGCAGCAAGGAGAGCGGAGCTGCCGCTGCCCAGGCCTGGGGCATGCAGGCAACCGGATAGAAGGTCGGCCCCTGGCTTCGTTGCCGCGGAAAGCCGCAGAACAATTCGGGCAAACGCCGCAAGTCAATATGCATGGCGGCAGCAAAGAGGCCGTCGAGAATGCGCGCCGTCTCGCGTCGGAAGCCATAGCGGGCAAAGCCGGCGGCGATCAAGGCATTGTCATGCGGCCAGACGGAGCCGTTATGGTAACTCATGGGATTGTAGCGTGGCTCGCCTGCGGCGATTGTGCGGATGCCCCAGCCCGAGAACGAGCTGCGTGACATCAATGTCTGCACCACCGAGGCTGCCCGCTCGGGATAGGCGATACCGGCGAAAAGCGTGTGGCCGGCATTCGAGGCGACGACGCGGCAGGCCCTCTTGTCGCCATCCAGGGCGAGAATATAGGTACCCAGCGCCTCGTCAAAGAACTGCTCATCGAACCGCTTGCGCAATGTCTCAGCCTTGATCTGCATCGCGGCAGCCTCGTGCATATGGCCGAGTTTGCGTGCGATATCCACGGCTGCGCGCCAGGCGCCATAGACATAGGCCTGTACTTCTGCGAGGGCGATCGGCCCACGCGCCAGCGTGCCGTCGGCGTGAAAAATCGAGTCGTGGCTGTCCTTCCATCCCTGGTTGACCAGGCCCTCCGCCGTCCGGCGCCCGTATTCGACAAATCCATCGCCGTCGCGATCCCCATGATTGTCAATCCAGAGAAGGGCAGCCTCGATGTTCGGCCAAAGCCGCCGCATCAGGTCGAGGTCGGCGGTACGCTCGAGATAGGCGCCTGCGAGCATGACGAAGAGAGGGGTCGCATCGATGCTGCCGTAATAGCGCCGGAAAGGTACCTCGCGAAGTTCCGCCATTTCGCCGAGGCGGACCTCATGGAGGATTTTTCCCGGCTCGGCATCGGCGACGGGATCGCTTTCAACCGCCTGGTTCGCCGCGAGGTGGCCAAGGACACCCCGGGCGATGGTGGGATCAAGCCAAAGGGTTTCCAGCGCCGTGATGATGGCATCGCGGCCGAAGACGGCGCTGAACCAGGGAATACCGGCATAAGGATAGGGTCCCTCCGGCGTATCGGTGATCAGCGTGTAGAGATCGGAGACACTGCGGCGCAGCGCCTCGTTGAAGATCTCGTTCGACGTCGCCACGCCTGCGGAACGGGAAGAGGAGGAACGAAGCGCGCGGCGCGCATCGCGCAGGGCGTTGAAGAAGACGCGGCGGCCGTCGCCCTTTGCCGGTGGCACGTTGCAGGCCACCTGGATGAAAAGGAAGCGGCTTTCGTGCGGCGCGAGCTCGAGATCGAACACCGCCTGTTCGCCGACCAGGTGCTTCGGCTGCGGATCGAAGCGGAGGCTGGTTTCGCGGCGCCGCTGGTCGAGTCCGGTATAGGAGAGCGTGACGCCATCCGGCCGCAATTCGGCCGGATGATGCTCGCCGCGCCGATTGCGCCGGCTGCCGCGTACTTCAAACAGGTCGGCGAAATCGGCGGCGAAGGTGATCTCCAGCTGTATGCGATGCGGGCGGGAGTCGAAGTTCCGTACCGCCAGCCGCTCGAAACAGGCGGCGTTCCACAGGAAACGCGAGCGCCGCAGATGGATGAGGTCGTGCTGCAGAATTATCTGGCCCGCTTGATTGAGCAGGTCTGGATTTGTCAGGTCGCAAGTCAGGATGGCGTTGTCGTCTCCCAAAGTCGAGCTGAGCAAGATCGGCCGCTCGCCGCCGATGGTGAGATGGAAGTGTGAAAGGTATCTCGTGTCGCAGTGATAGATGCCCTCCGGGCTTCCCAGAACGGCGAGCGCATCGCCGCTGTGGTCGAAGACCGCGAAGGTGTTGCCATGCTTTAACGTGCGCGGGCGTGTTTCCTGCAGGGAGGTCGTGGCCGGAATGATATATTGCGCCAGCGAAGGAGCCGTTGGCGTCGCCGCTTTCGGTTGCGCGTTGGATTTAGCGTCGAGCTTTTGCATTGCTTATCTTCCTTGCGGTGACAGCGCCTTTCGGCCGCCGCTTTATGGTCGATATCTGCGCCTCGGCTATGCTCCGACCCGTCGCCGGGTGACTTGCGGCGGGTCAACGGTGTGGGGAGGAGCCGGAATCTGGATTCTGTGATGCGGTGATGTTCAGAAGGCGCGGCAGCCTAGCACGTTCCCGGCCGCGATAATTTTGCAGGGTGATGCGAGTCGAAAACAAGCACCATGTAAATATGCGCGTGCTAGGTACCGTCGGTTCGGCTCCCTGGCAACGCACGCAGCGGTTCAGATAGGCCGCCACAGTATCGCCTTATGGCTGAGACCCGGTTCGTCGCTTCTCTTCTTTCCTCTGCATACGTGGCGCATTTCCTTCGGGCCGCGTTTCCGGCATCAGGAAGGTGACCGCGGCGAGGCCGCAGCCGGCCAGAATGGCCAGGACGATGAAGGCATTGTAGCTTCCGAAAGTATCAGTGATATAGCCGCTGAGAACGGTGCTGATTGAGGCACCAATCCCCATGGCGCAGCCAACCGTTCCCTGGGCGAGATTGAAGTGGCCGCTCCCGCGCGTGACGTCGGCGACGGTCAGGGGCACCAGAACGCCGAGAATTGCCGCGGAGACGCCATCGAGGACCTGGAAAATCACGATCAGATGCGGCTGGAGCGTGATCGAAAAAAGCAGGGCTCGAACCGCGAGCGCAGCGAAGCCAAGCATAAGAAATGGCCGTCTTCCCCAACGCTGGGCGCTGCGGCCCACCAGCGGCGATAATCCCGTCACCGTCAATTGCGGAACGATCATCGCGGCAGCCACCATGATGGTTGCCGCCTGGCTCGAGCGAAGCGTTACCATGCTTGCCGCCAAGGGCAACATCGCCGCATTTGCCAAATGAAACATGCAGACGCATCCGGCGAAGATCGCCAACGGCCGGTTGCGCATCAAGCCGATGAAGCCCGTCATCAAGCCAATAGCCGGCGAAGGTTCGGCAACAGGCGCGGGACGGGCTGGGCGGATCTCGTCAGATCGGATGCGAAACAGAGCGATGATGGCGGGTACCACCAGCGCCGCCGCCAGGAAAAACACCGCACGCCCGGAGAGATATTGGCCGCAGACACCCATGATCGCGGCCGCGATTCCGGTTCCGGCCGACGCGAAGGCGGCATTGCGACCCAGCCTCTCGCTGACGCTGCTTTGTCCGATGAGGCCGAGGCTCAGTGTGACCAGGGCAAATCCGAGAATGCAGCTTGCCGCGGCATGCAGGACGCGTGTTGCGAAGACAACGGGTAGAATTGGCCATGCGGCAAAGCCGAAGGCACTGACGCCGATAGCGATCAAGGCACCCGCCGCCACAGCGCGGACCGATTTGACGGAATCGACGATCGCTCCCAGGGGGATCTGGCCAAAGAGGCTGACCAGCCCGCTGACCGTCAAGACGAGGCCGATATCGACCTGTGTCCATTTCTGCGTAGTCAGGAAGACGGCAACAAAAGGACCGAATCCAGTCTGGATATCGGCCACAAAGAAGACGAACCAATCGAGGCCATGGCGGCTGCGCGCAGAGATCGGCGGGTTTTGCTCAGGAACGGGGGCCAGCGTGACGGCGTTGTCCGGGTCAGCTCCGCGGTTTTTTGCCGTTCGCTCCGCCATTCACGCTTTGCCTTTTGTATTTGATGCGATTGTGCCAGCCGGAGGTTCCGCTCAGGGCGCCTGCGTGGGTGCATTGTCTTGTGGCGCAGGTGAGGGCTGTGCCGGCGCTGTTGGTGTCGGCTGCGCGGGGGTATTCTGGACCGGTGGATTCTGTACCGGCGCAGATTGCTGCGGAGCCGATGGAGTCGGCGCGGGTTGAACCGGCGCAGGCTGAACCGGTGCCGATGAGGCCGGGGCAGGGGGTGGGGGCGCCGGAGATGCAGGCGCCGGTGGCGAGACATCCGCGCGACCGACAATCACGACGGGTTCGCCGGGCTTGTAGACCGGTGCGACCCGCAACTGATCTTGCGACAGGTCTGCGACGATCTTGTCCATGCTGCCATCCGGCGGAAAATGCAAGACCCGCCAGTCGACCGCTATTTTACGCGTGCCGACGCCGAGAAAGCCGCCGAAGTCGATAATGGCCGCCCGCACCAGCCCGGTATGGTCGACCATGACATCTATTATACGCCCCATGTCGTCACCGCTGGCGCTTTGCACCGGCTTGCCGAGAAGCGTGTCGGCCGACTTGCCCTCGACGACGACTGCGGGCGTTTCCGTATTGCCGGGCAGGGTGGTGGCAGGCGAAGTCGGCTTGGCGGTGGTGGGTGCCGCCGGGGCGGCCGGTGTCGCTTGCGGGCTTTGCGGAGAGGATTGAACGGGTGGCTGGGACGGTGCTGAAGAAGGTGGCTGAGACGGCGCCTCATTGGCAGGTGGAGTTGCCAGGGGCTGCGATTGTGCGGCTGGCGGCGCGGATGAGTTTCCGGTCGTTGGTGATGCCGGCTGGGATTGTCCGAAGGCAGGACACGTCGCGGATATAAAGAGCACATATACCCACGTGATACAAAGGCGCGATGTACGGAGAAATATCGAGACGATAGGTTTCATCTGGATCGCTCCTGACCGGAAGGGCGGCCGCGCTGCCGATAGCTAAGCCGGCTGGCCGGGATTATGCCGATGAGTATGCGTCGCCCCTTGGTCGCTGTGAACGCGCATATGATCACGGTTGCGCGAGGTCGCGCGGTCAACGAGCGGGGTGGCGCGAAATATGCCTGTCGGATGATCAGGTGCGGATAGCGATGTGGGGGGACAACTTGCCCCATTTTCCCGGGGCCGCGAGGCTTGTTGCCCCTGCGTTGTCGTCTGCTGCAAGTCGGCCTCAGCGGTTCCTGAGCGCGGCTTAACGGCCCTGGTTTCTAGGTGAGAAGCATCATGAAATCGCTGAAATCCGGGATCACGTAATCGACATCATCGAAACCGCCGCCCGTTGCGGCATAGCCGATGATCGTCAGGCCGGCGCGGCGGGCAGAGAGGGCGCCTGATCTGCTGTCCTCGATCGCGACGACCGATGCCGGGTCCAGGCCGAGACGCGTGCAGGCCGTCAGATAGGGCTCGGGATCGGGTTTGCCGTTCTTCACATCGTCAAGGCTGATCGAGAAGGCGATCGCATCGCGGATGCCGAGCGCCGCCAGATTGGCATCGACGACGGCGCGGCCCGAATTGGAAACGCAGGCTTGCGGCATCTCCAAGGCGGCGAGCTGCTTCACCATGGCGACGGCATCGGTGATCGGCCGCAAATGCTGCGTGTTGGCCACGTAATGCGCATCGATCGCCTGCAGCCAGCTAAGCTCGTCCAGGCTCTTCGGCAGCCGCGGCCGCAGAATATGCCAGACATCATGCATATGGACGCCGCGAAACGCCTGGTCAGGCAGATCCGAAAGATCGCAGCCGAAGCCGAGGCTGGCAGCGAGCAGGGCTTGATGGTGCAAGGGCTCGCTGTCGACCAGCGTGCCGTCGATATCCCAGGCAACGGCTTTGAATTTCATGGCTGTGGATGCTGTAGAGGCTTGAGGCTGAGATAGACCTGCTCGAAGAGCCGGTAACCGTCACGGTAGACCTTGGCATTGGACGGGTTGGGTTGAATGAGGTCTCCCTTCTGTACGAAGCGGTCCGTGCCGAACCAGTCATTGGTGAGGCCGGTGCCGATGGCGGCGGTCCAGGCGGCACCGAGACAGGAGCCGGGATGGCCTTCCAACCGTTGCACGGGAGCCTGCAGCACATCGGCGACGATCTGCATCCAGACGCGGCTGCTGGCGCCGCCATCCGAGGCGAGATAATGCCTTGGTGCGTGGCCCATGTCGCGCAGCACTTCCATGTGATGGGCAATCGCGTAGGCATAGGCTTCGAGGAGTGCGCGCCAGAGATGGCCGATCGTGTGATTGAGGCTGAGGCCGGTGATGGTGCCGCGGGCAAGCGGATCGTGGATGGGCGTCTTCTCGCCCAGGAAATAGGGAACAATGGTGATGCCCTCGGCGCCGGCGGGAATGACCTCCGCCAGGCGGTCGAGATATTGATGCAGGCGCAGCCCGGCGGCATCCGCGGCGGCCTGCTGGCCGCCGGCGAAATTGGCCGCAAGCCAGTTGAGCCCTGAGCCGCCGGTCGACATGCAGCCATTCGGCATATAGAGGCCCGGCACCAGATGGTAATCGAGGAACATCCGGGGATCGGGAGCCACCTTGCTGGTCGCCACCAGCACGTCTACCGAGCCGCCGAATTTCAACAGCACCTGACCGTCGGCCACCACGCCTGCGGCCAGCGCCGAGGCGATCAAGTCGGCAGCACCTCCAACCACGGGCACGCCTTCCGGCAAGCCGGTCGCCGACGCCGCTTCAGCGTTGACATGGCCGATGATCTGATGCGACGCAGCCTTGGGCGGGATCGTGCCTGCCGGCAGATGGGTATGGGCGATGAGATCGGCGGCAAGCTCGCCGCGCGCCAGATCCACGAAACCTGCTTCCAGCGCCCAATTCTGCTCGATGCGGCGCTCGCCCGTCAGGCGCCAGTTGATATAGTCATAGGAGCCGAAGACCGTGGCGATGCGACGGAAGACCTCGGGTTCATGCTTTTCGATCCAGCGCAACTTGCTGGCGACGAGTTGCTGATTGACGCCATTGCCGGCCCGCTTGACGAAAGCGGCTTCGTCGATCTCGGTGCGCAATTCCTCGACTTCCGCCGCGCAGCGCCCGTCGCTCTGCTGGATGCTGGGACGGAGAAGGTGTCCTTTGGCATCCAGGAGCACGACGGCCGGCAGCATGCCGGTGACGCCGATGCCGGCGACTTCCGAGGGCTCAATGCCGGAATCCGCCAGCAGCTGGCGGATGATGGCGCAGCTGTTCTGCCACCATTGTTCCGGATCTTCCTCGGCCCAGCCGGGATTGCGCGAGGCCAGTGTCACCGGCCGGGAGACGATCCCGAGGATCGTCTCCGGCAGCTTGACCAGAATCCCGATGGTCGAGGTGGTGCCGATATCGAGGCCGATGACGCAGCTCATCGCCGGCTTCCGATCACTTGCGGATCTTTTCCACCACATCCATGAAGCGTTTCACGCGCTCGCCATCGACCTGGTTCCAAGTATAGCCGTCGACTTTGAAATGCGTGCCGATGACGACGCCGGAAGCGACGGCGAGAACGTCACGGACATTGTCGATATTGACGCCGGTATTGGCGAAGACCGGCACGTCGCGGATGGTTTCGCAGACCTTGCGCAGGTCGGATTGGTCGGCGGGCTGGCCGGTGATCGGGCCGGAGACCAGGATGGCATCCGCCAGCGACGAGAACACAGCACTTTTCGCACGCAGTTCGATCGGGCGGCTGTCCAGTGAATGCGAGAACTCCGCATTGATGTTGAATAGGCATTTGAGATCGGGCCGGCCGAGATTGCGCTTCAGCCGCGCCGCACCGGCGCAATCCGGCGCCCAGACGCCCATATCGGAAGCGAAGACTCCGGTGAAGATCTCGCGCACGAATTTGGCGCCGGTCGCCGTGGCGATGGCGATGCTGGCCTTGGGATCCCAGAGGTAATTGACGCCGAACGGAATCTTAAGGGACGGCTTGATCGCCTGGACGATCGCCGTCATGGCGGAGATGCCTTCAATCGGCGCTTCCAGCACGTAAGGGCGATCGTTCTCGTTGCCGAACATCACGGCATCGACACCGCCTGCCTGCAGTTTCTCGGCATCGCGGGCGGCATCCTCGATCAGCTTGTCGACCCCGCCATCGGCGTCATAAAGCGGGCTGCCCGGCAGGGCGCCGATATGGATCATAGAAATGACCGCCTTCTTCTTGGCGCCAAAGAAATCGAAAACCATCTGTGTTCCTCACGCTTCTAATGATGTGTCGTTAAGTCGGTTGAGAGAGCTGTCGGCTAGCCGGCGATCTTGATGGCAACGCCTGCTTCGACAAGAGCCGCGGCGATATCGGCCGGCGGCGCGGCATCGGAGATCAGCAGGTCGATATCGGTGAGATCGGCGATCTTGATCAGCGACATGTGGTGGAATTTCGAACTGTCGCAAAGCAGCACCTTGCGGGCCGAACGGCGCAGATAGACGCGCTTCAGCTCGCTGTCTTCCAGCGAATAGTCGAACATGCCCTCGGCGGTGATGCCGGAGACGCCGATAAAGGCGATATCGAACCAGTAGCGCTCGAATTCCTCGCACGCGGCCGGTCCGCAAATCGACATCTCCTCGCCGCGAACCTGTCCCGCCGGCACATAGACCTCGCGGCCGGCCTCGCCCAGCAGCAGGGCCGTGCGCAGGCTGGAGGTGAAGAATTTGACGTTACTGCGATCGGCAAGGACGTGAGCAAGCAGATGTGTCGTGGTGCCGACATCGAGCCCCACGCTGAGGCGCCGATCAACCAGTTCAGCCGCGGCTATGGCGATGCGCCGCTTCTCTTCCTGATGGTTGCGCAGCCGCGCGGCAAAGGCCGGCTCTTCGCTGTCGATCACAGGCGCCGGCGCGTCCTCTTCCAGCACGGCACCACCGCGGGTCCGGGTGAGGGCACCGTCGCGCTCCAATTCCATAAGGTCCCGGCGAATCGTCATTTCCGAAACGCCAAGCTCGGCAGCGACATCGGCGACGTGAACGAAGCCGCGCTTGCGGGCCGTCTCGATCAGATGGTTGTGGCGCAGCCGCGCTGGCAGGCGCCGCTGGTCTCCTGAAGCAACTGTCGAATCGTCGTTCATGCGTCGAGTCTCTCCCCTGATAACGCTATCGAACATTGCCACAGGTTGCTTGCTGGTTGTGTGTGACGGTTGCCGCGATCATAAACGCGATCCAAACATTTTCAAACATAAAATTGTGTTGCAAAGTTATAAAAGGAACGAATATGTTTGATTGTGCTGATCAAGGCATAACAAAGTATCCGCGTCTTTCAGGGGGATTCGATGGCTGTGACGCCGACGGCAACGGGCAAACTGGCAGAGGAATTGGCTGGGAAGCGGGCCATCGTGACCGGCGCCGGCTCCGGCATCGGGCGCGCCATTGCAGCTGCGCTTGCGCGTCACGGCGTTCGCGTCGCCGTTGCTGATCTTGATCCTGTCACAGCCAAATGGGTTGCCGGCGATATCGGCCAGGGTGCGCGACCGGTTACCATTGATGTCCGCAAGCGCGAATCGGTCGAGGCGGCGTTCAACGAGGTCATCAAGGATTGGGGCGGCTTTGACATTTTGATCGCCAATGCCGGCGTGTCGACCATGAACAAGGCCATCGATCTCACCGATGACGAGTGGGACTTCAATTTCGACGTCAATTCACGCGGCGTCTTTCTCACCAATCAGATCGCGGCGCGGCATTTCATCGCGACCGACAACAAAGGCATCATCGTCAATACGGCATCGCTTGCGGCCAAGATCGGCGCGCCGCTCCTGGCGCATTATTCAGCCAGCAAATTCGCCGTTCTCGGCTGGACGCAGGCGCTGGCGCGCGAACTCGCCGGCCGCGGCATTCGCGTGAACGCCGTCTGCCCGGGTTTCGTCAAGACCTCGATGCAGTCGCGTGAAGTGCAATGGGAAGCGCAGCTGCGTGGTATCACCCCGGAGCAGGTGATCGCCGACTACGTCAATCAGACGCCGCTCGGCCGCCTCGAAGAACCGGAGGATGTGGCCGATGTCGTCGTGTTTCTCTGCTCCAATGGCGCCCGCTTCATGACTGGCCAGGGCATCAACGTGACAGGCGGCGTCTATACCACCTGAGGATTGGCACCCGGCGGCAACAAGCCGGCGATGACATGGCAAACATACAGGAGGTAAGGGGGAATCGATGCGGTATCAGATGACGAAGATGCGGGATAATCAGGCCTGACGCGATGGCATCGATCGAACTCGAACATGTCTCCAAGCTTTATGCCAACGGCGCCTATGGCGTGCGGGACGTTGACCTCAACATCGCCGACGGCGAATTCGTCATCTTCCTGGGTCCCTCGGGCTGCGGAAAATCCACCACCTTGCGCATGATTGCCGGCCTGGAGAGCATTTCCTCCGGCGATCTGCGTATTGCCGGCCGCAGCGTCACCAATGTAGCGCCGCGTGACCGTAATGTGGCGGTCGTCTTTCAAAGCTATGCGCTTTATCCGCATATGACGGTGCGCGAGAATATGGGTTTCGGCCTGAAAATGCGGGGCACGCCTCGGGCCGTCATCGACAGCAAGATCCAGGAAGCGGCGGCACTGCTTGGCCTTTCGACCTATCTCGACCGCAAGCCGGCCGCGCTTTCCGGCGGCCAGCGCCAGCGTGTGGCCCTCGGTCGCGCCATTGTGCGCGAGCCGGCAGCCTTTCTGCTCGACGAGCCGCTCTCCAATCTCGACGCGCAATTGCGGGCGGAGATGCGGCTGGAACTCGTCAAGCTGCATCGGCGGCTGGGTCGGACCATCATCCACGTGACACACGACCAGGTCGAAGCCATGACCATGGGCGATCGCATCTGCATCATGCGCGATGGCAGCATGGTGCAGGTCGGCAAGCCCCTTGAGGTCTATGCCAACCCGGCCGATACCTTCGTGGCGAAGTTCCTGGCGACGCCGCCGATGAATCTGATCCCCGCCGATCTGCGGGGCGAAAGCGGACAAAGGCTCGAGGTCTGCGCCGATGGCCTGCGCCTGTCGGTGCCGTCACGGCACCTGGCTGCCTATGGTGTCGCAGCCGGTAAACCGGTTCTGCTCGGCGTCCGTCCGGAAGACATCTATGAGACGCAGGCCAATGCGGAGTGGCAGCCGCTTGATCTCACCGTCGTCGCGGTCGAAGCACTCGGCGTCGAGAACATCATTGTCGGCCAGATCGGTCAGGAGAAGCCGGTGGAGATTTCTGCCCGCGTCAGTCGGCATTTCACTGCCGAGATCGGCGCCAAGGTCAGGCTCTATGTCGATGCCCTGCCGATGCATCTCTTCAATCCGGAAAACGGCAAGGTATTTCCCCGCGCGCCCCTGACGGTGGCGCCGCCCTTGACCCTGGCCGTGTGAGGGCGAGGCGATGCGGCACGTCGGTCTCCATATCGGCCTTGTGATCGTCTCGATCGCGATCCTGCTGCCGCCGCTTTGGGTGCTGCGGACCAGCCTGGTACCGGAAGCACTCTCGTATTCGACGGACCTGCTGCCTGCCGTCACCTTGCAGAACTATATCGATCTCTTCGTGCAGAAGCGCTTCGGCACCTTCTATTTCGACAGCCTCGTCGTATCGGCCGGGTCTGTCCTGCTGGCGCTGCCTTTCGCAGCGATGACCGGTTATGCCTTCGCCCGCTTCAAGACCGGCGGACGCCTTGCGCGCTTCACTGTGCTGGCGACGCAGATGCTGCCGCCCGTTGCCATCGTATTGCCGGCTTTCATGCTGTTTCGCTCGGTCGGCCTCACCAATTCGCTGCTCGGCCTGACGATCGCTTATGCTGCTCTCAATCTGCCGTTTCTCATCTGGATCCTGATGGGCTTTTTCGAAGGCATCCCGGTCGATCTGGAATGGGCGGCGATGACCGACGGTGCCACGGCCTGGAGCGCCTTCTGGCGCGTGGTCCTGCCGGTCTCGCTGCCGGGGATCGCCGCGGCCGGCGTGCTCGGTTTCATCCTTGCCTGGAATGAGTTTCTGTTCGCCCTGGTGCTGAGCGGACCCGCGACGGCAACCGTCCCGGTCGGACTTGCCTCGCTGCAGACGTCGAACGGCGTGCAGATCGCCAAGGTCGCGGCCGGCGTTATCCTGGCGATCCTGCCTTTGGTGATCGCATCGCGCTTCATCCAGCGTTTCATCGTCCAGGGACTGACTTTCGGCGGTGTCAAATAGCCATCGAAGACGAGCGTTATCTACCAACGAGTACAAGAGAAGAAAGATATGGGAGCGAAGATGATGACGAGAAAGAGCATGTTGCTTGCCGGCCTCAGCGCCGTGCTGATGACCGGTGCCTATCAGGCCAAGGCCGATCCCGTAACCCTGCATGCCTTGATGGAGGACGTACCAGAGACACATATCATCGAAGGTATGCTGCCGGATTTCGAGAAGGAGACCGGCATCAAGGTCGAGTTCGAGAAGGTCAACTACGGCGACATGCATGACAAGCTGGCAACCCAGCTGGTTTCGCCGGACAGCTATTATAATGTACTCGAAGTTGACTTCCTCTGGGCCGGCGAATTTCCGGCCGCCGGCTGGCTGATCGACCTCAAGCCGCTCATTGAGAAGGACAAGGTCGACCTCTCGGGCTTCGTGCCCTCGACGCTGGACCTGCTGGGGCGGACCAATGAATCCGTGCCGCTCATTCCCATGTACAACTATTCCATGGGCCTGATCTATCGCACGGATCTGCTCGCCGATCCGAAGCTGCAGGCGGCTTACAAGGCGGAGTACAAGGCCGAGCTGAAGATGCCATCAACGCTGGCCGATTATGTCCAGGTGGCGAAGTTCATGAAGGCCAAAGCCGGCGTGGCCGGTGCCGCCATGCAAGGCCAGCGCGGCGATCCCAACAGCATGGAGTTTTCCAATTACCTGTTTGCGGCCGGCGGCTCTTACATGGGTGCGGACCGCAAGGTGACGCTGGACAGCCCGGCGGCCAAGAAGGCGCTCGATCTCTATATCGACGCCATCCAGCATGCGGCGCAGCAGGGTGCCCTGTCGGCCACCTTGGACGATACCATGCGCCTGATGTGCAGCGGCGAGGCCTTCAGCATGGTGACCTATTGGTGGATGCTGCCGCAGATCGACGA
>DATLJB010000175.1:0-10700 GCA_035539075.1 Terriglobia bacterium
TCGAGACGACGCGCGGCTTCATCGGCGCCAAGAAGGTTGGCGTTGTCGTCGCCGGCCATAGCGGCGTGATCGCCGGCATGGCCGGTTTCCGCCTGCCGCTGGAAAGCCATCCGCTGCAGGCCATGGTCAGCGAGCCGATCAAGCCGATCCTCGATACCGTCATCATGTCGCCCCAGGTGCATGTCTATGTCAGCCAGTCCGACAAGGGCGAACTGGTGATCGGCGCCGGCATCGACGCCTTCAATTCCTATGCCCAGGTCGGCAGCCCGCCGATCGTCGAAGACCAGTTGAACGCCCTGGTCGATCTGTTCCCCGCCTTCAGCCGGCTGCGACTGATGCGGCAATGGGGCGGTATCGTCGACACCTGCCCGGATGCCAGTCCGATCATCGGCAAGACCCCGGTGCAGAACCTGTTCATCAATTGCGGCTGGGGCACCGGCGGCTTCAAGGCGACCCCCGGCTCCGGCAACGTCTTCGCGCATACCCTGGCGCGCGGCGAGCCGCATCCCTTGGCGGTGCCCTTCGCGCTTGAACGCTTCACCACCGGCTATCTTATCGACGAGCACGGCGCTGCCGGCGTCGCTCACTGATCCTCGAGGCAAGAGCCCATGTTTCTCATTAATTGCCCCTATTGCGGCCCCCGTAACGAACATGAGTTCGGCTACGGTCACGAAGCCCATATCGCTCGCCCCACCGTCGCGCAGTATGAACAGATGTCCGACGCCGAATGGGCCGATTACCTCTTCATGCGCAAGAACCCCAAGGGTGTTCATTTCGAACGCTGGGTCCATACCAAAGGCTGCCGCCGCTGGTTCAATGTGGCGCGCCATACCGTGACGCACGAAATCCTCGCGGTTTATGAAATGGGCAAGCCGGCGCCGCAGATCGATACGGAGAAGAAGTAAATGACCGCGCAGAAGAACCGTCTGTCGCAAGGCGGCCGCATCGATCGCAGCAAGCCGCTGCGCTTTACCTTCGATGGCAAGACCTATTACGGCTATCAGGGCGATACGCTGGCTTCGGCCCTGCTCGCCAATGGCGTCGTGCTGGTCGGCCGCAGCTTCAAATATCACCGCCCGCGCGGCATTCTTTCGGCCGGCGCCGAAGAGCCGAATGCGCTGATCCAGCTCGGTGTCGGCAACCGTACCGAGCCCAACCTCCGCGCCACCCAGATCGAACTTAATGACGGGCTGGTTGCCGAGAGCCAGAACCGCTGGCCCTCGCTGACTACCGATTTTCAGGCAGTCAACAGCGTCCTCAACAAGTTCATTCCCTCCGGCTTCTACTACAAGACCTTCATGTGGCCGGCCAAGGCCTGGATGTTCTATGAAAAGTTCATCCGCGCCGCTGCCGGTCTCGGCAAAGGCCCGACCGAGCCGGATCCCGACCGCTATGACAAGCTCTATGCGGCCTGCGACCTGCTGATCGTCGGCGCCGGCCCCGCCGGCCTTGCCGCGGCGCTCGCCGCCGGCCGCAACGGCGCCCGCGTCATCATCGTCGATGAACAATCGGAACTCGGCGGTTCCCTGCTCTCCGAAAAATCCCAGACGATCGACGGCAAAGCCGCTGTCGATTGGGTGGCCGACGCGGTGGCAGAACTGAAGACCTTGTCCGAGGTCACCCTCCTGCCCCGCACGGTCGCCTGGGCCCATTACGACCATGGCGCCGTCAGCCTGGTCGAGCGCGTGACCGATCACCTGGGCCCGATCACCGGCGCCAATCAGCCGCGCCAGCGTCTGTGGCGGATACGCGCCAAGGAAGTGATCCTGGCGACCGGCTCGATCGAGCGTCCGCTGGTCTATAGCGACAACGACCGTCCGGGCTGTATGCTGGCCTCAGCCGGCCGCACCTATGTCAATCGTTATGGCAGTGCACCGGGCAAGCGCGCCGTCGTCATGACCAACAACGATACCGCCTATCGCGCGGTGTTGGACCTGATCGACGCCGGCGTCACGGTTTCGGCCGTCATCGATCTGCGCGATAATCCGC
The DNA here is from genome assembly GCA_035539075.1 of Terriglobia bacterium. Lineage (GTDB taxonomy): Bacteria > Pseudomonadota > Alphaproteobacteria > Dongiales > Dongiaceae > Dongia_B. Next base: position 1,990 of record DATLJB010000175.1, read on the forward strand.
AGGGCGAATTGGTCAAGGCGGCCCGGGCCAAGGGCGTTGAGGTGCTTGCCGGCCACGCCATTTCCGGCGTCAAGGGCAAGCTTGCTGTGGTGGGTGTCGATGTCGCGCCGCTGACCGCCGATGGCAAGCATGTCGCCGGCGGCTCGCGCCATATTCATTGCGATCTGGTCCTCTCCTCGGGCGGCTGGCAGCCTACCGTGCATCTGCATTCGCAGAGCCGCGCCAAGGTGGTCTGGAGCGATGATATCCAGGCTTTCGTTCCCGGCGAAGGCCTGCCGGGCCAGAACACCAAATCGATCGGCGCCGCGCGCGGCATCTTCGGCCTCTCGGCTTGCTTGGCCGATGGACATGCCGCAGGCAGCGAGGGAGCGGAAAAGCTCGGCTTCAGCGGCAAGAGCGGCACCGCGCCCAATGCTTCCACCGAACCCGTGGAAGAGCCGATGCGGCCGGTCTGGATCGTGCCAGCCGATAAGCCGGTCGGCCAGGGCGGCAAGCATTTCGTGGATTACCAGAACGACGTGACGGCGGCCGATGTGCAGCTGGCGCATCGCGAAGGCTATCGCTCGGTCGAGCATCTGAAGCGCTACACCACCATGGGCATGGCGACGGACCAGGGCAAGACCAGCAACGTCAACGCACTGGCGATCATGGCCGGGCTGCGCAACGTGGAAATTCCCTCTGTCGGCATTACCACCTACCGCCCCCCCTATACGCCGGTAACGCTCGGCACTTTCAGCGGCATCGACAAGATCGAACTCCTCGATCCGGTCCGCAAGACGCCGATGCATCAGTGGCATGAACAGCATGGCGCCGTCTTCGAATGCGTCGGCCAGTGGCATCGTCCCTATTACTACCCGAAGTCCGGCGAGAGCATGCATGACGCGGTCAACCGCGAGGTGAAGGCAGCGCGTACCGGCGTCACCATTGTCGATGCGACGACGCTGGGCAAGATCGACATCCAGGGCCCTGATGCAGCCTGGTTCCTCAACATGGTCTACACCAATGCCTGGACCAAGCTGGAACCCGGTCGCTGCCGCTATGGCCTGATGCTGGGCGAAGACGGCATGGTCTTCGACGACGGCGTCACCAGCCGCATCTCGGAAAACCACTTCCATATGACAACCACCACCGGCGGCGCTCCGCGTGTCATGAGCTGGCTGGAGGAATGGCATCAGTGCGAATGGCCGGAGAAGAAGGTCTATTTCACCAGCGTCACCGAGCAATGGGCGGTGATGGCGCTGAACGGCCCTCTGTCGCGCAAGCTGCTCGAGGAACTGACCACCGACATCCCGCTCGACGATGCCAGCTTCCCCTTCATGTCCTTCAAGGACGGGCATCTCGCCGGCGTGCCGGTGCGGATCTTCCGCATTAGCTTTACCGGCGAGCTCAGCTTCGAAGTCAACTGCAAGCCGTCCCATGGCTTGCATCTCTGGCGGGCGATCATGCAGGCCGGCGAGAAGTACGGCATCACGCCATACGGCACCGAGGCGATGCATGTGCTGCGTGCGGAAAAGGGCTTCATCATCGTCGGCCAGGAAACCGACGGTACGGTCACGCCCTACGATCTCGGTATGGACTGGATCATGGCGAAGTCGAAGCCGGATTTCCTCGGTCGTCGCTCGCTCATGCGGTCCGATACCAAGCGCCCGGATCGCAAGCATCTCGTCGGCCTCCTCACCGACAATCCCAACGAGGTGCTGCTGGAAGGTGGCCAGATCGTCGCCAATCTGAAAGACAAGCCGCCGATGGAAATGATCGGCCATGTAACCTCGAGCTATTACAGCCCGAACTGCAACCGCTCGATCGCCCTGGCTCTGGTCAAGAACGGCCGCAACCGCATGGGTGAGACGGTCTACCTGCCCTATGAAGGCAAGGTCATTCCGGCCAAGATCACCGAACCGAAATTCTTCGATCTCGAAGGGAAGCGTATCAATGGTTGAAGCTTATCAGCGCCGCAGTGCGCTCAGCCATTTCGGCCTGGCGGCGCGCGCCAGCCAGGGTGGCCATGCGACGGCCGGCGTGGTGCTGGGTGAAGCCGCCCATCGCACCATCATCAACATTCGCGGCGATAGCGGCGACACGGCTTTCACCGCTGCCGTGAGATCGGCGACCGGCGTCGACCTGCCGGTCAAGGCCAACACCGTCAACAGCGCCAATGGCATATCGATCCTCTGGCTGGGGCCCAACGAATGGTGGGTCGTGGCGGCACCCGATCGCAGCGACGAGCTGGTGCCGGCCCTGCGCCAAGCCTTCCAGGGCCAGCACACCGCGGTTATCGATGTCTCGGAATCCCGTACCGTGATCACCGTCAGCGGTCCGAAGGCGCGGGACCTGCTGGCGCGCGGCATCAGCCTCGATCTGCATCCGCGGGTCTTCGGTCCGGGCCAATGCGCCCAGACCGGTATGGCCCGCGCCAATATCCTGCTGCACCAGGTCGACGACAAGCCGAGCTATGACATCTATGTGCTGAAGAGCTTCTCGGACTATCTGTTCCGCTGGTCGGAAAAGATCGCCCAGGATTTTGGCCTCGCCTTCAGCGCCTGATCAAAGCTGCCAAGCCAGCGAAAGGGCCGCCCAAACAGCGGCCCTTTTGCTTTGGCCAATCGCTAGTTCTGCATGAACGGCACCCGGAAATCGCCTTCCTCCTCCTTGGCGTGGCGTGCTAGGGCTGAAATCATAAAAAGTGTCAGCCTCAGCCGCTATGGCCGCAGGCTCGGCAAAAAGGCTGCCAGTGTTCGTGTGGGGTGAGTGATGATCAGTGCTGTTCCGGCGGCAGGCAGTTCGAACGCCTTGAAGGCCCTGCTGTTCATGGGCGGCGGCGTCTTCGGCTTCTCGGTGCTGGATGCCGTGACCAAGCTTCTGACCGAAGGCTACGGCACTTGGCAGATCATGGTGCTGTCGCGTATTTGCCCGGTCTTGACCGCGGTTTTCCTGGCGCAGCGCAGCAGCGCCGGTGGCATGCCCTTCAGAACCGGCTTCGCCCTCACCCATGCCGGCCGGGCCGTGTTGGTCGTCGCCACCACCTGGTGCTTCTACGAGTGCCTGCGCTATCTGCAGCTGGCCGATGCCATCGCCATCGCCTTTGCCGCGCCGCTCTTCATGACATCGCTTTCCGGTCCGCTCCTCGGCGAGAAAGTCGGGGCACGGCGCTGGTCTGCCGTCCTTATCGGTTTTGTCGGCGTGATGGTTGCGCTGCAACCCGGCAAGAGCGGTATCAGCTGGGGCGCCTTCCTGGCCCTGGCTGCTGCCGCCACCTACGCCCTCGGCCAGCTCTGGCTGCGTCCGCTGAGCGGCAAGGAACAGGGTCATAATATCCTGTTCTATTCTTCGGTCTTCAGCGGCCTTGTCGGCCTCGTTCCCACCATCCTCGAATGGAAGACGCCGAGCCTGGGCGATTGGCTGCTGTTTCTGATCCAAGGAAGCTGCAGCGCCGGCGCCCAGCTTTGCATGATCCGCGCCTTCAAGATCGGCGAGGCCTCGCTGCTGGCGCCACTGGAATATACCGCCCTGCTCTGGGCGACTATTTTCGGCTTCGCCTTCTGGGGCCAATTGCCCTCGATCCAGGTACTGGGCGGCGCCGGTATCATTATCGCCTCCAGCCTCTATATCGCGCACCGCGAAGTGCAGCAGGGCCGCAAGCGGCCTGCCGATGTCACCGTGCCGGAGCAGGTGATCGAAGAGACTTGAGGATTGCCGCCGAGACGAGACTAGAAGCTCGGCGACTGCTCCGCGACATTGAGCATCTGATAGATGGGGTTGAGGTCGTGGACGCCGTCGACCCAGAAATCCAGGTCATGCAGCCGTCCGTCGCGGATGCTGTAGATCCAGCCATGAACGGTGAGCGACTGGCCCGCCTTCCAGGCTGATTGGACGATGGAAGTGTGGCAGATATTGAGCACCTGCTGACGGACATTCAGCTCGCACAACATGCTCAACCGCTTGTCAGCATTGCTTTCGGAATCCAGCATGCGCGCATTGGCAGCATAGATATCCTTGATCTGCCGCAGCCAGTTGTCGATGAGCCCAAGTTCCGTGCGCTCCATGGCTGCCCGGACGCCGCCGCAACCATAGTGCCCACATACAATAATATGCTTCACTTTCAGGATGTTAACGGCATATTCCAGGACCGAGAGGCAATTCACGTCAATCTGGTAGACCTGGTTGGCGATGTTGCGGTGGACGAAGACTTGGCCTGGATCGAGATTGAGCAACCGGTCTGCCGGCACCCGCGCATCCGAACAGCCGATCCAGAAGATCTCCGGCGCCTGCTGCTCCGCCAGTCGCGCGAAGAAATCGGGGTCGCGTTCGGTAGTCTGCCGCGCCCAATCCCGGTTGCGGTCTAAAATCCGTTGCAGAAACGCATTGCTCATCGTCCCGCCCTACTCTACTAGGCTAAAATCCGACCTTGGCTTAGCATAGCTGCCGGAAACGCTAAAGAGCGAACCCTCAAAATAGAGTTCACGATTGCCGATGCGCCAAACCTTGAAATATGCGGTCGATTACGGCCCCATTCTGGCTTTTTTTATTGCCTATAAGATGGCCGGCCTGATGGCCGCGACACTGACTTTGATGATCGCAACGGCACTGGCGACGCTGCTGCTCTACATCATGCAGCGCCGGCTCGCCATCATGCCGATCATCACCATGTTGGTGGTCGGCACTTTCGGCGGCCTGACGCTGTGGCTGCATGACGACACCTTCATCAAGATGAAGCCAACCGTCATCCAGGGCCTGTTCGCGCTGATCCTGTTCGGCGGCCTGATCCTGAAGAAGCCGCTGATCCGCTACATCATGGGCAGCACGTTACAGATGGATGACGACGGCTGGCGCAGCCTTAGCCTGCGTTTCGCCTGCTTCTTCGCCGCCATGGCCGTGCTCAATGAGATCGTCTGGCGCACCCAGCCAGAAAGCATCTGGATCGACTTCAAGGTCTTCGGCATCATCGGCCTGACCCTGCTTTTTATCCTGACCCAGATCCCGCTGATCTTGCGCCACAGCACCGAACAGCAATCCTGAGAAAAGCATCCGATATGGCCCCGGACTGCTTGTTTCCGATAGGCAAGGCTGAGGCCCTGTGCTAGAAACCCGCCACTCGCATTCGGCGTATTTCACTGCCCGTCAGCCAGCTGACAGATAGCCGGCTCGGGCGCCAAAGAGGAACCGACCATGGACGACGGTAGTCGACCTTATCAGGGGAATATCTCGGTCGGGTTCTGATCATTTTCATGCCCGGCCTTTTGCAGCGTGTTGCAAGGCGATCTGGCATGTTCTTTCGTCGATCCATAACTCAGTTTGAGCGTCACCGCGTCACTGCCCAGGGCGGAGGCGTCGCATGATCAATCGCGTCCTGGCACCCGTCTCGATTGCTCGCGGGCGCATCGCCGTCAGTTCCTGGGACATCCTTGCCGCCCTGCTCGTGCTGGCCTCGCTGGTCTTTTTCATCGGTACCGGCAAGAGCCTGACCGAGCCACTGGCCCAGCTACAATCGACGCCGCTCTCGCTCGATATCGGCCATCTGCCAGGCTATGCCGCACGCACGGCCTTGCGCATGCTGGCCGGCCTGGTGCTCTCGCTCATCTTCACCTTCACTTATGCGACGATCGCGGCGAAGAACCGGCGTGCGGAAATGGTGCTGGTGCCGATCCTGGATATCCTGCAATCGGTGCCGATCCTCGGCTTCATTTCCATCACCGTGGTCTTCTTCATGTCGATCGCGCCGGGCCGCGTGCTGGGGGTCGAGTTCGCCGCAGTCTTCGCCATCTTCACCAGCCAGGCCTGGAACATGGCCTTCAGCTTCTATCAGTCGCTGCGCACGGTGCCAACGGAACTGACCGAAGCCACGCGCAACTTCCAGCTTTCCGGCTGGAGCCGGTTCTGGCGGCTGGAAGTGCCCTTCGCCATGCCTTCGCTGATCTGGAACATGATGATGTCGATGTCCGGCGGGTGGTTCTTCGTCGTCGCTTCGGAGGCGATCAGCGTCGGCAACACCACGGTCAAGCTGCCGGGCGTCGGCTCCTACATCGCCATGGCGATCGAGCAGCAGAACCTGCCGGCGATCGGCTATGCCATCGGCGCCATGCTGATCGTCATCCTGATCTACGATCAGGTCCTGTTCAAACCGCTGGTGGCCTGGGCCGATCGTTTCCGTTTCGACCAGCAGCCGGGCGGCGATATCCCGCGTTCCTGGGTGCTGATGGCGCTCCGCCGGTCGCATCTGATCGATTTCCTGATGCGGCCCTTCAACGCCGCACTCCGCTGGTCGTTCCGCGTGCGCCTGCCGCAGCGTAGCGTCGCCGCCACGGAACAGCGCCTCGATGTGCAGGAACGCGCCTGGGGCGACCGGCTGTTCTATGTTGCACTTTGCCTGATCGCCATTGTCGTCCTGCTGCGCTTGGGTCCATACCTTGCCAGCGGGCTATCTCTGCGCGACCTCAGCTATGCCGCCTTGCTGGGTCTGGCGACGCTGCTGCGGGTCACCGTCCTCATCGCCATTGCCAGCGCGATCTGGGTGCCGATCGGCGTCTGGGTCGGCATGCGTCCCAAGGTTGCCCGCATGGTGCAGCCGGTGGCGCAATTCCTCGCCGCCTTCCCCGCCAATCTGCTGTTTCCGATCGCCGTTTCCGCGATCGTCTTCCTGCAGCTCAATCCCGATGTCTGGCTGAGCCCGCTGATGGTGCTTGGCACGCAATGGTATATCCTGTTCAACGTGATCGCTGGCGCCTCCGCCATTCCCGACGAAATGCGCGATGTCGGCATCAATTTGCGCATTCGCGGCTGGCTGTGGTGGCGCAAGATCGCCCTACCGGCGATTTTCCCCTTCTATGTCACGGGGGCGATCACCGCTTCCGGCGGATCCTGGAATGCCGCCATCGTTTCGGAACTGGTGACCTGGGGCAATACGCAGTTGAAGGCGCGCGGTCTCGGCTCCTATATCGCCGAAGCGACCGCGCGGGGCGACATGCACCACATCATCCTTGGCATCGTCGTCATGTCGGCCTTCGTCCTGCTGTTCAACCGTCTGTTCTGGCGGCCGCTCTACTGGTACGCCGAACGCAAATTCCGCCTGACCAATTGAGGAAACCGAGGAGAGCCGCATGATGAACGCACCGCTTCTCGATCTGCAGAATGTCCGCCGCGCTTTCCGCAAGCCGGATGGCGGCGAGCTGCTGGTCCTCGACGATGTTCAGCTGCGCTTGAACGAAGGCGAGATCGTCGGCCTGCTCGGCCGTTCGGGGTCGGGCAAGTCGACCTTGCTGCGCCTCATTTCCGGCCTGTCGCGGCCGACCGGCGGCCAGGTCAATTATCTCGGCCATCCGGTCAACGGGCCCGCCCCCGGCATCGCCATGGTGTTCCAGAGCTTCGCGCTCTTTCCCTGGCTCACCGTGCTGCAGAACGTGCAGATCGGCCTCGAGGCGCTCGGCCTGCCCGAGGACGAAATCCGCAAGCGCTCGCTGGCTGCCATCGATCTGATCGGCCTGGACGGCTTCGAATCCGCCTATCCACGCGAATTATCCGGCGGCATGCGCCAGCGTGTCGGCTTCGCCCGGGCCCTGGTGGTGCATCCCAATATCCTGCTGATGGACGAGCCCTTCTCCGCCCTCGACGTGTTGACCGCCGAGACCATGCGGACCGACCTGATGGAATTGTGGTCGGAAGGACAATTGCCGCTGAAGGGCATCATCCTGGTCACCCACAACATCGAGGAAGCGGTGCTGATGTGCAACCGCATCCTGGTGTTCTCGTCGAATCCCGGCCGCGTCATCACGGAGATACCGGTCGATCTGCCGCAGCCGCGCGACCGCCTCGACCCGAAGTTCCGCGACCTCGTCGAGCGCATCTATGTCGAAATGACGGCCAAGCGCATGCAGCAGCAGAAGGCCGTGACTCGCGTCGAGCAGCGTCCGGCGGGGCCCGCCGGGATCGGCATGGACGCCATCCTGCCGCATGTCTCGACCAACCTGCTCTCGGGCCTGATCGAAGAACTCTCAGGCACGCCCTATAACGGCCGGGCCGACTTGCCGGAGATCGCTTCGACCCTGCATATGGAGATCGACGACCTCTTCCCCGTCGCGGAAACCTTGCAGATGCTGCGTTTCGCCGATCTCGAAGGCGGCGATATCCATCTGACCGAGGCCGGCAAGCAATTCGCCGATTCCGAGGTCGACGACCGCAAGCGCATCTTCGGCCATCATCTGCTCACCCATGTGCCGCTGGCGGCACATGTCCGCCGCGTGCTCGACGAGCGTGAGAGCCATCGCGCGCCGAAGAGCCGCTTCCTGGACGAGCTGGAAGATCACATGACCGAGGGTGCGGCCGAGCAGAGCCTGCGGGCGATCATCAGCTGGGGCCGCTATGGCGAGACTTTCTCTTATGACGACCAGGCAGGCGTCTTCAGCCTCGACAACCCGACCTGATTCCTATCGCATGCTACAAAAACAAACGGCCCCGGGAGTGATCCCGGGGCCGTTTGCCGTTATCCGATCCTCTTGCAAAAGATCAGGAGGGCTTTTTAGACATTGCTGTCCGGCGTTGCAGCCTTTTTCTTCGCGATGAATTCATTCAGCGCCTCGTCGATCGCCGGATCCAGCGCCGGCGCCTCGTAATCGGCCAGCATGCGCTTGACGATCTTGTTGGCGCGCTGGGCGGCATCGAGCGCGCCCTCCGCTTCCCACTGCTCGTAGCTGTTGTTGTCGGCGATGTTCGAGCGATAA
>DATLJB010000176.1:0-69986 GCA_035539075.1 Terriglobia bacterium
GACCAGATCAACGACATTGAAGAAACGGCCACGGCTGGCGCTCCGAATGCAGGCTCTGGCGATGGCAATGGCCAGGTGGGTCTTGCCTGTCCCGGTGCCGCCAATGAGAACGACATTGCGTTGCTCGGCCAGGAAGCCGCCATTGGCCAGCTCCCGAGCCAAGCCTTCATTGACCGGTGTTCCGGCAAAGTCGAAGTCCTCGAGATCCTTGGCGAGCGGCAGCTTGGCGATGGTGAGCTGGTATTTGATTGAGCGGGCCTGCTTCTCGCTGATCTCAGCCTTGAGGAGATCGCCGACGATCCGGGGCGGCTCATGTTGACGCTTGATCCCCATGGTCATGACATCGTCATAGGCAAGCCGCATCCCATAGAGCTTCAGCTCGCTCATCAGATCCAGAATATCCGTGCGTTCCATCAGCTTACCCTCCTGAGGTTGTCATATCGGGTACAGTCGGCAATTGGGGCGTGGCGCAGCTTGAGGGCCTCAGGTGTGAGGATCGTCACCGCTGGCGCGGGATCGAGCTGACGCGCCAGGATGTTGATGATCACGTCGGCGGAATAGACATTCTGATCCAAGGCTTCCCGGCAGGCGGCCTCAACGGCCGGGAGGCCATCGATGAGCACCGCCGACAGGATGGTGACCATTTGTCGGTCGCCGTCAGCGGCACCTTTGAGCTTGCGCCGGATGCGCTCCAGACTGGCTGGCAGCAGCCAGTCCTTGAAGGGAGCGCCGTTTCGCAGGGCCCCCGGCTTGTGGGCCAGGACCGGTACGTAATGCCAGGGGTCATAGATCGTCTCGCCACGGCCGAAGCTGCGGCGATGTTCGCCGACAGCCGCGCCTTCCTGGCGAATGACGATCCGGTCAGCATAGGTGTGAAACAGCACCGAAGTGGAACCCCCTACGCAAAGCCCTCTAACCTTCTGAAGCGAGTAGGGAAATTCCGAAGATAAGCGGGTTCCGATCGGCGCCAATAGGGACCCCACCCAGACCGAATATGTGAGCACAATATCAGCGACTTAGCTCTGGTCAGCAGTGGGGTACCACTTCGGGTCTGAATCACATTCGCGGAGGCGTTCGGCTCCATTGCCCCATGAGCACTTCGGATACATGCTTGCTCCGATCGCGCGAGCACGATCACATGCAAGCTTCAAGATTATCTCTGCATTCACGCCTATCGCATCGTCGATGGGGTCGCATCGGAACCTGACCTGGTTAGCTCTTCGATCGCTTCCAGGAAAAATTGCCCCCAACATGATGAATGTATAGTTCACCTGTAAGGTTCGCGGCTAGTTTTGCTGCGATATCAACTGCAGGATTAGAGCCCTCCGAACCGTCAGCTGCCACGAAAGTTCGTCGAATTTCAACCTAGTTTCGTCTCGAATCGTAAAGCGTCTACATAAGGATTTAGTATGACTCTCAATATGTCAACTGCCGTTGACTTAGATCAACACCAACGATAGGGCATCTTATTCTTGCAACTAATGCAAAAACACCCCGATGCTTTTCTTGGGGGCTCAGCACCGGGGTGGCCGGCTCACCTCTGGATGGGGTGATGAGGGGTCATCCAGCGGTAAGCCGGGAACTCTTCCTCTGCAACTCTCAACTTCGATATGAGTTTAAGTCTCTATTGTCGGTTAAGTCAACTGTTGTTGACTGCGTTGGATGTCGAACGGAACACGACGAGGAAAGAAACGACCGTTAGACTCGACGTTCTAAGCATTCCCGGTTGGCGGGTTACAGAGTAGACAGGGTGGAAATCTACGTTAGTTATCTGGCCGGCCAAGGTTATCGTCAGACCACGAGATAAGAAGCAGTACAGTTGACTTCTGCTCGTGTGAGGCTCCTATCGAGCTTGATGACGAAACGAAAGTGCCCTGCTTTGCGTCATAATTTGTCGCAGCAAATTTTGCGACGCCCTGTTGCATCTCGCGCTTATAGAGTGCGATCTCCGGTAAAGTAGTTGCCGTCGCAAGGGGGATGGGCAGATTGACGCTTGGAACACCAATTAGAAGAGTATGATCGTCAACGGAGAGCGCGCCGCAACGGATCTCCACAATCGTATCTGCATTTCCCTTGTCATTACTGAGGCGTAGCCCTTGCTGCAATAGGCTGTCTCGGATGGCGCCAATCGCATATTTACTATCGTAGCCCTCGAAGTTGCTACTATCGACAAATACGCGGCTGCCATTTGGTACGGCCAGTTTGAGATTCTTTGCAGCCTGATCTGCCGCCGCAGAGATAAGCAGCTGCTCAGTCGCGGTTCGTGGCGGATCGGTGCTGCGGTTCGTCACGCAGCCAGCCAGAGAAAGAGCCACCAGACTAATGAAAATCACACACAAACGCATTCAAACCTCCTGTTGGGGGCATGATGAGTTCCGGATTAATCGAGATGCTTAGGGTAGATTCTTGCCCAACGGTCGGGCCAGACGATGATTTCTAACGAATAGAACACCTACTCGGAATGAGGCCTCGCCACCTATTCACCCGAATAAGGTCTCTCAACATATGCGGAAGCGCCTGAACAGTCAACAGTGGTTGACGTTAGCTATTCCGTGGAGGTGCTTTTGGCGAACTACCATGCACATGACTGTTCGCGATGACCGACTGACGAGCGTCACGCCACGAAAGTGATCGATCTGTCCGACATTTGAGAACGAACAAAGTACTGGGGTCGCCCGGCGCCATTTAGCCCGACGCAGCAAAATGACTTTCGAATTTCAACTCTTAGCGGTGTTTAGCCGTCAGCGGAACGGAAAGACGCCCGCTTTCACGTCTTAGTAAGGCTGGGCAGGAACACGTCGAACAACAGCGCGGCAGGTGCCATCCACTGATCCGGGGAATTGTAATTGACGGTGGTGATGGCGAGGACAAAGTCAAAACCGGGGAAGACGAACAGCCGTTGCCCACCATTGCCGAACGCAGCGATGAAACGCTCGCCATAGGTTCCTGTCTTGTCTGTTATAGCCTCCTCGCCAAGATGCCAGAGATAACCGTAATGCATTCCCCGCCAGCCGATATCAACGATGGCGGCAGGTTGGAAACTTTCATCGAGCCAGGATTTTGGAATGACACTGCGGCCTTGCCATTCGCCGCCCTGCAAGATCACCTGCCCGATGCGGGCCAGTGAACGAGGCGACAGCCGTAGCCCCGATGCAGCCGATGGCTCACCATCCTGGCCTCGGATCCATTCCATGGCGTCGATGCCGAGGGGATCAAACAGCACTTCTTTCGCGAAGTCCGGTAAACTCTGCCCGGTGCCTCGCTCAATGATCTTGCCAATCAGCGCAACCGCTCCGCCGCTGTAAATCCAGCCTCTTCCCGGTTTGGCAAGGATCGGCCGATCCAGGATGAAGCGATAGCGATCCGGCGCTCGCTCCATGGCAATCTCGCTATTGGCAGGATCGGTGTAGGGGGCGTCTTCGTTCCATTCCATGGCCAGCGTCATGGTCAGTGCATGGTGAATGGTGATACGCTCGCGCTCGGAATCACGGCCAAGATCAGCATATTCGGGAAACTGCGCGATGATCGGCTCGTCAAGCGCCGACACTCGCCCCTTAGCAAGCGCAATACCGTAGACCAGACCGACGATGCTTTTCGTAACGGATCTGATGTCGTGAAGGGTTTCCGCCCCGAACTTCACATTTTCTAGCGTCTGTCCCCACTTCATGTCGTTGCCGTCGATATAACGTTCAAAAGCGATACGACCGCCGTGCAAGGCGACAACTCCGTGCATACCCGATAACTTTCCGCTTCTCGCCAGATCATCGAAACGCCTTGCGGGGTCGGATTTGAACTCTGTCTCGCCCGACGCGGCAATCTGCCAATCGTTATGTTTTCCGTCTGCGATGGCTGGGGTCGTACCGACCATTATCGTTGCTCCCATGTACTTGAGGATCTCTCTTCGAGCAGTTCTATCGGGCATTCGGACTGAACCTGCTGATCAATGCCATCGTCTACTGGAACACGCTATATCTCGAACCGGCGTTCGCCGCCCTCAATCGCGCGGACATTCCGACGCCGCCTGACGTCTTAAAGCACATTAGCCCGCTTGGCTGGCAACACATCAGCCTCACCGGTGGCTACATCTGGACCCTGACGGACGGCGCTGATCTCAAGCCGTTGCGGCAGGAAACTTCCATCCTTGCAGCGTGATCACCCTATGTTCTCAAATGTTGGACAGATCCACCACTTTCGTGTCGTGACGCCTGACGACGCGTTGGAGTTGTTGAGGTGACCAAGCGGCACCCTGGCGCGAAGTCCATGTGGCTGATCTTCACTTGAGAGATCGTCGGAAGCGGTTCAACGCGAAGATAAAAAGGATCGTTCCGATTGCTATGAGGGAGGCCAACTGGGGCCAAACAACGTTAAGTCCAGCGCCGCGGAAGAGAATCGACTTAGCCAGCATGACGAAATGTGTGTTCGGCGCAGCGAGCATCACGTCTTGCAAGAATGCCGGCATGCTTTCGCGGGGGGTCTGGCCGCCGGAAAGCATCTGCAGAGGCAGAAGCACGAGCATTAACAAAAGCCCGAACTGCGGCATTGAGCCGGAGATAGTGGCGAGAAAGATGCCCATGCTAGTAGTCGCAAAGAGGTGCAAAGCCGCGCCGAATAGAAAAAGAGGAACAGAGCCCTGAATGGGCACGGCAAGGACTCCTTGAACCACTAAGGTAATTGAAAGGGCGGAAGCCAAAAGAACGACCAAGCCCATCGACCAGACTTTACTGATCATGATTTCGGCAGGTGACACCGGCATGACCAGCAAGTGCTCGACTGTGCCGTGTTCGCGTTCGCGGATCAAAGCTGCGCCAGTCAAGACAATCGCCAACATGGTGATATTGTCGATGACACTGATAACTGCTTGGAACCAGGACTTGTTGAGTTCGGTATTGAAGCGCGCGCGCATTACCAGATCGACCGGTGATGAGGGGATGGAGCGATAGCGTTGCAGAAACGCGGTGATTTCCCCCGATACAATGCTTTGAACGTAGCCGCTGCCATTGAATGCCTGTGTCATCCGCGTTGCATCAATGTTGAGCTGAATTTCAGGTGAGCGCCCGGCTAGCAGGTCGCGTTGAAAGTTCGGCGGGATATCCAGCGCAAAAGTATCGAGACCAGCATCCATGCGCTTGTCCATCTCGGAAGCCGTGATGATCTTAGGTACCGTAAAGTAGGGAGGGTAGAAAGCGCCACGGATACGCGACGAGAGTGCGGACACATCTTCGTCCACGATGGCGATCGGCGCTTTGTTGAGGGTCTCAGGGATCGCGGTTGATGCTGTGTAGATTGACACAGAGAAGGTATAGACGATCAAGACAAGCATGATCGGATCACGCAGCAAACCGCGCAATTCCTTGACGCCCAGTTGTAAGATGTTTGATGCTCGCATGCTTCAGCACGCCTGTTTCTTTAAGAGGGCGCCGCTGAAGCCAATCAAAACAGGAACTATAATCACGAGAGGAATGAACGAACCGAGCAGATCGCCGGTCTCCAGAGCCTTTGAAAACGTCCCACGTGTGATTGTGATGTAATGAGTCGTTGGATAAAACTTGCCAATGAGCGCTCCTACGCCTTCGAGTGAGGAAACTGGATCGATCATGCCGGAAAATTGCGAAGCCGGAAGCAACGTCAATATGGCAGTTCCAAATAGGGCCGCGATCTGGCTCTCCATGAAAGTGGAAATGAATAAGCCCATTCCGGTCGCCGCCGCTACATAAAGCAGCGTTCCCATTGTGAGAGCGAGAAGGCTTCCGGTAAAGGGGACTCGAAAGACAAAGACTGCAAGCGCCAACAGCAATACAAAGTTCGCCATTCCCAGGCCGATATAGGGTAGCTGCTTCCCTAACAGGAACTCCAACCGGGTCACTGGCGTTACGTATAGGTTGATGATAGAGCCAAGTTCCTTTTCGCGGACCACGCTGAGGGCAGCCAAAACGGCCGGAATGAGCAAGAGCAACAGGGGGATGACGGCAGGCACCATCGCGACCAGGCTTGCTACATCCGGGTTGTAGCGAAAACGGATCTCCAAATCGAATGCATCTGCGACCGTCGACTGCGAGGATCGACGATCCAGGTCGGCAAGCCAACGCGCATGCATAGCCTGCACATAGCTGCGAATGGTTTCACCGCGTTGCGGCATGGCGCCGTCGATCCAGGCGGCGACCTCAACTTTTCTTCCCCGTGCGAGATCTCTGCCAAAGTGTGGCGGTATCTCGATGGCTAGGCTCAGTTCGCCGCTACGCATGCGCCGGTCAAGGTCTTCATAGTCGATGATCGGTGGTCGTTCGATGAAATAGCGGCTCGACCCAGCGATATCGGTTACATATTTTTGGCTAACGATCGTTTGATCCAGATCGAGAACTGCAAAGGGGAGATTTTTCACATCAATATTAACCCCATATCCCATGACAATCATCAGGATTAGGCTGCCGACTAATGCCAATGTCGCACGTATCGGATCACGTCGTAGCTCAAGGCTTTCTCTGCGCGTATAGCTAAGCATGCGGCGAAGATCAAAGATGCGATGGTTTTCTCGATCCTCATGCTTCGATAGCGTGGCTGAAGTGGGCGGTGTGGGGGGACTAACGTCGGCATCTCCAACAGCATCTTGTAGATAGCCGATAAAGGCCTCTTCGAGCGACTCGGCATTTCGGCTTTTGACAATGTTTGCGGGCGTGTCGCTGACGAGGACGTTACCTGCATGCATCAACGAAATCCGATCGCAGCGCTCTGCCTCGTTCATGAAATGGGTGGAAATGAAGATCGTTACATTGTCTCGCCGCGAGAGATCGACCAAGATTTGCCAAAGCGCGTCACGAGCGACAGGGTCAACTCCAGAGGTTGGCTCGTCCAGGATTAGCACTTGTGGCGCGTGGATCATGGCAACGGCGAGAGACAGGCGCTGTCGGACACCGAGTGGCAGTGTATCTGGCAGACTGTCAATAACACTTTCCAATCCGAAGTGCTGTGCCATCTCCCCCACGCGTCCGGATATGCGCTCTGCCGGAAACCGGTAAAGGCGCGCATGCAATTCAAGATTCTGCCGGACGGTCAGTTCGGAATACAGTGAGAAAGCTTGAGACATGTAACCCACATGACATCGGGTTTCCATGTCGTGCGGGTCGACAATGCGACCGAATAAGCGGGCTTCGCCCTCACTTGCCGGCAACAAGCCAGTCAGCATCTTCATCGTAGTTGTTTTGCCGCAGCCATTCGAGCCGAGAAAGCCGAAAATCTCTCCACGCGGGATGCGGAAGCTGACATGGTCAACGGCGACAAAGTCACCGAAGCACATGGTCAGTCCCTCAGCTTCAATCGCGATCTCTGACGAAGAGCTGACGCTTCGTGGTGAGATCTCAACAGGGCGATAGCCCAGCTTTTCAGCTTCTGGAAGGAGTGCGATGAAGGCGCCGTCGAGTGTGGTAGACCCTGTCTGCAACAGCAGATCTCGCAGCTTGCCTTGGGCCAGAACGCGACCGGCATTCATAGCAATCAGCCAGTCAAATCGAGCCGCTTCTTCCATGTAGGCGGTTGCGACCAATACACTCATGCCGGGTCGACCGGCTCGAATCTCGTCGATCAGCTGCCAAAACTGCCGTCGTGATAGCGGGTCGACACCGGTAGTCGGCTCATCAAGAATGAGCAGATCGGGGTCGTGAATGAGTGCGCAACAAAGGCCTAGCTTTTGTTTCATGCCGCCTGACAGCTTACCTGCAGGCCTATCTTCGAAGGGTGCCAGCCCAGTGCTCTTTAGAAGATCGGCAATACGATGCTCACGCTCTTCTTTTGCATGACCAAAAAGGCGGCCAAAAAAATCGACATTCTCAGAGACCGACAGCGTCGGATAGAGGTTCTTACCCAGGCCCTGTGGCATATAAGCGATTCGCGGACATACTTTTCGTCTGTGCCGCACGTCAGCCATGTCGCCGTTGAGCACCTTGATCCGTCCTTGCTGGATGGCATGCGCGCCAGCGATTAGCGACAGTAGACTGGATTTGCCAACGCCGTCAGGACCAATCAGCCCAACCATGCAACCGGCAGGGATAGTGAGGCTGATCTCACTCAAGGCCTGCGCCGTGCCATAGGAGAGGTTCACCTCCGATAATTCGACAACGGAAGGCGTCGACGCTACTACACCCTCTTCAGATGATGGAGCAGAAGGCGGCGTGATCATGGCGCGATTGTGCTCTGCAAGTTCTGTGGCCACTCAGCCTTGGGATCCAGCTTCACGTAGGCCATGCCAGGTAGGCCGGTTTTGACCTGCAGGATATATTTTCGTAGCAGTGCGAGCGGTATCCGGGCTTTGATCCTAAACGTCAGCTTTTGCCGTTCTTGCGCGGTCTCTACGGTCTTGGGGGTGAATTGAGCCACATCAGCGACAAACGAAATGGCTGCGGGAATGACATATTGAGGCGCCGCGTCAAGAACGATGCGGGCCTCGGCTCCGTAGGCAACACGCCCGGCCTGTTCGGTTGGCAAGAAGAATGTCATGTAGACGTCACCGAGATCCACCAGGTTCAGTACCCGGCCCCCGGCCGACAGGACTTCACCGGGCTCAGCCACTCGATACTGCACACGGCCGTCTCGCGGTGTCTTTAGAGCGCTGTCATCTATATCAGCATCAATACGCTGAATCGTTGCCAGCGCGACCTCGATTGCCGCCTTTGCATCGATGACTTGTGATTTCGCCGAGCTGATACTTGCTTCGGTCGCGGCTACATCAGCTTGCGCCGCCGCAACCGCTGCTTTCGCGCTTTCCGATCGCGCACGATCGTCGTCTAGGACCTGACGCGAGACATTATCATTCTTTGCCAACTCGGATGAACGCGCGAGCTTCCTATTAGCCGCGTCAAGTTCCGCTCCGCGTTGGGCGACAACGGCCACAGCTGCGACCTGCTCTGCCTGGCGTTGCTTCACGAGACTTTCCGCACTTTCCACGGAGATTTGCGCCCTCTGGAGCTGCGCGTCGGATTCACGCCGTTCAGCCATTAATGTCGCAGTATCCATATAGGCGATAACCTGCCCAGCGGTGACGAAATCACCTTCATCAACAAGGATCTCTCTGATTCGCCCAGCTATCTTTGCAGAAATGTCGATTTCGACGGCCTCAATACGCCCATTGCTGCCGGCTATTCCATCGGGAAGGCCGGTTGGCTTCAGCTTCTGCCAGCCGTAATAGACTGCTATCGCCACGGCCAGGAGGACTAGCGGCAGAACCCAAGGGCTCATCTGCCTCTTGCTCATCTTCGAATCGCTTCCAAAGAAACGAGATGGTCTTGGATGCGCCGCCAATATGACCGCTTTCTTGAACCACGCGAAATGCAAACAAGGAACATTAAATCTTCCACTCCGATGAGATCATGTGGGACCGGCTATTTAAGCAAGCACGAAGTCCATGAGATTTTTGGATAGATCCTGCGCGGAAAATCTACCAGTCCCCAAAGCAACCGGGATTAATATGATTGACGGAGTAGCCGCCCGGCGCTCCATCCTAGTTATAGCGACGACTGAAACAGAAACGCCGATGGCTAAGTCTGAGGTTGAGTGGTGAGGGAGGTTTCATGAGCCGCCCGCCATATCCTGGCCGCTTCGTTCGAATAATCTTCAACAGCGATTTGGAGGAATTTGGTTTGTCGCTGGAATAGCTCAGCTGGGTTCTGGAAGTCAGCAAGACTCTGAAGAAAGTCGGCCTGCGCATGTAGGCGCCGGGCGGCAAAATTGAGTTGCTCTGCAATAAGCTTGCTGGGAGCATCTGTAAATGGCTTCGCCCATTCCATATCAACTGTGAATGGCGTGATTGCGGGCGCAGTGGCTGATTGCTTAACGGGTTTTTCGACTGACATAAAGAAACCCCTCTTTTGTTAGCTGGCGAAAAGTTCTGATGAAGTAAAAGGGTTGGAAATACATAAGTCAACTATTGTTGACCATATATAAGGGGCGTTCAACCTTTTAAAATGTGGAAGATGGCCTCCTACTTGCGTCCGAGGAGAGTGGCAAATGGCAGGTGACCATCAAGCGGGTTGAGTTTAGGAAGTTGTCACGAGGCAAATATTGATTTGAATCAACACTCGTTGACTGAATGGGGGAAAAAATGCATCGTGCTGGAATGACATTGAGAAATCATAGGAACAACCTGTGCCTCAGAGACTGAAGGTCCAAGACCAGAGCGCGAGTACTCGTGATCGGATTCTCCAAGCCGCAATTTTGAGGTTTGCTCACCATTCTTACGAGGATGCCAAGCTGCGAGATATCGCAGCCGATGTAGGTGTCGACGTCGCCTATGTGCATCGCTCGTTTGGCTCAAAGGAACAGCTCTTTTCGGAGGTCGTCAGTGCCGCGTTTGAGCCGCGCCATCTCATCACGGTAGAGGATGGCGATATTGCCACCAAGCTGACCAAACGGCTGTTCGAGCCGAGCCTGGACCAGCGACTTAGATTGATTGATCCGCTCGACATCCTGATCCGCTCCTTGCTCAGCCCAGAGGCAATCCCTCTGATCCGCTCCTCGCTGATGAACGACGTAATTGAACCGCTTGAAAACCAGGGTGATGTAGCGGGTCAGGTGCAGGCGGTAGCTATGACGGCTTGCTTAGTCGGGGCAAGCATTTTTCGTAACGTCCTTCGAGTGGAGGCAATGCTCGAAGAACCGGGTGGCGAACTCGAAGCATTGCTTAAAGACATAATTGATGTGGCGATGGGCCGTGCAAAGGTTGTCAGGACGCCGGCCAAGATGGCAAAGGCACGGAAGTCACCGGCGAAGAAAGTCCGAAAGCCTGTGAAAGGAAAGCGATGAAAAAGCGCGTGGGGCATCGCAAGTCTCGACACAGCTGTTTTCCACCCCCCTCAGATGAGTCCATTGGCTTTAAACACTTCCGAGCGTTGATCTGTATGGCGGAAGTATTTGTTGCGCAACTGACAGCTGAACTTTCTAAGGTCGCATTGATGCTTTCTATGCTCGACCGGGTATCTCCTTTTTCCCGCGCTCTAGGAAAATGTTGGAAACTATCGCATACGACGGCATGTAGAGCCGGCCAACGTCTGGTATTTGTCGCAGGCGACTGAGCGATCCTGGGAATCGGTTCTACCAAAAAGGCCGGAGAGGCATCTAGGATCGGGGTGAAGACATAAGCTGCTTTGTAAAAGCTCGGTCGCCTTGCCGAGATGTCGCGATCACTGGCGGGAGATGCCAACTCAAATTGCCGAGCTCACCGACAATACCAATCGTATAGCAGGCCAAAGGGCACCTTATGAACGCGAATAGCGGACAGAAGCGGATCGTCATTGTCGGCGGAGGAGTCGCGGGGCTCGAGATCGCCACCATTCTGGGCCGCCGCTGGCGTGGGCAGCATCTCCGGAATCAGCCAACACCGACGATTACGCTTATCGATCGCGAGTCAGCGCATGTGTGGAAGCCTATGTTGCATACCATCGCTGCCGGGACGCGTGACCTATCCCAGCAGCAGACAACCTACGTAGCCCAGGCCCGTGATGCGGGCTTTGTTTATCAGCCGGGCGAACTGTGTGACCTCGACAGGGCTGCGCGCGAGATATTGATCGCGCCGTTACATGGACCCGACGGCCGTTTGCTCGTGCCCGGTCGACGGCTCGGATACGATGCGCTGATCATTGCTGTTGGTAGCAAGGCCAACGACTTCGGAACACCTGGTGTGGCGGAGCATTGCCTCATGATTGATACACGCCGACAGGCGGAGGCCTTCAATCACGAAGTGCGTCTGCGGATGCTCCAATGCCTGGCCTTCAATACCGAGCTGTCGATCGCCATCGTCGGAGGCGGCGCGACCGGGGTGGAACTGGCGGCCGAATTGGTGCGGCTTGTCGAGACGGCTGTCACCTATGGCGCGTTGGGACTGGCTGAGCGAATAACGATCACGCTGATCGAGAGCGGGCCGCGGTTGTTGGCGGCCTTTCCTGAGGACATTTCCTCGGCCACGCGAGCAAAGCTCGAGGGGCTCGGAATTAAAGTCATGACAGACACGCGTGTCAGTGCAGCAGAGGCCGACAGCTTCGTTCTCCGCGACGGCTGTAAAGTGCATGCGTCTCTGAAGGTTTGGGCCGCAGGCGTCAAGGCCCCAGACTTCCTCGCCAATATTGATGGCCTGGAAACGACACGCGGCAATCAATTGTTAATCCTGCCGTCGCTGCAGACAGTCCAGGATGCCAACATTTATGCCGTGGGTGATTGTGCTTGCTTGACGCCTGCCGGCTCCGCGCGACCGCTGCCTCCTACAGCTCAAGTCGCCCATCAGCAAGCCCGGCATCTCATTCGCCATCTGCCGAAAGCTCTGCAGCGCGGCACACCTATTCCCGACTTTTCCTACCGGGACTTTGGCTCACTGGTGTCGCTTGGGGAGTATGATGCCTACGGGTCGCTTGGCAAGTTCGGTCTGTTCAACGGAGTCACCATTCGAGGCCGGCTGGCCCAATTCAGCCACGTTATGCTCTACCGTGGCCATCAGGCTCGACTTTATGGTTTTTGGCGCGGTAGCCTGCTGTGGCTAGTTGATCGGCTCAACTCCCGAGTACGAGCGCCGATACGTCTCGACTGAACCGCGTAGTTCGCGGGACGATGGGGGCATGACTTCGTCAATCATGAAGCAGAAACGATCGGAATGGCAGTTGTCCAATAGTACATCGCTGTAAAATCGAGTGGCCTGCCCCCATCAGATGATCCAAGTAGAATGTTGGTGCATGGCGCTTTTGAAGCGCTTGGGTTTGGTGGTCCAGCTGCAGCGTTAGCTTTCGGCTGTGAACCAGCACCGAAGTAGACCCCCACCGTAGAGCCATCTAACCTGCTGAAGTGAGTACGGAAATTCCGAAGGTGATGGGGTCCAGATCGGCGCCGATCGCCCCCCATCCAGACAGAATTGGTGATCATAATATCAGCAATTTGACTCTGGTCAGCAGTAGGGTACCACTTCGGCGTTGATTCACAAGCTGGCCGAGGCCATCCGCTATGCACTCACCCGCTGGGAAGGATTGACGCGCTTTCTTGACGATGGCCACGTTGAGATCGATTCTAACGTTGTCGAGCGCAGCATCAGGCCAATCGCTCTCACGCGCAAGAATGCGCTCTTCGCTGGCTCCGACGGCGGCGGCGAGCACTGGGCAGTCATCGCTTCGCTCATCGAGACCTGCAAGCTCAATGACGTCGAGCCCCACGCCTATCTGGCCGACGTCATCACCAAGATTGTCAATGGGCACTCCAACAGCCAAATCGACAATCTTCTGCCATGGGCCTATGCTGAAACCGTCGGCTTAAAATCTGCCGCGTGATAGCATCGGTTTCCTTACCTGGCTGATGCTTACCGATCAAAAGGAAGGCGCGATGCGCAAACTCCGCTTCAGCTGCCTGGTTTTCGGCATATTCCTTGTTTCTGCCGAGGCGTCCGCTCAGTCAGTAACACTGGCATTCGACTGGAGCGATGAGAGGTGGGCCGGTTATCCAGATAATGAAGGCCCAATTCAATCATATTGGGACGGTGACACTTTGCGCGTTTCAACAATCGTTGATTGGGAATCAGGTACAGCTATTGACGCGTCTAGCGCACGAGTCACGATTCAGTCTGAACGGAATATGTCTATTTGTTATAAAAAGAGCATTGTGCATCAGAATAGCGGCCAACCAGCACTGACCGCGACCTCGCCGGTTATTTTGCGCTTCACGGTGGCTGATGTGCCAAAGAAAATCTACAACATTAAGATTTTCCATGACTGCAAGGACTAGGATGAGTGCTCGGCTCCCGCGCCTTTCGAGCGAATCGACGCTGCGAGTATTATCACTTGCATCGACGAACTGCTGCCATGGCATTACCATCTACGAGCCGAGACATGACCTGTGAAAGACGCTTACGGTGGAGCAACATTGAGGCCACGTCGCACGCGGCGGCGTTGTTAGCGCCCGGACGCTAACAGCCAAGTCATCACCTATGCCAGTGTTGACCCAATCGGCTGAGTGGCAGCTACGCGTCGCGCAGCGAGCATACCGGAGAAGCGCTGAGCGATGGAGCGGAAACGAGATCCTCGACGCAATGTGGCATTTGAGGGCAATTGTCCGCCGATATTCGCTCCAGGAACTCCGCGCGAATATCGGCGCTTGCAGGCTGGATGAAGCAGCCTCAAGGATACCGTTATGAGCGGTGTCAAAAAGGCTGAACCGCGGCGGAAATCAAGGAAATGAATTGATTCTTCGTGATTCTAGTTGAGCCCAATATCAAGCAGTTAACTCCGGTTGCGTGCCTAATGCGTGCCCAAACTCAGAGACCGCCAATGCTAAGAAACATCCACGGATATGATGCAGGTCATCAGATCGATGACAGTAGGCGCAAATTGTAACAACGGGCGACTTTCTGGCAAAGGCCTCCTCAGCGAGGCCGTCAGCAGATATTACCGGTTTGCCGATCTTTTTCGGCGTCGTCGATATCGCGACCTTCTTTCACCGCCGGAGCTTACCCAGCGGAAAGCATCAGGTATTCCCTTTAGTTTCTTCAATGGAACCTAATGCGCCTGCGTTAAGATCTCCTCGTGCCAAAGATTGAACGGTTGAAGAAATTGCTGAGACGAGAGCCAGTCAGCGTTGAGATCCGCCTGGTGAATGAAACGATCAGTGATGCCCATGTCGAAAACACCTCCGGAAATCCCTCGTTCTCGAATGATGAGCGTGGGCCGGCCTAGGGCGAATGCCACTGCGGCTTCAATATGATTCCACGGAGACGGAAGGCAGGACTCACGCATCGGCACCTCATTATCGGTACCAGGCTTATGAAGACCTTCTTTGATAAACGTTTGGCTCAAACCTAATATGAGAGCTCCGTCGCATAGACGCATAAGTTCTATAACAGCGGTCATTGGCGGACTGTTTTGAAAATCGGTTTCACCCAACGTTCTGGGATTGAGCCCGCGCTCCCCTAGTTTTTGTCTAAGCAACGAGTACCATGTCAGCTGCTGAGAAGTTAATGCGTTTGGTTTGCTGACAAAAACTTCGGCCATTTACGCTTCCTGAGGTGCTGTGGCAGCGACTGTCTTCAATTTTCCAGTAACTGAGATTTTAGCCCTACCGTAGAAAATAGCTGGCATTATCGTTCCGCAGCACCCGGCTCGATTTGCCTAGCATCAAGCCCGTTGCCCAACTCCAGCGGACAACTCAAATGCGACTATCTTTGACAAGGCGATGATAGTGCGCGCCCAATACAGTCAACTTACAGCGTTTGCTTTGCATCGCCGCGTGCCACATATGCGGGGCCCCAATTGGCACTAAAAGATTCACGCGGTTATAGTTTTGAAGTATGGCAAAGACTTCGGTGTTCTTTGGCAATGGAGCAGGAACCGTCGGATCTTCCTTCCCTGTCCTTTCAGGCTCGAACGTTGGGTCGAGCTGGAATTCAAACGCAGGATCAGGGAACAGCCGCGTAAGCTTTTGAAGGTCCGAGAGTCCAATAGGTGGCTGTACACTCCGCAGCGATACAAATCTCTTCACGTTTGTCTTAAAGACCGGACGCTGTTGCCACGACCCGAGAGATTGATCTATGTGAGCATAGACGCTGCCTGGTGTGACTTGACCGACTAAGTTACCTGCTGCCCCACTTAATGCATCGACAAGCAGAGTTGTGAAAAGGCCCGTCCCCTCATCCTCACTTGCATACTGTTCGGCTGTTGATGCAGTTAAAATCGTCATCCCTTCTGTCAACTCAGCAACCGGGGTACTGCTATCGCTGTTTCCTGCGATTCCGCTGTGGCAACTGTCGAGAATAATGATCTTATTCTTCGCACGAGAACTATTCGCGAATTTCAGAATATCATTAAGAGGCACCCCATCATTGCCATCTTGCGACTTGCTATCACAGAGGTATCCGCCGGTAGCATCTATATACCCATGCCCCGCGAAATAGAAAAGTGCCACTTCGCTGTCGTCACGGAAAAGCTCTTGGACGCATTCTCTAAGCGCCCTTCGGTCGATCTGGTCTGTACTGCCGGTGGCAGTCATCAATTTCACATCGAAATTGACTGTTCCATCGCTGTTTCGCTCTAAGATAGTCTTCACAGCATGGGCGTCATTTACGCAGCCATGCAGGGATTCGACAGTTGAATAATAATCCACTCCGACTACAAGAGCCTTGCGCATCGCAATACTCCTTAGAGACTATTGATGAAGGTCTCAATGTTCGCCCATGTCCATTCGACAGTATTCACCCCTTCAAGAATGGTGCGATCACTGGTATAAGCCCAAATACCCCTCACCTTCTTTCCTTCAGCCTTCGCGCAGGCAATCTCCCATTTTTGACCGCTCGAATTTAGCGAGCTTTTACTGACTAGTGCGATGACACCATCGG
This sequence comes from Terriglobia bacterium, assembly GCA_035539075.1. Classification (GTDB taxonomy): domain Bacteria; phylum Pseudomonadota; class Alphaproteobacteria; order Dongiales; family Dongiaceae; genus Dongia_B. The sequence goes on from DATLJB010000176.1 coordinate 16,343, forward strand.
AACGACGAATGCGGGTACGAACCTTTGTCTTCCATTCCTCGTCGTAAGCCTCTTTGACCGACATATCGATATATTCGAATGGCGAATTGGTATGTAACGACTGACCTTTGAGAAAGTCTCGTTGTCTCTCGTCCTCAATTGCAAATGCGACAAATATCGTTTTCAAGTTAGCCATTCTTTCCCCCATTTACGGCTATCGGCACAGCTCAGTGAACTTTGGTTGATCTCGCGTTGGCTGAATGACACTTCGAGGATCTTTTTACACTAGTGAGATGCCCTTGTCGGCGAAACTGAGGTCGCGATTTCGCGAAACGCTCCCCCGTTTTCGCTCTGAAAGAAAGATGCAACCCACCTTCGCGCATCTGGTTGCCATTCAAGCAGATTGTACGACATGGGTAGTCCCTCTGCTCCCAGCGAACTTCCACATCCTATTGCAGTGAGCGGCATGATGTCGTCGTGCCGTTGAATGTCGCGCTCGATGTATCGAGGTTTGTGCTTGTGCCCATGCAATATCGTTCGAATTTCCCAGTCGAAACACCAATCATGAAGCTCACGCGCATCTACGAGTTCCAACGTCGCTTCATCTCGTAGGCCAACTCGGCTAAGGGCTCGCTGCACCCAAGTTTCCGGCGCTACATCAAACGAAAAAGGATGATGATGAACGAGTACGATAGGAAGATAATTTCGAAGATGTTCTCGGGCACTTAGAAGGGCTCTATATTCGGCTCCCACTTCTCGGAACTGTGCTTGCGTGATTTTGCCGCGCGCTAAGAAACCTTCGATCGATGAATTGAAACAGATAAAGACCATTCGAATTTGATCGTCCACGACAATCTTTTGCGATCCAATCCGAGCTACCTGCTTATAATCCTCCCCCAAGATCCCCATGATGCGTTGATCATGGTTTCCAGTAATAGCAATTGGCTCTCGCCCACCTGCAAGATGAGTGATGTTGTTTCGAAACGTGGTAAAAATCGTGGCATAATCAGGTTTTGGTGTGTCGAATAGATCGCCTGTAATGACGACCCTGTCGACGGCTCGAACAACATCTCGGAGTTCTGCTTCGAGCAGCGGTTGGTTTTCTGTCGCTTCTCTCGTCCCAAAATGCAGATCGCTCAGATGCAATAAACGCTTGTACTGATATTTGTCACGCTGCGCCCAATTCGCAACCTCGAGCTCGATGTCCTTCTTATCAGCTGATGCTGGTGAGAAGGATCTTTTTCCAGATGGCTTAGCTATCGTTGCAATACGTCCAGCGACGCTATCCATTTTTTTGAGAGGCACGAAGGTGCTTGTGCCACCTCTCGTCCAGAATAAGAAACCCGGCCAGTCCGCGGCAGAGTGTATTGCCACGGAGAATGCGGGCATCGGGTCGAGTATCTCAAACCGCCCATCTGCCCTCGCCATGTCAGGAATTAGCACCAGCAGAACACCACCAGTGGGAATTCGCGAAAGCTCGATGGCGGCTTCTTTCAGCTCGTAACCGCCTCCCACTGCCAGAGCGAAAACCCCAAAATGCGCGAAGCTTTGCTTGAGCGGCGCGAGCACTTCCGCCACACTCTCGCTCGGCATGGTATCTTCGAAAGCAGTCGATTTCGACCGAAGTATACTAAGACAGTCTGCAGCTCTGCTTGCCATTTTCGCTGGCCAGTCCTCGTAACCCTTCGCCGCGATTAGATATTGGGATGGTCCACCTTCGAGAACTGTTAGAAAATCCTGCACGTCACTTTTTTGACTTCTAGGCGCACGCCCTTCATTAGAGGTCAAGTAAGCAACAATATTTGAATGTTCGAGTTTGAACATCGCGCCCATTATATTAGCCTCACGCTGATCAGCGGGGTCAACCGTCTAGTCCTCGTTCGCGTCGAAAAAATTTCGTAGCGTCCGACATTGATTGCGATCATCCCATACGGGCGAGCATTCACTATCTCCGTTAGGTGCCGGCACCGGCGCTATAGGTCACAAGATCATTGGCCAAGGCTTGATTTAAGAACTCTATGGAATTCTTTAGTGGACCGAATACGTGCAACGTCTTCGGTTAAATGCCGCTTCTTTATTTCAAAATCATTCGCAGCAGCCTTGGACGCAGCAGCATAACGATCGAGATCAACATGAGTTTGGAGGTACGGCCACTTTCGGAGATAATCTGGGAGTGACACCGCTCCGCCACCGACATAGGTCGCGAGGGGGTAGTCTTTCTCTGTCGCTATTCCGATTTCCCATGGCACCCACCACGACCCCTGTGTCGCTTGCGATACGACAGCGAGAAGTTGAGTACAGTTGCCCATCTCAGCTTTAACATGATCGGCGAGAGCGTCTCCCGTACCAGCCGCGTTCACATCGAACACGTCTAAATACGATTCTATGCGGTGCATGACTTTTAGCCTCTGCGCCAATTCAGCAGCCAAAGCAGTGTCTGCCCGCTGATGCGAAATAAATACTTTCAATGTTAGCCCCCATTTCACAATTGAAGGAAGTATAGCTGGGGACTTCCAAATACTTCAAGCGGACGGACCTAGATTTGGCATTGTTAGAACGTACAGGACGCATCGCTTACTGCACACTATACTATGCAAACTCTTACCTTCAGAAAAAACCTCTTCCATGAGCTGTCGCCTCGGCGGTCTCGTAAATCTGCCGTTTAAACGCGATCGCCCGGAACGCCTGGGCGAGTTACCCATTTATTTCCCCTGCCCGGAGAACCTGGCCGGTCGGTTGAAGCATTTGTCTTACGAGCCTTGATAAAGTCTCGATCACTTTCGAGGAATGCATCGAGCATGTAAGGGATGAGTGTCTCAATTGCCTCCAATTCTCCATATTCTTGTCGGTATAGAGCTGCGTAGTCTTTTAGCTTGCACCCCAACTCCGGCATAAGGGCAATCGTATATTTGATCGGGGTCCGGTCAGGAAGTTTACGGAGTTTCAAATTGGGCATAGTTGCTCCCTCAGCTTTGATACGGCCGAAAGACGAGATCCTTATGAACGATCACCTTCAAGGACCATCCAGCCCGAACGGTGATGGTCGGCTGGCGATTGAGATCTTTTCCGACAAGTTGCTGACCCGCTTGCGAGGCATTCTGTTGGGCCGACTGCCGAATTGCCTGAATAAGATCGCCATCGCCGCCAATCGATAACTCACTGCCGACGCCAGTAAGCGTCGCCAAAGCTACTCCTTTCAGCAGTGACCAGGTGTGATAGTCCACCTCATCCTCAAGCCCGGCATAACCCGCGGCATCGGTCGCCGGCAGATTCTCGATCTGAATCGAAGATCCGTCCGGCATGATCAGGCGCTGCCAAATGACAAGCACCCGGTTCTGGCCAAAGGCGACGACGCTGTCATAGGCGCCGATTAATCTGCTTCCCTGTGGGATAAGCAGAAATTGGCCAGTGCCCGTGTCATAGACATTTTCTGTCACCTGAGCGATGACCTCACCCGGCAAATCGGCATTGATGCCGGTGATCAAGCTCGCAGAAATAACACTCCCCGCCAGTACCTCATAGGGCGACGCAGGCGTTTGCAAAGCAAAGTCGTTATAGATACTCCTTGCCGCCGGCTGGTTCAGAAAATCCAGCTTCCGCTGCTGATTGTTCGGATCCTTATCGGGATCAAGGTTGAGACGATTGGGATCAGCCGTGTTCCCATTATCGTTTCCGGCGGTGGCTTGCCTGGCAACGGGCTGTGCAGCTCCATCCTCATGCCGGCTGAGCTGAAAGAGCACCGCAGCCTCCCGCGCCTGCCTTGCCTGCTGTGCAAGACGCAGCCGCTCAGCCCGAGCTGTATCATCCTCCGGATTTGGCTGGAAGCCTGATCCGGTCGCTGGTGGCGTCAGACCAAGCTGCCTCTCCCGGTCAAGAATGGGTGGGCCGAGATCGCCCGGCAATGGCGGTCCCAGTTGTGGAACGGGTTTCGCAAGGTCCCCGTAGGAACCTGGAAGTTTTGCGAGACCATCTGCAACCGGCTTCTTTTCCGCATTGTACCGGTCTTCACCCAAAGGCAGATGCAGCGAGGGTGATTTCAGTGCGAGCCAAGTCACGGCGAAGATGCCGGCACTGCCAAGAGCCGCCATGCCGATCAGCAAGCGACGCTTGAAACGCACCACCGGCCGTGGCGACGCCCGTAAAGCAAGGCCCTCAGGATCCAGTTTCTGAGGCTGCAATTGCGGGTCGGTCATGATCACCGCCCCGGCCGAACAGTCGGCACAATTGGTAAATCACTTTTCTTGGTCGACGACGTATCCGTCCGGCTGATCCGCACCACTTGCTGCGGCGCTTCGCCGAGCCGCAGTTCCGCTGCGGCGAAGAGCCGGTCGATAATGTAGTAGTTCTGTCGCATCCGGTAATTGACGAGTTCGTTGCCGCCGGTCGGCCCGACCACAAAGAGCGGTGGTGCTTCGCCCTGATCGATCCGCTCTGGGAACTCGATATAGACCTTGGCGCCGTCATCGAAAGCGCGCAATGGCCGCCACGGCGGGCTATCGCCGGTGATTTCGTAACGAAACCGGAGATTTTCGAGGGCAAGACCAGAGGCGACCGGCTCCGCCACCTGTGCTTCCTTGTTTTGCGCCTGCAGCGCAATGAGGTCATCCCGCGGATAGACCCAGGAAATCGCCGCCATCGAGGTATGCTCAGTGCTCTCCAGCGCAAGGTGATAGCTGCGCCGGTCCGTCATGATAACAAGATTTGTCTTGAGATCCGGGGCGACCGGCTTCACCAGCACATGCACCTGTTTCGAGGCACCACTGCCACTGGTCGTATCGCCCACCACCCAGCGCACCGTGTCGCCCGCCGAGACAGCAATCAGACCTTCGCCGGCCTGCAAGGCGATATCCGTTACCTGCTCTGGTGCTGCATAGAGCCGATAAAGGGCCCCGTCCGTGAAGGGGAAGACCTGGATGGCATTGAGATAACCATGCGCCGTTGGTTCCTGAAGGGCGGCTGCATTCGCCGCCTCCACCCGCTCCGTCGGCAGGCGGGTGTCTTTAGTTTGAGATGCATCTGGAAATGGCTGCAGTTGCCCCGGCAATGGCAGAGGCTGCGCTACCGTAACGATTTCGACCGGCTTTGGCAGCGAAGACTCGAGCTTGGCCGGCTTCAAAGCGGCCGCATCATAAGTAATGGCCGGCGGCGGCGCCTTATCGGCACAGGAAGCCAGCAGCAGTGATAGAGACAGGAGAACAGACCGACGGATCATGCGCATGAAGAACTCCTTCAGGGACGGGGATTTGGCGTGAGCTCACGGGACCAGGCAATGCCATCGACATAGAGCCCGAGTGGGTTCTTGCGGACCGCCTCGGCTGTCTTCGGCGGATCCGTGACGATGGTGAGGATCGCGGTCCAATTTTCGGTGCCAGCTGGATTGCCATCCTTAAAACTCTGCTCCGTCCATTTCACCTGATAGGACGTACCTGTGACCGGCACGACGCTGGTGATCTCGACAGCCACACTGCGCTCACCGACCGCTTTGAAGGGATCATTCGCCTGGGCATAGGCATTGAGAAAGGTTGCCGCCTGCTCAGTTGCAAAGTCATAAGCCTGGAGCCAGTTTTGCCGAACCAGGATCGGATCCAGCGAGAGAGAGCGAACATTGGTGATGAAGCGGCCGAGATACCAGGCCACCTCCGCCTCAGTCGGCTTGTAAGCCTCCGCTGCTGGGCCAACGGCGCGCACGGCCCCTTGGTTGTCCACCTCGACCACATAGGGCACGACACGGCTCTGGGTCGATTGCCAGACGAGGCTGCCAGCAAGCCCACTCGCTAAGGCGAGCGACAGGAAGGACATCAAGCGCCAGTTCCGTGCCTGAACCCGCGCGGAGCCGATCCGCTCATCCCAGACTTGGGCCGCGCGTTGGTAGGGTGTCACCGGCTCTGGTGTCCGGCCATAACGCTGAATGCTTCTGCGAAAATACATGGATTATCCCTCCTGGCTGTCGAGTTCGGGATTGGCAGGAGCGCCCGGCCTGTCGCCTTCTTTGATCGCCTGGGCAGTCGCATGCGCCTGCTGTTGGTGGCGTTGCTGCGTCTGGAGCCGGCGCGCCCAATCAGGTGGTGTCGCACTGGTAACGGATCCTGAACCGGAACTGGACTTCGTCACGGGGTCACCACCGGTTGCTTCCCAGCCTGCTGCCCGCCCCGCATCGACGCTTTCTGATAGTGCGGTCGTTGCTTTGCCGCTGAGACCGCGCATTGCTCCCATCGCGGCATTGCCTCCGGCGCGCGCGACGCCGGAAAGACCAGCACCCGCTTGAGAGAGGCCGCCACCTGTCGAGGTTGCCGAGCCCAGTCCATAGGCGGTAGCAGCGGCAGAGCCGAGTGATGTCCCGGCCCGGACGGCCGCCAGACCGCCGCCTCCAATCAATCGAGCAGCACCAAGTGCCGCCCCGCCGCCAAGCATGGCTGCACCAACCGCGGCACCTGCGGTCCCAATGGCTGCTCCCGCCCCCAATTGCGGCGCGCCGGATACAAGACCCGCAGCAATGCCCGGGCCGAAGATGCCGAGACCAAAGAGCGTGAGTGCTGCCAGCACCAGCGACATGGTCTGGGCAAGGCCGGGCTCCTGACCCTTGAGGGCCGTGATGAAGTCGTTGAAGAAGCTGGAGCCGATACCAACGATAACCGCCAGCATCATGACCTTGATCCCAGAGGAGATGACGTTGCCGAGGACCCGCTCGGCCAGGAAGCTCGTCTTGTTCCAAAGGGCAAAGGGAACCAGGATAAAGCCGGCAAGGCTCGTCAGTTTGAACTCGACGACCGTGATGAAGAGCTGGATCGCCAGAATGAAGAAGGCGAGTACCACGACGGCCCAGGCAAGCAGCAGGATCACGACGGTGACGATATTGTCGAAGAAACTGGTGAAGCCGATCATGGTGCCGGCTTGCTGCAGCAGCGGCCAGGCCGCCTGAAAGCCGGTCGAGGCGAGCTTGCCGGGCTTCAGAAGATCGGCAGCGGTCAGACCATTTTGGCCGATCTCGAGGCCAAGACCCGCAAAAGAGCGGTAAACGATATCGGCGAGGAGCTGGAAGTTGCCGATAATATAAGCGAAGACTCCGACATAGAGCACCTTTCGGGCAAGCCGGATCAGGATCTGCCCCTCGCCATCCAGCGCCCAGAAGAGGCCGGTCAGGGTGATATCGATCCCGATCAAGACCGAGGTCAGGAAAGCGACCTCGCCATTCAGGAGCCCGAACCCGCTATCGATATAGCGGGTGAAGGTCGCCATGAACCGGTCAATGATGTTGAGATCATCCATGGGGAAAGAGACCCGAACTATTCCGGCGTGTAGGCGGTGCCGTCACCGAGAAACCGGGTCAGCGCCGCTTTACCGGATTCCTCGGATTGTGCCTTGCGGGCCTGATCGAGGCTGGCCGCCCGCGTGTTTGCCGCCATCAGGCTCTCGATCTGCAGCTGCTGCTTGATCGACAATGCCAGAAGCTGGTTGGTCGCCTGGCTGACCTGCAGATTGCCGACGGCACCCTGAGAGGCGTCAACGAGGCTGCCAAGCTTGGCCGTATCGGACTGAACCGTCTCGGCGATGGCGCTTTGCATGGTCATGCTCTGACGAAAGGCCTCCATCGCCAGCTGCCAGCGCTGGGTCGCTTCCGATACGATCGTCGGGATGGTTGTCCCCTGCCCTTCCTTTACTGGAAAGGACCGGTCGAACATCGTCTGGGTCGCCTGGACATCGAAGCTGATGCCCTGCGCTTGGGTCATCAAACCGCTGATCCGCTGCAGGTCCCCGGTGATGCCAGCAAGTGACGACTGGTCCAGAGTTGTGAGATTCTTCGCTTCGTTCTGGAGCATGACCGCCTCGTTCTGAAGCGATTTGATCTGATTGTTGATCTGCTCCAATGCCCGTGCGGCCTCAAGAATGTTCTGGGCAAAATTCGAGGCATCGAAGACCGGCCAGCCACTGGCCGTCGCCTCATTGGCGGGAAGGCTCAGGACAAGACTAGCGGCAAGGGCCAGGAACGAACCGGTGAGCCGAAGTTTCATGACGAGACCTCCGTTCTATGGGATGGGAAGTGATGAAGGAGAAAAGCGGCCCAATCGAGACTTCGGGAGCCGAGCCAGGCTGCGGCAAAACCAGTGGGGCCGGCCGCCGTCAGCACCTCGCTGATCCGCTTCTGGTCGTCGGCCGAGGATGCCCCGCAGAAAGCGAGCGCGATCGGCCCCAATCCCAGTTCGAAGAGGCGGTTGCCCTGTCGGGACTGCAGATAGTACTGCCGCTTCGGCACGGCCCGCGCAATCAGCTCAATCTGACGGTCATTGAGGCCAAAACGCCGATAGATCTCGTTGATTTGCGGTTCGATCGCCCTGTCGTTAGGAAGGAAGATGCGTTGGGGACAGGATTCGATAATGGCAGGGGCGATCGAGCTCGCGGCGATATCGGCCAATGATTGCGTCGCAAAGACGACGGCCACGTTCTTTTTCCGGAGAACTTTCAGCCATTCCCGGATGCGGGCGGCGAAGAAGGGATTGTCGAGAAAAATCCATGCCTCATCCAGAATGAGGAGAGTGGGCCGCCCGTCGAAGCGCTTCTCGAGTGCATGAAAGAGATAGGTGAGCACCGGCAGCAGGACACCCTGCTCCTGCATCAGCTCCTCAGTCTCGAAACACTGGAGATCGCCAGCGGAAAGACCAGGACTGACGGCATCTAGGAGCTGGCCGAAAGGCCCTTCCAGCGTATAGGGTTGGAGGGCGGCTTTCAGGACATTCGACTGGATCAGCAGCGAGAGCCCCGTCAGTGTCCGCTCTTCAACCGGCGCCGTCGCCAGATTGCCGAGCGCCGACCAGATCGCGTCCTTGACCTCAGGCGTGACCGCGACTTTCTCATGGGCAAGCAATCCACCAAGCCACTCCGCCGCCCAGCTGCGCTCGGCCGGATCATCGATGTCCCGCAAAGGCTGGAAAGCGAGCGAACCGCCAATCCCCAGCTCATGATGGATGCCGCCCATGCCGAGCACAGCCGCCCGGGCAGAGTTGCCCTTGTCGAAGATATAGACTCGGGGTTGGCTGTATCGCCGGAACTGCAGCGCAAGCAAGCCCAAGAGCACCGACTTGCCGGCACCGGTCGGCCCGACCACGAGCATGTGGCCGACGTCACCGACATGGGTCGATAACCGGAAGGGCGTTGAGCCGCTGGTCTCCGCATAGAGAAGCGGCGGGGCACCCAGATGCGCATTGCGGCTGGGTCCGGCCCAGACAGCCGACACCGGCAGAAGATGGGCGAGATTGAGGGTATGGACAATTGGCTGGCGGATATTGGCGTAAAGGTGCCCGGGTAAGGATCCGAGCCAGGCTTCGACAGCATTGACGGTTTCGGCCTTACAGGTGAAACCCATGCCATTGACGACCTGCTCGACGGCTCGCTGCTTCTCAGCTGCCTTCTGACGACCGGCATCCATGACCGTCACGGTGATCGTGAGATAGCCAAAGGCGACGTCATCCCCACCCAGTGCCTGCAGCGCCAGATCCGTATCCGCCACCTTGTTGTCGGCATCGGAATCGATGAGCTGGGCAGGCTGGTTGTAAAGCACCTCCCGGAGAAGTGCCGCGATCGACTTTCTTTTGTTGAACCATTGCCTCCGGAACGATGTCAGGGTCCTCGTCGCCAAGGCCTTATCGAGAGCAATGAACCGGCTCGACCAGCGATAGGGGAAGCCAAGGTGGTTGAGGGCATCCAGGATCCCGGGGCGGGTCAGGGTGGGAAAGCCCGTAATGGTCAGGGTCCGCAGATGGCAGCCACCCAACATCGGCTCGAGGCCGCCGCTAAGCGCCGTGTCGACCAGCACAGCATCCAAATAGATCGGCGTTGCGGGAATTGCAACGGGATGCCGCTTCACCGAGACAGTCCCATGGAGATAGGTCAGGGTCTCGGCATCATCCAATGGCTCGATCAGCGGCAGGAAGCTCGCGAGAAGATCGAGTACCCGGTCGGTCTCGCTCACGAAGTCGGCAAGTTCCCGGCGCCAGTCCCGCCCCACTTCCCCGGTTGTGCGCTCCAGAACCAGTCGTTCCGTGCTCTCTTGCCTGTCCGGAGCCGGCATAAAGGCGAGAGTCAGGTAATAGACGCTCTCGAAGTGCTCCCGGTGACCGTGAGCAACGACAGAATGATCGTCACCATCGAAGCGCGCTCGTCGTTCCTCATCGACCAACCACGAGAGCGGATCGGGAAAGACTGAAGTGGGATAGCTTTGCGACTCCACGCGGTCGGCTTCGAAGAAAAGTACCCAGCCGGAGCCTAGCCGACGCAGGACATTGTTGAGCCGAGCCGAGATGCCGACTAGCTCCGCTTCGGTAGCACTTTCGAGGTCGGGACCCCGGAAGCGGAAGGTGCGCTGGAAACCGCCATCCTTATTGAGGACGATGCCTGGTGCGACCAACGTCGCCCAGGGCAAATGATCCGCCAGCCGGTCTGCTTTCCGCCGGTATTCGCCGATGTTCAGCATGTGAGCCAGGCCTTCTGCCGGAGATGACGCAAGAGCGTTCCAGCAAAGTCGGGATCCCGTTTTGCCGCAAAGACGCTCAGCGAATGCCCGGCAATCCAGAGGAGGAGCCCGGGCAGGAACTGCTGAAGCCCGAGCCCCAAGGCCGCCGCCACGGTGCCATTCAGCAAAGCGATCGATCTGGGCGCCCCGCCGAGCAGGATGGGTTCGGTCAGGGAGCGATGCAGCGGCACCTCGAAGCCGGGCGTTTCCATGCTCACGAGACCAGCGCTCCGCCGCCAAAGGAGAAGAAGGAGAGGAAGAAGCTGGAAGCCGCAAAGGCGATGGAGAGGCCAAAGACGATCTGGATCAATCGCCGGAATCCCCCCGAGGTCTCGCCAAAGGCCAGGGTGAGGCCCGTCACGATGATGATCATAACGGCAATGATCTTGGCGACCGGTCCTTGCACCGAATCCAGGATCTGCTGCAGGGGCTGTTCCCAGGGCATGTTGGAGCCAGCCGCCTGGGCAGTACCACTGATGACAAGTGACAGCGCAAGGGTCGAAACGGTGAGACCGAGAGCTCGAACGGACGAGACAACAGGCATGGCAAACCTCCTTCGATTGATAATCAGACGGGATGGAAAAGATCGGTGAGCTGGTAATGGCCGTCGGGATCGAGCCCGGTCACCTCGGCAATGGTTTCCACCCGCCGGTCGGAACCGCGGCCCTGGATGAAGACAACGATATCGATCGCCTCGGCGATGAGGAGTCGTGGAACGCTGCTGACGGCTTCCTCGATGAGCTGCTCTAGCCGGTAAAGTGCGGCCAGGGCGGAATTGGCATGTAGGGTGGCGATGCCGCCAGGGTGCCCGGTGTTCCAGGCTTTCAGCATGTCGAGGGCTTCGACACCGCGGACCTCACCGACGATGATCCGGTCTGGTCGCAGCCGCAGCGTCGAACGGACGAGATCCGCAAGAGTGACGACGCCGGGCCGCGTTCTCAGAGCCACGCAATCGGGTGCTGCACAACGGAGCTCCCTCGTATCTTCGATCAGGATGACCCGCTCATTCTCACGGGCGATCTCAGCCAGTAAGGCATTCGCAAGAGTGGTCTTGCCAGAGCTGGTGCCACCTGCAATCAGGAGATTGCGACGTTCGGTCACGACACGGCGAAGCAAATCGGCCTGGGAACTGGAGACCACACCATCGGCGACATAGTCGTCCAGGCCGTAGATCCGGATTGCAGGCTTCCGGATCGAAAAACAGGGTGCGACCGAGACCGGCGGCAGGATGCCTTCGAACCGTTCGCCTGCTTTCCCGTCCTCGCGCGCGGGAAGTTCGGCACTGATGATGGGATTGGCCATATGGGCCTCGACCCGGATGTGGGAGGCAACCATACGGATGATCCGCTCGACCTCGCCCGGATCCAGCCGGGTACCAGTATCGACCCTGCCCTGCCCCAGCTTATCGAGCCTAAGTACGCCGTCCGGATTGAGCATGATCTCGGTCACCAGCGGATCATTGAGGGCAGACGCGATGACAGGACCGAAGGCCGTCCGCAACATGGCCCGCCGCCGCTCCTGGGCTTCTGCGGAAATGCTCATGGCTTCTCCTTGCCCGACGTTTCTGCGGGCGACGTTCGCTCGAGGCTGCGGCTGCCGCCGGCGATATGCCGGCCGACCTGGTCGATGAAGGATTGGAAGCGGTCACGCCCCACCGCACGGCCGGCGGCATCCGGTTCGGGCAGAGGTGCGTTGATGGTGAGCTGATAGCGAACAAAGAGCGCCAAACTCTCCATCAGGATCTGTTGGTCCCGCTCGATCCGGCCGAGCTGATTACTGATGCGGTCCAGGCGCAAACCAAATCGCTCATCAAGCTCATGGCTGCCGCGCCGCGTCAGCCAGGCCTGGATCGCATCCGACAGGATGGCGGACTTGGAAGCTCCTGGCTTGGCCGCCAAGGCTTCCAGCTTCTCGGCGAGATCGGGTGCCAGATAGAGCTGCTGCCGGATCTTGAATTGCTTTGCCATGACGACCGCCCTCAGAAATCCGGCAGGAGGTCTTGGGAAGGTTTCTGGCCTGGCTCACCTTCGTTCATGGCATGGGCGCGACCGATCGCACCGGCACCTCGTGTCCAGTCGAGCGTGCTCTGATCGGCGGCCAGGTCAGTTTCGTCATCGAGGCCGAGATCACCCACGTCACGGGCAGCATCTGCCTTGATCAAGTCACCGTCGAACAGACCGGGATGGCGTTGCTGCTGCAGACCGCCTTCGTCCTCGAGGAGCCCTGTTCCTGCGTCACCTGAGCTGATGAGCCCCAGGTGAAACCCGCGGACGGTCCCGCTCCAGTCATCGGGACGCGGTGCCGGCCGGTCGAGATACAAGCCCTCCTGGAGCTCGGGTGCCGGCAGGATTCGTGATTTAAAGTTGACGTCTTCGTAATACCGGAGCTTCTTTGCCCGGATCGGCGGCAAGCCAGAAACGAGCACCAACTCGTCCGTGGCCGGCAGCTGCATGACCTCACCCGGCGTCAGCAACGGCCTGGCCGTCTCCTGCCGACTGACCATGACGTGACTCAGCCAAGGGGCGAGGCGATGTCCCGCATAGTTCCGCTGGGCGCGAAGCTCCGTCGCCGTCCCGAGGGCATCGGAAATCCGCTTCGCGGTCCGCTCATCATTGCTGCTGAAGGCAATCCGGACATGGCAGTTGTCGAGGATGGCGTTGTTCTCGCCATAAGCCTTGGAGATCTGATTCAAGGACTGGGCGATGAGATAGGCGCGGATCCCATAACCCGCCATGAAGGCAAGTGCCGTCTCAAAGAAATCCAACCGACCCAGGGCTGGAAACTCGTCCAGCATCATCAAAAGCTGGTGCTTCCGATGCTTAGTGGGATCGCCCTCCAGCCGCTCCGTTAGCCGCCGGCCGATCTGATTGAGAACTAACCGAACCAAAGGCTTGGTGCGCGAGATATCGGAGGGCGGGATAACGAGATAGAGGGAGACCGGCCGCGACGCATCGACAAGATCGGCAATCCGCCAGTCGCAGGCTGCCGTGGTGGCTGCCACCGTCGGGTCCCGGTAAAGCCCGAGGAAAGACATGGCCGTTGAAAGCACGCCGCTGCGTTCGTTCTCCGACTTGTTAAGAACCTCCCGGGCGGCCGAGGCCACCACCGGATGAACTTGGGGATGTTCCTGGGTGCCGAGATGGTTCGTTCCCATCATCCGAGCCAATGTATGGGCAAAGCTGCGCTGGGGATCCGAGAGGATAGTGGCGACCCTCGCCAATGTCTTCTCTTCCTCGGCATAGAGGACATGCAGGATAGCGCCGACCAGCAGCGAGTGGCTGGTCTTCTCCCAATGCGACCGGCGTTCCAAGGCACCTTCGGGATCGACCAGGATGTCGGCGATGTTCTGAACGTCCCGCACTTCATCGGGCCCTTTGCGGACCTCGAGGAGAGGGTTGTATCGGGCGGACCGGATATCGGTCGGATTGAAGAGCAAGCAATGCGAGAACCGAGCCCGCCAGCCAGCAGTCAGCTGCCAGTTCTCACCCTTGATGTCGTGGATGACGGCCGAGCCGGCCCAGGACAGCAGAGTTGGGACAACAAGCCCGACACCCTTCCCGCTCCGGGTCGGAGCAAAGGCCATGACGTGTTCGGGCCCATCATGGCGAAGGTAGCGGTAGCCATATTGACCGAGGAACACACCCGTCGGAAAAAATAGTTTGGCATTCAGTATTTCACGTGTTGAAGCCCAACGTGACGAGCCATAGGTCGTGACGAGCCTCGTTTGCCGAGCCCGCCACAGAGAGCCGATGACAGCGACGGCGCAGCCTGCCAAGCCGCTTGAAGCTGCGATTCCGCCAGCGCGATTGAAAACGCTGGGCGCGTAGGCATCAAAGGCATACCACCACTCGAAAAGCCGCCAGGGGCAATAGACGGGCACTCCGAGAATATTGAACCAAGCGGTACCCAATCTTGCTTGATTGCCAAGAGAACCTGCGCACCATTGTGTCGCGATCCAGACACCGAACAGGACGATGATGAAAACGACCAAAATCTGGCCGATGAGAAGCTTTGTCGGAGTCACGATCTCTGTCTCGATGGAGATTTCCCGGGTGACGGGAGCAGAGACAGGATTCAGCGAAACGCGTGCGAGGTGAATCACCTCTATCTACGCTGACATTGCCTTCTAGCGCTCCAGGAGCCCAGCTGAAGGCAATATATGGATCACAGTGAAAGCTGAATGATGGTGTTATGACCCCGCACTGCTCTATGCCAGAGGGCCCACCTAAACCCGCTACTTCCTCTAAACTCGTACTCGAGCGTTTGAGGGCCGCGTGGATTCTACGCTAATGGCTACGAGCGCTGAACCTCAACAGATACCTTCGATACCGCGTATGATGCGACAGATCCCCCTACCGCCTTCGCAGGATCGAATAGCGCCAGGTTGATGCCGTCACTTACGGAGCTACGGTAGACGACACCGTCAAAGCCGCTTTTCTTGATAAACTCGCAAAGGTATTGGCTCGGGATATAGTCTATCGCAGCGCCAGATGGCAGCACTGGTCGGGTCAGTTCTTCGCCCAGTCGCTCCAGAAATGGGAGATCAGCACGTAGCTGTCCGATCGCACTAGCATCTTGGAGGATAAACGGTGATACCAAGCGGCGCGGGTTGCGCAGGTCAACGGCCTGGATTTGTGGAATAGTGAAATCGGCGACGCAGGCTGCCTCACCAGTATGTGGTCGTATTTCCGCTACCGCAGTCTCGGGCTTCGACCCAAGATAAAGATACGGAATTCCCGCCGGATTCGCCCTACCGTGAGAGGCTAGCCGCTTGGGGGGCGCTCCCATCTGTTCGATAGTATAAGCCTCATCGCTGGAACGAATTCGAGCACGATACCAAAGATTCGGAAGCCCAGAAGCCGGAAGGTGGTTAAGCAATTGACGCAGACGGTCGGTATCGAGATTCATATCTAGGAACCAACGGTTCCGGTACATCATCTCGTCGCGCAAGGTCTGCCACTGGATCAGCCCTTCGCTTTTGTAGCTCGGGGACGGCACAAACGATGACCGCACGATCTCGCCGTCGTCGAAAATATCGGACAGAAGCTCCTTCGTATGTGCAACGTCCATCACCGGATGAGAAAAAAGGCACCAGTCTTCTTTCATCCATTCCGCAAGTGACTGACCGTGATCACTTGGCTCATAAACGTTAGCGACAAGCTCGAAATACGGAGCAAGCATGCGTGGTTCAAGTAATCCGACCTCACGCGTGCCACAATAACTACACTCGCCCACCTCAGGGCCCAAAAATGGAAAGATTTGTTCTCGTAGACCACGATCATCAAAGCATTCCGGGCAACACATACGGATATGCGGTGCCATTTTAGGTCAGGTAGTCAGCGAGGGTCTCGACATGGTGCTTCATCGAGAGCTTCTTCACATAACCAAGACCGGGGAAGTGCCCTTTATCGTGCAATTCTCGGAATTCCTGAATGGCCTCGGTTTCAAGTAGCTTTGAAGTGCCGCTATCAAGTTTCTGAATGAGCTTTTTCAACGCCTGAGCAAACTTGCCTGCGGGATCTGTCGGCGTGTCGTTTGTCGTCGAAACGAAGTGATAGATGCACATCACATCGTCTTTATCCTGATCAATGAAGGTCAGATGAATCGCTACAGCATAGGCTGGGCCACCTGTCTCGGAATAGCTGTCGCCGACGATGAGAAAATCGCCAAACCCAGCCATGTTCATATCGCCGTAGGTCAGGTGAAGCTCAGAGAATTCCTCGACAGCGATTTTGGCATATTCGGCATTCTTCCGGCGTTTGAAACCATCACGAACAAGAACGCGTGTACTACCTTCGAAATGCTTTCGATAAAGAGTGTTGGCATGCTCTTCAACGAATACGTGACGAGTTGCGGCCAAGTCTCCGCCAAGGTAATTCGCCAGTTCCTTTTGCGAAGCGAACCCGACATGAACAAAGGTGGGATTGTGATGTTGATGGGCCTCATATGCGTCTATTGCGGCGGCAAGGCTCATGCCGCCGCGAAGCAAGATGCCAGCCGAGATCGCATCATTACCAATGTATCCCGTTTTCAAAAGCTCGGTGATGCTGCCGCCATCTTCCTGATGATCGCCGTGGTACGGATTGACGATCACAATTGCGCTTCCCTTGGCGTCGCAAATCGCCTTCAAGGTCTTTTCCAACCCGCCTAGCGCTTCCCTCACGGGTTCGATGATGGGTGTGAACCCACTACCCGCCATAAGCTTGGCTGTCTCGCGGATTGTGATCAGTTCAAATTGTTTGCCGCGAAAATAGGGATGATACATTGCGCTCTACACCCAGGCCAGAGTTCCGGTAAGCGGAGTTGCAGTAGCCTCTACCAAGCGAGCATGATCGGCGCGACGAATTGGGACAGACAGAGCAGCGGCGTGAAGCGACGTTGGCAACTTGGAAACCAAGCCACTAAGCGAAGCTAAATTGCGCGTTCGTTTCAAAGTTCGGACGAACTCCCGGTGCAGGGCGACTGGGTCGAGCTCAGCGAACAAGGCGCGCATGGCACTATGGCGCTGCGTATTGGGTACCGACGGCACCTGAATATCGAGCGCTTCGAGCACAGCTGCAGCCTCAGCCAAACGCAATGATTCGAAAACGGTCACCGGGCAAATGCGCTCCGCACAATCCACAGCGTCACGAATTACCGAGATCCGAAAGCGTTTGGAGAGACACATAATGCCGACATCGTCAGGCAGAATCCGACGAATACTTTCGATATGGGCCTCACCAGCAATTACGTTCACCGCCGCGAAAACACGCTTATAGCTTTCAATCTGTGAAGCCAGTCGAGCTAAGGAATCGCGCTCCGACTTGATTTCATAGACCGTGGCTGTACCGTTGAGAATCACAAGGTCAGCTTTGCAAGATCCCGCCCGAAACTCGTTGAGCATAGACGCGGTATGGAGGGAATGCTTGCCCATCAAGATCTTTTTGGTCACAGCCGCACGATAAACGTACTCGTCGCGCTGGCCAGCGATCTGCAGGATCTTAAAGGCGGAGTCGAATGCGTCGGCAACAGTAGCATCGGCGCTGCAGCTGCTAGCTATATTTGTTTGGCCCAAAAGACGCTTGAAGAGCGCCGACCGCCCCCTTTTGGCCAGCTCCTGGAAGACAGCCGATGAAAACAGGCGAGTCAGAGCTGCTAATTCAGAAGCACTCCGCGTCATCTCACTCCCCCAAATGCGCGGCGCGTTTGTAATGCGCTAATGTTCCTATGTGTAACATGTATTTTGCCTGCTGGGAATCGAGCAAAAAACGATGGGTCGCCGATTCGGGACATCATGACTTCAAGTACCCTTATTTTGCGCCCCTGTTCCAGGGCAAGCGATTTCTTAACACATATGCGTTGGTGGACAGATTTTGAACATTCGCCTGCGTCTTGAAGCTTGCATACAGTCTGGAGAATAGAAATCAGCCCCATATACATGTTAACCGCTCTCCAATACGCCCCCGGAAGCCGATTAAGAAATGCTTGGCCCGCTTCGCCCTCGATTAATTGTCCAGGAAACGGCCTTACCGCGCACGTCTCCGGAAACCTCCTTCCCCAAACTTCGCTCTAGGACCGGACGCCAGGGCACGAGTGTAAAATCGCGACTTCTCTCAATGACCGCGAACCGTCCGCTGACCAGGTCCACGGGCTTGCGATATACCCCTTCGATCCGCTCGCCGGGTACTGACTCAGCAAAAGGCAGACCCAGCTCATTCGAAAACTGCGCGCCGACCCTGCTCAGTTCTCGCCGCTGCAATGCCACAAGCAGGTTCGAGCGCAAGATTAGCCGGCCCTCTTCTTCATGCGCGAGATCCTGTTCGATAAGCCATTGCCGCCGGCGGCTCTGCGCATCCCGTACCTCTTTACCAAATCCTGCGTCACTCAATCCCACATGGGTTGCGGCAACCAATTCCCGGTCAAGCCAGGTAACGCCATCTGCACCGACCTGCCGCTCCAGCGAAAAGGGCGAAAGCACCTGCACCAAGATCGGGGTCGTTTTGGCGAGCTGGCGTTCATACGTCACTGCACGCTCCAGGTGATCTGGCTCGATGATCCAGCTGCCATCAGCCAGGCGCCGAACCAGGTTGGCACCTCGTCGCATCGCTTCCAGGCGCCGGACATGGGTTTCAGCAAAGGTCGCGCTGGCGGTCGGATCGTGGCGGAGGTGGAGCTCGATATCATATCGCCCGCCATTGGCGGCCGCGACCGCCGCAATGGTGCGGTCAACGGTTCGCGGTTCCGTCCGTTTCGGCACTATCTGGACAATGGCGTCTTCAGGAACGGGCTCGACGCCTTCACCCTTGCCGACGTCAATGTAATGCATTCTGCCGTCCACCCCATCGACGAGCAGGTAGTGGCGGTCTTCAAGTTCCTCCGCGAGACCACGCTTGACGAGCCGGCCGATAATCGGTCGCGCCCCGGAGCCCGACGGGTCGTAAATTAGGTACTCGGCTGGACTTCGCGGAACACCCTTGTCGGCAAGATCCCGGTGTATCGCCTTCACGATGTCGCCGCGCTCGCCTATACGGCGCAGCATATCCGCCATATCGTCGGTAAGCTGCCACCAGCCGGACCCCATGTCATTGACCAGGCCGAGCTTCTGGAGTTTCTGCAGGCGACCAACCCGCAGCGACTGCTGCAAGGAATTGCCGCCCGCAGCCTGTACCATGCCATGTTCATCCGCGGCGCGGATGAGGGCCTGGTCGATGCTGGTCAGCCGCTCCTGCTCGACCTCCTGACGCAGGCGGTTGTCGATCTCCAGGTTGGTGCGTGGCCCAAGGTCCAGCGTTACCAACTCTGCAGCGCGCTCCCGGATTCCGTGGGAAATATAGTCCCGGGCAATGATCAGGTCCCTGCCCCGCTCATTCTTTCCCCGCAAGATGATATGGGTGTGTGGATGGCCCGTGTTGAAATGATCCGCCGCGACCCAATCGAGCTTCGTCCCAAGATCCTGTTCCATCTGTGCCATCAGCCGGCGGGTGAGCAGCTTCAAATCCTCGTATTCGGCTCCGTCTTCTGCCGCGACAATGAAGCGAAACTGATGGCGGTCGCCTTGGGCCTGCTCGATGAAGGCTTTTCCATCAGCCCGGTCCTGGTCCGCGCTATAGAGCTCGCCAGGCGCTCCCTCTCTTGTGACGCCGTCCCGCTGGATGTAGCGAAGATGTGCTTTGGCTGCATCGACACCTTTGCCGCCGAGCTCGACGAAGCGGGATTTGACGACAACGCGCCGCCCCCGGAAGGCAGCATATTGGTCACGTGATGCAAGGACACGACCAAGGCTGGCGCCACGGCCAATCCTGACTCCCGAAAATGATGAACGCTTTGCTGAGGCAGATGAAATCGACCGTCCGCCCGCCTGGGCTACGGCCTGGAGAACCCGGTGCAAATATTTGCGGCCACGTTTGCCGCCAACCGATCGCGGCTTACCGAGCTTCGGTTCAAAGTCATCGTCACGCTTCATTGGAGTACCCGGTTGTCGATCCTCCGACAGGCAATCATCGCATCAGCGCAGGTGACAAGGCGTCTCCACGAGAGATTGTTATCTCAACAGCTTATGGCGATTAGTCTCCAAGCGAGAGTGTGCTGTCTCCAAGAAGAAAGATGTGCAGGCAACGACTTAGCCGTCTCATGGAGACGGAGCTTTTATCTTGCCTTACGGATTTTGAGATCGATTCCATCGCCCCTTCCCGCTCAAATACACTAACGTTCACTGATGAGAGACATCCGATGATCCAAGCGGCACGAAGATCGAGGCGGCCCGATCACTGGACTTGTCGCCATTCGTGACAAAAAACAGCGGACTTTTTGCCGCCGAAGACGACGCTGGTGGAACGGATTTTGAAGGTAAGGCCGCATCCATCTGGCGGTCCTCGGCCAGTGTTACAGTGATCGCATGCATGTAAAAAATCGTCTCATCTGGCAGCGGAACTCCCGTTTCCAGATGCTGCAAATAGCGTTCCGGACCAGCATTGTAAGCAGCAAACAGCCCGGGAAATCCAAACTGCCGGCAAAGCTCCGCGAGATAGGCAGCGCCTGCCATGATGTTGTCAGTGACCTCATATGGATCGACGCCGAGCCCATATTTCTCACGCATATCGGCATAGGTTTCCGGCATCACCTGCATGAGCCCCATGGCACCTGCCGATGACGTGATCGGCTGGCCATCAATGGCGATACGCCCGCCGCTTTCCGCCAGGATGACGGCCCGTATCCAGGTTTCCGGCACGCCAAACCGCCGTGACGCAGCCGAAATAGCAAACTTCCAAGCCTTCAGATTGTCGGGCGTGACGGGCATCGGCTTGGCTTGATCGTGGCCCCCGGTGGCTTGCGCAGTAACGGATAAAAGGACAGATAATGCGGCGGCGAGAACCTTCACTCTGTCCACAACGGCACCAATCGGCCAATGATCTGGCGCCGCCCGACGGGCCCGAAGTAACGCCCATCGAACGAGTCTGGCGCATCGACCGTGAGAAGGAAGACATCGCCTGGAAGCAGTACCCGACAGCCTTCCCAAGACGGTAGCGGGCGCGCTTTGTTGTCACTCGAACGCCGGGTCGCGACCGGCTTTCCATTGAGAAATACCGTGACGCCCTCCGCGCAAATCGTGTCTCCGGCGAGGCCTGCGACACGCTTCACGAGCGGCACATTGCGGGGAAGATAGCCGCGCTCCGTAGCGATTTCGCGGGCGCCCGCTGGCAGCCAGGCGAGCGCCAGATCGCCGCGCTCTGGCCGACCGGAGACGCGGGCATAAAGCCCGATCGGTGCACTGGCACTGGCGTTCCAAATCAGGAGCGGCGACGGTGTCAGGGAGGCAATGATCGCAAGCAAAGCCGCAGCCGAAACGCCGATGACGAGGCGTGGCCGGCGGCGATGGCGACGGAAGCGACGATGTCGGGAGA
Source organism: Terriglobia bacterium (assembly GCA_035539075.1). Lineage (GTDB taxonomy): Bacteria > Pseudomonadota > Alphaproteobacteria > Dongiales > Dongiaceae > Dongia_B. The sequence continues at coordinate 37,706 of DATLJB010000176.1, forward strand.
ACGGCTTCATCGCGCTTTCTCCTGCTCTTCCGCCGTCGATTGATGCATCCGGGAGCCGGACCAATCGTCGAGGTCCTTGATGTGGTAGCGGACATAGCGGCCGTGCTTGCGGTATTTCGGGCCGCCGCCATGGGTGCGCATTTTCTCAAGGGTGCGGCGCGAGAGACCGATATAGAAGGCCGCCTGGGCCGTACTCAAGAAGGGACTCCCCTTCTTCGCCATGGCCGCTCTCTGGGCTTCATCATCCATGAAATCACCTTGCTTCCTGTTTAGACGGCCACGGCGCAATTGGCCGTGCCGGAGCAAGGTTGATCCTTCGAAGGCGTGCCGGGGACCGGCGAAAACTACCCTGCCCGGTTTTCGCCGGAGGGGCGCGAAACTGGCCACTGTCACTAAGACATTTGCCGCCGCAGCGCTTGATCAGAGCAACGCGGCGGCTGATGCTTTGGCCCGGACCGGTGGGACCGACCGGCATTACGCCGGCGCCGGATTGTCCAGACTTTCCCCGCTGCAGGACCCGTCACCGTTGGGATCATGAGCTGCAGCGTCGCGATGGGAGCCGAGCCTGAAAAGGTACCGGCGCCGCCTTGGGAGGCGGCGCCGGGGGTAGTCAATCGGCGGGATTCCAGATGACGGCGAAGGTGTCTTCGTCATCCTGGCCAGCGGCCCGGCCCAGATTGGCATAGAGCTTCCGGGGCCCGAATTCAGGGGCTGCCAGGCTCAGGCTCACATATTCCTTGCCTGAGGTTTCGCCGGTGCGGATCCACGCGGCACCGATCTCGATCCCCTGTGTCAGCACCCGGTAATCGGGCTGGTTGTCGCCATTCTTCATTGCATTAGAGACGAGGTCGATATCGGCGCGGATGGTCAGGGTTTTCAGCTGGCCCTTGTAACCGCCGGTCGCGAGTTTGGTGACATATCCGATGGCTGGCATGATCTTTCTCCTTGTCTCTCGCCGGGGACCATCCCCTGCGATGGGAGACCGTTCATGGGCGAACCGGGCCTTCCGAACCCCACGTTTGTGGGGCCGAAACGACGTGGAGGACCTGAGCGGCGACGTTTTTTGGGCGTCAGCCGGCGCGAGGAGTGCGAGGCACTCGCGCGGGGAAAAAACTTCGTCCGCGATGGTTTTGAGAAGGAACGGTCCCGCCCATAGGTCACATCCCAAAGCAGGGATGGGCACCGGCCGAGAGCAGGAAAGAGCTGTCACAGACCTCATGTCATCATGTCAGGCCGGTGGCGTTGGCAGCAGAGGCACATAGCTTGCCGCAGACAGAGACAGCTTCAATGTTGAAAGAAGAGCCTATCTACCGATTGCCGGGTGCTGACACAGGGGACCGAGATCGGCACTGGCTGGGTCCGGACCGGTGAAACCTCGGGCAAGGAATATGTGAGCCTGAGCCTGGCGGCCCCTGAATTCGGTCCCCGGAAGCTCTATGCCAATCTGGGCCACGCCGCCGGCCAGGAGACGCAAGACACTTTCGCCGTCATCCAGTACCTCGACACGCGAAAACACCCGCACAATAGAGGCTGCGTCAAACGAAACAGGCGGCAACTCATCGTCGCCGCCCGTTCCGTGATTCTGCTAGGCATCAGGCTTTCGCGGGACAATTATTATCCGATTCGGCTGCCTCTTGCGATGCCAATTCGGCGAGCCGCTTCTGGTGTTCGACAGCGTGCAAGCCGCCCCGTTCCGTATACTGCGCGGCGGGAAACGCCATCCAGCGCGGTAGCCAATGCTCAATTTTCGGGCGGCCATTGGCACCGCTGAGGTAATTCCAAATGATCTCTTTTTGCCGTTTCGCGGTGTCGCGCATATGTATTGCAGCTGTCTCGGGACCGGCTATTTCAGCCAGCATGGCATTCAGGACCTCGCGGTCCCGGATCAGATCGAAAAAGACTTCATCAGGCTTCCAGCTCGCCGCCATGTCGATCTTGAACAGCGTTCCCAGCATCTCGACGACGGGGGTCGCCGGCAGCAAGGCTTCAGCTATAACCATGCCGGTCACCCGCAGAACGTCATCCTCCGACAGTGACAGGAGCCGCTGAAAAACCGCCGCCGTCTCGTAAGGATCTCCGTGCCGCTTGAGGACGGTACCAGCCTCCTCAGGCTCCCCCAGGATCGGGGCTATTTCTGCGTGGGCCTTCTGGAAGGCCCGGTCTGCCGACGACGTAGCGAGGCTCGCCGTGATCCCGTCTTCCCGGTGGAGCGGGCGTTCCACCGATCGCTGCCAGGGGCCGGAGCCAGCAATCAGATGTGCCAGCAGCAGCCGCAAGGCGACGGCACCCTGATCGGCGAGGACGCAGCGGACGGCGGCATGACGATGAAGATCGACATAGGCCTGCAGATTGCTGGTCACTTCCGGACGCGGGGCGTTGGCCGGGGTGGGTTCGGCCGCCGCATCCTTTGCGTCCCGTAGTTTCGCGGCTCCCCTGCGGCTGAGATAGCCCTCGAAACACTGGACCTCGCCGTTATGGGCGGCGGCGATAAAAACCTTGCCGCCCCGCTTCTTCTGAACTTTTTCATGATCCCAGCTGTGGAATGCTTCGCCTCGGACCATGACCTCGACACTCTTCCAGCCGGCATCGCGATAGGCCTGCCGTTTTGCCTCAATTGCCACATCCTGATGCGCCCAGAAAAGGCTTGAATCGACAAAATATCCCTCGTCGCCGAAGAGATCGGTGACGATGTCGCCTGGATAGTCGGCGAGCGGGAAGAGCGCGACCTTGGTTGAGATCGAGCGGCCGCCAAAGAGCCATCGCTTCAGTTCGGGACCTGTAGGTGCATACTGTTTTTCATCGCTAAAAAGCGCCAGCCATGCTTTCTGCTGTGCCTTTGTCGCCAGGGTCAGATAGCGAACAGTTTCAGGATCGATTTCTTCCGCCCGGTAAGCTTCCCTGATCTTCGGCAGAAGATTGCCGAGCGCCAGACGCTGCTTCACCTGTGTCTCGGTCAGCCCGAAGGTGGTAGCGATCTCACCTAATCCCCGGCCTTCGCGAACCAAACCAACGAAGGTCTCATATTGGCGCATGGGATCGGGATCAAGCCGGGCCAGGTTCTCGATCAGCGAAGCTTCCAGCGCCGCCGCATCGTCACCCGGTGCCATGATGGCGCAGGGCAAGGGATCAATCTCGCCCCGTTCTTCCCGAACTACCTTCGCACTGAAATAGCGGCGTCGGCCGGCGACGATCTCAAAATGATCGGCATCATCGACAGGACGAACGAGCAACGGCACCAAGACGCCGCGCGCGCGGATCGAGGGCAGAATATCGGCGATATCTGGGGCGCGTTTCCCCTGGCGCATATTGGTGGCGGAAACAGAAAGATTCTCGAAAGCGATATGAGCGAGTTCCATGACTTTACTCCTTCTTTGGGGTCGGGATGGCCGCCCGGTCGCCCGAGCGGATGCGCCGGATGGCGCGATCAGCTGGTACCGGACTCGTCCGGTGGCGGTGAAAGGCGGGAGACATTGAGGCGCCGGGCGGCATCGATGAGAGCAGCTTCGCTTTCGATGATGCGCCCATGGCGGCGTGCGGCTTCGGCATAGACCGAGAGCGGAAAACGACCCTGAAAAAAGAGATCGCGCTCAAGGCCGATCCCAAGCCGGCCTTTGACAGCCTCCAGTTCCGCGAGGCTGACATAGCCCAGTTCCGGGACCCCAAAGCCGAGATCGCAGAGGCCGAAGAGAAGGTCCGGATCGGCGCCCTCCTCTGCGGGCAGCAATTCGGTCAGAAGCCATGTTGCCGCCCCTGCCGGGTCGAAAATCCTGACGACCGGCACATGATCGACCTCACGGCCCACGGCCCCATTGACCAGGAGCCGCTGGTGCAGCTCGTCGGTAAGAAGCTTCCGCGTCATGCTGCTTCTCCTTGCGTCTCGGTCGTCTTGCGGCAAGCCAAGATGAAGTCGGCGGCCCGGCTTGCCTGACTGGCGGCCCGGAAGATGGCGCGGTTGTCTTCGCGCAAGACCTCAAGCCAGGAGGCGAGATAATCCGCATGCCGGACGGTGGGCGTGATCCCGAGTGTGGCGCAGAGGAAGGCGCTGGAAAGTTCCGCCACCAATTCCTCGCGGGCATAGGGATGCGATCCCCTGCCACCTGCAAGATCACGGTCGAGCCGCGCCGGATGACCGGTCCAATGGCCGAGTTCATGGAAACAGGTGCGGTAATAGTTGATCTGATCAAAGAAGGCAGGCTGCGGCGGCACCTGGATGAAATCGGCCGATGGCACATAGAAAGCGCGGTCACCCCCGATCCGAAAATCAGCCCCCGTCGCCGCGATCAAGGCCTCTGCTTCCGGGACGATCTCACGTTCCGGCAAAGGTGGGGCCGCAAACCTGTCTTCCGGCAATCCTTCGCATTGCGCCGCATTGAAGACCGTGAAGCGCTTGAGGAAAGCGACGGGCTCGGCTTGCTGACCTGTCTCGGCTGCTTGAGCGGCCGCTTCCTTCGGGATAAAGCGGTCAGCGTAAAAGACCGTCGTCCCGCGCTCCCCCTTGCGGACCGTGCCGCCCAAGGCCAGGGCCTGCCGGAAGGTCAACCAATGCTGGCTGATGTAGCCGCCCTCAAAGACGGCCCCCCAGAGAATGAGAATATTGATGCCGGAATAGGCACGGCCCGTTGCGGCATTCTTTGGCAGACCCAGCCCCGCTTTGGCACTCCCCCAAGGCTGCACCCAGGGAAACTGACCTGCTTCCAGCTCAGCGATAATTCGGCCAGTTACCTCCGCATACAGATCATCCCGCTGTTCACCGCTGCTCCCATGCCTGCCGCGCCTCACCATGGCCGCTCCTCCATCCGTTCAAAATCCCCTGCCCCTTTCCCGGAAAGCGGGGTGGGCGGCGAGAAGCGACCAGAGAGGCCCGGCGATTAGGCGGGCTGCACCCAAAGGGCCGGAACGGAGTGGAGGACCTGGCGCGAAGCGCCGGGTTGCGGCCTGCCGCGGCGGGCCTAGACGGAAGCGCCGCCCACCTCGCGCCACCGGGAAAGATAACCAAAGCCGCCATCGCGCACGACGCGCGATGGCCACCGGAGCCCGCGTCAGCGGGCGATGCGTCAGGAGGCGACGCCAGTAGCTCGAAACTATGTTAGCGGGTTCTGTTCGCGATCATCCGGCGGCGAGCAGAACTCGCCCAGGCGCCAGGTTGCCGCTTGAGTAACAATGCGCGGTCAATTTAACCTTTTTTGCGAGCTGGCTTGGACCTAATCAGTAGGACGTGTGGTTCGATACCAAGCACTTCCGCTAGCTTCTCAACCATGGTTATGGTCGCACTATAAATGCCACGCTCAAGGGCGCTAATATATGTTCGATCGACGCCAGCAGCGTCCGCCAGGGCCTCTTGAGATAGGCTGCTCTGGTGCCGATACTTTCTCAAATTGCGGGCGAAGTCCTCTCGGATATCCATATCCGAGAGGACAGCTTCTTGATGAGCATTTAACCACGGAGTATACTCTACATTCCAACATCAGCCGCTTATGATGGCCACTCGATTAAGGGAAACGCGGTAATCATATGAACCTCTTATACACTCATCCGGCCATCAGGCTGGGCCGCCTCTTCGTCATCTAAGGGAGGTGGCCATGACCCGTGGCACAAAACGACGCAGCGAAGACACCGTTCTTACGGATGAGGCCCCATCCGTCGATGCCCTCACTGCCTATGACGAAGCCCACATGGCGGTCTATCTGCAGCTGCTTTATGGGACCGCGGAGGGGTACAGCATCTCCCGCCTCGCTCGTGAGGCATTCGATATTGATGTAGGAGCCGAACCGGAACGCGCTGAAAAAATTGTCAACAGTCACCTACGGCGCGCCAAATGGCTCACCGAAGGCGGCAGGCACTATTTTCTGACAGCTGATTGAATCTGATGGCCTTCAGGATGATCGGACTTATTTCAGAAGCTGGCGGTATCCGCCTGCCATCAATGACCTGCCTCTGACCACGAGACGTCTGACCCTGTCCTTGAGGTGGTCTCCAGGATCATTCCAATCCCGGTCTATCCGCTCGATTCCGTAGATCGCCTCACCGATGTGCCGATGCGAGGCGCCGCCGAGCGACAAATCCAGTGCCCGCAGAACCGCCGCGAGGCGCATGCCGCGCGGTTCGGCCGGAAAGTATTTTATCCGAAGTTTGCCTGAACGGCACAACTCCATGAAGCAGCTGATCGCATTGAGTTGCGGCTTCGATTGCCATTTCTCAAAAGCGATGCTGGTCAGGAGCTTCACAGAGGCGTTGAGATCGCCTTCATAGACCACCTGAAAGAATCGGCGTTCTTCCTGAAACAGCAGATGGTGCAGATGCGCATTTGAACTGAGAACAGCGGCAAGTTCAGGAAGCCTCGCGACTTCCACCTCTGAGCCGGCCTCCGCTGCGCACGGCCGCGCATAGAGCCTCAGGACATGCGGGCAGATATCAGGATCCCAGAATATTCTCGCATTCCATGCAATCTGATCCGGCCTACCACCAAAAGATCAACCCCCATCGGCGGAACCTCGAGTTGTCTGCCGATAACTCCTGCCGGTCCGGGCTGGTGGCCCCCGGGTCAGCAGTTGCGACAGCACGATGCCAGTCGTGCTGGTAATCGGGATTGCGACGCAGAAACTCCCAGGCCCAATCGCGCCGCGTCATCGACGAAAATTCGCTGCTCCCCCTGCCGGCATCCTCAGAAGGACGAGTCTGGCTAGACATCGGGAGTGCCTAACTCGGACCAGGCATTTTCCTCTCCGAAGAATGACCCTCACCTGGCTCTCCTTCATATTCTTCCGGATGACTACCGGCTCTGCCGCATCCTGCATGAAACAGGGGAAGTGCCGGCTGCCAGAGAACGGGAGCAGCTAACCCGCTTGCTTCTCGTAGCCCCCGGAGTACGTCCAGGGAAATTTCGAGATAGCCGGCAACCGCCATCATTCCATCAATGGTCATTGGTTCGTGAATGCGACAAAGCGGCCATCCTGCCCGGCGCAGAATGCGTTCAATCCGCAGATCCGTCACGGTCACGATATGCGTCAGTGACCAGGAAATGCCAAACTCCACCATACCGAGGAAGAGTTCATAGGTCGCGATGGTCAGACCACCAACGGCCTTCACATCGTGAGACCTCACATCCAGCGCGAAGCGACTGCTTTCCCAGATACGGGGACCTGCCGGTGCCGGGTTCGCCCCCAGAAGCATCGGGAAAACTTCGGTCAGCATGGTCGGACCCGAGCAGGGGAGCATCCGGACGCAGCCCTGAACATGTCCATGATGAGCCTGCTGGAGCAGATAGACCGGGCCTATAGCATCAAAGCCATCGATCTCTTTCCCGTCGCGTGCGTCGACATTCCAGCCAAGCCTGTTCCTGAAAACCCGGTAGCGCAACTGATACATCTCATCAAGCTGCGCCTCAAATTCATGCCGCCTTCCCGGCACAATCATCTGCATCATGGATATCTCCAACCAAACCGAATGGCTGGTTGATTGAAGATGATCAGATGAGGAAAATAAGCCTGTGCAGCTGCCCAGCTTGCACCTGATCTACAGCACGCTCAGGAAACAGAGCCTCTATCAGCTGCAAAGTGGGCAACGGCTTGCCTGACGGTGCGCACACCTAGTTTCGCCCGCATATTATCGAGGTGAAAGGCCGCGGTCCGGCGCGATATCCCGAGAATCTGGCCGATTTCCCAAGCTGATTTCCCCTTCGATGCCCAGTTCAGGCATTCGTACTCACGCTCCGACAATGTGATGGCACCAACCACCCGGAGCGGGCCCAGGGCCCGACGGGCAGAGCGATGGAAAAGAGCAGAAATCAACAAGAGGAGCGGCAGATGGAGTTCGATACAGCGTTGGAAAGCTGCAAGCGGCCGATCAGCAGCGAAAGTCACAGCCGCAGTCGTATTGCAGTCATCGCGAATCGGAATTGTCAGGCCGTGCCGAAGACCGAATTGAGCGGCCAGATCAAAGAACTCTCCTTCGCTCTCCACTTCATCCGAAACGGTGAAACCCGGCCCCCAGATGAAAGGCTGCGAATGCCGGGTGGCATGCAGGACGACCGGATCCAGATCCTGGTAATGGTTCTCCAGATAGAACTTTGTCCAAGCAGGCGGATAGTTTGAAATCAGGCCGCTATTACGAACTTCCGGCGATGAAATGAGCAGATAAGCGAAAGTACGGAGTTCGAACGTTGATATGATATCTTCTATGGCCCCGCGCAACTGCAATTCGTCAGGGCGACTGGCGATACTATCTACAAAACGATGGAAGGTCAGTTGCAGGTCCTGCAAAAGCTCGCTACCTCAGGATTGTTCGTCGTTGCCGGCTTCTGCCTCTGCTCTGAAAATCGCAGCCGGCTATAATTCTTTCTCTGGCAGGAGTCGTAAGATCACCAGGCGACGATGATCATCAACACCAGTTCCGTTAACAAATGTCGTCGATAGTTTGCGAAATTGTCGTTGCCGGACGGTACATCTAATCTTTGACAAAGCTGAGATTCAGAGAGCCATGCTCCGGCAGCCGTGCAAATTGGTTCAGCCGTTCACATTGAGAAGTTTGCGTGGCGCTTCAGTCAATCGGACGCCGCCTTCGTCACTCACAACCACGGTTTCGCTGAACGCGAGACCGTTCGAGACCGTATACATATGAAAAGCCATATTGCGCTGAAGCACCCAGTCATCGCCGGGGCGGAACACGTAAGTGAAGTCACTCGACCGGCACGTGAACTGTTGATAGTAACCCAGGCTGTAGCCTGAAATATTTTCATACTTCGATTTCAGCCCGGACTTCAGCATGCCGTCGCGCAAGAGCTGGTCCACATCGCTGGCACGCGCACCAGTCTTCATTGCTGCGATCTGGTGATCCTGAAGAGCCACAATACGTTCGGCACGTTCACGTGTTTCATAATCCGGCTCCCCAACAAAGACCGGGCGCATCAGGCGGGCTGAGTAACCGCGGTACTGAGGAATCATCTCCACATGTAGCAGGTCACCTTCCTTAAGCGGCTCATCATCCACCAGCGCATGCATCTTGTTGTCGTCAAGTGCCCGGGTGACGGGACCTATGACGCCGGCATCCCCGCCACTGAGGATGATGTGCTTTGCCGCCATCGCGACACAGTCGCGGGCGGAGAGGCCGCTGCGGAATTCTCTGAGAATTGCGCGAATGCCGTCGTCAGCAATCTCCGATGCCCTTTTCAGATAGGTAATCTCTTCTTCCGACTTGATCGCCCGCTTTTCCCGCAACGCGCGCGATATGTCGACAAACGACGACCGCGGAAACGCGGCCTGCAAGGCATCAAAGCGGTTTAGAGTCATGTTGTAGGAGTCACGGTCAATCGCAATCGTATCGTGTGCCAGCGATCGCCTGGAAAGCTCAGCTTTCAGAAGCTCAACCGGGTTAGCCCAGTCCGGGTAGCCAACGACGTCTTCCGGCGCCACATTGCCATATTCATGGCAGGTGCCTTCATCGACACAGCGCAATATCATCAGCGGCACCCCGTGCCTGGGCAACAAGCAGAATTGTTGAAAACCTTCGGACATCGAATAGCCGATCAGGTGAAAAATGAATTCGGGCTGATCGATGAGCAGAAGATCAGCGCCAACGGAAGCCATGACCGCCTGAATCTCGCGATGGCGCTTTTCAAAGACAGTCTGCGAAAGGAAAAGTTGCTTGTTCACTGCAAGTGCCTATTCAGGTGTTGAGGTATTAGTCCAGGATCAGGTCACCTAACTGGCCGAAACCGGTCAGGTTGTGGTTGTAGCCAGCCAGCCGCAAGGCGTGCCAGGCCATAGCCTGGTTGCTGGTAACCACGGGAAGACCCAGTGTTTTCTCGATTTTTTCGATCAGACTGACGACCCGCAGACCGGTACAGCTGATGAACAGCGCATCGACGCCTTGAACGCACTGCTCACGTGCCGTAGCAAGAATGTCGTCATGTGACACCTGGCAAATCTCGGAATCGAGCTCAAGCCCGTAGGTGGTCACGTACGGAATCTCGAAGCCCTTGCGCTGAAAGGCGTCGCGCATGTAGGACGTCACCTCGACGGTGTAGGGAGCCAAAAGAGACACCCGTCTCGCGTCGATATGGCGCAAGGCCTCGACGGCGGCGGTGAAAGGGTTGGTGAAGGCCACGCCGGGTCGGACCGATTGGATCAGTTCGCGGAGTCGGTCTTCTCCGATGGCAATCGTTCCTGACGTGCAGCAATAGATCACGACGTCCAGCGGCTCTTCGGGGGTGATCGTGCCGACCGCGCGCACCATGTCTTCCTGCATCTCGGACAACGCCGAAAGCGAAATAGTGTTGCTGTTAAGCACACGCGTCGTCAGCAGGAGTACGTCTTCGGGAAGGATGGCATGCATCTCCTCTTCGCCGGTAAGGCCGGAGGCGAGATCAACCATGCCGAGCCGAGCTTTCCAGATCCGCCCTGTGATCGGCTTCACAGGGCGAAGCAGGACCGCGGCGCTACGCGGCTGTGCGCGGGTTTTGAGTGCGTCGTCTATTACCACATTTCCTCCAAACTAACTGAACTACGCCTGCCATCGCCAGAATGAACAGGCTCAACATCACCAGCAGGGTGGACACTGCGGCGAGAGTTGGCTCGATCTCGAAACGGATGCCATCCCAAAGCTTCTTGGGCAAAGTCGCCACAGTTGGGCTCGAGATGAAAAGCGCGATCAGAAGCTCGTCAAATGAGATCAGGAAGGCGAAGAGCCCCGACGAAATCAGCCCGGGTATTGCCATTGGCAAAGTCACGCGCCAGATCGTCATAAGGCGGCTGGCACCGAGATTGCGGGCAGCATTCTCGACAGAGAGATCGATCGAACGTAAGGATGCGCTCATGATCGTGACAACGAATGGCAGGGCAACAACGGTATGACCAATCACGAACCCCGCCAGTGTGCCCGTCAGCCTGAGATAGGACAGCACGTTGAACAGAGCGATCGCCGTCACCAGTGAAGGAATAATCATCGGCAGCATGAGCAGAGAGTTAAGCGCCTTACCTCCGGTAGGTCTGCCGCGCACCAGACCATAAGCGGCGAGGCCCCCAATCACGAGAGATACGATCGCTGTCATTGTAGCGACCACCAAACTGGTCACAGTTGCGTCTACCCAGCCCGGCATTTCCCAGTAACGGGAGTACCATTGCAGTGAGAAGCCCTTCGGCGGGAACAAGAGCAGCGACGATTCATTGAAAGAAATCGGAACAACAATGAGATTAGGAACGATCAGGAAAAACAGAACCAGACAGACGATGAGATAGAGAATCGCCTTCGGCAGGGTCAGAGCGCCTTTCTTGCTCATTAGCGGTCCTCCTTGCCATAGATTCGGTCAATACCAAGCATTCGTTCGTAAACCAGATAGAGAACAATCGTCAGAACCAGCAGGATCGTGGACAGGGCGGCGGCGAAACCCCAATTCAGCATCTGATCGATCTGGATTTCGATGATCTGTGCAAACATCGTCTCCTTAGGCCCGCCCATCAGCGCCGGAGTGATGTAGAAGCCAAGGCTGAGGATGAAGACCAGCAGGCAACCCGCTCCGACGCCAGGAAGGCTGAGCGGCAGGAATACGCGCAGGAAGGCCCGGAACGGCGCGGCCCCGAGGTTGGCTGCGGCATCGGTCAGGTTTGCAGGGATCGCGGCCATGACGGAATAGATTGGCAGGATCATGAATGGCAGCATGTAGTGGGTCATACCCAGTATGACCGAAAAGTAGTTATAGAGCAGCGGAAGCGGCTCATCGATCAGGCCCACACCGACCAGGTTCGAATTGATCACGCCGTCGCGACCCAGAATTGCCAACCAGGCAAACATCCGGACGAGGATATTGGTCCAGAACGGGATCAGAATCGTGATCAGGATCGCGGTCTTGAGCTTTCCCGATGCCTGCGTGATCGCAAAGGCGACCGGATAGGCCAGGATGACACAGACAATCGTCGTGGTCAGCGACAGCTTTAGCGTCTTGATCAGCGTATTCAGGTAGAGCGGTTGCGTGAAAGCTTTCTCGAAATGCGCGGTCGTGAAGTTGGGGTCGAAGAACGCCTTCGACAGAAACATCGCCAGAGGAACGAAGAAAAACAGAATCAAGAACAGCAGGCAGGGCACCAGGAAGTTCATCTGAATCCGCTGCTCCCGGCGTTGCAGGCGCCGGAACTGAACGGCATTGAGGGCATAGACAGACGCGTCCATCATCTGGATGTTCCTTGACGGCAGCTATCGGGCCCCACCGGGAGAAAATGGGGCCCGGGTGGAATTCGATCAGCTCAGACGCCACTCTTGCCAGCGTTCGAGAACCTTGGTGAAGTTCGGTCCCCAGTAATTGAAGTCGCAGATCAGCTGCTTGTCGAAATGGCTCGTCGGCAGGAGCGACTTGTACTTGTCCGACGCCATGGGAATTGAATTCGTGTTTACCGGCCCATAAGCGATTTCCGCAGAGATGCGCGCGTTGTTGGCCGTCTGGCTGGCCCAGGCAATGAACGCCATCGCGACTTCCTTGTTCGGCGCGTTCTTGGGAACTGCCCAGGCGTCAGCTTGCATCTGCGCGCCTTCCCATTGGATCGCGACGGGGATGCCCGCATCCATCAGGCTGCCGAGACGGCCGTTCCAGACCTGTGCCAGCGCGACTTCCTTGCTCGACAACAACTGAGCGGGTTGCGCGCCACCCGTCCACCAGACCACATCGTTCTTGATCTCGTCCAGCTTGGCGAATGCTGTGGTCAGCTTCTCTTCGGTCAGAGGATAGATCTCCTCTTTCTTCAGGCCGGCGGCCATCAAAGCCCAGGGCAGGTTGTCGAGCGGATAGTCACGAAGCGTCCGCTTGCCCGGGAAGCGCTTGGTATCCCAGATGTCCGCCACCGAGCTCGGCTTGTCGCCCTTGATGACGTCTTCGCGATAGGCCAGGACCGTCGACCAGGTGATGTTGCCAATCCCGTACTTCGTCACGAATCCTTTGGGAAAGCCGGTCGTATCGATCACGCCGTAGTCGAGCGGCTCAAGATAGCCCTGCTCGCCAACGGAAAAAGCCTGCTCGAGCCCGACGTCGCAGATGTCCCAGGTGACGTTTCCAGCCTTCACCATCGAGATGATTTTGGCGTTGCTGGGGTCGGTGTCCTCGGAAAGGGTTACACCTGCGGCTTTTGCAAAGGGTGTGAACCAGGCATTGCGCTCGGCGTCCTGAAATGCGCCGCCCCATGACGCAAACGTCATACGCTTGCCGGCCAGCGATGACAGATTCAGTGCGGATGCCGATTTGCCGAGAAGGCTGCCAACTCCCAAGGCCGCGCCAAAGAGAGCCGAGTCTTTGAGAAGTTTCCGTCTTGTGTAGTTCAATTTTCCCTCCTTGTTTTTGCCCGATTGTTGTTTTTGAAGTGTCCGGGCCGACACCTTTGCGCTACTTCGCTTCTACCAACAGCATGTCGGCCGCGTTCCAGCCGACACGTATTTTCGTTCCAGGGGTAAATCCGTCGGACTGTCGTTGCGTCGACACACGCGCCCTGATTGTCACGTTCGGTGAGAGGCGGATCAGGTATTTCCGCGCGTTACCGACAAACAGAAAATCCTCGATCATTCCGTTAAAGACGTTTTCGGCGCCGTCTGCTTCGTTCCCCAACAGCACGCTCTCTAACCGCAGCGTATAAGACGCGGTGTTCGACGGCTTTTTGAAGCCGTCGCGCAGATTGCCTTTCATGACGCCGACGCCTTCGATGTTCAGCACACAAGTCCGGTCCCAGATGGCGTCGACCTTGGCTTCGAGCAGGTTGGTTTCACCGAGGAAGTCCGCGACGAAACGACTTTCCGGAGCATTATAGAGCGCCTCGGGAGTGCCAACCTGGGCGAGCCGGCCGGCGTTGAAAACAGCAATCCGGTCTGAGAGAGTCAGCGCCTCTTCCTGATCATGCGTCACAAAGAGAATCGTGGCTCCCACCTTGTGGTGGAGCTGCTTCAGCTCGAATTTCATTTCTTCGCGCAGTTTGGCGTCCAACGCGCCCAGCGGCTCATCCAGGAGCAGAACAGGCGGCTCAAATACCAGTGCGCGCGCCAGTGCCACCCGTTGCTGCTGCCCACCGGAGAGTTGCTTGGGGCGGCGTTCAGCAAGCCCTTCCAGGCGCACTAGCTGAAGGGCTTTCTTCACTCTGTTGGCGATCTCGCTCCGCGGAAGCTTGCGCATCTCCAGCGGGAAAGCGACATTCCGCTCCACACTGAGATGAGGAAAAAGCGCGTAGTTCTGGAATACCATGCCGATATTACGCGTATGGACCGGCTGGCTGATGATCGACGTTCCGTTCAGGAGCACATCGCCGGCCGAAGGGATAGCAAAGCCGGCGATCATCATCAGTGTGGTAGACTTCCCTGAGCCGCTGGGCCCGAGGAACGTCATGAACTCCCCTGCCCGAATGTCGAGGGAAACCGCTTCGGCAGCGACGAAGTCGCCGTAATATTTGCAGAGATCTTTCAGCTCGACCCGTGCGCCCTTTCGGGTGTCGGAAACACTTCTGTCCCTCACGGCACGTGGCTCCATCACCGCATTTCCGTCCATCCCGCACGTCCCTCCCCGTATCTTTCAACCAATGATCCTCGTGGACTAGTAGTGTGTAAAATTCATAATTTGACCTAGTGTATTCCTGCGAGTTATGGATTTAGGGGAAAAAGTAGAACAAAAGGGGATGTGCCATGGATCTAAGGCAGCTCAAGGCATTCAGCGCCGTGATGGACAGCGGGCTCGTATCGCAAGCGGCCGAAGAAATCGGCGTCACGCAGCCCGCCGTGAGCAAGATCATTAAAGCATTGGAAGGAGAATTCGGTGTCGTTCTCTTTGAGCGTCGCAAAGGGAGGCTTGTGCCAACGCCCGAGGCCAAATACCTGAAAAATGTCGCCCGCTCACTGCTCGATCAGATCAACGACGCTCAAAGACATCTGAAAGACTATGGCAATTTGCGGGTAGGCGATTTACGCGTCCTGTCGATCCCAGGCCCCACGCTATTTTTTCTTCCATCCCTGATCAACCGCTTCATGGGAAATAACAGCGCAGTGACAGTCTCGGTAATGTCGTGGCCGACACCCAACGTCGTGAATTGGATTTCCAATCATCAGACTGGGATCGGGCTCGCGGAATGGTACTCCGAGGATCCCTTCATTAACGTCGAAACCTTCCGTCTACCCGTAAGCTGCTTTATGGACGCCGGACATCCACTGGCGGAAAAGAAAGTGATTACGCCGCAAGACCTGCAGAACACGGAGCTGGCGATCATCAACCCGGACCACCGGTTGTACAAAGAAATCGAAAAGCAATTCCGCGACGCGGATTGCCCGATGAACGTCCGGCTCTACAGTGACCTGTTCGTACCCCAATTTACCCTGATCAGGAATACGCGGATGGTTGGCTTCGTCGACGCGATCAACATTCGAAACTACGAAGCGTTCGCTCCGGATCCCGCTGAAGTCGTCCACCGGAGGTTTCAGCCAGAGGTTTATCTGGAACTTAGTTTGATAACACCCGCCTTTTCACCCCTGTCACAGGTGGAAGCAGCATTTGCCCGCGTTCTGGAAAATGAACTTCGTCTTCTATGCCAGCCTGCGTGAATCGATGGCGCCTCGATCAAAGTGTTGATCAGCACGCAACGCGCACTCTAAATCACTTTTGGTGCAAATGCGCTAATATCGGCGAAGTTCGTTATCAAAGGTGTTCGCCATGCATCCACTGGCGTTCAGTGAGGCGCTTGCCCTGACTGGATTACTGATCGACATATCGAACTCATACACGGTATGACACCTGTCGAGGCGATGATCGCATCGAACTTCCCGGCTTTTGGGACTGGCAGCATACCGCCCCAGTCCTGGACAACTATTTCACACCCTGCATGCATACGTCGAAAAAGCTCTTGGGCGAGGTCTATTTCATAGGCTACCAATTTGCCGTCCGAGGCCATGAAGTTCCACGGCGCGTATTCACCGTCGCATTGAATAAGTTCGCATTGGATGGCACATCAATCACACTTTCGAAAATCTGACTCAGCATATCGAGAAGCGCACGGTGAGTTCATGCGAAGAACGGAAGGCCGAATTGGACAGATCGGGGACTACTGGCTCAGCAAGAAGCCGAGAAAAGACCGCGAGGACAATCAATGGTGTCGGACTTGGTATGATCCAGGAAAGCGACAGACATGCCGTGTCAGCCTTCGCACAGCTGACTTTCGCGAGGCAAGTCAGCGTCTCGCGGCATGGGTCCTCGTACACGAAAGGTCGCACTTAGCGGCGCCAGCGGAAATTTTAATCGATGCCGTTCTACTCCACTACTGGAACGATCATGCACAATACCTAGCGAGTGCGACGACGCAAAAGCTTGGGCTGTCCTACTGGCACGAGTTCTGGACCAAACGTTCTGTAGCTGCCCTTACACCGCACGAGCAACGCCGCTTCCGAGAATGGCTCGCCGGACGCGGGACGGGTGCTAGCGGGATTGACAGGATCCTCTCCGTCGGCCGTGCAGCACTTAATCGCGCCTTGAAATGGCAGGAAATCGCATCGGTGCCGCACATTTTTGGCACGCTCACTGCGGAAGCCAAGCGCGCCAGAGAGCCGATGGGACGACCAGCCTCGCCGAAGGATATCAGTCAGCTCCTGGAATCGTGCCGATCACGGCACATGCTGATGTTTATCTTAATCGCAGCCAATACATTGGCGAGACCCGCGGCCATTCTCGACCTTACACCAGAGCAGTTCGATGATGCGCATGGGTTAGTCGATTTAAACCCGCCTGTCCGTGTGCAAAACAAGAAATTTCGGCCAATACTTCCGGTTACACCGTCGCTGGCTCCCTGGCTTCGGAAGATGTCCCAGGCAGGCACCCCTTTTGTCACCTGCCGAGGCAAACCGATTACCTCTATCTCATATACGTGGCGCCTGACACGTCAGGCAGCCGGCCTTGATAACAAGATCACACCCTATTCGATCCGACACGGCATGGCGCGCGAGATGCGGAAAAGGCGCGTCCCCACGGAGCAAATCAGTTTGTTTTTAGGCCATTTGCCATCAGGTTCAAATGCCACGACCTCGATCTACGCTCCTTATGAACCTGCATTCCTTTCGGACGCCGTGAGTGCAATTGAAGAGGTCATGATGGAGATCCAATCTCATCTGACCGGGATTCGGCTCGATCAGCCGATGGCCTCACTCACGGACATGACGGTGCTGCCAAAGCAGCAGCTTCCTCGTGCAGCCAGCCTAGAGGGCTTGAAAAAATTGGTAGGCCCTGAAGCCCTCGGCCCCCAGACAACACCGTTATGAGGATCGCAGCATGACACCGAAATTCCAGCCCATATTGCTGGATGAGACGGCCGCAGCAGAATTCTTAGGGCTTCCGAAATCGACGGTGAGGGCCGAACGTCTGCGGTGCAGTATCGACCATGTTCGCGTTGAAAGACGCATCTATTATACGCTCCAGCAACTTATCCAGTATGTTGAGAGCCGTACGGTGCGTTCAAGTGGCGAGCACCTGCGTCCGGCCACGGAGAGATCAGCAACTGCTGCCTCCGAACAAAGCCGGGAAGACGTTGGGAGTGCGATTAAAGCTATCGCTTCTCGTACTGTTCGCAAGAGTGATAGAGATGCGGCAGCAGCCTTGGCACGAGAGACCTTCGCGAGACAGCCAAGGCAAGTTGGGCGTGGATCTTCGCGCAAGAAAAGCCCTTGATCGTGAGGCCACGCTATTCGATATGACTCGGGCGTTCGACTTTAGCGGCACGCGTGCAAAGACCCCCTATGCCGAGCAAGGTTACGTACGCAGGGTTTCGCGCATCTACTAGCCCTGCCGCATATATCACACTGTTGCCTCCTGGATCGGTTATGTCCTCATATGTGCGCCGCTCTACGCCACTACCGGCAATGCGATCGCGACTGCATTGATCAATTGGGCTGTAAGCCTAACTTCAGATGATGCAACAAGTAGCGCAACGAAAGCACTAAGCGTTCCGGTCAAGCCTCGACGCGCCAGTTGTCCGCAATAGCCAGGCGTTACGACAATGGATGCTATTCAAAAGACGAGCTCACTCGAGATTCTGGAGGCGCGGGGTCGGCTATTGCGCCTACCAGAAGTACGCCGTGAGACCGGCCTAGGACGATCCACTATCTATCGCTTAATGAAGACCAGGCGATTTCCATCGGCTGTCAGCCTTGGTGGAGCTGTTGCCTGGTGGGAGAGCGAAATCGAAGATTGGAAACGGAGCCGGCCGCGTTTAGTCAGCGCCGAGGACCGTTGACGAGGTCATCGGCAGGCGGAAAGCCCTCCAACAGCATATCGGCCCAGAGCTGCGCCAGCTCCGTCCGGCGCTCAATGTGGCGGGCGCGATTATAGGCTCCCTCCACCTCGTTGGTAGGAACATGGGCAAGCATCAGATCAATGATCGCCCGGTCGGCCGGATACGTCTCATTCATGATCGTCGAGAATGTCGCGCGCCAACCGTGGGGCACCTGCCGGCTTTGATAACCTGCGCGGTTAAGGAGATAACCGATCGCGTTTTCGCTCATCGGCTTATGAGCATGACGTGCATTAGGAAACACAAGCGGCCCCCTTCCCGTTAGGACGCGCAAGACTGCCAACACATCCTGGGCTTGCTTTGAGAGCGGAACCCAGAAATCCCAAGCGTCGTTTTGCTTATTTTGCATGCTTAACTTCATGCGCGCCGCCGGGATGCGCCAGACATTGTCTCGTAAGTCATCGAGTTCCACCCATGGCGTCCGCCGTTGAACGCCCGGGCGCACAACGGTCAACGCCAGGAATCGCAGTGCCAGTTTCGTCACCGGATGTGCGACCTGGGTTTCACCCGCACGTAGCACCTCACGCGCCTTACTCAGGTCCAGTACGGCGGGCTGACGCGTCTTAGTGGGCAATGGTTTGAGCGCCGGCCGAACGACCGCTGCGGGATCGCTATGTCCGACGCCAGAGGCAATCGCAAAAACAAACACCGCCGATATACGCTGCTGCACCCTTCGCGCAGTCTCAATCGCCGGCCGAGCCTCTATCTCCCGGAGTGCAGCAAGAACGACCGGTGGCTTAATTGACGTGATCGCCATGGGTCCGATCTTGGGAAAAACATCGCGCTCCAAACTATGAATGACATCAGCTGCGTGAACCTCGGTCCACTTTGATTTGGTGACTTCGAACCACCGCCGAGCGACGCTTTCAAACGTATTTTCTTGCGCAAGAATTTCTTGGAGCTTGCGCTCGGCGACTGGGTCCTGGCCCGCTGCCAGAACTTTCTTGGCATCGTCTCGCCCTTGCCGGGCTTTTGCCAACGTGACCTCAGGGTATTTGCCGAGCGCAAGGACACGCTCTTTCCCGCCGTATCTATATTTCAGGCGCCAGAGTTTAGCCCCCGCCACCTTCACTAGAAGATAGAGGCCGGCACCATCGGAAAGCTTGTAATCCCCTTCCTTTGGTTTGGCTTTGCGAACCGCTGTGTCCGATAACCGCACGGGAATCGCTCCTTACGATTGCGTACCCCCAAATTGGTTTTCCGTACCCCCAAAAATACCCCCACATGCCTGCGCTTGGACGGGATTTAGAGAGATGCGGACGGACGAATTTCAGCGCTAAAACACTGAAAAATCAAGAAAGAAGAGAGTGTTGAGGAAGGCCCTGGACAGTCAAATGGCGGAGAGGGTGGGATTCGAACCCACGGTAGGCGCAAACCTACAACAGTTTTCGAGACTGCCCCAATCGGCCACTCTGGCACCTCTCCGCGGCTTGGGCGGGCCGGAAACTAACGGATTGCCCGGCCGACTGCAAGCCGTATCTCTCCGGGGAAAAAGCAAACGGAAGCAGCCGGTTAGGGCTGCTCCCGTGATTATTCGGATCATCGATTCGCCGGCTGTTGCCGCCGGTCAGCGGGCGGCTGCGCGCTGCCGTGCCGTTTCGATATTCGGCAGAAAGGCCGTCAGCAGGCCGATGGCCGGCAAGAAGGCACAAAGGCGATAGACGGTGCCAATATCGGTCCAGTCCGCGAGCATGCCGAGCACGGCAGCACCCACGCCACCCATGCCGAAGGCAAAGCCGAAGAACAGGCCTGCCACCATGCCGACCCGGCCCGGCATCAGCTCCTGGGCATAGACCACGATCGCAGAGAAGGCCGAGGCCAGGATGAGGCCGATGGGAACCGTCAGGACCACGGTCCAGAACAGCGAGGCGTAAGGCAGGATGAGGGTGAACGGCAGGACACCCAGGATAGAGCCCCAGATCACCTTCTTGCGGCCGATGCGATCGCCGATCGGACCGCCGGCGATGGTGCCGATCGCCGTCGCGCCGAGGAAGACGAAGAGGTCGATCTGCGCCGTCTGTACCGAGACGCCGAAGCGCGTGATCAGGTAGAAGGTGTAATAGCTGGTGAGGCTGGCGAGATAGAAATACTTCGAGAAAATCAGCGCCAGGAGCACGGCGATGGCGCCGCCGATCTGCTTGCGCGACAGCGTCACCTCCGCGCCCGCCCGCCGCGACGCGACCTTGGTTTTCCGGTTGGCGCCGAACCATGCGCCGATCCGCGTCAGCACGATGATCGCCAGCAGCGCGCCCAGCGAGAACCAGGCAACGCTGGATTGCCCATACGGCAGAATGAGGAAGGCAGCGGCCAACGGCCCGACCGCCGAGCCCAGATTGCCCCCGACCTGGAACAGCGATTGCGCCAAGCCGTGCCGACCGCCCGATGCGAGACGAGCGACGCGTGACGATTCTGGATGGAAGACCGAAGAGCCTGTCCCCACCAGCGCGGCGGCCAGGAGCAACAGCGGGAAGTTCGGCGCCACCGAGAGCAGCAGCAGGCCGCTGAGGGTGAAGGCCATGCCAACCGGCAGGGCGTAATTCTTCGGCGAGCGATCGGTATAGAGACCGACGAGCGGTTGCAGCAGCGAGGCGGTGATCTGAAAGACCAGCGTGATGAGGCCGACCTGACTGAAACTGAGGCCAAAACCCTGCTTGATCATCGGATAAATCGCCGGCAACAGCGACTGCAACATGTCGTTCAACAAATGGCAGAAGCTGATACCGACGAGGACAGCAAGGGCTGTCCTCTCGGCAGCGCCGCGGTCGACGTTCATCGTTGTATCAGCCATGATTCTCTCCATAGTTTTCGGCAATTGCTGATATTAAGGAGAAGCGAACGACCTTCTTCCGAAAGCAGGTCAATTATTTTATAGTTTGGGCCATTTCGCATCCCCCTCATTGCTATGTATGCCCGATATGGTTCGAAACGCCCGGTTGATCCGAGAGCTCGAAGGAACGCCCCGCCCCATCCTTGCCTTCGGCAACGATTATCCGGACGATTTCGAAATCTCGCCGCACCATCACAGCCGCGGCCAGTTCCTGCATGCCGGATCGGGCGTCATGACGGTGCGGACCGAACACGGCGCCTGGGTGGTGCCGCCCCAGGAAGCGATGTGGATCCCGGCCGGAACCGTTCACAGCGTCCGCATGATCGGGCCGGTCACGACCCGAAGCCTTTACATTCGCGCTGATGCAGCGACGGACATGCCCGATACCTGTCAGGTCCTGTCCATCTCCGGCCTGATGCGCGAGCTGCTGCTGGCGGCTGTCGAACTGCCGATCGACTACCATGAGGATGGACGCGACGGCCTGATCATGTCACTGGCCCTGGCGGAATTGCGGGAGTTGCGCAGCCTGCCGCTTTCGCTGCCCTTTCCAACCGAGGCAAAGCTCGTCCGCCGTTGCGAAAAATTTCTGCGACGGCCGCTGGCTGGTGAATCGATCGACGATTGGGCCGAGGCGCTGGCCATGAGCCGCCGCAGCTTCACCCGCTTCTTCAAGCGCGAAACCGGCATGACTTTCGCCCATTGGGCACGGCAGGCCTGCCTGCTGGTGGCCATGCGGCGCCTCGCCCTTGGCGATGCCGTGACCACTGTCGCGCTCGATCTCGGCTATGAAAGCCCTGCCGCCTTCACCACGATGTTCAAGAAATCGCTGGGCGTGCCGCCCAGCCGCTATTTTTCCACCGGTGCAAACCGCTCTTTCGCAGGCGATGCCGCATGAGACCGTTCAAAGTCGGCAAGGTGAATGGTAGACCCAACCGGGCCGATGCTGACGAACGGATGAACGCATATATGGCATCCGCCACAAGTTAGACCGTAGACAGGATTGATGAATGGCTTGCCGGTACCGCGCCGCTTCTCTGCTTTTGTCCGCCTTTCTTCTGCTTTCCGCCTGCGCCCCGCGATTGCAGGAAATCGGCCCCCCGATTGATCAGCCACGCCTGAGCAATACCGCCATCCACACACCCGACGGCGTGGACCTGCCGCTGCGTGAATGGCTGCCGCGCGACGATTCGCTGAAGGTCAAGGAGATCAAGGCCGTCGTTCTGGCAGTCCATGGTTTCAACGATTATTCCAAGGGCATGACCAATCCGGCCGAAGGCTTGGCGCGCCGCGGCATGGCCGTCTATGCCTATGACCAGCGCGGCTTCGGCAGGACGCCGCAGCGCGGCATCTGGCCGGGCAACGAGCAGATGATCCTTGACCTGAAGCTGGCAACCGATCTGCTTCACCGCAAATATCCTGACAAGCCGCTCTTCATACTCGGCGAAAGCATGGGCGCGTCGGTGGTGATGGCAGCAGCGGCGGAATCGCCGCCGCTCCACGCCAATGGCCTGATCCTTGTTTCGCCTGCCCTATGGGGCTGGGAGACACAAAGCAGCTTCAACCGCCATGTGCTTGATTGGGCCGCTCATCTCATTCCCTGGATGACCGTCTACCCCACCGGCGTGCGCATACAGGCTTCCGACAATACGGCAGCCCTGCGCGCGATGGGTCGCGATCGCCTGGTGATCAAGGAGACGCGGATCGATTCCGCCTATGGTCTGGTGGGTCTGATGAGCCAGGCCTACCGCACCTTGCCGCTTCTGGGTCGCGCGGATCGCGGCTATCCCCCTTGCCTGCTGCTCTATGGCGGCCGGGAACAGGTCCTCGCCGACCGATCCGTCCGCATGGCCCTGGCACAACTGCCAAAGCTGCCATCCGCAGAGCTGAGGATCGGGCTCTATCCGCAGGGGTACCATTACCTGCTGCGCGATCTTGATGCCCAGACGGTCTTTTCGGATATCGCCGGCTGGATGGCCGATCCGGCAAAGCCCCTTCCCAGTGGCGCCGACGAGGTTCCGCCTTCCGCGTTGCAGTTCGAGCGCTAGCATCAGCCGTTTAGCCTCAGTCATTTAGCCTGGTCGTTTGGCCAGGGCAAAAGGTCCCGACCCTGCCGGCCAGTTTTTGATCTGGATCAATGACGCCATGCAGGCGGCTGCGCATTTTTCGCTTCTACGAGCGGGAGATTCGCGATGACGACGATTGAAACTGCCTATCTTTCCATGGTCCTGCTGGCCGGCGCGGCCTTCGGGCTGACGCTGCTTTGGGCGAGTTTCCGCGCCGGGTAAGGCGACGGCGAACCAAGCCCGACCGTAAATTGCGCAAGCGGTCAGCGGAGACGCTGGCCGCTTGCGGCGTCGAAGAGATAGGTCCGCTCCGGCGCAGCGGCGATTCCAATCTCGGCCCCGATCTCGCGGCTGAAATCCTTTTCCACCTTGACTGCAATCGACTGCCCGCCGATCCGGCAGGTGAGCAGGGCATGGTCGCCAATCAGCTCGATCGAATAGATCGTGGCGCGCAGGCTGCCGGCTTCGCCCGGCGCCGTGAGACGGCAATCCTCCGGCCGGATACCGAGAACGGCCTTGGCCTGGTGGGATTGCACCACGGTCGGCAGGCGGCCGGCCGCGCATTCGAACAGCCCATCCGCCAATGCGCCGTCGACGAAATTCATCGGCGGCGAGCCGATGAAGCCGGCGACGAAAAGATTGGCCGGATCTTCATAGATCTGGCGCGGCGTATCAATCTGCTGCGGCCGGCCCTTGTTCAAAACGGCGACGCGATGGGCCAGCGTCATGGCTTCGACCTGGTCATGCGTCACATAGATCGTGGTGATGCCGAGTGCATGCTGCATATGCTTCAATTCGGCCCGCATATGGCCACGCAGTTTCGCGTCCAGATTTGACAGCGGCTCATCCATCAGAAACACCGCTGGGCGCCGGATGATGGCCCGCGCCAAGGCAACGCGCTGGCGCTGCCCCCCCGATAGCTGGCGCGGATAACGATCGAGATAGGGGTCGAGCTGCACTTGCGCCGCGACGTCGCGCACCTGGCGGTCGATATCGGCCCGCGCCCCCCTGCGGATCACCAGCGGATAGGCGATATTTTCTGCAACCGTCATATGCGGATAGAGCGCATAGCTCTGGAACACCATGGCGATGTCGCGATTCTTCGGCGCCACGTCGGTCACATCCCTGCCGTCGATCGCGATCCGGCCTGATGTCACCGTCTCCAACCCGGCGATCATGCGCAAGGCCGTCGTCTTGCCACAGCCGGAGGGCCCCAGCAGCACCATGAACTCACCGGCCTGCACCGACAGGCTGAGCTCATGCAACACCGTCAGAAAGCCAAAAGATTTGCTGATGTGATCGAGAACCACGGTCATCCGGCCAATACCTTCATCGAGATCATGCCCTAGCCTTTGACCGCGCCAAGCAGCAGGCCCCTGGCGATGTATTTTTGCAGGATGATGGTTAGTACGACGACCGGCGCAATCATGATGATGATCAATACCGACATGTACCACCATTGCGGTCCCCGGGTGGCGTTCTGCGCCGCCACCAGCAACGGAATGGTCTGCGCCTTGGCGGTCGAGAGGAAGAGCGCCAATAGATATTCATTCCAGGCGAGGATCAACACCAGCAGCGAGGCGGCGATCAGGCCGGGCTTTGCCAAGGGCAGGACGATACCGACAAAAATGCGGTAGCGCGAGGCGCCGTCCAGCTGGGCGCTTTCTTCCAGGTCGCGCGGAATGGCGGCGAAGAAATCATACATCAGCCAGACGACGATGGGGAGGTTGACCGTGGTATAGGTGATGATCAATGCCAGATGAGTATCGAGGAGGCCAACCTTCTGGAACATCACGTAGATGGGAATGGCGGCGACCACCGGCGGCAGGATGCGTTGGGAAATGATCCAGAAGAGGATATCGCCATTGCCGAGATGTCGCCTGAAGTACCGTCCGAAGGCACGCAGCAGGAGCAGGAAAAGAACGACGGCAACGATCACCGCCAGACGCCAATCCACCTGCCAGTGCACGACCGCGACGATCGCCAGCGCCAGCAGGAGGATGAAGCCGATGATGGAGCCAAGCTTCGGTTTGTATTCGATACGCGACAGCGCATAGGCCGCCATGCTGCCGATCAGCACGGCCAGCAGGGTGCTGACGCTGGCGACGATCAGCGAATTGGCGTAAGGCCGGAAGGTGTCGTTGCCGAGATCGACGAAGATATAGTGCCAAGCATGCAGGGACGGCTGGAAATCGATGAAAGGCAGGAATTTCGGCGGATATGCGACATCCACCGGCTCCTTGAAAGAGGTGACCAAGACCCAATAGAGCGGAAAGAGAACGATGATGCTCCAAAGAGCCAGTAAAGCGTAGCAGATGAATTTCGGGATCGGCGCAAGCTCGCCGAAGCGCCGCGATTCAAAGAGGCCTCGCCACCGGCTCATTGCCGTCTGCTCCGCATCGGCTGCATGACATAATTGAAGAAAGACGCGCAGATGACCGTTGAAACGATCAGCAGCATATAGGCAACCGCGGCGGAGCCACCGAGATCCAGGGCGCGCCAATTGATGAAGGAGTGCAGCGTCAGCGATTCCGTGGCAATACCGGGCCCACCATTGGTCAGGACATTCGGCAGGTCGACGATCTTGAAAGCCTCGATGACGCGGATCAGCACGATCGTGGAAGCGACCGGGGCAATCTCCGGCCAGGTGACGTCACGAAAGATCTGCCAATAGCTGGCACCGTCGAGCGAAGCAGCCTCCACCTGCTCTCGTGACTGTCCCTCGATCGCCGCCAGCAGGACGATGAAGATGAAAGGCGTCCATTGCCAGGTATCGCCCACCATCACCACCAGGCGCGCCGACCAGGCCTGCGACGCCCAGGAAAGATCACCGAGGCCGATCAGACGCCAGAGTCCGGCGAAAGGCCCCTGGGTCATGTCTGCCAACATCCGAAACGTATAGGCGATGCCGACGGGCGTCACCATCAGCGGCAGGAAGAAGACAACGCGAAAGAAGCTTCTGCAGCGGATATTCTGCGAACAGAGCATGGCAAGGCCGAGGCCGGTGAGAAACTGGCAGGTCACGCCAACGGCAACATAGATCACCGTAACGGAAAGGCTGCCAAGCTGCCCGCCGGCGCCGATTGTCGTCGCCAGGAGAACCGTGAGTGCCAGGATTGCCATCGTCGTAACGGCCCGACCCACGAGACCGATGACGGTAGACTTGCCGGACCGGATGTAGCTTGCGAGCGAGCGGGCCAGTAGGAGAACGACGGCTGCCCCCAATAACCAGCCATACCATGGCACCGGCGCGAAGACGCCGAGGAAGTGGTATTGCTCGCCGCCGATGAGCAGTTTCTTGAAATTCAGCCAGCCGATGAACCGCAGCTGGTAGCCGCCGGCCGTCAACTGGAATCGCGATACCGCCAGATAAGCTGAAATCAACAACGGGAAGATCGAGAACGCCAGCAGGATGAGAACGGCCGGTAAAATGAACAGGCGATCGGCCTGCCGGTCGAACCAATCACTGAAAGATAACCGCATCAGATGATCTCGATCTTCCTGATCCAACCGCCGGCCTGCATGTGCCTGCGCCGCCGGCCGGATGACCGGCGACGCAGGTTGAGAGTTATTGGCCAAGTGTCGCCTTGTAGGCCGTCAACTGCGAATCGCGGCCGACTTCCTCAGTAACGTCGTCCCAGGCCGAAGCAATCTGCTTCATCGTGTCTTCTATCGACAGCTCTCCGGCCAGCATACGGGCAACCGCCGTATCAAGCGCAACCTGTTCGTAGCGTTGGTTCTGGGGAATGCGCAGATCGAGGACCATATTGGGGTTGTCGAGGCTTTGCTGGATCGCGCCCAAGTAGTTCTTGGCGGCCGCTTCGCTCATGCCCGCCTTCTTCCACAAGGTGAGATCCTTCAATTGGGACATGCGATACGGATTGAAGCCCGTCTTGCCAAGCGTCACGTCCTCATTCGATTGCTTCGGCTGGCTCATATAGGAGAAGAAGGCGTAAGCAGCATCCTGCACTTTTGCATTGGCCTTGGCGTTGATGCCGCCCGACCAGCCGCCAAAAGCCGCGAAAGGCGCATGATTGACGCCGTCGACCGCATAGGGACAGGTCTGCTTGTCGCAGGCGACCAGTTTTCCGCTGCTGCGATCGAGGACCTGCCGGCTGCCCGGTATGATGACCGCACCGACCTTGTCCTGCACTTTCGATTCCTTGGGATCGATTGCCAGGGTGCCGATATCGCCCCAATCGAGGCTAAGGGCGCATTGGCCGGAGGTGAAGAGCTTGCGGGTATCGCCGACATCAAGATTGATCTCGTCGGCGGGGCCGTATTTCGTGCTCTCCTGATAGACTTTCAGTGCCGCCGCGAAGGCCTCGTTGTTGACAAGCGGCTTCATGTCCCTGGCATCGAAGAAGATGCCTTGTTTGGTGCCCTGCGCCTGCAGGTAATTGCCGGCGATCGAGAGGATTGCCCAATAGGCCTGGGCACCGCGCTTCTTGGAGATGCAAGAACCGTAATCGGGCTTGCCGTCGCCGTTCATGTCCTTGCCGTTGGCGGCCTTGGCGATGTCGAGGTAATCGTCCCAGGTCTTCGGCGGCTCCTTGCCCAGCTCCTTCAGCACATCCGTTCGGTAGTAGACCATCTGAAAGTCGCCATCGAGGGTCACCATATAGTCCTTGCCGTTGAACTTCTGCGAGAAGTCGCGGAAGAACGGCGCTACGTCCTCTTCTTGCAGATCCTTGTCGGCCGCGATACGGCCGCTGAGATCGAGCAGATAGCCCGGCGTGACATAGTCGGACATCCATTGCGGCGCAAAGACCGCCGCATCGATGCTGTTGGTGCCGCTCGCCCAATCCGTCAGCAGCTTCTGATAGAGATCCGAGAACGGCACGGTAATGACATTAACCTTGGCGCCGGTCAGCTTTTCGAAGTCAGGTGCGCGGCGCTGCAACGGCTCGGCAATCTGGGGACCGGTGAAGGTCATGACATTGACCGTAACGCCGTCGAACTGCCCGGCACTCGCGGGCGCAACCAATCCCGCCGCCCCGCTGGCCAGAACGCCGACTACGGCCCCAAGCATGCTCCTGCATAACGACATTATTTGCCTCCCTCTGTGACACCGCCCCGCTTGGATTGCGGGGGCCTACTTCGTTGTTCTTGCAACTCTGCCCTAATGGACGGCCTAAGGACGGTCGGGGCAGTGTTGATCTTTATCTGATATACTAGTATTCATAAGGCAGCCGTCAACTGGATTTACATGACAGCCACGGATTGTGTTCATGTCTGAGAAATCGGCGCTTGCCAGCAAACCGGGCACGACGCAAAAATCCGCCACCATGACGGATAAACACACTGTGCTGCCCGAAGATGCGCGAATCGACCGCTCATCTCCCATTCCCGATCAGGTCTATCGGCTCTTGCGGCAGGCCATCATCACGCTGCGTATGCCGCCGGGCTCGGTTATCATCGAGAAGCAGATCACCGACCAGCTCGGCATTTCACGCACGCCTGTGCGCGATGCGATCCGGCAGCTAGCTGATGAGCGCCTGATCAATATCCGGCCGCAATCAGGCACTTATGTCGCCCTGATCGACCGGCACCAGCTGGAAGAGGGCCGGCTGATCCGCCGCGCTCTGGAAATCGAGGGCATCAAGCTTGCCGTCACCCATGTGGACGATACTGCGATCGAGAAGCTGCGCGATCTGCTCGCCCTGCAGGAGCGCGCTGCGGCCAAGCAGCGGCATGATGACTTCATCACCTATGATGACCAGTTCCATCGCACGATTAGCGAATTGAGCGGCTTCAGCCGCCTATGGCGCATCATCAACCGTTCCAAGGCACAACTCGACCGCGTCCGCTATTTGAGCTCGCCGCTGCCGAATCAGGAAGACAAAGCTGTCGCACAGCATACTGCCATCGTCGAGGCAATGGCGCGGCGCAATGTCGACCGCACCGTCAAGGCCCTCACCTTCCATCTTGACGACGCCTATGACCGGCTGTCGATCCTGCTGCAGCAGCATGCAGAAATGTTTGAATAATCGTCTGGTCTATAGGCCAACGCATTGCGCTGTCAGTGACGCGCATTACCGCGCCGCCCAGGCCTTGCCCTTGCCATATTCAAATTCGTCAAGGCTGGCCGGCTTCATGGTGATGCTATAGCCGGGTAGCCGTGGCGGCATGTAATGGCCATCGCGTATCACTACCGGATCGACGAAGTGCTCATGCAGGTGGTCGACGAATTCCAGCACGCGATTTTCGACGCTGGCCGAGACGCAGACATAGTCGATCATGGCGAGGTGCTGGACATATTCGCACAGCCCGACACCGCCGGCATGCGGGCAAACCGGCACGCCGAATTTCTTCGCCATCAGCAGTACCGCCAGGATTTCATTGACCCCGCCGAGGCGGCAGGAATCGATCTGACAGAAATCGATCGCATTCAGCTGCATCAGCTGCTTGAAGATGACGCGGTTCTGGCACATCTCGCCGGTTGCGACCCCAATCCCCAGGGGCTTCACTGCTTTGCGGATATTGGCATGCCCCAATACATCATCTGGGCTGGTCGGTTCTTCGATCCAGAGCGGCTTATAGGGGGCGAGTTCCTTCACCCAGTCAATCGCCTCACCGACATCCCAGACCTGATTGGCATCGATCATCAGGAAGCGGTCGGGGCCGATCTCCTCGCGCACGATGGCGCAGCGCCGCTTGTCGTCCGCGAGATCGCGGCCGACCTTGATCTTGATGTAGTTGAGCCCCGCTGCAATGGCCTCGCGGCACAAGCGCCGCACCTTGTCGTCCGGATAACCGAGCCAGCCGGCTGACGTCGTATAGGCCGGAAAGCCTTTTGCTTCCAGCTCGGCAATGCGCTTGTCTTTGGTCGGCGCGTTGGCCCGCAAGATCACCAACGCCTCCTCTTTCGTCAGCGCGTCCGTGATGTAGCGGAAATCGATGAGGCTGACAAATTCCTCCGGCGACATATCGGCCACCAAGCGCCAGACCGGCTTGCCGGCCACTTTCGCCCAGAGATCCCAGACGGCGTTGACCAAGGCAGCCGTCGCCAGATGGATGACGCCCTTCTCTGGCCCAACCCAGCGCAATTGGCTGGCGCTGGTGATCTCGCGCCAGAAGCCCGCCATATCGGCCGTGATGTCCTGGAGATCCCGGCCGATCACAATAGGAGACAGTGCCTCGATCGCCGCGACGCAGAGCTCATTGCCCTTGCCGAGGGTAAAGGTCAGACCATGGCCTTCGAGCCCCGGCCGGTCAGTCTCCAGCGTCACATAGGCAGCCGAGTAGTCCGGATCGAGATTCATCGCATCGGAGCCATCCGCATGCTCTGAAGTCGGAAAGCGGATATCGCGGGGACGGCTGGCGAGGATCTTGACCATGGGTAACCCTGAAGAAGAAAATTCAAGACTTAGATACTAATATATTAGTTTTGAATGACAAGACGTTTCTGCTGCCGCGATGTGCGGTGCCCCGGATCTGGAGCACCGCATGCCGCAGCGGCGATGGCTAGGCGGCGACGGTGCGTTGGCGCTGCTCGCCGAGACCGGCGACCCCGAGATGCATTTCCTGACCCGGCTTCAAATAGATCGGCGCCGGCTTCTGCCCCATGCCGACACCGGGCGGCGTTCCGGTCGAGATGACATCGCCCGGCTGCAGGCTCATGAATTGGCTGAGATAGGAGACCAGGAATGGCACCTTATAGACCATGGTCCGGGTATTGCCGTTCTGGTACTTCTTGCCGTCGACGGACAGCCAGAGATCGAGATTCTGCGGGTCGGCGATTTCGTCCCGCGTCACCAGCCACGGGCCGATCGGGCCGAAGGTATCGCAGCCCTTACCCTTGTCCCAGGTGCCGGCGCGCTCGATCTGGAATTCGCGCTCTGAAACATCGTTGACGATGCAATAGCCGGCGACATGCGACATCGCTTCCGCCTCGGAAATGTATTTGGCGGGTTTTCCAATGACGACACCCAGTTCCACCTCCCAGTCGGTCTTCACCGATTTACGGGGAATTTCCACCTGATCATTCGGGCCGATGATGGCGCTGGTTGCCTTCATGAAGACGACCGGCTCCGGCGGCACCGGCAGGCCTGATTCCGCCGCATGGTCGGCATAATTGAGGCCGATGCAGATGAATTTACCCACCTGGCCGACACAGGGCCCGATCCGCGGATGGCCTGCGACCTTCGGCAGCTTCTCGATATCGAGCGATGCCAAGAGCCGCAGACCGGCATCAGTCAACACCTCGCCGGCGATATCCTTGACGGTCGCAGACAGGTCGCGAATGTTGCCCTGACTGTCGAGCAGACCCGGCTTTTCCTGCCCAGGCATGCCATAACGCAATAACTTCATGCTGATGCTCCTGTTAGGCGGCCCAGCCGCCATCGATGATTTGTGTCGTCGCCGTGGTAAAGCTTGCTTCATCCGAGGCGAGATAGACGGCAAGATGCGCGATTTCCGCCGGCGTGCCAAGCCGCCCCATCGGCTGACGCGCAACGAAGCCGGCGCGAACATCGGCGATATTGCCGCCCAGCGCCTTCATGCGATCGTCCAGTGACGGGCTTTCAATGGTGCCGGGGCAAATCGCGTTGCAGCGGATGCCCCTGGTCACGTAATCGGCGGCGACCGATTTGGTGAGGCCGATCACCGCCGCCTTGCTGGCGGCATAGACACATCGATTGGGCACGCCCTTCAAGCTCGATGCCACCGACGCCATGTTGATGATCGAGCCGTGGCCCTGATCCAGCATGGCCGGCAGGAAGGCGCGGATCATGCGATACATGCCCTTCACATTGAGATCGAAAGAGAAATCCCAGTCCTTCTCGCTGCAGTCCAGAATGGTCCCCTGATGGACATAGCCGGCGCAGTTGAAAAGGATGTCGACCGGCCCCAGCTCAGCCGCCAGCGCGGCGACGGCGGCACCATCGGTGACGTCGAGACGCCGGGTCGTGGCGCCTTTGAGGTCAGCCAGCTTGGCTTCGTTGATATCGGTGGCGATGACCGTGGCGCCTTCGCGCACGAAGGCTTCGGCGACCGCACGGCCGATGCCTTGCGCCGCCGCCGTGCATAAAGCTTTCTTCCCTTTCAAGCGATCCAAGCTGCACCTCTTTCTGTAACGCTGAAGACGCCGGGGCGTCCCGGTCGAATTA
>DATLJB010000177.1:0-20057 GCA_035539075.1 Terriglobia bacterium
CTGGTCTTCCCCGACAAGGTCGGGCCCAGCAGCACATTCATCGTCCCGCGCGTCAGGCTGAGCGAGACATCACTGATGAGTGTTTCACCGCCAACCGCGAAACTGACCTGTTCCAGCGTCAGATCCAAAGAGCCATCCTCCAACCCGGCGTCATGCCGCCTGCCGATCGGCAAGCGCACGCGCAACACATTCCCTGACCGCGGCCACCTGTTCCGGCGACAGACGCAGGCCAAGTTTGCTGCGCCGCCACAGAACGTCTTCCGCCGTCTTCGCCCATTCACAACGGACGAGATACCCTACCTCAGCTTCCGTCAGGTCGGCACCCAGCACCGCCCCCAGATCGGAAAATTGATGTGCGGCGCCGATCAGATCATGTACCCGCGTGCCATAGGCGCGGAACAGCCGGCGCGCCGTCGGCTGCGGCAGAAACGGATAACGCCGCTGCAGCCGTGCCAGCTCCGTCTCGAAGGCGGTCATCTTGAAATCGCCGCCGGGCAGCGGCTCCCTGCCGGTCCAGCCGGCCGGACGCTTGGCCGCTGCCGGCAGATGCGGGGCCAAGGTCGCGAGCGCCGATTCGGCGAGCCGCCGATAGGTGGTGATCTTGCCGCCATAGACAGTCAACAATGCCGGCTGATGCTCTGGCGCATCCAGCTTCAGCACATAGTCGCGCGTAGCCGCCTGCGCCGCGGAAGCGCCGTCGTCATAGAGCGGGCGCACCCCCGAATACGACCAGACCACCTGATCCGCGGTGATCGGTTTCTTGAAGTAGTCGCTCGCCCCTTTGCAGAGATATTCGACCTCCGCCTCTGAGATCCTCACCTGTGCCGGATCGCCTTCATAGTCCTGATCCGTGGTGCCGATCAGCGTGAAGTCCCGTTCATAGGGGATGGCGAAGAAGATGCGGCCGTCGCTGTTCTGGAAGATGTAGCAGCGATCATGATCGAAGAGGCGCTTGGTGACGATATGGCTGCCTTGGACCAGGCGCACCGGGGCCGGATGATTGTCGCGCAGAACCGAATGCACGATATCGGCAACCCAGGGCCCGGCGGCATTGACCAGGGCGCGCGCGCGTATCTCGCGCTGCGCGCCGGTCGTCTCGTCGACCAGGGTGAGATGCCAGAGATCGCCCTTGCGCTCGGCCCGGCTGCAGCGGGTGCGGGTCACGACCTCGGCGCCCTTTTCCACCGCGTCGCGGGCATTCAGCACGACCAGGCGCGCATCCTCGACCCAGCAATCGGAATATTCGAAGCCGCGGGTATAGATGGGCTTCAGGGGCGCGCCCGCCGGATCGCGGTCGAGGCGCAGGCTGCGCGTCGCCGGCAGATATTTGCGGCCGCCGAGATGGTCATAGAGGAACAGGCCGAGGCGCAGCAGCCAAGCCGGCCGCAAGCCCTTGTGATGCGGCAGCACGAAACGCAGCGGCCAGATGATATGGGGGGCTACCGACCACATCACCTCGCGTTCGGTCAGCGCCTCGCGCACCAGCCGGAATTCGTAATATTCGAGATAGCGCAGGCCGCCATGGACCAGCTTGGTCGAGGCGCTGGATGTGGCGGAAGCAAGGTCGCTTTTTTCGCAAACGAAAACCTTCAAGCCGCGGCCGGCCGCATCGCGCGCGATACCACAACCGTTGATGCCGCCGCCGATAATGGCGAGGTCAAAAACCGGTTGGTCACTTCCAGGCGTGTTGGACGACACAGCGCCTCCCCGTAAGCAAATTGTCAGCCATTCGGCCCGTTCTTGGCAGGATTTGCAGCCGATAGTATGTCGGCGCTCTCATTAGAGCGACCCTAATATGAAAACGATTCTTTTCGCAACTGGTAAAAACGAAAATGAAACGAAAGGAATTAGGGATAAAATCGCCAAATGCGTATGAGATTATACGCATAATACATCTGAATCTGCGAAAACGAATCATTGGAGCGGCGGCGCAGAGGCTTGCGCCTGCCTTCGCGCGCCCGTGGCAGCTATTCAGCGCCGAGTGTCAGGTTGAAGGCGATAGAAATGCGCTCGGCACTGCCACGATAGGGTCGCACCTGGTGGAAGATCCAGGAGGGAAACAGGATCAGCAGGCCGGGCTTCGGCCGGATCGATTCGGTCGCGCCGACCGCACGGCCGCCCTCGCCGGCGAAGGCGAGATGCGGGGCATACATGGAAGGACCGGCGCCGCGTGGGTCCAACAGCTCGAACTCGCCGCCCAGGCCGGGATTGCCGATGGCACCCCCGTCATCGACGTAATACGTGCCGGACCAGAACGCGCCGGGGTGGTAATGGCAGATATTGGCATTGCCGGCTTCGTTGACATTCGCCCAGGCGATCGGCTTCCAGCGTTGCCCCGCCGCGCGGCCGCCGCGATCGACCGTCATGCGGTCGGCCATCAGTTTCGCCGCCTCGATGATCTCGGCGATGCGCGGGCCGCCCCAACTCAGCAGGTTGCGGTCGGAATGCCAGCCGCCGTCATTGGACGCCTGAACCGAGGGCGAGGTGCTGCGGTAATCGAGAATGATCTGCTTCAGCTCGGCATTGCGTGCCGCCGCATCCGGCAATTCGGCGGCGGCGACAGGGGTCGGGAACAGGCCGCGAATGGCAATATTGATCTGTGCTGCCATGCAATATCTCTCGAATACCCGCACTGAAATGCCAACCGCTGACCTTCCACTTATAAGCCGGACATCGTCATGCGGCCAGTCTATCGGCAACAGCGCGGCATCAGATCACAGGTTGGCAAGATGCGCCACAGGTGCGATTCTGACCAATAAAGCGGCATGGCCGAATGACCCGCGTGGACGATAGCCGATCAATGAAACACCTGCTGCTGGTAGCCCATATTCCCTCGACCAACACCAAGGCCATGCGCGACGCCGTCGCGGGCGGCGCCACGGCACCGGAAATCGACGCGGTGGAGCTGCGCAGCCTCACCCCTTTCGAGGCCGGTCCCGACGATGTCAAATGGTCCGACGCCGTCATTCTCGGCACCACCGAGAACCTCGGCTATATGAGCGGAGCCCTCAAGGACTTCTTTGATCGCATCTACTACCCCTGCCTCGAAGAAACCCAGGGCAAACCCTATGCGCTTTATATCCGCGCAGGCCATGACGGCACCGGCACGCGGCGCGGCATCGAGACCATCGTTACCGGCCTCCGCTGGCGCGCCGTCCAACCGCCGCTGATCTGCCGCGGCGACTATCAGGCGGAATTCCTCGATCAATGTCGCGAACTCGGCCTGCTGGTGGCAGCGGGATTGGAAA
This sequence comes from Terriglobia bacterium, assembly GCA_035539075.1. Classification (GTDB taxonomy): domain Bacteria; phylum Pseudomonadota; class Alphaproteobacteria; order Dongiales; family Dongiaceae; genus Dongia_B. The sequence goes on from DATLJB010000177.1 coordinate 3,249, forward strand.
GCGGCATCATCTGAGATTGAAGGCGAGGCTATTGGCCGCGGCCGGTAAGCTCCTGGCGACGGCGCGCGGCGAAGGCCTGCAATTCTTCCGCGATGGCGGGATCGAGCGGCGGTTGCTGGTATTCCTGCAGCGCCTGCTGCCAGATTTTCGTCGCCCGCTGGGTCGCATCGAGGGCACCGGCAATTTCCCAGTTCTCGTAGTTCTGCCAGTTCGAGACCAGGGGTTGATAGAAGGCGGTCCTGTAGCGCGCCAGCGTATGCGGAGCGCCGAAAAAATGTCCGCCGGTCTCCACCGCGGCAATCGCATCCAGGGCGATCTCATCGGGCGAGACGTCGATCGGCTGGATCACCTGCGCCATCATCTGCAGCATCTCCACGTCGAGCACGATCTTCTCGAAAGAGGCGGTCAGGCCGCCCTCCATCCAACCGGCGCCGTGATAGACGAGATTGGCGTGGCCCATGACCGAAGACCAGATCGACATCTCCGACTCATAGGCGGCCTGGGCGTCCACCACATTGCTGGCGCTGGCATTGCTGGCCCGGTAGGGCAATTTATAGAGCCGGGCGAACTGCCCCGCCGCCAAGGTGGCACGGGCATTTTCCGGCGTGCCGAAGGCGGGCGCGCCGCTATGCATGTCGACATTCGAGGTGAAGGCGCCATAGACCACGGGTGCTCCCGGCCGCGTCAGCTGGGTCAGCACGATGCCCGCCAGGGCCTCGGCATTCTGCTGGGTGAGCGCCGCCGCCAGGGTGACCGGCGTCATCGCCCCCATTAAAGTGAAGGGTGTTACCACCACTGCCTGGCCGAATTCCGACATGGCCATCAATCCGTCGCTCATTGCCTCGTCGAAACGCCGCGGCGAATTGACCGAGATGATGGTGATGACGGAAGGATCGCCGATCAACTCCTCTCGCGTCTTGCCGCGCGCGATCGCCATCACGTCGATGCCATCAAGCGCCCGGTCGCGGCCGATCGCGCTGCAGTGATAGACCCGGTCGGCATAGGTGACATTGGCGAGATAGCAATCGAGATGGCGGGTCTCCGCCGGTAGCTCAATGGGCGCCGTGGGCTGGTTGCCCAGGAAATGGATGATGTCGAAAGACTGGGCGAGCTTGATCAGCGTCACATAATCGGCGTAATTGCCGCTGCGCCGCCCCTTGACGCAATCGTGGATATTGGGCGGCCCGGCAACGAGGCCGAAGGCAACATGGTTGCCGCCGACGGCGAGGGCGCGGGCCGGATTGCGCGGCGTCAGGCTGAACGAGGCCGGCGCACTCGCCAAAGCCTGGTCAACCAGGCCGCGTGGAATGCGCACGAGGCCAGTTGCCTCGTCGACCTCCGCCCCTGCTGTGCGAAATGCCTGGCGTGCCGCGGCACCCATGAATTCGATGCCGATCTCTTCCAGCAGGCGCAGCGAGGCCTGATGCAAGGTCATGAGCTGGTCCTGGCTCAGCGGCTCGACCGGCGCAAGGCTGTTGCGCAGGATGCCGGGCGGCACCGATTGCAGCAACCGCGGTGCGGCGTGGCCAAGGCGCCGCCGGCCGCGCGCGGCCGTGGGCTCTGCCTTTTCCGCCGGTACCATCCCGCTATCGCCTGCTTCCGACACGTCGGCCGCTTCCTGCCGTCCCATTGACCGCTCCCAAAATTCGCAGGCTTTGCCCACGGAATGCCGCTTTGCGCTTGTCATCGAGATTGGCACCGGGCACCATGAAAGAACTGTTCACTTTTCGACATCGGCGACAACTTTTCAGTCACGGAAAAGCCAGTAAATGCGAAAAACGGCACCAATTGATCTCCAGGGAGGGGACCCGTTTCATGTCGGAATTGTGTTGTTGCCCGGCTTTTCGCTGATGGCCTACGCCGCCACCGTCGAGCCTTTACGCAGCGCCAATCTGATGCGCAGTGCCGAGCTCTATCGCTGGACGCATCTTTCGCCGGAGGGCGGCATCGTCGAAAGCAGTGGCCGGCTGCCGATCGCCACGCAGGCCCTTCCAGGTCCCGGCGAAACCCTGCCCGATTTCGTCATTCTCTGCGGCGGTCTCGGCAGTGAGCGATATCGGCACCGCCTGTTGCCGCCCCTCCTGCGCCGCGCGAAACGCGGTGGCAGATTGGTCGGGGCGGTCAGCACGGCCAGCTTCATCCTGGCACGGGCCGGCCTGCTGCGTGGCCATCGCTGCACCGTGCACTGGGATTACCGCTCCGCCTTCGTCGAAGCCTTTCCCGAACTCGACGTGAGCAACGAGCTTTTCGTCATCGATGGTGGCATCTGCACCTGCGCCGGCGGCGTCGCCGCGCTCGACATGATGCTGCACCTCATCCGCCAGCGGCACGGGACCGAGCTTGCCGCACTGGTTTCCGACCAATTCATCCACGGCACCCTGCGGCAAGCGCGCGACCGCCAGCGCATGGAGCTGCAGCACCGCCTGGGCACCGCCTCGCCGCAGATCACCCGTGCGGTTGCTCTGATGGAAGCGCATATCGAAACGCCCTTGCCGGTCGCCAGCATTGCGGCACGGGTGAAGCTTTCCGGCCGGCAACTGGAACGGCTCTTCCATCAGGCATTCGATCTCACGCCGGCGCGCTATTATCTCAATCTGCGGCTGGAGGAAGCGCGCAAGCTGCTTCAGCTCTCGACCCTGTCCATCATGGACGTGGCCTTGGCGACCGGCTTCGTCTCGGCCTCGCATTTCGCCAAGAGCTACCGCCTGCATGTCGGCCACGCGCCGCGTCAGGAGCGCCGCCGTAGCGAGGCTGCCACCGCACCGGCCCTGGCCTAGCACGGCTCACGCCGCCGTTACTCGCTCACATAACCTTGATATGCGGCGCGGCGGCGCGGCGGAACAGCTCATCCAGGGGGGCCGTTAGCTTGTTACATCGGCAACTACAGCGGCAAGAAGTGGCCGCCGGCTAACGTTGCTGCCGATTGATCCATGGCCCGATCGGCGATAGCGCCTCGCCGCGCGATCCACCGGAAAGGGCAGAGAGGTCGAAAGGAGAGACATGCGTTATGTGCTGCTTTGGCTCCTGGGCATTCCGATCCCGGCGCTGATTTTAATTTGGCTGTTCTTTCACTGACGTCTTCGGCTTGTCGGGAGACGCCGACGAGCTTCCATCTAGCCTATCGGGAGGTGCGATATGCTTGGTACGATTCTCCTGGTCATTTTGATTCTGGCGTTAATCGGCGCGATTCCCGCCTGGCCCTATAGCCGCGGCTGGGGCTATGGGCCGAGCGGTGTCACCGTCGTTCTGCTGATCCTTGTCATCATTGCCTTGTCCGGCGGCTATATCTGACGCCGCTGCAGCAACTTTGAGGCCGGACTGGCGGCGGCGCGGGCAGAGTTGCGACTCAGACAGAACTAGCCGCCGCCAGTCGGCGCTGCTGCCAACGCTCGGAGAGCAGCGTACCGATGCCGCTGCCGGCGATCAGCAGGGCGCCGAGCACCACGCCATGGCCCGGCACTTCCTGCCAGATGAGATAGCCGAGCGAAAACGCCCAGAGCAGCGACGAGTATTCCATCGGCGCGATGGCCGAAGCCGGCGCCATGCGGAAGCTCTTGAAAAGCAGATACTGGGCGCAGCCGCCCAACACCCCCACGCCTAGCAATTCCATCCATTGCACCGCCGTCGGCGCATGCCACCAGAAGACCGTGGGTCCGCCGCAGCCGATGGCGAAGATGGCGTTCGACATGAACATCTGCATCAGCACGTTTTCGGTGATGCCGGCCTTGCGCAACAGGATATTCGACATGCCCCACATGACGGCGGCCGCCAGGGTCAGCAGCACCGGCATCGAGAGCCCGAGCTTACCCGGCTCGCAGGCAATCAGGACGCCGATGAAGCCGACAAACACCGCAAGCCAGCGCGTGGCCGTCACCCGCTCCTTGAGGATCAGCAGCGAGAGGATGGTGATGATGATCGGCGCCGCGTAATAGATCGTCACCAACTGGCCGTAGAGCAGCGTCTTAGAGGCGGTGTAATAGCAAAGCCACGCGGCGAGGATCAGGACGCCGCGCGCAATCAGGCTGCGGCGGCTCGGCGCCACGATGCTGTCGCCGATCACCTTGGGTCCCTTCAGGCAAAGACAGGCGACGACGATGCAAAGGCTGCGCACCAGCAACACTTGCCAGATCGGCATATCCGCTTTGACCAGCAGCCGCACCAGCACGTCCTGGACGGTGAAGATGAGATAAGCGGCAGCGGCAATCAGCAAGCCTTGCGAGATGCTGGGCCGCGCTGCAGACGGACGGGTGGTGATGTTCATCGGATGGAGGCTCCCAGACGGCCTATTCTTGGACCCGGACAGGACAGAAGTCCACACATCGGATATCGCCGTTCTTGCATATAGGCCCTGCACGGACGCGATGACCGCGCCCTCCTTGCCGTTTGACAAGCCGGCAGCCGGCGCTACCAATGTCTCAACTTGACCACGGGGCCGTGGCCGGACCAACGGGTCAGCTTGGTCTCCCCTCTCTCCCTCCGCTCGGAAAGGAAAGCATCATGGATTTCGGTATCGCCGGACGCACCGCCATCGTCTGCGCCTCCAGCAAGGGCCTGGGCAAGGGCTGCGCCCTGGCCTTGGCCGAAGAAGGCGTCAACCTCATCCTGAATGCGCGCGGGACGGAGGCCTTGGAAGCGACGGCAGCGGAGATTCGCGCCAAGGCGAATGTCAAGGTGGCGACGGTGGCCGCCGACGTCACGACTGCCGAGGGCCGCGCCGCCCTGCTCGCCGCCTGCCCCGCCCCCGATATCCTGGTCAACAACGCCGGCGGCCCACCGATGGGCGATTTTCGCGACTGGGACCGCGCGGCCTGGATCAAGGCGCTGGACGGCAATATGCTGGCCCCCATCGAACTGATGAAGGCGACTGTCGACGGCATGATCGCCCGGCGCTTCGGCCGCATCATCAATATCACCTCCTCCGCCGTGAAAGCGCCCATCCCCTCGCTCGGTCTCTCCAACGGCGCGCGTAGCGGGTTGACCGGCTTCGTCGCCGGCCTCGCCCGGCAGGTGGCCAGACATAATGTGACGATCAACAACCTGCTGCCCGGTTCCTTCGACACCGACCGTCTGCGTTCGGGCGCGGAGACGACGGCGCAAAAGGATGGCCAATCGACCGAGGCGGTACTTGACGAATGGAAGCAGGGCGAGGCCACCGGCCGCTTCGGCACCCCGGCAGAATTCGGCGCCGCCTGCGCCTTCCTCTGCTCTTCCCGGGCCGGCTATATCAATGGCCAGAACCTGCTGCTGGATGGCGGCACCTATCCCGGCACGTTTTAACGGGACCCCGGTTGCGGAGGCTGACGCCAGATCGCCCTCGCAGCACCCGATAGGATGCTGTCCCATCAGCTCACGATGCCAGGCAGGCCGGACCAGTCGCCGGCCGACCGCCACATGCCGGGTTGCATCTGCCGGGCGGCCGGATAGTATCCAGCCGGGACCAAGCAGTTTCGTTCCCTATCAAGGCCTATAAGTTGCGCCGCCGAGCTTGTTTCCGGCTTGCGCGCTGACAGTTAAGACATTCTCATCGAGAGCAGACAGCAAGCGAGTTCAATAATGTCGATGTTCGATTTTGAGGCGTTCGAGCGGGCTCCGCTGCACCGTGATCCCTGCGACTACATCCTGGTGCCGGGCTTCGTGAAACCCGACGCGCTGGAAGCGATCAATCGCGATTATCCGGCCATCACCGAACCCGGCAACTTTCCCCCCGAGGGACTTGTCTATGGTGCAGGCTTCAAGGCCATGCTGGACGAGTTGCACAGGCCGGAAGTCAAGCAGCGCTTCGCCACCAAATTCGATATGGATCTCAGCGAATGCCCGCTGCAATTGACGGTGCGCAAATACAGCGAGGCATCGGACGGCAACATCCACAATGACTCCAAATCGAAGCGCCTGACGGTACTCATCTATTTCAACAAGGAATGGCACGCGCCGGGTGGCCAGCTGCGCCTGGTGCGCGACCCCAACAATATGGACGACTATTTCGTTGAGGTTCCACCGGTCAACGGCACCCTGCTCTCCTTCCGCCGTAACGAGCATTCCTTCCACGGTTTTCCCGCCTATGTCGGCGAGCGCCGCTCCATCCAATTTTATTGGGTGAAGCCGAAACGCGCCGAGCGCACCTCGAAGCGGGTGGGAATTGGCCGCTGGCTGAAACGGCTGCGCAAGATCAGGCCGCGCTGATCCGACAGGCCAGCAAACGGTGAGCCGGCTCTAATCAATATGCTAGAGCGCGATTCACGTTTTAAGTGGCAGTCAATCCGCTGCCACTTAAAGCGATCGTGCTCTGATGCCGCGGAATGATCAAGGCATCCACGGCGACACAGCCTCCGGCGGTGGCGATGACGGGGTTGAGGTCGCATTCGGCCAGGAGATCGCCGAGGTCGCGCAGCATCAGGCTGAACCGGCTGAAGGCGGCGGCGATCGCCGCCCGATCCGCGGGTGGCGCGCCGCGATAGCCGTCCAGCAGCCGCTTCAGGCGCAGCGCCTCGATGCGGCGGCCGCCCTCGGCCGCATCCAGCGGCGCCAGGGCGATCTGGCGGTCATCCAATAACTCGATCAACGTCCCGCCGGCGCCGATCATCGCCAGGGCGCCGAATTGCGGATCGATGACGCCGCCAAAGGCCAGCTCGATTCCCTTGTCCGCCATCGGCATGATGAGGACCTGCGGCCCCAAGCGCGCTTCGAGATCAGCATAGGCGGCATCCAGCGCCGCTTCGTCCCTGAGATCGAGATGAACGCCGCCGACATCTGATTTGTGCAGGATGCCCGGCGTGGCAGTCTTCAGCACCACCGGCCAGCCGAACCGCGCGGCCGTCGCGCGGGCTGCTGCAACATCGCCGACGATCGCGAAAGGCAGCGTCGGCACCTGGTAATCGGCCAGCAATGACAGGCTTTCCGCCTCGCTCAAAGGCGTACCGGTCATCAGGCGGGGCGCCCATTTGGTGCGCAGGACCGGCGTAAGGGATTCCGGCGCCGTGAGCGGCCGCGCCAGCCAATCCCGATAGGCCATGGCCTTGCCGACCACACGCAGGCTCGAAGCGATGCCGCTCAGCACCGGTATGCCCTCTGCCGTCAAGCGGGCGGCCAGATTGCTGCTGCCGCCGCTGCCGACATTGGTACTGATGACGACGGGCTTGCCGCTGCGTTGAAAGGCTGCCCGCATGGCGCGGGTATATCCCTCGACAAGATAATAGTCATCGCGGATCTCGGCGCAGAGCATGCCGAGCGCCGTGTCGCGATCGTCCAGCAGGGCCGTCATCAGATCGGCGAAAGCCGCCTCGTAATCATGGCCGGTGCCCCAGGCATCGAGCGGGTTGCCGGCATCGAGGCCGTAATCCAGCCTTGCCGCCAGCCTGGCGCTGGTTTCCGGGGCAATCGCCGCGAATGGCACGCCCGTCTCTTCCGCCAGGTCGACCATCAATTCCCGCAAGCCGCCGGAATCATGCATGCTGGCGAGCCCGCCGGCAGCCAGCGAGCGCGGCGAAGAAAAGAGCCGCAGCGCATTGGCGAAATCATCGAGATTGTCGACTTCGATCACGCCGTGCCGCTCGAACAAGGCGCGGTAGGCAGCGTGATCGCCGGCGATGGCGCCGGAATGGCTTGCGGCCATGGCGGCGCTGGCGGCGGTGCGCCCCACTTTCAGGGCGACCACCGGCACCTGCCGTTCCCGGGCGGTTTCCAGCGCGGCGATGAAACGTGCCGGATCGCGTATGGCTTCAAGGAACAATCCGACACAGCGGATATCTTCCTGCGCCAGGGCGAAGTCGAGATAGTCGGCCGCACTCGTCACCAGTTCCTGGCCGGCGGAAACCGCCAGGCCGAAACGCAGGCGCCGGTCATTGTGGCACAGCGCCGAGAAGACTGTGCCGGAATGGGTGATCAACGCCAAAGGGCCCGGCTGCACCCAGTCCGGTGGCGGAAAGCCGCAGATGCGCAGATCGGCCGCGAGATTATAGAAACCCATGCAATTGGCGCCGCACATCGCCATGCCGGCAGCGCGGGCGATGGCCGTCAGGCGTGCGGTCAGGGGCGGCTGCGCGTCTTCCGGCAAGTAAGCGCTGCCGAACATGACGGCCGCCTTCGCCCCATGATCAGCGGCATCCTGCAGCGCTGCCTCCGCCCGCTGATTGGCCACGCCGATGACGGCAAGGTCGACAGCTTCGGGCAAAGACGCGACGTCGGGATAGCAGGGACGCCCGGCGATCTCCTGATAGGAGGGGTTGATGAAATAGATGCGCCGGTCGCTGCTGCCGGCGGTCGCCGCCGCCGCCATGCCGCTGCCGACCGTATCGGGTCGCGGCGATGCGCCGATCAGCGCGACGCTCTGCGGCCGCAGCAGCGGATCGAGACGATGGGACGACATGACAATTCCTTTCCTCGAATCGCCGGCCCAGCAAGCGGCACCGCCGCTGAGCCACCATTACGTCCAGGCTTAAGCAAAACCGCCGGTATCGTCTATCCGCCGCAGGGTTCATTGCCGCATGCTCCCAACTCATATCCTCCCCCGCCCGTATCGGCCGCTGGAGGATTACCGCCGGGAGATTGCCGCGGAGGGATTGCCGCGGAGGGATTGCCGCTGGAGGATTGCGGGCGACTCGGCCGCCGTGTCAGTCATGGCGGGTGGAAGGCGGGCTTCACGGCACCGCAAGATCGGTCCGCCGCCAGGCCGACCGCGTGATTGATTTGCAGCCCGAGGAATGACCGATGTGTGGCCGCTTCATTCTGACGACGCCGCCCCAGGCATTGGAGGAGCTTTTCGAGATTCGCTGCGAGGCCAATCTGGCCCCGCGCTACAATATCGCGCCGACCCAGCAGGCGAGCGTCATCGGCCTGGCGCAAAACGGCCGACGCGAATTGCGCGCCTTCCATTGGGGCCTGGTGCCGCATTGGGCCAAGGATATTAGCCAGGCCGCCAGCATGATCAATGCGCGCAGCGAGACCCTGGCGCAGAAGCCGGCCTTCCGCGATGCCTTTGCGCGGCGCCGCTGCCTGGTCCCGGCCGACGGTTTCTATGAATGGGGCAAACGGCCCGACGGCGGCAAGCAACCCTATCTGCTGAGCCTTGCGGATCGCCGCTGCTTTGCCTTTGCCGGCCTCTGGGAAGGCTGGCGCACGCCGTCGGGGGAAATCCACCGCAGCTTCACCGTCATCACCACCGCGGCGACGGCCGAACTGGAGGACCTGCATCATCGCATGCCGGTAATTCTGCCGCCCGAGGCCTATGCCGCCTGGCTTGATCCCGCCACATCGCCGCAGACGGCACAGGCGATGCTGCAACCCTATCGGCTACAGCCGATTACCCGCCTGGCCGTCGGCAATGCGGTCAGCAATGTTCGGTGCGACGACGAAACCTGCCTGTTGCCCGCGGCAGAAGATCCAGCCTCCTTGTTCGACCGGGACCTGCGCCGCGCCATCTGACGGCGGCCATATTGTCGGGTCCAGGTGGCCTCGCTGCCGCATAACGGCTATGCGGCGCTTTCCCATGACGAACCTCGACAGCAACACGGCGGATACGGGATAGTGGCAGGAAATGATGACGATGCGGTCCTCATGCTGGATTTGGCGCATCCAGCAGCCCTTGCGACTGCATGTCGTCAAAACCTTCGACGGGGGATCATGGCGATCAATATCATCCGGGACTCACTGACTTGACGGGTCCTTTCTGATGGATATGGCTGACCATCGGCAGTCCCCCTCGAGCTCGATCACGCCGTTGTTCCGCTATGTCGTCGGCCCTATCGCGCTCCTCGCCATGGGACTGGGATGGAGCGGCAGCTATACGCTGGCGAAGATCGCCACGATGCAAGGGGGGCGACCGGTCGGCATCGCAATCTGGGAAGGGCTCGGCAGCGGGCTCCTGCTGCTGCTCGTCTGCGCCGGTACCGGGAAATGGCCGCGCGTGAAGCGGCGTCATCTCGTCTATTATACGGTCAATGGCCTGATCGGTCTCACCCTGCCCTCCGTGCTGCTGCTTTACGTCGCGCCGCACCTGCCGGTGAGCATTACCACCTTGCTCATACCGCTGGCGCCGCTGGTGACTTATCTCTTCGTGCTGGCGCTGAGGGTAGAGCGCTTCGTCGCCTTGCGAGCGCTCGGCGTCATGCTCGGCTTTGCTGGCGTGCTCATGGTCGTATTGCCGGAAAACAGCCTGCCCGATCGGTCCCTGGTCGGCTGGGTCCTGGTTGGGCTGATCGCCTCGGTGCTCTACGCGATGCAGAACGTGTATATCTCGCTCAAGAGTCCGCCCGATGCCGATGCCTTGACGCAGACCGCGGCGATGCTGTCGATCGGCGGCGCCATCATGCTGCCCTATGCGCTGGCCAGCGGCGATTTCCTGTCGCCCTTCGCGCCCTGGAGCACCATCACCTTCTGTGCGGCCGGCATGGCGACGATCAACGCCTTTTTCACCATCTGCTTCGTCTGGCTGATCCATAGGACCAGCGCCGTTTTCGCCTCGCAGACCGCCTATACCATCACCCTTTGCGGCACGGTCTGGGGCTATCTCATCTTCGGCGAAAGGCACAATCTGTGGATCTGGGGCGCCATCGCCGCCCTGGTGCTCGGCGTCGCCCTGGTAACCCTGGTACAGGGCCGGCGGGGTTCCGATCAGCGCCTTCTGGAACAGAGAGCCAGATAGATATCGCCCGCCGCGCTCAAGCCGCGCGGTCGATCAGATGCAGGTAGGAACCGAAGACGCTCTGCCGCCAATGGCCATAGGCGCCGAGATCGCGGCCGGCGGCGTCACGCACCCGGAACAGGCGGTCTGCATCGCTTTGCGCGACGATACTTGCATAGTGGAATTCATGTCCGCGCAGGCGCGCGCCCTTCTTACCGAAGGGGGTATCGACTTCGAGCTCGATCTGGCGATAGCCGAGATGCAGCTTGCGCTTGGCGAAGGATGTGTCGACCGGCAGCAGATCCAGCATCGGATGCGGAACGCCCTCGGCATCGGTCAATGTCCGCCCCAGCACCATATAGCCGCCGCATTCGCCATAGATCGCCTTGTGATCCGCCGCGGCTTGCCGCAGGCCGGTGATGAATCGCGTGTTCCCCGCCAGCCTTCCGGCGTGCAATTCCGGATAGCCGCCAGGCAGGAAGATTGCATCGGCCGTCACCGACGGCGCTTCATCGGCGAGCGGCGAAAAGACGCTGATTTCCGCGCCCGCCGCGCGCCAGGCAGCGAGCTGCGCCGGATAGGCGAAGGCAAAGGCGGTGTCGCTGGCGACGGCGATATGCTGCCCGAGGACCGGCAGCAGCGATCGCGACAGATCGCCGCCGGTCAGGCCGCTTGGCACCGCCGCGAGCCCTCGCAGGGCCGAAATATCGACATGCCGCTCCAGGTGATCGGCGGCATCATCGAGAAAGCGCTGCAGGTCCGCCACTTCCGCTGCCTGAACGAGGCCGAGATGCCGGTCCGGCAGATGCAGGCGCTGGTCGCGCAGCACCAGTCCCAGCAACGGAATGCCAACCTGTGCGAAAGCATGGCGCAAGATCTCGCCATGGCGCGCGCTGCCGACATTGTTACAGATGACCCCCGCGACGCGGACCTGCGGGTGGAACTGCAGCAGCCCGCGGGCGATCGCCGCTGCTGTCGCCCCCTGCCCCTTCACATTCAAGACCACCACCACCGGCCAGCCGGTCAAGGCGGCGAGCTGCGCGGTGGAGCCGGCCGCCAGATCGACCACGCCCGCTTTCACCGTCTCGTTTTCAAATGACGGGGCGGCCCCGTCGAACAGACCCATCACGCCTTCAACAATCAGGAGGTCATGCGGCTGCGCCGCCGCGACGATCGCCGTGAGGCTGTCCGTCCGCATCGCCCAGGGATCGAGATTGAAGCAGGGCGCGCCGCTGGCGGCCGCATGAAAGGCGGGGTCGATGTAATCGGGGCCGGTCTTGCAGCCGCGGACCCTGACACCCTGCCGTGCGAGCAGCCGCAGCAGGCCCAAGGTAAGCGTCGTCTTGCCGCTGCCCGAAGCGGAAGCCGCGATGATCAGACCGGGCGAGGACATCAAAAGCGCCGGGTCAGCAGGCTTCGGTCTTTTGCCGATGGCCGAGCGGATCGGCAACCAGCCGGCGACCCTCAAGGGCACCGATCCAATCGAGGGCGGCGCGCAGCCGAACCACCTCGCCGATCACCACAATGGCCGGCGGCTCGATGCCCTGGGTCTGTACATCGGCGCCGCAGCGGCCGAGCGTGGTTTCCAGCACCTGTTGCTCGCTGGTGGTCGCCTTGGCGACCACGGCCACCGGCTCATTGGCATCGCGGCCGGCCTTCATCAGCCGCTCAGCGATGAGATCGATATGCTTCAGGGCCATGTAGAGGACAATCACCGGCGAGCCCTTGCCGAGCGACATCCAGTCAACATTGTCGGGAACGACACCGGTCGCATCATGGCCGGTGATGAAGGTCACCGCCGAATTACAATCCCGATGGGTGACAGGAATACCGGCATAGGCAAGGCCGCCGATACCGGCGCTGATGCCCGGCACGACGCGGAACGGTACGCCGGCCGCGACCAGGCTCAAGGCCTCCTCGCCACCGCGGCCAAAAACGAAGGGATCCCCGCCCTTGAGGCGCAGGACGCGCTTGCCCTCGCGCGCCAATTGCACCAGCCGCAGCGAGATATCCGGCTGTTTTGCCGAAGGCTTGCCGCCACGCTTGCCGGCATATTCCAGGACCACGCCGGGCCGCGCCAGGTCCAGCACCGCCTTGTCGACCAGGGCATCATAGACGATCACATCGGCCTGGGTGATGCCGCGCAGGGCAAGCAAGGTCAGCAGGCCGGCGGAACCTGGTCCCGCCCCAGTCAGCCAAACCCAGCCCGGCTCCAGTTCCGGTAAAGAATCAAGCAAGTTCATCATGCCGCCATCCTAAGCAGGTGTCGCACCCAGACTAGCCAAAATTGGACATCGACCACTAGAATAGCGCCATGACTCGTAAGCCAGAAGCCCCCGATCAGCCGCTGCGGCGGGGCTGGACCACCGGTGCCTGTGCCACCGCCGCAACCAAGGCCGCCTTGACCGCGCTGTTGACGGGGGAATTTCCGGATCCGGTAACCATAACCTTGCCCAAGGGGGAGCGCCCCAGCTTCGCCTTGGCTCGCCATGCCCGCCTGGAAGACGGCCGCTGCATGGCGGCCGTGATCAAGGATGCCGGCGACGACCCCGACGTCACCCATCTGGCGGAGATCCGCGCCACCGTGCGCCGCCTGCCGGAAGGCAGCGGCATCGTCTTCAAGGCCGGATATGGCGTCGGCACGGTGACGAAGCCCGGCCTGCCCCTGGCGGTCGGGGAGCCTGCCATCAATCCGGTCCCGCGCCGGTTGATGACCGAGGTCGCCACGGAACTCACCGCCGCGCATCACCTGCCGGCCGATATAGAGATCGAGATTTCGGTTCCCGCCGGCCTCGAACTGGCACCCAAGACCTGGAATCCGCGCCTCGGCATCCTGGACGGCATTTCGATCCTCGGCACGACCGGTGTCGTCAATCCCTTCTCCTGTTCGGCCTGGATCGCCTCGATCCATCGCGGCATCGACGTGATCCGCGCGACCGGCCTGACTCATGCCGCCGCCTGTACCGGCTCGACCACGGAAGCCGCCGTCCAGGCCCGCTATGGCCTGCCGGATTTCGCTTTCATCGATATGGGCGACTTCGCGGGCGGCACGCTGAAATATCTGCGCCATCATCCGGTCGAGAAGCTGACCCTGGCCGGCGGTTTCGGCAAGTTCTGCAAACTGGCCGACGGCTTCCTCGATCTCCATTCCGGCCGCAGCCAGGTCAACCACGAGCATCTCGCCGCAATCGTGGCGGAACTGGGCGGCGATGCGGCCTTGGTCGAGAAAGTGCGTAGCGCCAACACGGCCATGGAAGTGCTGGAGCTGTCGCAGGCGGCCCATCTCGACCTCGCCAATGTCCTGGCCGCCAGGGCGCGGGAGGTGGCGCTGGAGGCCTGCGATCGCGCAGTCGATATCGAGATCCTGATCTATGATCGCAAGGGAGGGCTGGTCGGCCATGCCGGTTTCGCCAAGCCTTGAGATTCTGCTGCTGGGCGATACCAGCGAGGCGGAGGAACTCGCCGCCGCCCTGCACGACCGCGGCGATTGCCGGCTGCGGCGGCCCGCCGAGTTAGGCCTTACCGCTGCCGACCTAGTTGATGCCGCACGGCTTCAGGCGGTATTGCGGGCGCATTCCATCCGGCTTGTAATCAATGCCGCCGGCCCTTATGAAGCGGCGCTGAGCGACTGCGCGCTGACGGCGGCCGTCGCTGCCGACGGGCAGGTGCTGCGAATGATCCGGCCTGCCTGGCATCGTGAGCTGATGGATAGCTGGATCGAAGTCGCCTCAGCCACCGCCGCCGCCGATATCTGCCGCTGGTACGGCAAGCGCATTCTCATCACCCTGCCGGAAGCCGATCTCGCCGCCTTCGCCGGCAATGACCGCTGCCATTTCATCATCCGCCTGCCGGAGCCGCCGGCAAAGCCGCTGGATCTTGCCCATTACGACCTCGTCATCGGCAAAGGCCCGTTCCCCTGGCTGGACGAGCGGCGCCTTATGATGGAGCAGCAGATCGATCTCATCGTCTGCCGCAATAGCGGCGGCCTTGCCTCCTATGCCAAGATCGACGTCGCGCGTGATCTTGCCATTCCCGTGGTCATGATCAGCCGACCCGCCTTGCCGATGCAGCCGCAGGCCGAAACGATCAGCCAGGCTCTCACCTGGATCGATGCCTGGCGCCAGACGCAACATTAAGCAGACGCTACATTAGAAGGAATCGAGACCAGCATGGCGATCCGTCCGATCGTGCAATTTCCCGACCAGCGCCTGCGTGCTGTCGCCGAACCGGTCACCGTTTTTGATGAGGCGCTGCGTTCGCTCGCCGCCGATCTTCTCGATACCATCCGGGCGGCGCCGGGTATCGGCATCACCGCGCCGCATATCGGTATCGCGAAGCGTCTCGTCATCCTTGACCTGCCGGGGCATGAAGGCCTGCAGGCCTTTGCCAATCCTGCGATCCTCTGGGCCTCGGCCGAGACGATCCGGCATCGCGAGGGCAGCGTCTCCATGCCCGGCGTCCTTGACGAGATCGAACGTCCTGCACGGATCCGGCTGCAGTACCAGGGCCTCGACGGCAATCAGCATGTCGAGGAGGCCGAGGGCCTGGCCGCCATCTGCCACCAGCACGAGATCGACCAGCTCGACGGCATTTTCTGGATCCAGCGACTTTCATCCCTGAAGCGTCAGAGATTGATCAAGCGCTACGAGAAGATCCTGAAATCGCAGGATCTGGACTGATATCAGATGGCAGCCAGGCGCCGCAGCGGCGAAAAGAACGCCACCACCGCCGACAGCGAGTAGCCGGCAACCGCGAACCACAGCACGCCGTCGAGGCCGAGCAGCGGCAGCAGCAGGCCACCCAGCAGCGCCCCCAGCGGCACCGGCCCGTCATTGGCGACACGCACGGCAGCGGTGGCCCGCGCCAGTTGCTCGGGCGGCATCAATCGCTGACGCAGATGTCGCTCATGCACCGCGAAATAGCTCGTGACGCCGTCCTGCAGCAGCTGCTGGCCGATCAGCAGCGGCAGCGCCCAATGCGGCAGCAGCCCGGCCAGCGGCAATAGCGCCAGACTGAGCGTCTTGATGGCAAAGGCAAGGATGATGCCCGGCCCGACCGGCAGCCACGCCGCCGTCCAGCGGATCAGCAGCGTGCCGAAGAGCGAAGCGATGCCGCCGGTGGCGACGATCAGCCCCAGCACCGCCGGCGATACGCCGAGCCGGTTGATGAGATAGAAGATGTAATAGGCGCCAAACATGGCGCCGAAGAAGGTGCGCAGGCTGCGGGCGATCAGCAGCGGCCGCAGAATAGGTTGGCGCCACAGGACGCGCAGCCCCTCGCGCGCCTCGCGCCAAATCTGTCGCGGCGAGCGCGGCATGGCGGTCTGAGCACCCTCCTCATGCCGGATGCGCAGCAGCAGGACTGCCGAGAGCAGATAGGACACCGCATCGACCACCAGGGTCGCCGGTGCCGTGATTACCTGAACCAGCCACCCGCCGATCGGCGGGCCGACAATTTCCGTTGTCGCATCGATCTGTTCGCGCCGGGTATTGGCCCGCAGCAGGGCCCCCGGCGTCACCAGTTGCGGCAGAAGGGATTGGTCGGCGACATCGAAACTCAGCGACAGGATCGACATCAACACGGCGACAACGATCATCTGGCCGATCGTCAGCCAGCCCATCCAGGCGGCCAAAGGCAGCGAGATCAAGGCGGCAAAGCGCAGCAGATCGGCCGCGATCATGAGGGCGCGGCGTTGTCGCCGTTCGATCCAGGCGCCGGCGAAGAGCCCCAGCAGCAGGACCGGCGCAGTGGCGGCAACCGACAGCAGACTGAGCTGGCCCGGACCCGCCTGCAAGGTGATAACCGCCGTCATCTGCAAGGCCTCGCGGGCGACCTTGCTGCCGAGATTGGAGGCGCAGAAGGCCGTCAGCAGATAGCGAAAGTCCCGGCCCATCGTCACACTTTCAGGATCTTGCCATCTCAGTCGCGCGGTGGACGCAAGGCGTGCTGATGATCGACGTGATAAAGCCGGCTGTCGGTGAAATCGGCGGCGCCGAAAACGCGGCCGACGAAGATGATGGCGGTGCGGGAGATCTTGCTGCCCGCCAGTCGCACCTCGATATCGGCGAGCGTGCCGCGCATGATCTGCTGATCCGGCCAGCCGATGCGAAAGGCGATCACCACCGGGCAATCGGCGCCATAAAGCGGCGTCAGCTCGGCAACCACTTTGCCGATATTGCGGATCGAGAGATGAA
>DATLJB010000178.1:0-8447 GCA_035539075.1 Terriglobia bacterium
CATCCGTCAGGAAATGTGTAACCTCGACGACTTCCTCGCCAATCGTTTTGGTAAGTATTACGCCTGATCGATCCCATCCAGAGAGACAGGCAGCGCCGCCGGAGTAAGTGCGGGTTACTCCGGCGGCGCCTCGACATTCTGGGCTGTCGCAGCGTCGTAGCCGGATTTCAGCCATTCATAACAGAGATGCGTTTCGCCAGGCAGGTCGCCGGGCAATTGCTCCTGGTCGGCCTTTTGCGATGCAACATCATTGTTCTTTTTGCACTGCAGCACAATGAGTTTGAGCGGCGCGACCACTGACAAGTCGCGATTGGTTTCGGCCACCAGATTGCCGAGAAGTCCCACGTCGTTAAGCCAACCGGTGAAGTCGGCGAGGTTCGAGGCCGTGCTGGGCCGCTGTTCCAGATCCATGCCCGCGACCGCCGTATCGGATGCGCCGAGCGCCGCATTTGGCAGAGCAAGCCTCATACCTGCATGAGCAAGGGTGGTACTCCATTGCGCCGTCAGTTTGGCAAAGTCCTGGATGCAGCCCGGCGCCATGTCGGCTTTCAGATCGCCGTTGTCGACCAGGTTATGAAAATGCACGGGGTCGCTGCCATAGAGCGCGCAGAGCAGATCTGATATCTGCCGCGGCTTCAGATTCATGCTGTCCCAATTATCCGTCGGCGCAGCCGCATCGGCGGCATCATCCAGTTGGTCCTGACGCCAGGAGAGCATCCAGCCCACCGCGGCATCGCCCAGCACCGCCCCGCCGAACCGCTTGCCGCTTTCCGCAATCAGGAACAACGCCGTCAGCTGATCGCGCTTGTCCGGAGTTTCTGCGAGCAGGGTCTTGCCGTCACCCAGCCGCATCGCTCCGGCGATCTCTCGAAAGAAGACATAGGCGGTCTTGCCGAGAAAATAGCCCCAGACCGGATCGTCATTGGCGCCGCCGTCACCGTCGTCGCTACCGGGACTGCCGGGAGCGGCCGTGTCGGGGGCCATCTTTGCGCCGGCGGAGCCCGCGGCACTCTGTGCCGCGGCAGGCGCCGGAGCAATGGCGGCAATCGCCATCACCGCGGCGATGGCGACGGGAAGAAGAATCCATTTCGGCTGGCGGTTGCGCGACCCATTCATCCGGGATTTTCCGTGATTCCAGTCTTCAGGAGCTTTAGCGGGCGGCAACATTATCGCGTGCCCCATATTTGTGCTACATCGGAGACGAGAGATACCCGCAGCGACCACGGTGCCAATGTCCCTGTCAGATCTTGCCCGGAAACTCAGACGGCCGGCCCGCGCCGCCTGGCTCGTCGCCATGAGCCTGGCCTGGCTGCTGGCGCTGACCGGGCTGCTCGGCAAGCACACGCCCTATGCCGAGATGACGCAGCAATTTGCCCTGCAGGTTTGCTGGACGGCCGTGCTTCTGACCATCGCGGCGCTGTTGCTGCGACGCTGGCGCCATGCAACGATCGCCGGGGTGCTGGCCTGCTGGCAACTCTGGTTGATATGGCCAAGTGCTGCAACGCCAATCATTCCGCCCCATGCGGCGGGCGTGCGGCTGCGTCTGGTCGAACTCAATGCCTGGTTCTATGCGCCGCGCAACGACGATATCGTCAGCTATCTCCGCAACAGCAATGCCGACATCATCGGCCTGGTCGAAGTCTCGCCGCAGCTGAAGACGGCGCTGGCAGCGCTCGACGACCGCTATCCCTATCAGGTGGATTGCGTCGGCAGTGACGACGACCATTGCGAGGAAATGCTGCTCTCGCGCCTGCCCATCCTCGAGAGCAGCGCCGGCCGGCTCGATGGCCGTCTGCCGGTGGTGGTCAGTGCGCGGATCGCGGTGGCCCCAGGCACCACGATCGATGTCGCGGTCAGCCATGTCATCCGGCCCCTGACCCTGCTGCAGCCCCAGCCGGCGGCCGCCTTCCTGCCCGCGACGCCGCCGACCGCGCAAGGCGAACAGACGGCCCATCTCGCCAGACGCCTGAACCAGCTTGGGCCGGATGCCGTCTTTCTCGGCGATCTCAATGCCGCCCCCTGGAGCCCCATCGTGACGGCCCTGCGGACTGCCGGCGGCTGGCATCCCGAGACGGAGATCAGCCCGACCTGGCCCAGCTGGGCCTCCGCCCCCCTGCGCTTGCCGATCGATCACATCCTGACCCGGGGCAAGGTGGTGGTGACCAGCCTGGAGGCCGGCCCGGTCCTCTCCTCGGATCATCTGCCGCTGGAGGCCGAACTCTTCGTTACCGGCAATTCGCCGGGATAAACCGGCATTTCCACCATTGCAGGCTTGCCCCGGCGGTGCGGCGCAACTAGTCTCCGACCGTCCGAAGCCCCGGACAGTCTTATATTCCTGCATTCCGGAGATCGATGGAGATGACGAGCGAACGTACATATGCCGAAGCGGCGAGAGCCTGGCCTTTCGAGGAGGCACGCAAACTGGTTGCGCGCTATGCCGGGAAAACGCCGAAAAAAGGCTATGTGCTGTTCGAGACCGGCTACGGCCCCTCGGGCCTGCCGCATATCGGCACCTTCGGCGAGGTGGTCCGCACCACCATGGTGCGCCAGGCCTTCCAGCGGCTGAGCGATATCCCGACACGCCTGTTCGCCTTCTCCGACGATATGGACGGCCTCCGCAAGGTGCCGACCAATGTGCCCAACCAGGAGATGCTGGCCCAGCATCTCGGCAAGCCGCTGACCAAGGTGCCGGACCCGTTCGGCAAATATGAGAGCTTCGGCCACCACAACAACGCCATGCTGCGCGGCTTCCTCGACGGCTTCGGCTTCGATTACGAATTCCAGTCCTCGACCGACTGGTACATGTCCGGCCGCTTCGACCAGGGCCTGCTCGACGTGCTGAACCATTACGAGCGGGTGATGGAGATCATGCTCCCCTCCCTGCGCGAGGAACGGGCCGCCAGCTATTCGCCCTTCCTGCCGGTCTGCCAGAAGACCGGCCGCGTGCTGCAGGTGCCGATCCTGGAGACCAACGCCGCCGCAGGCACCATCGTCTATCAGGACGAGGACGGCTCCAAGGTGGAGACGCCGGTCACCGGCGGGCGCTGCAAGCTGCAATGGAAGCCGGACTGGGCGATGCGCTGGCATGTGCTGGGGGTCGATTATGAAATGTCGGGCAAGGACCTCATCCCTTCGGTGAAGCTCGCCGGCGAGATCTGCCGCGAGCTGGGCTCGCCGGCACCGGAAGGCTTCAACTACGAGCTCTTCCTCGACGACAAGGGGCAGAAGATCTCGAAGTCCAAGGGCAACGGCCTCAGCGTCGAGGAATGGCTGGCCTATGCGCCGCCCGAGAGCCTTGCTCTGTTCATGTACCAGAAGCCCCGGGCGGCAAAGCGACTGTTCTTCGACGTCATTCCCCGCGCGGTCGATGACTATATCACCTTCGTCGAGAAGTTCGACGGCGAAGAGGAAGCCAAGCGCCTGGAGAACCCGGCCTGGCATATCCATAACGGCAAACCGCCGAAGGACAAGGCAGCGCTCAGCTATGGCGTGCTCCTGAACCTCGCCAGCGTCTGCAATGCGGAGCACAAGGAAACGCTCTGGGCCTTCATCACCCGCTATTTCCCCGGCATGACGCCGGAAACCTCACCCTTCCTCGATAAGCTGGTGGGCTATGCGATCAACTATTATCGCGACCATGTGAAGCCATCGAAGCAGTATCGCGCACCCGACGCCACCGAACGCGCCGCCCTCGAGGAACTGCTGGCCTATCTCGAGAAGGTGCCGGACGGCACCCCCGCCGAAGACCTGCAGGAAGAGGTCTATGAGATCGGCAAGCGCCATCCCTTCAAGGAATTGCGCGACTGGTTCAAGGCACTCTATGCCGTGCTGCTGGGCCAGGACCAAGGACCGCGCTTCGGTTCCTTCATCGCCCTTTACGGCCGCAAGGAAACCGCCGATCTGATCCGCCGCGCGCTGGCCGGCGAAAACCTCGCCGGCTGATCACGGCGTGACCTCATGGAAGACCGGCAGCCGTCAAGCTGCCGGTCTTTTGCTTTTGAGGCATGAACCGCCAATCAAGGACGCGCAGATGCACAGCACGACGCGGGCCAGGTGGCGCAACCTGCTGTCAGGCGGGAAAGTCCGTGCTGAGCGTAACCTCCGCCCAGGCATCAAAATTGGCGCGCAGAGCGTCGAGCCGGTCACGGGCGATTTTAAGCACCGGCGCGCCCAGGAGTAGACGCAAGGGCGGCTCTTCTGCCTCGTAAGCGGCGATGATCGCGGCTGCCGCCCGCGCGGGATCGCCCGGCTGCTTGCCGGAAACCGCCCGGGTCGCGGCGCGCCGCTTGCCGGCAGTTTCGGCATAATCGTCAATGATGGTCCTGGACTCGATCATCGACCGGCCGGCCCAATCGGTGCGAAAGGCTCCCGGCTCCAGGATCGTCACCTTGATGCCGAGAGGCTTTACCTCCTGGGCCAGGGATTCCGAAAGCGCCTCAACGGCAAATTTGGTCGCGTGGTAATAGCCGGTGGCGGCAAAGGCAACCAGCCCGCCGAGCGAAGAGACGTTGAAGATATGCCCGCCGCGGCGCGCCCGCATGCCGGGAAGCACTTTCCGGGTGACGGCAATCAAGCCGAAGACATTGGTTTCGAATTGCGCGCGGATCTCCGCGTCCTCCCCTTCTTCGATCGCCGCCAGGTAGCCATAGCCGGCGTTATTGACGAGAACGTCAATCTTACCGAAGTGAGCTTCCGCCACCGTGATGGCGCGGTCGATTGAACGGCCATCCGTCACATCGAGCGTCAAGACAAGCGCCTGCTCACCATGCTGTGCCGCAAGCTCCGCGAGACGTTCAGAGTTGCGCGCGGTCAGGGCAGCGCGCCAGCCGCGCGCCAGGACCGCCTCCGCCAAGGCACGGCCGAGGCCCGAGGACGCACCCGTAATGAACCAGATTGGAGTCGTATCGGACATTTGATCATCCTTTCCGGCCGTCGAGACGGCCTTGAAGCTTCGATGTTGCCAGAGCGCGTCGGCTACGACTTGCGTCGCAAGATCATCCCACCGTGATGCAACGTATTGGCATCGACGAACTCGCCGTCCGCGGTGAAGCCGGTATCGTCCCAGTAATCGATATGAGTGCCGAAGATCTGATACCGGCCGCGATAGGCGCTTTCCTGGCTGCCCCGCGCCTCGTCATAGCGCCCCTCGGGCAAAAGCTGATGACGCACATAGCCGTCATCGGTGACCCAGAGGCCGATATAAGAAGGCTGCTGCATGTTGCGCTCACTGATCTGTTCGTTTCGAAGCGGCCATTGGCCGTTCCGAGGACGAGATAGTCCCGAGGACTGTCGAATTGAAGTTGCCAATACTGGATAGACTGGTTAAAAAATTTAACCAATCATGGACGATCTGGACGGCATCTCGGTATTCCTGGCAATCGCCGAAGCGCGGAATTTCCGCCTTGCGGGCGAGCGCCTGGGCATTACCCGCTCTGCGGTGAGCCAGGCCCTGCAGCGGCTTGAAGATCGGATCGGAGTCGCCTTGGTGCAACGCACGACGCGGAGCGTGCGGCTGACCGAGGCGGGACGGGCTTTTCTCGATGCCGTCGCCCCTTCGATGACGCAGATCCGAGAGGCGGTGCAGCTTGTCAAGGAAATGCAGGCGCGACCGAGCGGGATGCTGCGGATTACCGTTTCCTCGATCGCCGAGAGTTTCCTATCCGGCCCTTTCATCGCCGGCTTCATGGAAGCCTTTCCCGATGTGAAGCTCGACATCACCATCACGGATGAGGAATTCGATATTGTCGAGGCCGGGTTCGACGCCGGCGTGCGCCTTGGCGAGGTGATCGAGCAGGATATGATCGCCATACCGGTTTCGGCCGAGCAGCGGCAATGCGCCGTAGCGGCCCCGCATTATCTCGATCGCCACGGCGCCCCAAAACATCCGCGCGACCTCGCATCTCACCTCTGTATCGGCTGGCGGCCTCGCCCCGATACCGCGCCGTATCGCTGGGAGTTCACCGAGAAGGGCCATGATTTCGATGTCGCAGTTGATCCCGCCGTCACGACCAATGACATGGGCATGATGATCCGCCTGGCGCGGGCCGGTGCCGGCATCACCTTCGGGATGGTGGAGACATTTCAAAGCTTGATCGCCCAAGGCGAGCTCGTGCCGCTGCTGACGGAGTTCTGCCCGCCATTCCAGGGTTTCTATCTATATTACCCCAGGCGCGAACGCCAACCGCCGAAGCTGCGCGCACTCGTCGATTACGTGCGGCAAACCAGCGGATATCAGCGGCGGTGAGAAACCCCGGAATCAGCAGCCATCGGCGGCAGGCAGGGCCGCGGAGCGCGCTTCGGTTCCTTCATCGCGCTTGACGGCCGCAAGGCAACGCCGAATCCGCAGGCGGTCTCTGATGGCAACGGTCGAGACGCCGCGCGACGTTCAGTCGAACAACTCGCTGAGCCAGGACTTGCGGCGGTGGTGCTTATAGTCATCATCATGACGATGGCGCGGCCGCTCGAAGTCGCGTTCGCGCGGGGGCTCGCGCAGCGGTGCGGCCGCAGGCGTATCACGCACGCTGCGCTCAATGATCTTGTCGAGCTCGCCGCGATCGAGCCAGACGCCGCGGCATGTGGGGCAGTAGTCGATTTCGATGCCTTGACGATCGCTCATCACGAGATTTTCCTGGCATGCCGGGCATTTCATCGAGGCAACCTCCTTCTCATGTCGTCAACCGCGCGCGTCGCGTCAGCCTGAGATGGCCCGCTGCCGGCCGTCCCGCAAGGGGAGCGGCCTGACAAATTGTTGATCGTTTCGCCTCGCGCCGCCATAGCCGCGTGACATCCTTCCTAACGCCGGCGCGCGAACGCCAAGTCCGGCGGCGCCGTCAATCCGAAGGCCGAGAGTGCGAGCTGCGGCAGCATGGCGCAACTCGCTCCCGTAACGGTCCACCGCCCGGCGCGTGCCATCGGCGATGGTGCTGGCGGCGATCAGCACCAGATGTCCTCATAATTTTCCTTGGCTGCATCCGGGGCATCCGGCGCAACGGTCACAAGATCGGCGCAACGCCAGGGCGAGCGGATTCCACGCAGGCTGGGCAGCGGCGCCGCGCCCTCCCGCTTCAGTTGGGTCACCGCGCCGGCAACCGACAGGATCTGCTGGTCGCCGGAGCGGTCGCGCAGCACGACGCTGCCATCAGCCGCTTCGCGCGCGCCGGCCACCGCCACAACGGGGATGGCATCGGCATGGGCCTGGACGATCTTGCGCGAGAGTGTCTCAGAACGGACATCGAGCGCCACGCGCAGCCCCGCCGCGTCGAAGGCTTCCGCCACGGCGCGGGCATATTCCTCCTGCGCCGCCTGGATGCTGGCCACCATCACCTGCTGGGGTGCAAGCCACAGCGGCAGATGCCCCTGCCAGCGTTCGAGCAGCATGGCAAGGAAGCGCTCGATACTGCCGAGGATCGCGTGATGCAGCATGATCGGTCGCATGCGGCTGTTATCCGCGGCAACGATTTCCGCATCGAGGCGGTCCGGCAGCACGAAATCAAGCTGGATGGTGCCGCATTGCCAGAGCTTGCCATGCCGGTCGGGCAGCAGGAATTCGAGCTTCGGCCCGTAGAAGGCGCCTTCGCCTGGCTGCAGCGCATAATCGAGGCCGACCCGGTCCGCCGCCGCCGACAGCATCTTCTCCGCGCGATCCCACAGCGCGTCATCGCCGGCCCGCACAACCGGCCTTGTCGAGAAGGCGACCTTGAAATCACCGAAGCCGAAATCGAGATAGACTTGCCGCAGCAAGGCGGCGAAACGTGCGACTTCGTCTTCGACATGTTCCTCGAGGCAGAAGACATGCGCATCGTCCTGGGTGAAGGCGCGGGTCCGCATCAGCCCCTGCAAGGCACCCGAGGGCTCGTTGCGATGGCAGGCACCGAACTCCGCATAGCGCAGCGGCAGGTCGCGATAGGAGCGCAGGCGGCTGTTGAAGATCTGCACATGGCCGGGGCAGCTCATCGGCTTCACCGCGAAGGGACGCTCGCCATCATCGACGGTGAACATGTTGGCGCCGAATTTCTCCCAGTGCCCGCTGCGTTCCCAAAGTTCACGCGCGAGGATCTGCGGGCTGCGCACCTCCTGGAAGCCGGCCCGGCGCATATAGGCGCGGATATGGTCCTCGATCGCGCGATAGATCGCCCAACCGCGCGGATGCCAGAAGACTATGCCCGGCCCTTCCTCCTGCTGGTGAAAGAGATCGAGCCGGTTGCCGAGACTTCGGTGATCGAGCGCGTCCATGATGTCCTCCGTGTTTGGACGGTTGCGGTGAACCGGTCGGACGGAGGCAGGCGCAAGAGCAGAGAATGCAAAAGCAAAGGCCCCGTCCGTTTCCGGCGGGGCCTTGCTGGTTCAGCGATGCGTTATCTTCAGCGCATGCGACCATACGGCAACCCGCCGAAGGGCGTGGTCGTCGTTTGCATGGTGGTCGCAGAGATGAAGTGCTTCGCGTTCAT
>DATLJB010000179.1:0-33093 GCA_035539075.1 Terriglobia bacterium
GATCGCCTCTTCCCAGGAGACTTCCTTCCAGGGATCGGTGATCTTGGCGCGGATCATCGGCTTGGTGATGCGGTCCTTGTGGGTCGCATAGCCCCAGGCGAAGCGGCCCTTGACGCAGGAATGGCCGTGATTGGCCTGGCCATCCTTATACGGGGTCATGCGCACGACTTCGTTGCCGCGCATTTCCGCTTTGAAGGAGCACCCCACCCCGCAATAGGCGCAGGTGGTGACGACGCTGTGTTCCGGCTGGCCGGCTTCGATGATGGTGTTTTCCATCAAGGTCGCGGTCGGGCAGGCCTGGACGCAGGCGCCGCAGGAAACGCATTCCGATTCCAGGAAGGGCTGGGCTTCGCTGGGCGAGACCATGGAGGCGAAGCCGCGGCCGTCGATGGTCAGCGCGAAGGTTCCCTGGACCTCTTCGCAGGCGCGCACGCAGCGCGAGCAGACGATGCACTTGGTGGGATCGAAGGTGAAATAGGGGTTCGACTGGTCCTTCGGCTTGTCGAAATGGTTGGCGCCATCGAAGCCGTAGCGCACCTCGCGCAGGCCGACCGCGCCGGCCATGTCCTGCAGCTCGCAGTCGCCATTGGCCGAGCAGGTGAGGCAGTCCAGCGGGTGATCGGAGATATAGAGCTCCATCACATTGCGACGCAGCTTGGCGAGCTTGCCGGTCTGGGTCCAGACCTTGAGTCCAGGCTCGACCGGCGTGGTGCAGGAGGCCGGCGTGCCACGGCGGCCTTCGATCTCAACGACGCAGAGGCGGCAAGAGCCGAAGGCATCGAGGCTGTCGGTGGCGCAGAGCTTGGGGATCTGGGTTCCCATCTGCATCGCCGCCCGCATGATCGAGGTGCCCTGCGGCACGGTGACACTATTGCCGTCGATCTCCAGCGTCACCATCACGGTGTCGGCATGGATTTCCTGCTGCACGCCGCTGGCGCAGCCGCAATTGCTGTTGCCGCAGATGCGGGGCTGTTGCGGCGCCGGCGTGCCGTAATCGGTTTCCTTGATCAGCATGGTCTCGCCTTTCGGTCCAAGGTCGCTCTGCACTTCCCGGTTTCGGCCTGGAGAGCCAGAGATGTCCGTCAGAAAAAGTGACGCACGGGGCCTATTCGGCCGCGTGCGGTACCGGTTGAAAATCGCGGGCGAAATGCTTCACCGCACTTTGCACCGGCATATGGGTCAAGCCGCCCAAAGCGCAGAGCGAGCCGTCGCGCATGGTCTCGCAGAGATCGTCGAGCAGCGTCAGATTTTTCTGCACATCGGTGCCGGCGCGGATGCGGTCGATCACTTCGACACCACGGGTCGAGCCGATGCGGCAGGGTGTGCATTTGCCGCAGGATTCGACGGCGCAGAATTCCATCGCGAAGCGCGCCTGAGCGCCCATATCGACGGTGTCGTCGAACACCACGATACCACCGTGGCCAAGCATACCGCCGGCCGCCGCCATCGCTTCGTAATCGATCGCGGTGTCGATCAGTTTATAGGGCAGATAGGCACCGAGCGGGCCGCCGACCTGGATCGCCTTGATCGGCCGGCCGCTGAGCGTGCCGCCGCCGAATTCCTCGACCACCTCGCGCAAGGTCATGCCGAAGGCTACCTCGATCAGGCCGCCATGCTTCACATTGCCGGCGAGCTGCAGGGGCATGGTGCCGCGCGACCGGCCCATGCCGAAGTCGCGGTAGAAGGCGCCGCCCTTGTCGAGGATGGTCGGCACCGCGGCGAAGGAAAGCAGGTTGTTGATCACGGTCGGCTGGTCGAACAGGCCGTGGATAGCCGGCAAAGGCGGCTTCGCCCGGACCATGCCGCGCTTGCCTTCGAGACTCTCCAACAGCGAGGTTTCCTCGCCGCAGATATAGGCGCCCGCACCCAAGCGGGTCTCCAGATCGAAGCTCTTGCCGCTGCCCTGGATATTGTCGCCGAGATAGCCGGCGAGCTTGGCGGCCGCGATCGCCCGGTTCATCTGCGCGAAGGCATGCGGATATTCGCTGCGGATATAGATGAAGCCCTTGTCGGCGCCCACCGCCAGACCGGCGATGGTCATGCCCTCGATCAGCAGGAAGGGGTCACCCTCCAGCAGCATGCGGTCGGCGAAGGTGCCGCTGTCGCCCTCATCCGCATTGCAGACGATGTATTTCTGCTGCGCCGGCGTCTTCAGCACGGTCTGCCATTTGATGCCGGTCGGGAAGCCGGCGCCGCCGCGTCCGCGCAGGCCGGAATCCGTCACCGCCTGGACGATATCGGCCGGGCTCATCGCCACAGCGTTCTTGAGCCCGCGATAGCCGCCATGCGCGATATAATCGGGAATCGATACCGGATCGATGATGCCGCAGCGCTCGAAGGTGAGACGCTGCTGCTTCTTGAGATAGGGCATGTCCTCCGGCCTGCCGAGGCGCAGCTTGTGATCGCCGCCGGCGAGCAAGGCCGAGACGAACGCCGCATCGACATCTTCCGGCATCACCGGGCCATAGGCGATGCGGCCCCCGGCGGTGGCGACTTCGACCATCGGCTCCAGCCAGAACAGGCCGCGCGAACCGGTGCGGATGACGCGGATATCGGCCTTGGCCGAAGCCGCCTGCTTGCGAATGGCATCGACAGTCTCGTCGGCGCCCAGGGAGAGCGCCGTGGCATCCATCGGGATATAAAGGTCGATCGCCATCTCAGCGGCCTCCCTTCAGCTTGCCGACAATGGTATCGAAGCGCTGCGGCGTGACGCGGCCATAGAGCTTGTCGTCGACCATCATCGATGGGCCGCAGGCGCAATTGCCGAGGCAGAAGACCTGCTCCAGCTGCACGCTGCCGTCGGGCGTCGTGCCATGATAATCGACACCGAGCTGCTTCTTGGCATGCGCTTCCAGCGCGGCAGAGCCGACCGACTGGCAGGCCTCGGCCCGGCAGACCTTGACCACATGGCGGCCGCCCGGATGACGCTGGAAATCGTGATAGAAGGTGATGACGCCATGCACCTCGGCCCGGCTCAGATTGAGCGCATCGGCCAGCAGGGGGACAGCCGCCTCATCGACATAGCCGAAACGGTCCTGCAAAGCATGCAGGATGGGCAGCAGGGCGCCGTCCATCGATTTCTTTTGCGCAATAATCTCCTTGGCGCCGCCTTGGTCCCAGGAAGCAACTGTGGTCACGGCCATTTCTCCCGCACATTCAGTGCATTATCATCATCATTATCGCAGTTAAGAATTACCGTTCTCCGACCAAAGGCCTGGGGTCAAATCGAAGTTGTCTGTTGGTTGATAGATAAGTCCTATCACTGGATGACGCGGCTGAGGTAGTATTAGTCGGTCCCGGTACGGCGGCTTTCCAGTGCTGCACTGCGATAGGAAAAATACCGATGCTTATCAAGCAGTTACAATATCTCGCCGCACTTGGACGCGAGCGTCATTTCGGGCGCGCCGCAGTGGCCTGCAACGTCTCCCAGCCCACACTTTCTGCCGGAATTCGCCATCTCGAGGACGAAATGGGGGTCCCCATCGTCGAGCGCTCGCAGCGCTTCAAGGGTTTCACCGTCGAGGGCCAGAAGGTGCTGGACTGGGCCCAGCGCATGGTCGCCGATTACGAGGCGCTGCACCAGGAACTGAGCCTCGCCCGCCAGGGCTTGGCCGGGCAATTGCGCATGGGCGTCATTCCCTCGGTCCTGCCGGTCACCTCGCTGATCACCGGGCCCTTCGCCGAGCAGCACCCCGCCGTCAACATTCTCATGCGCTCATTGACGTCGAAGGAGATCCAGCGCGGCCTCGACACCTTCGATCTTGAGGCCGGCATCACTTATCTCGACAACGAACCGCTGGAGAACGTCCGCACCCGGCCGCTCTACCGCGAACGCTTCTTCCTGATCGAGGCCGGCCAGGACAGCAGGGCCAGGGTCACTTGGCGCGACGCCGCCCGCCTGCCGCTTTGCCTGCTCTCGCGCGACATGCAGAACCGCCGCATCATCGACGGGGTTTTCCGCAGCATCGGGGCCGAAGTCCGCGCCCAGATCGAGGCCAACTCGCCCTTGTCGCTGATTGCCCATGTGCGCGACGGCAAGGTCGCCACCATCCTGCCGCATGGTTTTCTCTCGCTCATTTCCGGCATGCCGGGCCTGAAGATGCGCCGACTGGTCGAGCCCGAGCCCTCGCCCCAGATCGGCCTCGTCTATGCCGACCGCGAGCCCGTGCCGGCGGTGGTGAAGACGCTGCTCAATTCCATCCGCCGCCTCGACATGCAGCGCAGCGTCGATCTGGCGGCTGGTTTGGTGAGTGCGGCGTAAGGGCGCTTTACTGCCCGGAGATCGACAGAGTTTCAGTCGGCGGCAGCGGCACTTGCCGTTTCATTGTCATTGCTCGATGTGCCGGCGGCATAGCGGCGGGTGTTTCTCAGCTATGCGGCCTTTCCCGCATTAGCGCTCATATACTGCGACCTGCTGAAACCTCCCGTCGCGCACGACATGCAGGGCGGTGACGGCGGCGAGATTATTGCCTTTGCCGTCGAACATGGCGGCTCGGGGATAAGCAATGCCCTGGTACCGGGTCTCACGCAGGGCCTCGAGAACTGTATGCCGGGTCAGCGTCCTCGTCGCGGCTCTGGCGATAGCATCGATCAGTACTTTTGTCGCGTCATAGCAGTTGACGGCATAATTGATCACCGGGCCGTATTGCTTTGCATAGCGCGCGGCGAAGTCGCGTGACGCCGGCACATAGCCCACCTCCGGGCAGGCCGATAGAACCAGCACGCCTTCCCCCTCCATGGCCCTTGCGCCTGACGGCTCCAGGAAATTCACCGAATCCCAGCAGCCGTCGCCGGTCGCGAAGAGCTGGGGGCGGCCTTGGCGCCGCAATTCCTTGAGCAACGGCGCGCCCTCGAAAGTGCCGCCGTAGAAGATCAGGTCGGCATCGGAGGGAAGGCCCGCCACCAGCGGCTGGAACTCGCTCACGCCCTCTTCGACCGTCTGTTGCGCCAGGACCTCACCTCCCAAATCGCCGAAGGCCTTGCAGAATTCTCGTCCCATGCTGTTGCCATAGGTGGTCTTGGTGGTAACGACCACGGCGCGCTTCTTGCCGTATTCCCGCGTGAGATGCGTGGCGATCGCCCGTGCCGTCGCGTCATCGCTGTTGGTGAAGCGGAAGGCGGTCCTCCAGCCGGCGGCGGTGAGGCCGGGATTGGAGACGATCGGCGTCATATGCAGAAGCCCCGCCTCCTCGTAGAGCGGTGCGACAGCGAGATGGACATTGCTATTGTAATGTCCGATCACGCCGACCATGCCTTCGGTGTCTATCAATCGCCGCGCCAAAGCGATGCCGTCAAGGCTGGATCCGCGGTCATCGAGCACGACCCCCTGAATCCGGCAACCGCGCGTTTCGCTCGGGCGGGCAGCTTCATTCGCTTCGACAATCGCCATTTGCGCAGCTTGTGCCATCTCGCGGCCGAGGTCACAGGGACGGCCGCTCAAGGGCGCGGCAATGCCGATGCGTGCGATTACATCCTGGGTCATCGCTTGCTCTCCGTTTTAAGGATCGCCGGTACATAGATCCCCAAGGGTCGATAACGGCGCACCATACGAACGGCAGCAGCGTGCGGTGGCGGGACGCTTGGCAAGAAGACGATCCAGAGGGAGAAGCGTTCAGCAGTTCGACAGTTCCCGCATGGCAGAGGTTCGCGGCCTTGGGGCAGAGCGAAGCTCGCCTGGGCCGCCTCACGGACGGCCTGCGTCCGTCGTCCGTCGCTCCGGTCCATTGGCTAGATGATGCGTTAGGCCTTGCTGAAAACCACCAGCACGGTCGCGTCGCTGTCGGTCGTCCAGCGAGGCCTCAGCCCCGGGCGGATGCGGCAACATTGGCTCTTGCTGATGGACCAGAGGCGCCCGTCTTCGGTGGTAATGCCGAACCGAGCCCCGCAGCGCCGTGATGATTCAATGCGACCCTCATGGCATTAGATCGGATAGTCGCCAGGTTCCAGAGGGATCATCAGCAGATCGCCGACAAGGCCCGCGCGGGCGACCGCTTCCCATCCGGCGGCAGAGCGCGCCGGCGTGGCCGACCAAGTCCACCAGACCCACCGCTTCGACATCCCTGCCCATCCTCATCAGCGGCATGTCTTTAATCGAGATTGATCTCCGGGAAAGCGCAGGGATTGCCGCCTTTGATGATCAGCAGCAATTGATGCCGGGCTGCGTCGTCATAGGCCTTGCGCTCGGCGGTCTCCGCGTGGGCGGCCAGGTCCACAATGGCCGGCTGCACCAGCAGCAGCTCGCGCTCCTTGCAGGAAAGGCTGTCGGCGGCGCGCTCCTGCAGCATCGCATGATAGCCGTCGATCTGCTGCTTTTCCCAGCTCATCATCCGGCCATGGCGGCGCACGATGGCGGCATCGGTGCGAAAGATCGCATCGGCGGGATCGTCGCTCAATTGCACCGGCGCGGACATCGGCTGACAGGCGGACAACGAGATCAGCAGGCAGAGGAGCTCCGGCCCGACGCGCAGGACAGGGCGCCGCCGCGGGCTGGCCACGGCAATCCTAGACCCGTCGCAGCATGAAATAGCGCCCGCTGCCGACATCGGCGGGCAAGGGGAGGGGCTGCAAGGCGGGATCGGAAATCTCCTGGTCGCTGACCAGCACGGCACCCGGCCGCAGCAATTGCAGCAGACCGGGCCGCAGGACCGCGACCACCTGACGGTCGATCTCCGGCTTGCCGCTGCCGCAATCGACATGGATCAAGGCTGCCGCGGCGCCGAGCTGGGCGACGGCACGCGGCAACGTGTCCCTGAAATCGCCGACAAAGAGGCGGTCTTCCGGCGGGATGCAATCGGGATAGGCCGCCACTTGCCGGTCGAAGACATAGATCTCGCGGCCGCCGCCATTTTCCCGCAAATGATCATAGGAGCGGCCATTGCCGAGGCCGAATTCGAGGATCGAACCGGACAAGTCGCGCACCAGGTCGAGGCCGGCATTGAGACAGGCACGCTGCGCCTGCAGGCGGCGGATAACGCTTTCGAGACGGCTCACGATCGGATGACTTTCATGCTGTGATGGTCGTTATGCTGCGCCGGGATGCCAGACTTGGCCGCAGTTATTGATGTTGTTCGGCAACCGCATCGCGCAGCTGTTCCGTCGTGTGTTCGAGGCGCTGGGCGAGCACCCGCATCACCTCGATGGCGATCGAGGGAAAATCCGTGACCATACGGAAGAACAGGTCCTTGGTGATCTTGAGGGTCGTGAGCGGTTCCTTGGCGACGATGGTGGCGGTGCGCGGCACGTCGCAAAGAATGCCGATCTCGCCGACGAAGGCGTCGCGGCCGACCTCGGCGACGGTCAGCGGCCCGCTCGGCGTGTTGACGACGATATTGGCCCGTCCATCGAGGATGATATAGGCAGCGTCGGCAAGATCACCCTGGTTGAAAAGGATGTCGCCGGCCTGGTACGTCGCCCGCTCGCTGGCAAAGGCCATCAGCTTCAGCTTCGACGGCTCGACCTTGGCAAAAAGCGGTATGCGCCGCAGCGCTTCCACGTCGTCGTGAATGCTCATCCCCTTGCTCCATCCTTTCGCCCAATTATGACACCCACATGACCGGCAATGTCACATCACCTTATCGTTCAAGCCGGCCATCCTTGCGTCTGTTTTCATCATCGCCGGTCTATTTGGCCGAGGCCAGTTCCGGCATGGTACCGCCGATTTCCCGCTCGGCCGCCTCCTGCGAGGGCGGCCCCGCGAGATCGCGGAACAGGCTGCCTGGCTGATCCAGCTGGTCACGCCGGCCCTTCTCACGGATCCGCCCTTCCTTCAATACCAGCACGTCGTCGCAAGACCGGCCCAGACTGGCGGTATCGGTCATCAGCACGGTGGCCAGACCCTGGCGCTGCTGCAGGATTTTTTCCAGCAGCCGGTGCTGGGTCGCATGGTCGAACAAGGCCAGGCTGTTGTTCAAGATCAGGAAACGCGGCCGCTTGATCAGCGCCCGCAGCAGGGCCACCTTCTGGCGCTGCTGGGTGGACAGCTTCTTGCCCCCGGAACCGACATTGAACTCCAGCCCCACGCTCATGACGCGCGGCCGCAGGTTGAGATTGTCGATCACCTCGGAAATCAGCTTGCCGATCTTCACATGCGCCTGGGCCTGGCCATAGACCAGGCGGCCGAACAGCAGGTTGTCCTGCACCGAGGCGGCAGCGTTGTAACGGTCGGGATCGTAGAAATCGATGCGTTCGCGCAGATCGGCCGGGAGGGTTTCCGCCACGGCCCGGCGCGCTTTCAGCAGGCGCTGTTCCATCGCCGCGTCGATCAGGTTCAAGCGGTGACGCGCCTCGATATAGGGGAAGGTAACGCCGATCAGGCGTCGGCGATCGGCCGGCGAGACCGCCTCGAGGCCGGTGTTGCGCAGCCGCGCCACCAATTGCTGGTAGGCCGGCAGCTGGTCGGCGGCGATGAAGCTGAACTGCTCGAAGAAGGGATGGCCGGGCGGCAGGTCGGCGAAGATTTCCACCATGGTCTCGGCAATCTGCTGGCCCATATGCAGGATGTCCTGCATCAGCCCTTCGCGCTCCAGCAGCTGCGACAGGAAGGGGCTGTCGACCAGGCGTCCATAATCGAAGCCGCTGCCGCCGGTCGCGGTGCCGAACAGCAGGTTTTCCACCAAGCTGAGATTCTTATTATAGGCCTCCGGGTCGAAGGGTTCGACCAGGCTGGCGAAACGCGGCTCATGCAGCCGGTCGGCGATGGCGCGCCGGGCTTCCAGGAACTGCTTAGCGCTTTCCGGATCCTCAGCCGGATCGACCAGACCGCGCAGACCGAACTGATAGACATCGCCGGCCATCTCGGTCACCTGCAACAGCTCCGTCAGCCGGCGCGCCAGATCAGCCGCATCCTTGGCGCCGACCGATTGATAATCGACCCAGTCGGCAGCGATATCCAATACGGGATTGCCGGCCCTTGCCGCTTCCATCATCCGCCAGGCGCTGGCGCGCTTTTCGCTCTCGGCATATTCAACCTGCCGCTCGGGGCGATGCTTGAGGCCGTAAAGCACATTGTCCTGGATCGAGATCGGAAAGAGAAAAGACTCATCCCCCACATAGGAAAGATAGCGACCCAAAGCCGCCTCCGGCAGATCGCGCAGATCGCGATTGCCGATCCGTATCGCGCCGGCGGTGACAGCCGTCAGGCGCACCAGCGCCTGGCCGAGGGTTTCCTTGCCATGGCCGAGCACGATGAGGCTGCGATCCGGGGCGATGGCGGCATTGATGTCTTCCAGCAGCCGCGCGCCGCTTTCGTCCGCGACGCCCATATTCTGCAGCTCGATCGGCGCCTCGGGCAGGCTTATGTCGGCATCGACCGATTGCTTGTCCGGTTCCAGCATCTCCTTCGGCGAGAACTGCTCCATCACCTGTTCATATTTGATCTGCACATCCTGGCGGTTCTGGTCCCAGTCGATCAGCTCCTTGATCGGGCTCGGCACGTCCTTATAGGCGTTGATCGAGGCGAGCAGGCTGCCGGTATCGAAGCTGCCTTTGAGCGCCAGATAGCCGCCGATCAGGTAGAACAGGAAGGGCGTGGTCTGTGCCAGCATGTTGTTGAGATATTTGACGAAGAACTTGCGCTGATAGAGATCGAAGCGGATGCCGAAAATGATCCCCAACCGGTGCACGATATCGGCGCGTTCATAATTCGAGGTGTCGTGGACATGGATGTCCTGGGCGCCGTCCACCACTTCGGCAATGCGCCCGGCCAAAGCGCGCGCGGTCACCTGGCGCTGCCGGCCGAGCTGCAGGATCTTGCGACGCAGCCGCGGGATCACCAGCATCTGCACCGCCAGCACCCCCACGGTGACGCCGCCGAGGAAGATGCTCTGGGTGAACAGGAAATAAAGCGCCGTCAGGGCGGTACCGATGAGATCGGCCGGCGTCACATAGGCATCGCCGATGAAGCCGCCGATCGGGTCGACCTCATCCTTGATCATGGTGGCGATCTCCGCCTGCTTCACCTTGCGGAAATGGCCGAGCGGGAACCGCAGGACGCGGTCGAACAGCTGATAGCGCAGGCGCCGCAGCATGCGCTCGCCGAGCCGCCCCTTATCGGTCAGGACCCGCTGCTTCATCCAGCCATTGGCGACGACGAAGAACAGATAGCTGAAGCACAGGGCGAAGAGATAATTGAGCTGGTCGAGCTGGATACCCTCGAACAAGGTGACCTTGGGAACGCCGAGCCAGTCATAGGGCCCGAAGGTCAGATGCAGGAAGGGCGTGACCTTGCTGTCGGTCTGCTTGAAAATGTCGCCGCGGATGCCGTTATTGACGATCTGCTTCGGCAGATCGAGCGAAATGAAATAGAAGACCTTGGAAATCAACACCACGGCGAGGATGAGGAGCTGATCCTGCCAGCTGTTTCTCCAGATATATGTGAACAGCCTGCGATCCATCGCCCGACCCGACCTTCTGTTCGCGCAGCCGCGCAATGCCGGCTGCATTGGCGCCACGTCAACCACCTTGCCGACGAAGATAGGCGCTGGCCGGGAATGGGGCAAGTTACCAGCCGGGCTTCAGCAAAAATTCTCAAACGGATCAGCGGATTGAGCGGCGGCTTGGATAGACGCCGGGAAGAGCGCGGCCGGTACCGGGGGTAGTTGACGAGGTCAGACTTTGCTGGCAGACCTGCATCCGATAAGCCAATCCCGGACCGAGAGGGGCCGGCCGGATTGCCCCGAAATCTTAGCTTTTAGCCTCCTGGCGACCATGCCATAATCCGGCCGATTTCGCGATCGGGGGATGGCGCGTGTCGGAGACGACGATGAACGAGCGCGACGCGCGAGTACTGATTTATAGCCATGACAGTTTCGGCCTCGGCCATTTGCGGCGGTGCCGGGCGATCGCTCATTACCTGGTCGAGCAGAACAAGGATATGTCGGTCATCATCCTGACCGGCTCGCCGATCATCGGCAGCTTCAACTTCCGCGCCCGGGTCGATTTCATCCGTGTGCCGGGCGTCATCAAGCTGCGCAGCGGCGATTACACGCCCTTGAGCCTGCTGATCGATATCGACGAAACCCTCGCCATGCGGGAATCGATCATCAAGCACACGGCCGACATTTTCGACCCCGACATCTTCATCGTCGACAAGGAGCCGCTCGGCCTGCGCGGCGAGGTGCGTGAGACCCTGGAAATGCTGCGCGATCGCGGCACCCAGCTGGTGCTCGGCCTGCGCGACATCATGGACGAGCCGGCCTCGCTGGCGCCCGAATGGGAACGCAAGAACGCCGTGCCGGCCTTGCGCGACCTCTATGACGCGATCTGGGTCTACGGCCTGCCGCAGATCTGCGAGCCGCTGGAGGGTATCGACCTGCCGGGATCGGTGCTGCACAAGATGACCTATACCGGTTATCTGCGGCGCTCCCTGCCGCAGGAGCCCTCGGTGACGCCGCTGCAGAAGATCCAGGCCCCCTATCTGCTGGTCACCACCGGTGGCGGCGGCGATGGCGAGGACGTCATCGATTGGGTCCTCAGAGCCTATGAAAACGACCGCAAGCAGCCTTATCCCGCGCTGCTGGTCCTGGGGCCTTTCATGCATTCTGACCGCCAGGCGGAATTCCTGCATCGCGCCGCCCAGCTCGACAATGTCGAGGCGATCACTTTTGATGCCCAGCTCGAGACCTTGATGGACCGGGCGATCGGCGTCGTTGCCATGGGCGGTTACAACACCTTCTGCGAGATCCTGAGTTTCGACAAGCGCTCGCTGATCATCCCGCGCACCAAGCCGCGCATGGAGCAATATCTGCGCGCGGCCAGGGCCAAGGAGCTGGGCTTGGTCTCGATGCTGGAAGATGACGGCATGCGCGACTGGAAGGCGATGGCCACTGCCTTGCGCCAAGTGCCGCAGCAGGCGCTGCCGAGCGAGGTGGTGGTGCCCGGCCTGCTCGACGGGCTCGAAAGCGTCAATCGCCTGGTCCAGCAATCGCTGCTCCGCTCGCGCCGCCTGCATCAGCAGCGGCGTTCCCAGGAACTGAAGATCAGCAGCGCGCGATGATGACCAAGCCGGTTGCCTCCTGACCGACCATCCGTGATCGATCGATTGTGACCGGCTTCCTCGCATCTCCTTCCGGCGACCCTTTTCCCGATGACGGCGCGTCGATCCTGTTCCTGCTGAAGGGATATCCGCGCCTGTCGGAGACTTTCATCGCCCAGGAGATCCGCGCGCTGGAGCAGCTCGGCCTGCCGCTGCGCCTGATCTCGTTACGCTTTCCCACCGACAAGCATGTTCATCCCGTCCATCGCGAAATCATGGCGCCGGTGACTTACCTGCCGGAATACCTGCACCAGGAGCCGTTGCGGGTGCTGCGCGGCTGGTGGCGATCGCGACAGCTGCCCGGCTATCGCGCCGCGCGCGCCGCCTGGCTGCGCGACCTCAGGCGCGATTTTACCCGCAACCGCGTGCGGCGCTTCGGACAGGCCTGCGTGCTGGCCGCCGAGATCGCCGCCGGCGACCATGGCGAAGTCCGGCGGCTGCACGCGCATTTCCTCCACACGCCGGCCGCCGTGGCGTATTATTGCAGCCTGATGACGCTGATCCCCTGGAGCTGTTCGGCCCATGCCAAGGATATCTGGACGATTCCGGCCTGGGAGAAGCGGGAGAAGCTCGCCGATCTCGACTGGCTGGTGACCTGCACCGCCAGCGGCTGCCGCCATCTGCGGGAATTGTCGGCGATGGATGATCCGGGACGGGACGACAAGGTGTCTCTGGTCTATCACGGCCTCGATTTCGACCGCTTCCCGACGCCACCCGCGCCGGCCTCTCCGGCGGGTGCGCCGCCCGTCATCCTGTCGGTCGGTCGTGCCGTGCCGAAGAAGGGCTATCCCGATCTGCTGCAGGCCTTGGCGCGCCTGAAGGATCTCGACTGGCGCTTTCGCCATATCGGCGGCGGGCCGGAATTGCCGGCGCTGAAGCAACTGGCGGAACGACTTGGCATTGCCGATCGCATCATCTGGCAGGGCGCCCTGCCGCAGGACCAGGTGCTGGCGGCCTATCGCGCGGCCGATCTTTTCGTGCTGGCCAGCCGCATCACTGAAGACGGCGATCGCGACGGCCTGCCCAATGTGCTGATGGAAGCGCAGAGCCAGGCGCTCGCCGTCCTCGCCACCGACCTCTCCGGCGTGCCGGAGCTGATCCGCCATGGCGAGACCGGCTGGCTGGTGCCGAGCGAGGATCCTGCCGCTCTGGCCGAGGCCTTGCGCATGCTGTTGCTCGATCCCGCCCGGCGGCAGGGGCTCGCCGCAGCCGGATTCGCGCGGGTGCGCCGCGATTTCACCATGCAGGCCGGCATTGCCGATCTTGCCGCCCGCTTCCGCCGCGACCTTGCACCGGCGACGGTCCGCTTGCGCAGCGAGACCGCGCAAGATCGCGGCGCGCCTGGCCGGTCATCGAGCCAACAGCCGACATGACGCGGATCGCCTTTTACGCGCCGCTGAAATCGCCGCGCCATCCCAACCCTTCCGGCGACCGCACCATCGCCCGCCTGTTCCTGGCCGCCTGGCGGCGCCAGGGCGCGCAGGTCGAACTCGCCAGCCAGTTGCGGACCCGGATCGCCAAGGCCGATCCCCGCCTGCAGCAGCAGCTCGCGAACCGGGCGCAGGCGACCGCCGCGCGGCTCGTCGCGCAATACCGGCAGCGCGCCAAGGCCGAACGGCCACAGCTCTGGTTCACCTATCACAGCTACTACAAGGCGGTGGACTGGATCGGCCCGAAGGTGGCGGCGGCGCTCGATATTCCCTATCTGCTGGCGGAAGCGAGCCACGCGCCGAAGCGGGCCGAGGGCGACTGGGCCTTCAATCACCGCGGCGCCGAGGCGGCAATCAAGGCCGCGCGGCAGATCTTCTGTCTCAATCCCAGCGACAAGGAATGCCTGCGGCCGATCGTTGACCGGAGCCGGCTGGTCGACCTGCCGCCCTTTCTCGATCTCGCCGCCTTCGCGCCGGCCTTGCCGGACCGGGCGAAAGCGAAGACCGTCCTTGCCCGCACCGCCATCGCCCGCCGCCATCGCCTCGACCCCGCGCAGCCCTGGCTGCTGGCTGTCGGCATGATGCGGCCGGGTGACAAACTCGCCTCCTACCGGGAACTGGCAACCGCGCTCACGATATTGGGACAGCGGCGACGGTGGCGGCTGCTGATCGTCGGCGATGGCGCCGCGCGCGCCGAGGTGGCGGCGGCTTTTGCCGGCTTCGGTGACCGCGTGCTGTTCCTTGGCCGCCGGGCGCCGGAGGACCTGCCGGCGATCTATGCCGCCGCGGATCTGATGGTGTGGCCGGCCGTCAACGAGGCCTTCGGCATGGCGCTTCTGGAAGCCCAGGCCTGTGGCCTGCCGGTCCTTGCCGGCGCAATCGGCGGCG
Organism: Terriglobia bacterium; assembly: GCA_035539075.1. Taxonomy (GTDB): domain Bacteria; phylum Pseudomonadota; class Alphaproteobacteria; order Dongiales; family Dongiaceae; genus Dongia_B. The sequence goes on from DATLJB010000179.1 coordinate 14,350, forward strand.
TGCCGGCCATTATCAGCGCGGGCCGCGACGGCCGTGCGCGTACCGGCTGGCTGGCGCCGCCGCATCGCCCCGATGCCTTCGCAGCTTTGCTGGGCGAGGCGCTTGAGAGCGATCTCGACACCATCGGCCGCGCCGCCCGGCGCTCGGTCGAGCAGTATCATGATATCGCCAGCGCGGCGGGGGTACTGGCAGAAAGCCTGCGCAAGCTTGGAGTGCAGCCATGAGCGTGCAGGGCAAGACAGCGGGAACCACGACCGAGCTCGTCGTCATCCGTCATGCGCCGACACCCTGGAACCGGGCAAAGCGCCTGCAGGGCCGCAGCAACATCGCGCTGGACGATGCCGGGCGGGAACTCGCCCGGCAGTGGCAGGCGGCGGCGCAGGTCTGGGCCGGCTGGCAGATTTTGAGCAGCCCCCTGCAACGCGCGCGCGAGACGGCGGCACTGCTCTTTCCCGGCCGTGCGGTGCGGATCGATCCGCGCCTGGTCGAGATGGATTTCGGCGCCTGGGAGGGAAAGACCCTGCGCGATCTGCGCGCCATGCCCGGCGGCGACGCGGCGCAGCGGGAGTTGCTGGGCCTCGACTTCCATGCGCCCGGCGGTGAATCACCACGCCAGGTGCAGGTGCGGCTGCGGCCCCTGCTGCTGGAACTGGCCGAAGCCGGCCGCGATACCGTTGCGGTGGCCCATAAAGCAGTGTTGCGCGCCCTCTATGCCGAGGCGACCGGCTGGGACATGACAGTCAAGCCGCCGGAAAAAATCCGCGCCAATTGCGCGCATCGCTTCCGGCTCGATGCCGGCGGACACCCCGTCGTGCTTGCGATGAATCTGCCGCTGCTGGCACCGGGAGGCACTGCCGGCGGAGCGGCGGATGCGGACCAGGCGGAAGCGGGAGGGCTTGATCCGTCATGACGCAGCGCGTCTTCTTCTATGTTCAGCATCTGCTTGGCATCGGCCATATGCGCCGCGCCGCCGCCATCGCCCGGGGACTGGCGCAGGCGGGCGCCGAGGTCACCTTCGTTTCCGGCGGCGAGCCCGTGCCGGGGCTCGATCTCGGCGGCGCCGAATTGATCCAGCTGCCGCCGGCCAGCGCCGCCGACGCCAGCTTTTCGACGATTGTCGATGCCGCCGGCCGGCCGATCGACGATGCCTGGCGCGATGAGCGTCGCCGCCAGCTGCTCGGCCACTTCGCCGCCGCCCGGCCGGACATTCTGCTGATCGAGATGTATCCCTTCGGACGGCGCCAGTTCCGCTTCGAATTGCTGCCGCTGCTGGAAGAGGCGACGGCGCGTGCCGGCCAACCCGGCGGCCGGCCGCTGATCGCCTGCTCGCTGCGCGACATCCTGGTGGACAAGGGGCGCGCTGACCGTCGCGCCGAGACGGTGGCGCTGATCGAACGCTATTTCGACCTGGTGCTGGTGCACGGCGACCCGCGCCTCGTCACGCTGGAGCGCACCTTCCCCGAGGCGTCGCGGTTCGCCGGTAAGCTGCGCTACACCGGCTATGTGGTCGAGCCGGGGGCGAGGCAGGGGCGCGGCGGGCAGGGGCGTGACGGGCAGGGGCAGGCTGACCGGAGCCAGGGAGAAATCCTGATCTCGGCTGGCGGCGGCGCCGTCGGTGCGCCGCTCTTCACCGCGGCGATCGCCGCCAAGGCGCTCAGCCGCTATCGCGACCGGCCTTGGCGTATCGTCACCGGACGCAACCTGCCGCCGGCAACAGCAGCCGAAATTGTCCGCCAGGCGGTGGAGGCCGGCCTCACCGTCGAGACCTTTCGCAGCGATTTTCCGGCCTTGCTCCAGGCCTGCCTAGTCTCCGTCTCGCAAGGTGGCTACAACACCGTCATGGAACTGCTGGCCGCGCAATGTCCCGCCGTCGTCGTGCCTTTCGCCGAGGGCAGCGAGAGCGAGCAGACGCTGCGCAGCCGCCTGCTGCAGGAGCGCGGGCTGCTGCGGGTGATCGATCCGGCGCGTCTGCAGCCCGCCGACCTCGCCGCCGCCATCGATGACACCGCCGGCCGGGGGGCCGGGATCGCGCAGGAATTGGCCGCCTTCGATCTTGATCTCGACGGTGCCGCCGGCACCGCGAGACAGCTGCTGGAGGCGCGGCGGTGAGCAACTCCTGGTTGGTCCTGGCCGAGGAATTGGCGCATTGGCAGGCGGCCGGACGGATGGTGGATCTGTGGTGGCGGGACGACGATGCCGTCAGCGACACGCCGGCCTTGCGCCAGCTGATCACGACGGCGCGGGTGCCGATCGCGCTCGCCGTCATTCCTGCCGCGATGCAGCAGGACCTGGCGCAGCTCCTGGCCGGCAGCGATGCCGACCGGGTCGCGGTTTTGCAGCATGGTTTTGCCCATCGCAACCATGAGCCGGCGGATCGCAAGAAGGCGGAGCTGGGCGGCGCCCGCCCCGCGGCGACGGTGCTGGCCGAGCTCGCGCAGGGCGCCGCCATCCTGCGACGGCATTTCGGCACGCGGGCCCTGCCGGTCATGACGCCGCCCTGGAACCGCATCGCTCCGCAGGTGCGGGACGGCCTGCCGCGGGCCGGCTTTCATGGCTTTACCACCTATCTGCCCCGCCCGGCGCCGCAGCCTGTCCCCGGTTTACGGCAGGTTAACACCCATGTTGATATCATCGACTGGCGCGGCGCACGCGGCTTCCTCGGCACCGAACCGAGCCTGGCCTTGTTGACCCGCCATCTGCGCGATCGCCGGCTGGGTCACGCGGATGCCGCCGAACCGACAGGTATCCTGACACATCATCTGGTCCATGATGAACCAAGCTGGGCGTTTTTGGATCGATTGCAGGACTGGCTTTCACGCTTTCCCATGATACGGTGGCTGACGGCTCCGGCGGTCTTCGCCAATATCCTGGACCAGAAGGAAGAATGACGGTTTTGCGTTATCCGCTCTCGGCCCTCGCCACCGACTATGCCATCGGCTTGTCGGGCACGGCGATTTGCGTTGTGATGGTGGTCACATCGGGTTGGACCAGCAAGCTCCTCTGGCTGTTCCTTGCCTTGACGCTGTGCTGCGTCGCCTACACGATACGCACGGTATTGCAGCACCGGACGGTCTTCCAGGTGGATGAGAGCGGCGTATCGCGTCTATTGTTCGGCGCCGAGCGGCGTATCGAATGGAACAGCCTGAGCGGTTTGTCGTTGCGGTACTATCCGCGACGGCGGCCAAAGAAAAAAGGATTTGGGAGCGTGTTGGGACGTATCGGTCGCCGGGGTTTCGACGACAGGGATCGTGGAGACGACAGGGACGGTAGAGAGGCGCGCGGGCCGGCCTCGCCGCTCAGCGACGGCTGGCTGGTGCTTAACCTCCGCGATGCCGCCAGGACGCGCATCAGCATCGAATCCGGGCTGCCGCAATTCTTCGTCTTGACCGAGCGCGCGGCGGCGGCGGCGCGGCGCAACGGCGTCGAGGTCGATCCCGTCAGCGATGACAACCTGCGCGTTCTCGCCAGCCTGCCGCCTGAAATGCTGGCGGCCGCGGCGCCGCAATCCATCTCCGGCAATGCGCCTGACGGCGACGCTGCCCGGCATTCCGCAACCCGACGCAATACCTAGGTACGACGACACATGAGCGGCAATCTGCTGGAGATTCGCGACCTTCGCATCGGCTTCAAATTGGAATCGGGACCGCTGGAAGCCGTGCGCGGCGTCTCCTTCCGCGTGCCGGCCGGCAAGACGGTGGCGCTGGTCGGGGAATCCGGCTCCGGCAAATCCGTCATCGCCCAGGCGATCATGGGCATCCTGCCGAAAAGTGCGCGCATTACCCAAGGCGATATCCTGTTCGACAACCGCGCCAAGGGCGGCCGCCTGGTCAATATCGCCGAGATGCCGCGTGACGGCTTCGCCATTCGCGAAATCCGCGGCCAGTCGATCTCGATCATCTTCCAGGAGCCCATGACCTCGCTGTCACCGGTCCATACGATCGGCGACCAGATCAGCGAGATGCTGCATCTCCATCGCCAGATGGATGCCGCCGAAGGCAGGGAGACAGTGCGTGAGATGCTGCGGCTGGTCGGATTTCCCGATCCCGCGCGGGCCATGCGCAGCTACCCTTTCGAACTTTCCGGCGGATTGCGCCAGCGCGCGATGATCGCCATGGCGCTGATCTGCCGCCCGGCATTGCTGATCGCCGATGAACCGACCACCGCGCTCGACGTCACCATCCAGGCGCAGATCCTCAAACTGATGCGCGATCTGCAGCAGGAATTGCAGATGGCGATGCTGATCATCACCCATGATCTCGGCGTCGTCGCCAATATCGCCGACGAGGTCGTGGTCCTCTATCACGGCGAAGTCATGGAATCCGGCAGCGTGCAGGACATCTTTGCCCGTGCGCGCCACCCCTATCTGCAGGCTTTGCTGCGCGCGGTGCCGCGCTTCGGCATGGGCAAGCATGAACGCCTGACGCCGATCCGCGAAATCAAGAGCGAGATCGGCAACGTCTATGAACGCTGCACCCATCGCGCCGATGCCGAGGAGATGGTCCCCGGAGCGCCGCTGCTGGAGGTCTCACATATCGAGAAGTCCTATCGCATCCGCAACGAGAGCTGGAGCGGCAGCGACCACGAGAAAGTGCTGCGCGCCTGCGATGACGTCAGTTTCACCCTGCGGCGTGGCGAATGCCTCGGCCTGGTCGGCGAATCCGGCTGCGGCAAGACGACGCTCAGCAAGATCATCATGCGTGCGCTGCTGCCGGATTCCGGCAGCATCACCTTCCATGAAGGCAACCGGCCGGTCGATGTCCTCGCCCTGCGCGGCGCCGAGCTGACCGAATTCCGGCGCCGCATCCAATTCGTCTTTCAGGATCCGTTCAACTCGCTCAACCCGCGCATGACGGTGTTCGATATCGTCACCGAGCCGCTGGCCATCCATAAAGTCGGCAGCGCGCAGGATCGCCGCGAAATGGCCCGCGAGCTGATGCGGCTGGTGGGGCTGGGGCCGCAACATCTCAATCGCTATCCGCATAGCTTCTCCGGCGGGCAGCGGCAGCGGATCGGCATCGCCCGGGCGCTCGCCTTGCGACCGGATATCCTGATCTGCGACGAGCCGGTTTCGGCACTCGACGTTTCGATCCAGGCCCAGGTCCTCAATCTGCTGAAGGATCTGCAGGCAAAGCTCGGCCTGACCTATATCTTCATTTCGCATAACCTCGCCGTGGTCGATTACATCGCCGACCGCATTATGGTCATGTGCGCCGGCCGGCTGGTGGAGATGGCGCCGGCCGAACGGCTGTTCCGCGCGCCCACCCATCCCTATACCAAGGCCCTGCTGGCAGCCGTGCCGGATCCTTCGCTCGACCACAAGCTGGATTTTGCCAAGCTGATGGAGGGCAAGGCCTCGACCCCGTCCGCCTGGCCCAGCCCCTTCACCATCGACGACAATGCACGGCCGGGCCTGGTGGAGATCGCCAAGGACCATTGGGTGCGCGCCGGCATCGATATCCGCGAGGTCGCCGCATGACCGCCTGGCGCCGGCAGCTTCTCGTTCTCGCGCCGCTGCTCCTGCTCGGCGCCGCCTGCCTGCCCCTGGCAGCGATGGCGCAGGACGCCCAGGGCCCGACCACTTCAGCGCCGGCCGCTCCAACCCCGACCGCATCAACCTCCGCCGCAGCCCAGCAACAGGCCGCGGCGACGCCGGCGCCCGCCAGCTATATCAGCGCATCCTATTTCAGTGCTGAGGAAGCGGCGGGTAAATTGCCGCCGGTCGAGCAACGGCTGCCGGAACATCCTGCCGTGGCGAAGATGGCCGAGACCGGGCGCCAGGGCGGCGAGATCCGCATGCTGATGGCCAGCGCCAAGGATACTCGTGTCATGGTCGCCTACGGCTATGCGCGGCTTATCTGCTATGACAGTGATTACCGCCTGGTGCCGGATGTCCTGGAAAGCTTCGAGGCCGTCGACAACAAGGTCTTCACCTTCCGCCTGCGCAAGGGCATGAAATGGTCGGATGGCGAGCCCTTCACGACGGACGATTTCCGCTATTACTGGGAAGACGTCGCCAATAATCCCGATCTCAATCCCGGCGGCCTGCCGACGGAGCTGCTGGTCGATGGCAAGCCGCCCAAGGTGGAGGTGATCGATCCGACGACGATCCGCTATAGCTGGGACCAGCCCAATGCGGAATTCCTCCCCGCCTTGGCGCGGGCGGCGCCGCTCTTCATCTATCGGCCGGCGCATTACCTGAAAAAATACCACGTCAAATATGCCAAGAAGGACAAGCTCGAGGCGCTGGTCAAGAAATCCGGGCAGCGCAACTGGGCCTCTTTGCACAACAAGAAGGATAACCAGTACAAGAACGACAATCCGGATCTGCCGACCCTCGATCCCTGGGTCCTCAGGGTAAAGCCGCCGGCGCAGCGTTTTGTCTTCACCCGCAATCCCTATTACTACCGCGTCGACAGCCTGGGCCGGCAGCTGCCCTATATCGACCAGATGGTGGTGACGGTCGCCGACCGCAAACTCATCCCGGCCAAGACCGCCTCCGGCGAATCCGACCTGCAGGCGCGCTATCTCTCCTTCGAGGACTATACCGTCCTCAAGGACGGGGAAGAGAGCGGGCATTACCATGTGCGCCTGTGGGATGACGGACGCGGTTCCAATCTGGCGCTCTACCCCAATCTCACCACCAACGATCCCGTCTGGCGGCAGATGATGCGGGACATCCGCTTCCGCCGCGCCTTGTCGCTGGCGATCGACCGGCATGAGATCAACCAGGCGATCTATTTCGGCCTTGGCGAGGAGGGCGCCAATACCGTGCTGGAACATTCGCCGATGTACTCGGCGGAGATACAGAACATGTGGTCGACCTACGATCCCGCCCAGGCCAATGCCCTGCTCGACCAGATGGGCCTGACCCAGCGCGACGAGAACGGCATCCGCCTGCTGCCCGACGGACGGCCGATGCAGATCATCATCGATACGGCGGAGGAAGGGTCGGAACAATCCGACGTCTTGGAGCTGATCGCCGATTCCTGGAAGGAGATCGGCATCTCACTTTTCATCAAGCCCTCGCAGCTCGAGGTCTTTCGCAACCGCATCTTCGCCGGCGACAGCGTGATGTCGATCGCCAGCGGCGTCGACAACAGCTTTCCGACACCGGATATGACGCCGGCAGAATTCGCGCCCTCGACCCAGCAGCAGCTGATGTGGGCGAAATGGGGCCAGTATATCGAAACCGGCGGCAAATCCGGCGAGAAGATCGACCTGCCGGCGGCGCGGCAGCTGGCGGACTGGCTGACGGACTGGCGCATGAGTCCGGACCCGGCGGAGCGCCTCAACCTTTGGTTCAAGGTGCTGCATCTCTGGGCCGAGCAGGTCTTCACCATCGGCATCGTCGCCAATGTGCCGCAGCCGGTGATCGTTTCGGATCACCTTCATAACGTACCGGAAAAGGCGATCTACGCCTGGGATCCCGGCGCCCATCTCGGCATCTTCAAGCCCGACACCTTCTGGCTTGATGACGAGCGGCCCTTGAGCCCGGTACCGGACCAGAATTGAGAGATTGACGACGTCATGCTGCGTTACCTGATCAGACGACTCCTCGTGATGGTGCCGACCTTGATCGCCATCAGCATGCTTGTCTTCGCCATCATCCAGCTGCCGCCCGGCAGCTATCTCGAAACCTATATGGCCGAGCTGCAGTCCCAGGGCGAAAACGTCGACCAGAGCAAGATCGAGTTCCTGCGGCACGAATACGGCCTCGATCAGCCGCTTTATATCCAGTACCTGACCTGGGCCGGCGGTCTCGTCCAAGGCGATCTCGGCTATTCCTTCGAACACAACCTGCCGGTCAGCGAAGTGGTCGGCGATACACTGTGGCTGACCGTCGTCGTCACCCTCGCTTCCACCTTGTTCGTCTGGATCGCCTCGTTTCCGATCGCGATCTATTCGGCCGTCCGGCAATATTCCCTCGGCGACTACTTCTTCACGTTCCTCGGTTATATCGGCCTCGCCACGCCGAGTTTTCTCCTGGCCTTGCTGCTGCTCTATTGCGCCCATATCTGGTTCGGCATCTCCATTGGCGGGCTGATGGATCCGGCCTATATCGGTCAGCCCTGGAGCTGGGGCAAGCTCAGCTCCGTGCTGGCGCATATCTGGGTGCCGGTGCTGGTGATCGGCCTGCCGGGAACCGCCGGCATGATCCGCCGGCTGCGCGCCAATCTGCTCGACGAGCTGCATAAGCAATATGTCACCACCGCCCGCGCCAAGGGCCTCAGCAACAGCCGGCTGCTGCTGAAATATCCGCTGCGCGTTTCGCTCAATCCCTTCATCTCCGATATCGGCAGCCTGCTGCCCGAACTGATCTCCGGCTCGGTTATCGTCTCGGTCGTCATGTCGCTGCCGATGACGGGTCCCATCCTGCTGCAGGCCTTGCGCAGCCAGGATATGTATCTGGCGGGTTCCTTCCTGATGTTCATGGCGTTTCTGACGGTTGCCGGCGTTTTCATCTCCGACATTCTGCTCGCCATCGTCGATCCGCGCATTCGCCTCGGCGGAGGAAACGTCAAGTGAGCGAGATGATCGAAGCCACCGACCCCATGCTGCCGAAATCGGCGAGCGCCGCGGCCCCGCGCCCGGCCGCGGCACAGGACTACGAGCCGCCGCTGCATTACGCCTCCACGGCACCCTTCGATCCCGACGCGATCGAGATGGTGAGTGCCGAGCGCGAGCGCTTCTACATGGCTTCGCAGTGGCGCATGATCTGGCTGCGCCTGCGGCACCACCGCCTGGCGGTCATCGCCGGCTTCGTGCTGGCGGCGATGTATCTGGCGGTGCTGGTGGTCGAGTTCCTGGCGCCCTATGCCCTCAACAGCCGGCATGTCGACCATATCTACGTGCCGCCGCAGAGCCTGCATCTTTTCCATGAGGGCAAGTTCGTCGGTCCCTTCGTCTACGATCTCGATTACCACCTCGATATGCGCCTGCTGAAGCGGGTCTATACCGAGAAGACCGATACGCCCAAGCCGATCCGCTTCTTCTGCCATGGCGACCGCTATCGCTTCTGGGACCTGGTCGCCGCCGATCTGCACCTCATCTGCGCGCCGAAGGATGCCGCCGGCAAGGAAACCCCGATGTTCCTGCTGGGCTCCGACCGGCTGGGACGGGATGTGCTGTCGCGCATTCTCTATGGCATGCGCATCTCGCTGACCATCGGTCTGATCGGCGTCTCGGTCAGCTTCGTCCTCGGCATGCTGATCGGCGGCCTCGCCGGCTATTACGGCGGCTGGATCGACGAGGTGGCGCAGCGCCTGATCGAGATGCTGCGTTCGATCCCGCATCTGCCGCTCTGGCTGGCGCTGGCGGCGATCCTGCCCGTCACCTGGTCGCCGCTGCTGGTTTATTTCGGCATCACCATCATTCTCGGCCTGATCGACTGGACCGGCCTTGCCCGCGCCGTGCGCTCGAAGCTCCTCAGCCTGCGCGAAGAGGATTTCTGCATTGCCGCCCAGTTGATGGGCGCATCGCCGCGCCGCATCATCTTTCGCCATCTGATGCCAAGTTTCATGAGCCATCTCATCGCCTCGGCAACGCTCGCCATTCCCGGCATGATCCTGGGCGAGACCGCGCTCAGCTTCCTCGGCCTCGGCATCCGCGCGCCGATCACCTCATGGGGCGTGCTGCTGAACGAAGCGCAGAGCATCAATGTCGTTGTGCTCTATCCCTGGCTGATGCTGCCGATCGTACCCGTGGTGATCGTCGTGCTGGCCTTCAACTTCTTCGGCGACGGTTTGCGCGATGCGGCCGATCCTTATCGCTGAAGCTGGCATCGGTAACAGGCGCGGGACGGAAAAAATGCCTGTGCCGCAGCCTCTGCTGTGCTGAATGGCTGCGCCTAACCAGCGAGAAAGACTCGTTCGCAGCCGCGAAATTTCAAGCCATCTATTAAGTCTAAATTAATCGTCGCCAGCCGATAAAACCTGTCGCATTCATTGATCGATCATTCGCACAAGACAGAGGCCATCATGACGTCGAAGCCAGCCGCAGCCGATAGTTCGGCGCATCTCCAAGAGCGGTTGCGTTTCCTCGCCATAGATCAGAAGACCAAGGAGACGCTGCGACAGAACCGGGCGCTGCTTGAGGACATCCTGCCGCCGGCCGTCGACAAGTTCTACGCCCATCTCGGCAACTGGCCGGCCCTCACCGGCATGTTCAGCAACCCGGCGCATATGAAGACCGCGCGCAATGCCCAGCTGCAGCATTGGCAGGCCCTGTTCTCCGGCAACTTCGATCAGTCCTATGTCGATTCCGTGCGTCGCATCGGCCGTAGCCATAGCCGCATCGGCCTGGAGCCGCGCTGGTATATCGGCGGCTATGCCCTGACCGCCTGCCGCGTCTTCGAGGCGCTGCTCAAGGCCTATCTCAAGCGCCTGATGCCAAGCGGCGCCAGCCAGCGCCTGGCCGAGATCCTGGTCGCCGTCAACCAGGCTGTCATGCTCGACATGGATCTCGCGATCTCGATCTATCTCGAGGAAAACGAGATCAAGCATCAGAAGGAATTGGCGGCGCTCGGCGAGCAGTTCCAGGAATCCGTCTTCAACGTCGTCGAGACGGTCGCCGGCACCACCATGGATCTGCAGAGCTCGGCCACACAGATGACCTCCAGCGCCGGCGAAGCGCGGCAGCGCAGTACGGAAGTGGCCTCGGCCGCCGAACGCGCCGCCGTCAATGTGCAGACCGTGGCGTCGGCCGCCGAGGAACTGTCGAGCTCGATCAGCGAAATCCGCCGCCAGACCAGCCAGTCGACCACTGTCACGGCGGCGGCGGTGACGGAAGCCAAGCGCACCGACGAAACCGTCCGCGGCCTGGCCGAGGCGGCGATGAAGATCGGCGATGTCGTCAAGCTGATCAACGAGATCGCCGGCCAGACCAACCTCTTGGCCTTGAACGCCACCATCGAGGCAGCGCGCGCCGGCGATGCCGGCAAGGGCTTCGCCGTGGTCGCTTCCGAGGTGAAGAACCTCGCTGGCCAGACCGCGCGCGCCACCGACGAGATCACCGCCCAGATCGCCGCCATCCAGCAGGCGACCACCAGCACCGTGGCCGCCATCCAGAACATCGCCGGCACCATCGAGCGCGTCAGCGACACCACCATGGCGATCGCCACCGCGGTCGAGCAGCAGGGTGCCGCGACCCAGGAGATCGCCCGCAGCGTGCAGGAAGCCGCCGACGGCACGCGCCAGGTCACCAGCAATATCGCCGGCGTGCTGCAGGCCGCGTCGGATACCGGCCGGGTCGCCGAGATCGTCAGCCATGCCGCCGTCCAGCTCGGCAAGGAATCCAGCACGCTGAGCCACGAGGTCTCGCAGTTCCTGCAGCGGATCAAGACCGCCTGAAGCGATACCGCCGCGATCCGCTTTCCATCGCTGACGGCTCAGCGGTCGATCGGGATGTGGCGGGGATCCGCCACCACGCGGTCGAGCCAGGCCCTGACCGCCGGATAGGCAGCGAGATCAAAGCCGCCCTCATGCGCCACATGCGTATAGGCATAAAGCGCGATATCGGCCACCGTCAGGGCATCGCCGACGAAGAAATCCCGCCCGCCGAGATGCGTCTCCATGATACCCAGCGCCCGATAGCCGCCGGCGATTTTCACCGGTAATTGCGGCTCGGTTTCCGGAGTCTTGCCGAGATGAGCCACCCAGTGGCGCACCACCGCGATGGTCGGCTCGTGGTTGTATTGCTCGAAGAACATCCATTGCAGCGCCTGGGCGCGGGCCAGGCGCTCGGCCGGCCAGAAGCGCGTTCCTTCGGCCAGATAGACCAGGATCGCATTCGATTGCGCGAGATAGGTGCCGTCCGGCAGCTGCAGCACCGGCACCTGGCCGACCGGATTGCGGGCGAGGAAATCCGCCTTGCGGGTCGAGCCGTCATCGACATCCATCTCGATCCGCTCGAAGGGCAGGTCGAGCTTGTGCAGCATCAGCCGCACCTTATAGGCATTGCCGGAAATGGCGCTGTCATAGAGACGGTACATCGTAACTCCCCCGGGCTGGTCGATCCAAGGCGATCCATGGACGGCTGCAGTCTAGTCGGCGGGGCCGCGGCCTCAATCCACGATTTCTCACAGCTCGCTTTAGTTTACCTAAAGGGCAGGTGAAGCCGCGTCCCGTCACCGATCCGCGATTGACAGGGAGGGGGCCGTTCCCAGCAGAATGTGGTGCCTGCGATCGGCGGGTCAGACCATGGAGACGACAATCGACAAGCTTTCGGCCTTCCTGCCGTCCTTTCTGCCGCTATGGCTGCTGTTGCTCATCGCTCTCGCGGCCCTGGAACTGGTCGGCGACACCTTCGCCAAACAATTCGCCGTCACCGGCGAGATCCGCAACTCATTGCTCGCCATTCTCTTTGTCGTCGCCGGCAATCTCTGCTGGCAGCACATGCTGCGCCAGGGTGTGCCGCTTGGCGTCGGCGGCGTGCTGTTCGGCGTCAGCGTGGCGCTTGGCATGCTGATGATCGGCGCGCTGTTCTACGGCGAAACGCTGACCCCGACCAAGCTGATCGGCGCCGGCTTTGGCCTTATGGCGCTGCTGCTATTGTCGCTTTAACCGGGCGACGATCTCATCGAGGCATGCCACGATGCTCTTGCCGGCGGTATCGACCACCAGCCGCGGCCGCGACCAGGGCGCATAGTCTCGTGTGGCGACATCCTGCCAGCTTGGCAGAACCAATCCGGTGATATCCGCGCGCCGCGTCTCGACACGGCGGCGATGTTCGGCTGCATCCGAGCAGGTGATTTCGATTTCCACCGCATCCACCGCCAGTCGTTCCGCCACAGCCCGCCAAGCGTCCCGGCTCACCGGAAGGGGGTTGACCGAATCGGCAATTACACTGAGGCCGTTGCGCAAATTATCGGCGGCCAGCTCATAAGCAGCCATATAGCCGGCCGGACCGATCTCGCCGTCAGTTATCCCGGCGTGACGCAGCGCCTGCTCGATCGTATCGATCCGGAGATGAACCGCGCGCAGCCGTTCCGCCAGCGCACGGGCCAAGGTGGTCTTGCCGCTGCCCGGAAGGCCGGCGAAAATGATCAGTCTGGCTTTGCCCTCCGGCGGTGTCAGGGCAGATGCACCATCTTGCCCATCGGCTGGCCGCCGAGGATATGGACATGGTAATGCGGCACTTCCTGGTGGCTGTCAGGGCCGCTATTGGAGATCACGCGATAGCCGCTCTCGTCGACGCCGAGCTGCTTCGCCACCTTGGCGACGGCGCGCATGAAAGCGCCGATCTCGGCATCGCTGGCCTTTTCGGCGAAATCCTGTGATGAGACATAGGCGCCCTTCGGGATCACCAAGGCATGCACCTTGGCCTGCGGCCGGATATCGCTGAAAGCGAGGACATGGTCATCCTCATAGAGCTTCGCGCAGGGAATTTCGCCACGCAGGATCTTGGCGAAGATGTTGTTGCTGTCATAGGCCATGAGGCGCTCCCCTTGCCGGATTAGGTGCTGAATAGGTCCTGATTATTTGCTGCGCGCTGCCTTCTCGGCAATGCCCGATATGCCGTCGCGTGCGAGCAGCTTTGCCCAGACATCCTGCGGCTTGACGCCACAATCGGCCCAGAGCACCAATAGATGATAAAGCAGATCGGCGCTCTCGCCGATCAAGAGATCCTTGTCGCCGCGCATCGCCTCGATCACCGTTTCGACCGCTTCCTCGCCGAGCTTCTGCGCGATCTTTGCTCGGCCCTTCTGGAACAGCCTGGCGGTATGCGAGGAGCTGGGATCGGCGCCGCGCCGGCTCTCGATGATGCCGTAGAGACGGTCGAGACAGGCGCCGCTATCGCCGGCCAATTTGCCCTGGTTGTCGTCGCTGCCCATATCCGTCCTCTCGTGATCCCGAATCGTCGGCTGGTTGCACGCCCACCCGTTTACGGATGCGCTGGTTCGCAGATGCCCCGGTTACAGTCGCACCGGCAGATGCGCCGCCGCCAGGGCGGCCTTCGCCTCGGCAATGGTGTGATGGCCGAAATGGAAGATCGAGGCCGCCAGCACCGCCGTCGCATGGCCGTCGCGAATGCCTTCCACCAGATGCTGCAGCGTACCGACGCCACCGGAAGCAATCACCGGCACGGTGACGGCATCGGCGATGGCGCGGGTGAGGGGAATATTATAGCCGCTCCGCGTGCCGTCGCGATCCATCGAGGTCACCAGCAATTCGCCGGCGCCATTCTCTGCCATCTGCTTGGCGAAGGCGACCGCATCGATGCCGGTCGGGTTGCGTCCGCCATGGGTGAAGATCTCGAATCTGCCTGGCACGGTTTCCTTGGCATCGATCGAGACGACGATGCATTGATCGCCGAATTTCTCCGCCGCCTCGCGCACGAAATCCGGGTTGTTGACGGCGGCGGTGTTGATCGAAACCTTGTCGGCGCCCGCCAGCAGCAGCTTGCGGATATCCTCGATCTTGCGCACACCGCCACCTACCGTCAGCGGCATGAAGCAGGCTTCGGCGGTTTTTGCCACCACGTCATAAAGCGTTTCGCGATTGTCGCTGGAAGCGGTGATGTCGAGGAAAGTCAGCTCGTCGGCACCCGCCGCGTCATAGAGTTTCGCCTGCTCCACGGGATCGCCGGCATCGACGAGGTTCACGAAGTTGACGCCCTTGACGACCCGCCCGTCCTTCACGTCGAGACAAGGAATGACCCGCATCTTCAGCATGACTTTGAACGCTCCTGGTCTTTAACTCCCTCGTCCCTTCGGGGAGAGGGTAGGGGTGAGGGACAAGCCAAGCTCGCTCTCAGCGCCTCGAGTGCCCCGCTAATATTCGTCATTACGTCGTTGTTCCAGTATCGCACAACCCGATAGCCTTCCGCTTCCAGGTAAGCTGTTCGAACGCGATCCGCAGCACTGTCCGCATGTTGGCCACCATCAATCTCGATGATCAGCTTTTTCTCACGGCAGACAAAATCGGCGATATAATGCCCTATCTCCATCTGCCGGCAGAATTTCCAACCGTCTAGCTGCCGATTGCGCAGCTTGCTCCACATCAGCTTCTCGGCTTCGGTCGCCACTCTTCGTAATGACCTGGCGCGAGCGAGTGACACAACTAACCCCTCACCCCTACCCTCTCCCCAAAGGGGCGAGGGAGTCGTGACGGTGGCGAATTTTCTCCCTCGCCCCGTTTGCGGGGAGAGGGTAGGGGTGAGGGGCAAGCCAGACTGAGACTGTCTCCGCGCACGGTCACACAGCCTCCTTCAGCAGCGCCAGAGCGGCGCGCAGGTCGAGGCGGCCGTCATAGATGGCGCGGCCGGAGATGACGCCGCTGATGCCGCCGCCCTTGCCGCGGGTTGCGGGCGCGGCCTGCTTGAGCGCGACGAGATCCTGCAGGTTGGAGACACCGCCCGAGGCGATGACGGGAATCGACAGGGCCGAGGCAAGCGCCGCCGTCGCGGCGATATTGGCGCCCTGCAGCAGGCCGTCCCGGTCGATATCGGTGTAGATCACCGTGGCGACGCCGGCATCCTCGAATTTCCGGGCGAGATCGAGCGCGGTGATATCGGCGGTCTCGGCCCAGCCTTCGACGGCGACGCGGCCGCCCTTGGCGTCGATGCCGACGGCGATCTTGCCGGGAAAGGCCTTCGCGGCCTGGCGGACGAGATCGGGATTCTTGAGCGCGACGGTACCGAGGATGATGCGGGCGATCCCCTTTTTGAGCCACATCTCGATCCGCGCCATGTCGCGGATGCCGCCGCCGAGCTGGCAGGGCAGCTTGACCGTCTTCAAAATCGCCTCGACCGCTGTGGCATTGACCGGTTGGCCGGCAAAGGCGCCGTCGAGATCGACCAGATGCAGCCATTCGCTCCCGGCCTCGGCGAATTGCCGGGCCTGGTCGGCAGGACTGGTGTTGAACACCGTCACCTGCTCCATGTCGCCCTGCTTCAGGCGCACGCATTGCCCGCCTTTGAGGTCGATCGCCGGATAGAGAATGAGGTTCTGCATCGTCTTACTCGAATTCCGCGTCGCCGAGCGTGCCGCGCGATGACGCCGCGTCTAATTTAAGGGTGCCCCGCTTATGGACGCCAGGCGAGGAAATTTGCCAGCAGCCTGAGGCCGACCTGCTGGCTTTTCTCGGGGTGGAACTGCACGCCGACGAGATTGTCGCGGCCGATCACCGCCGCCACCTTGCCGCCGTAATCCACCTCCGCCAAGACCGACTTCGGATCATCGGCGACGAAGTGGTAGGAGTGCACGAAATAGCCGTGATCGCCGCTGGCGAGGCCGGCGAACAGCGGATGATCGGCCTTCAGCTCAAGGTTGTTCCAGCCCATCTGCGGGATCTTCAGATTGGGATCGCTTGGGGTCAGCTTGACCACCTTGCCCTTGATCCAGTCGAGACCGGGATGTTCGCCGTATTCGACGCCCACCGTCGCCAGCAACTGCATGCCGACGCAGATACCGAGGAAGGGCCGGTGCTTGCCGATCACAGCCTCGGTCATGGCCTCGATGACACCGGGCCGGCTTTCCAGCCCGCGCTTGCAATCGGCGAAGGCGCCGACACCGGGCAGGACCAGGCGATCGGCGGCGCGGATCGCCGCTGGATCGTCGCTGACCAAGACCGGCCCCGCTTTGCCGTCGGCGGCGGCCACTGCGAGAGCCTTGGCGGCCGAACGCAGATTGCCGGCGCCATAATCGATGACGATGGTGGTCACGTCTGCTTCTCCGCGCCCACCGTCAGCTCAGCGAGCCGCCGAGCACGCCCTTGGTCGAGGGCACGGCATCGGATTTCCTGGGATCGATCTCAACAGCCTGGCGCAGGGCGCGGGCCAGCGCCTTGTAGCAGCTCTCGACAATATGGTGGTTGTTCTCGCCATAGAGGTTCTCGACATGGAGTGTCAGGCCGGCGCTCTGGGCGAAGGCCTGGAACCATTCCTTGAACAGCTCGGTATCCATCTCGCCCAGCTTCGGGCGCGAGAAGTTCACCTTCCAGATCAGATACGGCCGGTTCGAGGCATCAAGCGCCACCCGGGTCAGGGTCTCGTCCATCGGAATGGTGGCCTCGCCATAGCGGTTGATGCCGACCCGGTTGCCGAGCGCCTTGGAGACCGCCTCGCCAATGGCGATGCCGGTATCCTCGGTGGTGTGATGGAAATCGATATGAAGGTCGCCCTTGGCTTCCACCGTCAGGTCGATCAGGCTGTGACGCGCCAGCTGGTCCAGCATATGGTCGAGGAAGCCGATCCCGGTCGCAATCACGGATTTGCCGCTGCCGTCGAGATCGACGCTGACGCTGATCTCGGTTTCCTTGGTCTTGCGGCTGACGCTCGCCCGGCGTTCCACAGCCGGGCGGGTCGCCTGGCCTGCGGTCGGGATCGATTTGCTGCTCTGTTCGTTCATCTGGCGTCCTTTACCCGCCGGCGGCCGCGCCTGTGGAACCCCCGAAAGGGAGAAACCAATGGGAAATCGGTCCCGGCTGGCCCTGGAAATCAAAAAGGCCCATCAAAAAGTCACGTGTTTCTAACAATACCAGCCCGGCAAGGCCAGGGTTTTGACCTTAAGCTTGCCGGGTTTATGGTGCCAGAAGGGGTGCCGGGCGGTGGTGCCGGATGTCACGGCAGCCGTTCCCCGATACCGGCCGGCGCCGCCATGTCAGCTATTGCTTGAACCCGTTAACGCAATCGCCTATCTGACCGTCATGTCTTATGATCCCGTTCTCTCGCCCGGTCAAAATCCCCATGGCCTGGCACCCTGGCACGGCACGACCATTCTGCTGGTGCGCAAGGACGACACTGTCGTGATCGCCGGCGACGGCCAGGTCACGGTCGGCAATACCGTTATGAAGTCCAATGCCCGCAAATTACGCCGGCTCGGCAAGGATAACGGTGTCATCGCCGGCTTTGCCGGGGCGACCGCCGATGCCCTGACCCTGTTCGAACGCCTCGAAGCCAAGCTGGAACAGCATCCGGGGCAGTTGGCCCGGGCCTGCGTGGAGCTGGCCAAGGATTGGCGCACCGACCGGTACCTGCGGCGCCTGGAAGCCATGATGGCCGTCGCCGACCGCAAGGTCAGCCTGGTGCTGACCGGCAATGGCGACGTGCTGGAGCCGGAGGACGGGCTGATCGGCATTGGCTCGGGCGGCTCCTTCGCGCTTGCCGCCGCCCGCGCGCTGGTGGATGTCGATGGGCTGGATGCCGAGATCATCTGCCGCAAGGCGATGAAAATCGCCGGCGACATCTGCATCTACACCAATCACAACGTGATTTTCGAAAAACTCTGACCTTGGCGCTCCGCCGGCATGTCGCGGCGGAGGTTGCCTGCTTGGCCCGGCATTATCGAAGTCCTGATGCCGGGTGACGGAGACAATGATGACCGAACCCGCCCGTTCTTCCGCCGCACGTTCTCCCGCCGCCCCGGCCGCCGACGAAGCCGACGCGATCGCCAGCACCGCCGGCAGCCTGACGCCGCGCGAAATCGTTTCCGAGCTCGACCGCTTCATCATCGGCCAGCATGACGCCAAGCGCGCCGTCGCCATTGCCTTGCGCAACCGCTGGCGCCGCCAGCAGCTCAGCGCGGAAATGCGCGAGGAAGTGACGCCGAAGAACATCCTGATGATCGGCCCGACCGGCGTTGGCAAGACCGAGATCGCAAGGCGCCTCGCCAAGCTCGCCGACGCGCCCTTCCTCAAGGTCGAGGCCACCAAATTCACCGAGGTCGGCTATGTCGGCCGCGATGTCGAGCAGATCATCCGCGACCTGGTCGAGATCGCCATTTCCATGACCAAGGAACGCATGCGC
>DATLJB010000180.1:0-72649 GCA_035539075.1 Terriglobia bacterium
CGCCTGGGGCAGCACGATCAGGCGCATCATCGACCAGTAGCCGAGGCCGAGCGAGGCAGCGCCCTCATATTGTCCGCGGCCGATCGCCTGCAGGCCGCCGCGCACCACTTCCGCCAGATAGGCGGCGGTGAAGACGGTGAACCCGACCAGGATGCGCAGCAACGGGTCAACCGTGGTTCCCGGCGGCAGGAACAGCGGCAGCATGACGTTGGCCATGAAGAGGACGGTGATCAGCGGCACGCCACGGACGAATTCGATGACCACCACGCTGAGGAGATGAACCACCGGCAGTTCGGAGCGCCGCCCCAAGGCGAGCAGGATGCCGAGCGGCAGAGCGAGCACGATGCCGACGGCGGCGATTACCAGGGTCAGCATGAAGCCGCCCCACATCCGCGTCGGCACGATCTCCAGGCCGAGGCCGCCGAACAGCAACCAGAAGGCCAGGAAAGGCAGGATGGCGAAGAGGAAGATCGCGTTGGCCCGCTTGTAGGGGACGCGGTCCAGCAGCATGCCGGCCACCGCGCCGAAGGTCAGAATGAAGGCGAGGATCGGCCGCCAGCGCTCGTCCGCCGGATAGAAGCCGAAGATGAATTGGCCGAAACGGGCCCGGATGAAGATCCAGCAGGCGCCGCCCGGCGCGCAATCCTTGCGGCTGGCATTGCGGGCGCCATCCGCCACTTCCTGGGGGAAAGTCCAGGTGGCATGCAGCAGGCCCCATCGCACCAAGGGTGGAATGGCAAGCGCCAGCAGCAAAAGCGACACCAGCGTCAGCAGCGTATTGAGCGGGCTGGAGAACAGATTGGCGCGCAGCCAAGCGATCGGGCCGACAACGGAGAGCGGCGGCGATTCGTCCGGCAGGCGCTGCTCGGGCGGGGAGGTCGGGATGTTGGATGTGTCCATCATGATGCCGGCCTCACCGTTCCACCAGGGCGATACGCTTGTTGTACCAATTCATGAAGAGCGAGATCAGCAGGCTGATCACCAGGTAGAACAGCATGGTGATGGCCATGACTTCCACCTCGCGGCCGGTCTGATTGAGGATCGTGCCGGTGAAGAGCGAGACGAAATCCGGGAAGCCGACGAAGACCGCCAGGGTCGAGTTCTTGATGATGTTGAGATACTGGCTCGTCAACGGCGGCACGATGATCCGCAAGGCCTGTGGCACGATGACGAGGCGCAGTGTCCAGCTGCGCCGCAGGCCAAGCGCCAGCGCTGCCTCGGTCTGACCATGGCTGACTGCCTGGATGCCGCCGCGCACGATCTCGGCGATATAAGCCGCCGTATACATGCTGAGACCGATGAGGAGCGCATTCAATTCCGGCAGGACGACGACGCCGCCCTGGAAATTGAATCCCTGCAGCACCGGGTATTCCCAGCCGAGCGGCGCGCCGAACAGCAGGCCGAGGATCAGCCAGACCAGGATCGGCAGCCCCAGGATCAACAGAGCCGAGGCGCTGAAGACCGGGAAACGCTCGCCGGTCGCCGCCTGGCGTTTTGCCGCCCAGCGGCGCATGACAACGGTGGCGGTGATGCCGATCACCAGGGCGGCGATGACGAGAAGGAAGCTCGGCTCGGCAATGGGCCGCGGTACATAGAGACCGCGCACATTCAGGAAGGCGCCGTCAAAGAGATTGATGCTGTCCTTCTGCTGCGGCATCAGCTTGAGCACGCCGAAATACCAGAAGGAGAGTTGCACCAGCAGCGGGATGTTGCGGAATACCTCGATATAAGCTGCCGCCAGCCGCGCCATCAGGTAGTTGGGCGAGAGCCGCGCGATGCCAACCAGGAAGCCGATGACGGTGGAGAGAATAATCGAGATCACCCCCGCCAGCATGGTATTCAGCATGCCGGACACCATCACCCGCGTGATGGTCGAGTTGAGATCGAGATGGATCATCGACATCGCCACCGGGAAACCGGCGATGTTGTCCATGAAGCTGTAACTGAAAGGCCGTCCCTGCGCCTCTCGGTTGGCGATCATGTTGGTGATCAGGAAACCCATAACCAGGATGATGACCAGCACGGTCACCGCCTGGGCGAAAAGGCCACGCCAGCGTTCGTCACGCCACCAGGGCGTAGCGGATTCCGCACGGCGTCGGCGCGGGTCGGCGATATCGGTCATTGTCCCTCCACCGGCAGAGATGGACGAAATATCTCGGCAAAGACGGCAACGCCCGGTCGCGGTAGCGCCGGGCGTTGCCTGTCAGTCATGCGATCAGCGTGCCGGCGGGGCGTATTGCAGGCCGCCCTTGCTCCAGAGCGCGTTCAAACCGCGATCCAGCTTCAGGGGCGAGCCCTGACCCACGTTACGCTCGAAGGATTCGCCATAATTGCCGACGGCCTTGACGATATTGAAAGCCCAGTCATTGGTGAGACCAAGACCTTCGCCGAGCTTGTCATCCACGCCGAGCAGACGACGGACTTCCGGGTCCTGCGAGCTGGCCTTGACCTGATCGACATTGGCCTGGGTGATGCCCTTCTCCTCGGCTATCAGCATGGCGTTGAGCGACCAGCGCACGACATCGGCCCACTGGCTGTCGCCTTGGCGCACAGCCGGCCCGAGCGGTTCCTTGGAGATGATTTCCGGCAGGATGATGTTGTCATCCGGGTTCTTCAGCGCCAGGCGCTCGGCGGCGAGACCCGAAGCATCGGTGGTATAAGCGTCGCAGCGGCCGTCATCATAGGCGCCGCGGGCCTGATCGCTTTCCTTGAACTTCGCCGGCGGGTTCATGCCGATATTGTTGGCCTTGTCATAGTCGCCGAGATTCTTCTCAGTGGTGGTGCCTTCCTGCACGCAGACGGTGGCGCCCTTCAGCTGCAGCGCGCTCTTGATGCCGGAGGATTTGCGCACCATGAAGCCCTGGCCGTCATAATAGTCGACGCCGACGAAATCGAGGCCGAGCTGGCTGTCACGGCTCAAGGTCCAGGTCGAGTTGCGCGACAGCATGTCGACTTCGCCCGATTGCAGGGCCGTGAAGCGCTGTTCGGCATTGAGCGGCTTGTATTCGACCTTCGTCGCGTCGCCGAACACCGCAGCGGCAACCGCCTTGCAGAGATCGATGTCGAGGCCCGCCCAATTGCCCTTGTCATCGGGGGCGCCGAAGCCGGCGAGACCTGTATTCACGCCGCATTTCAGCTTGCCATAGGTTTTGACGTTATCCAGCGTCTTGCCGCCGGCCGGTGCCGCAGCGGGCGCAGCCGCCGGCGCGGGCGCCGTGCTCGAAGTCGTCTGGTCCTGCTTTTTCTCGCCGCAAGCAGCGAGGCCCGTCAGCAGCAGACCGCCCAGCGCCAAGCCTAAAACCGTATTCATCCGTCGCATTTTGTAGTCCTTCCCTGTGTTATTTTATGGATTAATTGTTTTTTTGATCTTGTCCGCAGCGTCCGCCTTGAAAGCGTCCCCGAGGCCCTTGGTCTGATCTGGTCTTCGCCATCGACAGACGCGGATTTCCTAGTCTTTTACATAAAGAACCCCGGTGCTACAAGTAATCTTGGACAAGCGAGACCTGGACACCATGGTAACATCACCCCGCAAAGACCGGACCATCGTCACCCATGCCGGGAGCGATCCGGAGGCCAATTACGGCGTGGTAAATCCACCGATTTATCGAGCCTCGACAATCCTGTATCCGACCTTGCACGACATGCATGAACGCGGTCGCAGCAAATTCGACACCGTTTACTATGGACGCTACGGCACGCCGACGACCTTTGCATTTGAGGCGGCCGTGGCCGAGCTTGAAGGGGCGGACCGGGCGGTCGCCCTGCCCTCCGGACTCGCCGCCTGCACCGGCGCGCTGCTGTCCTTCCTCCAGGCAGGCGATCATCTGCTGATGGTGGACAGCGTCTATGAACCTACCCGCACATTCTGCGACCAGCAGCTGGCCCGCTTCGGCATCAGCGTCACCTATTACGATCCGCTGATCGGCGGCGAGATCGACAAGCTGATCCAGCCCAATACCAAGCTGGTCTATCTGGAAAGTCCCGGCTCGCATACCTTCGAGATCCAGGACGTCCCGGCCATTGTCGCGGCGGCACGGGCGCGCGGCTGCGTGACCATGATCGACAATACCTGGGCGACGCCGCTCTATTTCAAACCTTTCGACCACGGTATCGACCTCTCGATTCACGCCGCCACCAAATACATCGTTGGCCATTCCGACGTGATGATGGGCATCATCACGATGCGGGAAGAGCACTACAAGCGGGTCAAACAGCAGGTGCATGGCCTCGGCATGGCGGTTTCCCCGGAGGATTGCTGGCTTGCCCTGCGCGGCCTGCGCACCCTCGCCGTGCGGCTGGCGCAGCATCAGCATGCCGGCCTCGCCTTGGCCCGCTGGCTGCAAACCCGGCCGGAGGTCGAGCGCGTGCTGCATCCCGCCTTGCCGGATCATCCCGGCCACAAGCTGTGGCAGCGCGATTTCAAGGGCGCCAGCGGCCTGTTCTCCATCATCTTGAAGCCGTTTGCAGCTGAACGCGTCGCCGCCATGCTGGACGGCATGCAGCTGTTCGGCAAGGGCTTCAGCTGGGGCGGCTATGAAAGCCTGCTCATCCCTTCGCATCTCAATGCGGCACGCACCGTGAAGCCGTGGAACGCCGCAGGGCCGACTTTGCGGCTGCATGCGGGCCTCGAAGATATGGACGATCTTATTGCCGATCTCGATGCCGGCTTCGCCCGGCTACGGGGAAACTGACCCTTCATGAGCGATCCCGTCTCCATGAGTAACCCTGATATGAATATGGTTAGCGGTGAGATCGAAGCGCTGCTGCAGCAGCTTGTTCTGACCGCCGACGGCCTCATTCCCGCCATCGCCCAGCAGCACGACACCGGGGAAGTGCTGATGATGGCCTGGATGAATCTCGACAGCCTGCGCGAGAGCCTCGCCAGCGGCCGCGTCGTCTACTGGTCGCGCTCGCGTCAGCAGCTCTGGCGCAAGGGCGATACCTCCGGCCAGATCCAGAAACTGGTCGAATGCCGGGTCGATTGCGATCGCGACTGCCTTCTGCTGCTGGTCGATCAGATCGGCGTTGCCTGCCATACCGGCCGGCGCAGCTGCTTCTTCACCGCCCTGCGGGGTGGCAAGGCCGAAATCATCGCCGATGTCGAGATCGATCCCGACAAGCTCTACGGCGCTTGATGGACAGGGCCGGTAGATGGGTTTGAGCGAACAGGAAATCGCCGCGACGTTGTTGAGCCTCAAGGTCGCGTTCTGGAGTTCGCTGCTGACCCTGCCTTTGGCAATCTTTTGCGCCTGGGCGTTGGCGCGATGGCAGTTTACCGGCAAGGTGCTGTTCGACAGCCTGGTGCACCTGCCGCTGGTCCTGCCGCCGGTCGTCGTCGGTTACGGTCTGCTGCTGACCTTCGGTGCGCAGCGCCCCGTCGGAGCCGCGCTGCAGCATTATCTCGGCATCACGCTGGTCTTCGACTGGAAGGGTGCCGTCATCGCTTCAGCGGTGATGGCGCTGCCGCTTTTCGTGCGTGCCATCCGCATTTCTTTCGAGACGGCCGATCGTAAGCTGGAGGCGGCGGCGCGCTGCCTTGGCGCCTCGCCGCTGCGGGTGTTCGTGAGCGTCACCCTGCCGCTCAGCCTGCCCGGAATCCTCGCTGGAACCATTCTCGGTTTTGCCCGCTCGCTCAGCGAATTCGGCGCCACCATCACCTTCGTCTCCAACGTGCCGGGCGAGACCCAGACCCTGCCTTTGGCGATCAACTCCCTGATCCAGGTGCCCGACGGCGAGCCAGCCGCCCTGCGCCTGACCGGAATCGCGCTTCTCATTGGCTTCGCCGCGCTTGTTCTCTCGGACCGCGTCGAGATCTGGCTGCGGCGTCGCGTACACCGCGGATAGGACACCTCGTGATCGATATTCACGCCACACAGCGCCTCGGCGAGCTTGAACTCAATATCGAACTGCGTATCGAGAACGCTGGCGTCCTCGCCTTGTTCGGCCCCTCGGGTGCCGGCAAGACCTCGATTCTCAACTGGATTGCCGGCCTCAGCCGTCCCGATGGCGGCCGCATCGCTATCGACGGCCGGGTACTGTTCGACAGCGAGGCCGGCATCAACCTGCCGCCCGAGCAACGCGGGCTCAGCTACGTATTCCAGGAACCCCGCCTGTTTCCCCATCTCGGCGTGAAGGCCAACCTGCTTTACGGCTGGCATCGGCGTCATCGCCATGATGGCGACACGCGACAGCCGGGACGGCCGGAAATAACGCTCGACCAGGTAGTGCGCTTGCTGGGTATCGAGCATCTGCTGGGGCGACGGATCGCCGGGCTGAGCGGCGGCGAACAGCAGCGCGTCGCCATCGGCAGAGCCTTGCTGGCGCAGCCGCAATTGCTGCTGATGGACGAGCCCCTGGCGGCCGTGGATGCCCGGCGCAAATCGGAGATCCTGCCTTTCATCGAGAGCCTGCATGCCGAGCTGCGCATCCCCATCATCTATATCAGCCACGATCCCGACGAGGTGCTGCGGATCGCCGATCAGGTCGCCCTGATCGTCGGCGGGCGGCTGGTGACGGTGGGCGATATGGAAACGGTGCTGGGCCGGCTCGACCTGCCGGCCCTCTCGGACGCCGCCGAGCCTGGCGCGGTCATCACCGCCACGGTGGTGGAAGTGGATGACGGAACCGGCTTGAGCGTCCTTGCCCTGTCCGACCAAGAGGGCGTCGCCGACGATACGGCTGTGCACGGCGTGCCGCAGACCATCCGCATCGGCCGGCTGCCGCTCCAGGTGGGCGATCCCGTTCATCTGCGCCTGCTGGCGCGTGATGTGGCGCTGGCGCGCGAGGTCGTCGATGGGATCAGCATCCTAAATCAACTACCGGGCGTTGTACGCCAGATTCTCCCCGGAGCGGGCCATTTTGTCGATTTCCAGCTGGATATCGGTCCGCTCATCTGGGCCCGGATCACCCGCAAATCCGCCCAACAAATGAAACTTCAGGTAGGCGATCCTGCCGTCGCCCTCATCAAATCACTGGCTGCCGATCCGAAGAAATTCAGCTAATTAACGCACAAAAGATAAAAGATTACTTCAACGTCAGAGTGTGTTACGATGGCGGCACTTTGGGGCTAGAAGAGCTTACCGGATGAACCGCCAACAATTGGAAAAACAGGCGCTGGATCTCGTTGCGGGGCGCACGGCAAAGCCGGTGCAGAAGCAGAAGATGAGCGGCATTGCCAAGCTGTCGATATGGCTGTGGCTGGCCGCGGTCATTGTGATCGGCGGCCTGGCGGCTTACGTTTACTTGCTGAAGTGATAGGTATCCGGCCCGGCCCGAGCGCGCCGGCCGCAGCCGATGATAGCATTCCGATGAACCATTGCGCATGCCCGCCATGCGTCGGCGCAGTCAGCTCATCATGCGCCATGCGCGTATGCTGTCGCAGCGGCTGATTCAAAGCAGCTCCGCACCATCCTCCGAAATCCATTACTGGCGATCTGGTTGCCGGCGACCTGTCCGCGTCACGCCACAGGCTTCGACGAAAGGACTGCCGGGAATCAAGGCGCCCCGCGCGCGGCACCGCTCGCCATCCATAGCCGCCGATACAGGCGGATTATGGATCCTGGGACGCACTCGCATTGCACTGGCATTTCCCCGGCCGACTGGGCAACATAGGCCATCCGACTTTTCCCTTTAGAGAGAATGGAAGCGACCCGCCATGCGGCCTATCTTTATCATGGTCAAATGCGCCCCCGGGACGGCCTATGACGTTGCAGCCACGGCCCTCGACACCGTCGAGCAAGTCAGCGAGGTCTATTCGACCTCCGGCCAGTACGACCTGCTGATCAAATGTATTCTGCCGTCGGAGATGGATGTCGGACGTTTCGTCACCAGCCAGATCCAGACACTCAGCCACGTGACCGATACCCAGACCATCATCACCTTCAACGCCTTTACCTGATTCCGCAAGGGCGGCGAACAATCAGCAGCGATCGCGAACAAGAGGTGACGCCATGCCGCAAGTAGAGGCCGTTCTGTTCGATGCTTATGGGACACTCTTCGATGTGCATGCGCCGGCAGCCGCCCTGGCGACACGGTTGGGACCCGTTGCCGGCGAGATCTCGCGCCTGTGGCGGCAGAAGCAACTGGAATATACCTGGACGCTCAGTCTGCGCGGCAGCTACCGGCCCTTCAGCGATCTCACCACCGAGGCATTGGACTATGCCTTGCAAGCGCACGGTCTCGCCGGCGAGACCGAACTGCGGCGGCAATTGCTGGCAGATTATCGGCGCCTCTCGCTCTATCGCGAAGCACCCGACCTCTTGCGGCAACTGCACGCGGCGGGAATACGGCTGGCGCTGTTGTCGAACGGCGATCCGGCTCTGCTGGAAGAGCTCGTCGCACATGCCGGCATCGGTCCCTTTCTGCAGCCCAATATCTCGGTGGCGGAGCTTGGCATCTATAAGCCGGATCAGCGGATTTACCGTCTCGGCCTCGATCACCTTGGCGTCGGCGAGGCCGGGCGCTGCGCCTTCGTCTCCTCCAATGCCTGGGATGCAGCCGGAGCCGCCCAAGCGGGGCTGCGCGTCTTCTGGATCAATCGTAATCAGCAGCCGGTCGAGTATCAGCTCGACCGATCCGCGCGCATTGCCAACGATCTGTCCTCGCTGAGCCAGCATCTCCTTTAGGTGTCGTCAAGCGCGCACGCCGCCCGGAGAACGGTAGCCGGCGGTGCGGCGGCGCGGCTCTCTGATCTGTAACAATCGCGCCCGCCAACTGCTCAACAAAAACTTCATTATTTTTGCTTCCTGCCTTGCCCTATCTATGCGGCCGGGTCATTGCGCCGGGGTCTTCCGCCGCGGTCATTGCATGCGGCGGAAATATGCGCATCGCCCGCGACACAGCAGGAAGAGGGAAATATGAAGACCAAGCTTTTTGGCGTCATTGGCGTCATGTCGACTGCCATCGCGCTCGCGGCGCCAGCTTCGGCCGACAAGACCAAGATCGATTTCTGGTACGGCAATTCCGGCGATATCAGCAAACGCGTGCAGGAAGTCTGCCAGCATTTCAATGAGTCCCAGCAGGACTTCGACGTCAATTGCACGAGCCAGGGCTCTTATGCCGCGGCGGTGCAGAACACCATCGCCGCCTTCCGCGCCGGCAAGCAGCCGACCATCGTTCAGGTCTTCGATGTCGGCACCCTGGATCTGATGTTGTCCGATGCCTATTACCCGGTCGACAAGCTGATGGCCGATTATGGTTACAAGATCGACTGGAACAATTATTTCCCCGGTATTGCCAACTACTTCGCCAGTTCGAAAGGCGAACTCTACTCGATGCCGTTCAACAACTCGACGGCGCTGCTCTATTGGAACAAGGACGCCTTCGCCAAGATCGGCAAGCCGGATGCGCCGAAGACCTGGGAAGAAGCGGCCGATGACATGAAGGCAATGAAGGCCGCGGGCTATGAATGCCCGATGGCGATCAATATCAGCGCCGACGAAAGCTGGCAGCTGCTGGAGCAATTCTCCGCCATCCATGGCGAGCCGATCGCCACCAAGAGCAATGGATATCAGGGCCTCGACGCCGAGTTGGTCTTCAACAAGACCAAGTTCGTCAAATACGTCACCGACCTGAAGTCCTGGTACGACCAGGGCTTGGTCAAGATCAAGTCCAAGGAAACCGGCCAGACCATGGTCGAAGCCTTTGCCGGCGGCGATTGCCAGATGATCCTGACCTCCGTCGGCGATCATGGCACGATCGGCCGCACCGCCAAGCCCGGCATGAACTGGAGCGTCGCCATGCTGCCGGTCTATGCCGGCACCGAACGCAAGAACTCGCTGGTCGGCGGCGCCTCGCTCTGGGTGCTCGCGGGCAAGTCGAAGGATGAATACAAGGCGGCGGCAGCCTTCCTGAACTTCATCGCCCAGCCGGAACAGGCCTTGTTCTGGTCGACCGTCACCGGCTATATCCCGGTCACCAAGAGCGGCTATGACTATATGGTGCAGCAGGGCTTCTACAAGCAGGCCGCCTATCAAGGTCGCGAGATCGCCATCGAGAGCCTGACCGCGTCGCAGCCGACCGATGTCAGCCGCGGCATCCGCCTCGGTGGCTTCCTGCAGATCCGCAACGAAGTCGGCAACGGTCTGCAGGCGATCTTCTCCAACAAGGAACCGGTCCAGCAGGCGCTCGACGAAACGGTCGAGCGTGGCAATGCCATCCTGCGCCGTTTCGAAGCCACCTATAAGGGCAAGACGATCCCTTGATTGACAACCGGGATCGGCTTCAGCCGATGCCCCCTCCCAGTCCCTCCCCCCGAATCGGGGGAGGGTTAGGGTGAGGAGCTTCGTCTGAGATGGATTTCAACCGACGGCACGAATTGCGGTTTCCCCGGCGCAACCGGGGAAGCCGTCGTTCCGGAGCAACGACAAGAAGCCCTCAACCGGATCAGCAGGATCGGGCCGGCACAGCCTGAAGCAATATGAGCAGAACCAGATGGAAAAGCGCGCCACCTTCGCCAGCAATCGCACCGGTATCCTGCTGATCCTGCCGCAGCTGCTGCTGATCTTCACTTTCTTCTATTGGCCGGCCGGCGAAGCGCTCTATTGGGCATTCACCCTGCAGCGCCCCTGGGGCGGCGGCAACGAGTGGGTCGGGTTCAGCAATTTTCTCAGCATCCTTGCCGATCCCGTCTACTGGCATTCGATCGCTATCAGCATCCTTTTCGCCGTGGCAGCCAGCGCCGTCGCCATGGGCATTGCGCTGCTGCTGGCACTGCTGACCGACCGGCAATTGCGCGGCTACCGCGTCTATAGCAGCGTCCTCGTCTGGCCCTACGCCATCGCCGCTCCCGCCCTTGGCCTTGCCTTTCGCTTCATGCTGGCGCCGGAAGCGGGTTTCCTCGCCACCTTCAACAAGGCCTGGCCCGGGTTCTGGAACCCGGCACTGAACGGCACCGATGCGATGATCGCCATCATCATCGCCTATGCCTGGAAGTATATCGGCTACAACTTCATCTTCTTCCTGGCCGCCTTGCATTCGATCCCGCGCTCGCTGCTGGAAGCAGGCGCCATGGACGGCGCCGGCATCACCCGGCGCATGCGCGATATCCAATTGCCGCTGCTAGCCCCGACACTGTTCTTCCTGATCATCGTCAACCTGACCGACAGCTTCACCGACAGTTTCGGCATCGTCGACATCATGACCGGCGGCGGACCGGCCCGCGCCACCGAACTGATGGTCTTCAAGATCTATTTCGACGGCTTCAAGGGCCTCGACTATTCCGGCGCCGCCGCCCAGAGCATCATCCTGATGCTGCTGGTCATTCTCCTCACCATCGCGCAGTTCCGCTTCGTCGAACGGCGCATCCATTACAAATAGGTACCGGGATGGTTGAACGTAGCCGCCGCTTCGATCTCATCGCCCAGGCCGTCCTGTTCCTGGGACTCGTCATCGCCTCGCTGCCCTTCATTATCGTGGCCATCGCCGCCTCGCATGATCTGCCGACCGTCAACAAGGTGCCGATGCCGCTGACGCCGGGTCATGATTTCGTAAAAAACGTCGTCGAAGCCTGGCAGCGCGCCGATCTCGGCACCAAGCTGATCAACAGCCTGATCTTCGCCGGCGGCGTCGCCCTCGGCAAAGTCTTCATCGCCGCCCTCTCCGCCTTCTCCATCGTCTATTTCCGCTACCGCGGGCGTATGGTGATCTTCTGGCTGATCTTCATTACCCTGATGCTGCCTTTGGAAGTGCGCATCGTGCCGACCTATTCGGTAGCCGCCAACGTGCTGAACCCCTATCAGACAATTCTCGACCTGACGGGCATAACCTGGTTGATCCAGCAGGTCAGCGGCCTTCAAGTGTCGCTGCAATGGGGCCTGCTCAATTCCTATACCGGCCTCATCGCACCGCTGGTTGCCACCGCCACCGGCACTTTTCTCTACCGCCAGTTCTTCCTCACCTTGCCGGACGAATGGGTCGAAGCAGCCAAGATGGACGGGGCCGGCCCGCTCCATTTCTTCATCGATGTGCTGTTGCCGGTTTCACGCACCAATATGGTGGCGCTCGGCACCATTATGTTCGTCTGGGCCTGGAACCAGTACCTCTGGCCGCTGCTGGTCACCACCGATCCCGGGCATGCCACGGCGGTAATGGAACTGAAGGAACTCATCCCCTCCACCTATGGCATTCCCGACTGGAATGTCGCCATGGCGGGCACGCTGATTGTCATGCTGCCGCCCCTTATCGTCGTCGTGCTGATGCAGCGCTGGTTCGTTCGCGGCCTGATCGCGACAGAGAAATGACTTGGAACGGGAACCGAAGCCATGAGTAGGATCGTCATCCGCAATCTGCGCAAGGCCTATAACCGCAACGAGATCGTGCGCGACCTCGACCTCGCGATAGAGGACGGCGAATTCGTGGTTGTGCTGGGTCCCTCCGGCTGTGGCAAATCAACCCTGCTGCGCATGATCGCCGGCCTTGAGGAAATCACCGGCGGCGAGATCGAAATCGACGGCCGCGTCGTCAACCGGCTGGAGCCGCGCGAACGCGGCTGCGCCATGGTGTTTCAGAACTACGCGCTCTATCCGCATATGACGGTCGCCGAAAACATTGGCTACGGCCTCAAGGTCGCGGGTATCAAGCGAGAGGAACGGTCGCGGCGCGTCGCCGCCGTCGCCGATACGCTCGGCCTCGGCGAGATGCTGGCGCGCAAGCCCTCAGCGCTCTCCGGTGGTCAGCGCCAGCGCGTCGCCATGGGCCGCGCCATGATCCGCGAGCCGCGCGTTTTCCTGTTCGACGAGCCCTTATCCAATCTCGATGCCAAATTGCGCGCGCAACTGCGGCTGGAGATCCGCCAGTTGCATCAGCGCCTCAAGACCACCAGCATCTTCGTGACCCATGACCAGATCGAGGCGATGACGCTGGCCGACAAGCTGGTCGTGCTGAACAAGGGCCGCATCGAGCAGATGGGCTCGCCGGCCGAGATCTATCATCGCCCAAACAGCCTGTTCGTCGCCGAATTCATCGGCGCCCCGCCGATGAACATTCTGGCCGCTCATGTCGGTGAGGATCGCTTCCTCCATTTGTCGGCAGACTGGCGCCTGCCCGTCGCCGATCACGTCGGTGCCGGCCCGCTGAAAATCGGTTTCCGGCCAGAAGATGTCGCCATCACGCAGCAGCCGATACCCGGTAGCACCGCCTTCGAAGTGACGCTGATTGAGGAGCTCGGCATGGGCCAGTTGGCGCATGGACAGGTCGGCGGAACCAATATCGTCGTCCACCTGCCCAAGGGCGGTGCGCCCATCCTTCGGCAGCGTCTGCACGTCTCGGTCCCCGCCACGCATCTGCATGCCTTCGATGCCGCCAGCGGCCGCCGTCTCGACATTGAGCCGATCGTCACCGAGGCGGGGTTGCACCAGGTCATCGGTTTCGCCGCGCCACGCTGATGCGGCGCCACACCGACGTCTCAGGGAAAGTGGCTATTTGCTGAGATGCCCGGCAAACCGCTTTTCCGCCGCCTTCGGATCGTTGACCGCGCCATAGGCGATGCCACCGGCCATGTCGCCGGGATAGACCTCTTCCAGCCGCAGTTTCAACCCCTGCACCAGCGAGCGGGCGACGTAAGCGGGCGGGGTCTTCGGCAGGCCGAGCGGACGCACGGAATCAGTGTCGATCAGGCCCGGCAGGACGGCCAGCACATGGGTGCCTTGCTGCGCCAGTTCCGCCCGCAGCGCCTGGGTGAGGCTGAGCAGGGCCGCCTTCGAGGCGCAGAAGGAACCCATCAGCGGCAGATTGGCCTGGGCATGGCCAGAGACAAGATTGGCGATGGCGCCGCCGCCATTGGCGCGCAGCACCGGCGCGAAGGCGCGGCACATGGCGAGCGTGCCGAAATAGTTCACCTCCATCTCGTGACGCGCGGCGCTGAGATCATTGCTGGCGATCAGCGGCGTCAGATGATTGTCGCCGGCGTTATTGACGAGCAGCGTCACATCGGGGCAGGCGCGGGCTGCCGCCTCGACATCACTCTGTTGCGTGATATCAAGCTGCAGCCCGACGAGGCGATCGGGCGCCTGGGCGATGAGCGGCTTCAGGCTGTCGCGATCGCGGGCCGCGCAATAGATCTTGCCGGCGCCCGCCTGCAACAGGGCCTGGACGATCTCGCGGCCGAGACCGCGACCCGCACCGGTCACCAGCGCCACGGCACCCGGCACCGGATCACGACCATTGCCGGGCCGGAAACGGTCGATCTGCGCTTTCGACGGCGCCTGCAGCAGGTCCTGGTCATTCGCAAGGATGACGAGCTGGAAACCCTGGGCGCGGCGGTCCGCCGCCATGGCGCCATGGGGCGTGAAGATGCCGCTATATTTGCCGGCCGCCACGGTCGCCGCCTTGATGCGTTCCACCGCCTGCTGGTGCTTGGGGCCGAAATCCGGGAAGGCTCCGATCGAGAGCGCGAGATCGAAGGGGCCGATGAAGACCATGTCGATGCCGGGCACGGCGGCGATGGCGGCCGCGTTTTCCATTCCCTTCGCCGTCTCGATCATCACCGCAACGAAAGTGTCTTCATTGGCGCGAGCGACATAGGAGAGCGCATCGAAGACCGGTCGTACATTGCCGAAGCTGCGCTGGCCACGCGGCGGATATTTAGCGGCCACCACCGCCGCCTCTGCCTCCTCAGCGGTTTCGACGAAGGGCACGATGACGCCGCGGGCACCGGCATCCAGCGCACTCCCGATCGCATGTGGCGTGTTCGCCGAAACGCGGCAGAGGACCGTCGTCAGATGCCGCACATGACCTATACCCAGTTCCAGGCTCTCGCGGGTCCACAGGCCGTGCTGAAGATCGAAGACCACGGCATCGGGTTTTCCCTGCGCCATGATTTCGGCGATGGCGGGCGAACCCAGCGCCAGCCAGTGGCAGCCGACGCAGCGGCCCGCCGCAAGCTGTTGCAGAATGGGATTGCTGGACATGATTCCGACTCCGGTGCGGCGATGGGCCGCCACGATAGGCGAAAGCGCCGGCCCCGATAAGCCATTCGCATGCAAAGCTGCCCTGCCGGTCGATACCGGCCGCGCGACGTCTCATGGCCATGCTGCACCGCAGCGACCAAAACAATGCTATTTGGCATATTTGCCAGAATGTTAAATGATATTCTTCATCTAAAATATTGAAACCGACTGCACGTTAAGCTAGAATCACTTCGCGCCACCTCTCTCAGTTGCCGCGGGATGCGGCAATGGGCCGGGTCCTGGCCATACGCAGAGCATCGAAGGCTGCCCACGCCCGTCGTGAAACGGGCGTCCATGAAGTGGGGTCGTGATGAAGCGCCTATTGGCGATTCTCTTCCTGCTGGTCCCCGTAACGGCGTTCGCCGCGCCGCGCGTAAGCGATGTGCGCCTGACGAGCGAGGCGGGACATGCGCGGCTGGAACTGGACCTGGCCGGCGCACCGGCTTTTCACGTCTTCTATCTCGCCGATCCCTACCGCATCGTGATTGATATGGAGGCAGTGGACTGGCAAGTGGCCTTGCCCGCGCGAAGCGCCGCTGACGGCCCGGTCGGCGGTCTTCGGCACGGCGTCCGCAAATCAGGCGCCGCGCGGCTGGTCCTCGATCTCACCGTCCCCGCACGGATTTCCAATGCGCGCTATCAAGCCGGCGAGAAGGGCGGGAAGCGCCTGGTGATAGATGTGCGGCAGGTGAGCGCCGCCAATTTCGCCACAGCGATGGAGCGCTACCAGCCGGTCAAGAAAGCATCGGCCGCGGCGATCGAGATGACGACCGCCGCCGGCGGCGCGAATGCAGGCCGGTCCGGCCGTGACAGCGCGACCGTGACCTCGGGGGGCAGCAAATGGCTGGCCGCCAGCCAGGCGGCGGGAACGCCAAGCGCGCGGACGGCTCAGGCGGTCGGCGAGCCGGCCGCCACGCAGGACGCGGCGACGCAGAACGTTGCGGCACCGAACATTGCTCAGGCCAGGCGTGCGGCAAGACAGGTCTATCGCGAACCCTTGCTGACCGATGCCGATGCGGCCTTGCGCGCGAAGGGCGGGGAGAGCCAGCGCGACCCCCTGGAATATACCAGCCCCGACGGCTATTATTTTTCCTATATGCAGCCGCCCGGATCTCTGTTCGGCGCGGGCGTTACCGTCGGCATGCAATTCTGATTGGCCGCGGCGATCGCTGTCGGCGCCGTCGCCGGCGGCTCCGAGCGACCATCTCGTAAACCATTTGCAATCTCGCGCGCCGACCCGCAGGCTTAAGCGGCAGACGACGCTGCCCGCCGCCGTCCGGATGAGACTGCCGGCGGGGCAGTCAGCAGGGAGGCCGCCCATGCCCTATGTGCAGCGCAATTCGAAGCTGGAGATCATCGGTCTTTTCGCCAATCCACAGCCTGGCCATGCCGAGGAATTCGTCTCCGAGGAACATCCCGAAGTACAGGCCCTGCGGGATGAGATGGGCGCGACCGAATGGCCCTCGCAGATGCCCTCCGCCACAGAAATGCGGCGCACGGAGCGCGAGCAGCAAGAGATCGGCACCGAAGATGCGGCCATGGATGCGGCCATCGTGCATTTCCTGAAGGCTTGGAGCAATCTGGAAACCAGCCTCAGCACGCTGCTTTATGAAGCGCTCGATATCCACCCTCGCAGCAGCCGGGTCGCCTACGCGATCTATTACAGCGCGCCGGGTTTCGAACCGCGGCTGCGCCTGCTCACCGAAGTCTTCGAGCAGCTGGCGGCCGAGCAGGTCGAGCTGCACGCCTTCCCGGCCCTATGGCAGAAGATCTGCCGGCAGATGCGGACGTTCCGCGAGCCGCGTGATCTCGTCGCCCATGGCGCACGGATCGTTCTCGCGGTCGATGGCCGCAACGCCGTGCGCCTCACTTCGCCGGCCCATGATGCCCGGCGCGCCGGCCGCCCCGATCCTCGCGGCGCGGCCTATGGCGGATCAGCCACCGATATCACCGATGCCGCCGATCGCGTGGCGGCGCTGCAAGCGGATATCGACCGCATCAACCGCCTGTTCACCATGCTCAACAATCGGGAGCTGACGGCCTTCCGCCGCCTGTTGGAGGAATTGCGCCAAAGCTGCGCCACATAGCAACACCACGCTCCAAACCCGTCGGAGCAGCCGGGCCGGAAACGATGCGGGCTAGGTGCTGCGCGGGCCGATGCCCGTCATGATCATGGAAATCCGCACGCCGTCTTCGGAAAGCGGCAGAATCATGATCTGATAATTGAGCCGCCGTTCCTCGATCCAGGCATCGCGGTCGGCGAAAAGCGGCTGGCGCAGCGTGATCATCTTCTCATAAAAGCCGAGCGTGATATCGGTCATGCGTGGACTGGGCAGTTCGTCGGCCCAGCCTCCCGTCATCTCACGTCCCACGATATCGCGCCACCAACCACCGACAATGCGGAAGCGGTAATAGCGTCCGCTGGCCGAAGCCCGCGGCTGCACCGAAGGTGGATTGCGTGGATCGTCATCGTGAACCTCCGTCAACGCGATGCGGTTCAGCATGAAGACCAGATCGACGGCATCGATATCGCGGCGGCGCGGGAAGGGCCTGCCGGCGCGGCAATGCGCCCAGTAGGCCAGCAGGCGCCTGAGATCGTGATGGTCCGGCACACGCGATTCCCCCGTCGCGGCGTCAATTGCCGGTACCCGCCTGCTTCCATCATCCATCAGGAAATCCGCCCGTTTCCATGGCAGCGGTGGTCATCGATATCGGCGTTCCGGCGGCCAAGAGCAGACAGGTATAAGGGTGCTGCCGCATCAGCGAAGCTCGCCACGATCGATCATGGCGCGCAGTTCTTCGCGCTCGCGGCGCATGCTCTCAAGGCGTCCGATCAAAACATTGAAGAAAAGAAAAGCAGTCAGGGCCAGCCAGAAACCCGGCGCGCCCCAGATGTGGAAGCCGACGATCATCGCCAACAGCCCGACCACGAGAAGCGGCGAGCGCACGAGAACTGCAAGGATGGATGCGCGTAGCACGGTTGTCCCCACGCCGCCATGAAGCGACGCGCCACTATAGAACAGTTTTGACGGCAATCGCCAGTGCAGGAGGGAAGCTGCTGGCAGACTAGTCTCAACCCCGGAATGGCGACCCCGACTGGATTCGAACCAGTGACCTATTGCTTAGAAGGCAATTGCTCTATCCAACTGAGCTACGGGGTCGTGATCCGGGCCTGACAATGCCGCCCGGAAACCGGGACGGGCCACCAACAACCGATGGCGCTTAATGGGTCCAGCGGCCGACCCGGTCGAACTTGAAATTGTCGGCATAGGCCCGCATCTGCAGGCTACGCGAACCGGGCTCTTCGACGATATAGGCGATGCCATGCTTTTCCGCATAGGCAATCGCTTCTTCCTTGGTTTCGAATTTCAGCTTCACCTGGCGCTGGGTATCGGTGCTGCCGGTCCAGCCCATCAGCGGTTCGGCAAAGCGGGGAGCGGATGGCGCAAAATCGAGCACCCATTGATGGGTCAGTGCCTTGCCCGACTGCATAGCCGTTTTCGCTGGCTGATAAATCCGCGCCTGCATTCCAATCTCCCGTCCCGTCTCTTCTACCTTGGCCGTCCAACCCGGCGGGGTCCGGCCCCGCCTGCCCTGCCATGCTAGCCATGCCAGGGTAAACACGTTCTGAATATGGTCGGGGTGACTGGATTCGAACCAGCGACATCCTGCTCCCAAAGCAGGCACTCTACCGGACTGAGCTACACCCCGAGGCTTAAAAAACCTGCGATTTCAGCGCTTTTACCAGAGCGCCCCGCACGGGTAAATGGGAACTTTCAGGCAACAGGACAACCGGGACGAAAGCCGTCATGGCGTCCGATAGGCTTCTTCTTTAGCCTTTTGGCTGCGATGGCTCCAGATAAAGTTCGCATCTTGTTCGCATCCGCGGGCGCGGCCGGAACCGACCGAAGGCGGGAATCCGGCGCTTTCGGGATTCAGCCCCGCAGCCTGCCGCCGCGCCGGCAGACCTGCGAGAGGCCTTGGTAAAGCACGGCCAGGGCGACGAAGAAGAGAGTATGGGCGGCGGCGAACCATGCCATTCCCGCCAGGGACAGGGACCGGCTGCCGGCGAAGCCTTCGCCGGTCACGGGCAGGACCAGCACCGCGTTAACGACCCAGACGGCCAGCGCATAGATCAGTCCCTTGCACCAGCTCCGGCCCGGCAAGACCGGTTCGACGACAACGGCATAGAAAAGCGCCATCGCAAGCCCGACCAGAATGTGAAAAGCCGTCTGAAAGCCGCGATCGGTGGGGAAACGGATCAAATCGCCGATGAAGCCCTGAAGCAGCCGCAGCAGCCCGCCATGGGCGGTCGGCAGATGCACCAGATCCGCAACGGCCAGTGCAGCGGTATTCAGCAGGATCGCGATCGTACCTGCCGGCAGTGCCAGGAGCGATCTTCGCAACAAGATGGCAACGGTCATTCGGGCCCCCTCAAGAAAGCGATGCTTCCCTGACGTCTGAGGGCGCGGGCTATTCCGCACGATGCGCATCCCGGCAGAACCTGCCAAATCTCCGACAGCGCTGCGGATGCTGTCTCGGGTCGCAGGCCTCGCCGGGAAATGGGTGACGCCAAGACCGGGGTGATCAGCCGCGAATATAGAGAGCCGGCCGCCTATCCTCTGGGACGTTCCCCTGGTGGCCGGACGGCTTGCCATGCCTGTCTTGCTTCCCTTGTGGGTCGCCACCATATTTGACGGCAAGCGCGTGGAACGGATCTGCCGATCCGAAAACCCCATCGAAAGGATGCCTATATGTCGGAAAAGGTGAGTTGTGGCTCATTCCAGCCCCTCAACGCGGAACAGGAGCGGGTGCTCAAGCAGCGCGGCACGGAGCGGCCGGGATCGAGCCCGCTCAATAAGGAATACCGCCCGGGCACCTATCGCTGCGCCGGCTGCGGCAACGAGCTTTTCGTGTCGGATACCAAATTCGACAGCGGCAGCGGCTGGCCCAGTTTCTGGGCGCCGGCCGATGTGAAAGCCGTCGGCATGACCGAGGATCGCAGCCATGGCATGGTTCGGGTCGAGGTCCATTGCGACAAATGCGGCGGTCATCTCGGCCATGTCTTCGATGACGGGCCGCAGCCGACCGGTCTGCGCTATTGCATCAACGGCGCTTCGCTGGACTTCAAGCCGGAATAACCGCGCGATCGCCACACAAAAAAGAAACGGCGGCATTTCTGCCGCCGTTTTCATTCCTGAACCGCTCTACCTTCAGCTAGCTGCCACCGCCCGCGCTGCCAGGGTCGAGACCAGGGCGGCACGGTATTCCGGCGTGCCATGCAGGTCACCGTTGAAGTCGGCCGGATCGAGCTTCACCGCCTTGGCCGCCTGCGGCGTGAAATTCGCCGCGAGCGCCGCCTCGATATCCTTGGCCCGGAACACACCATTGCCGCCGCCGGTGACGGCAACCCGCACGCCGCCCTTGGTCTTGGCAACGAAGACGCCGATCAGCGCGAAGCGCGAAGCCGGCTGGGCGAACTTCTGATAGGCGGCCTTTTCCGGCTTCGGGAAATGCACCGCGGTGATGATCTCGCCCTCTTCCAAGGCCGTGTCGAACAGGCCCTGGAAATAAGCATCCGCCGCGATCTCGCGCTTGTTGGTGCGGATGGTGGCGCCGAGAGCCAAAGTCGCGGCCGGATAGTCAGCCGCGGGATCGTTATTGGCGAGCGAGCCGCCGATGGTGCCGCGATTGCGCACCTGGCGGTCGCCGATCAGCTCGGCAAGATAGGCCAAGGCCGGGATGGTCGATTTCACCAGGGACGAGGTTGCCACCTCGACATGCTTGGTCATGGCGCCGATGGTGAGGCCATCACCTTCCGCCTTGATCCCCTTCAAATCGGCGATGCCGCCGAGATCGATGAGATCCGACGGTGCCGCCAGACGCTGCTTCAGCGTCGGCACCAAAGTCATGCCGCCGGCGATGATCTTGCCGTCGCCGGCGCCGCCCAAAGCCTTCACCGCATCGGCGACATTGGTGGGACGTTGATAGTTGAAATTATGCATCTTTCCCTCCCCTCACTCTGCTGCCAGCTTTTTCGGCGCCGATTGAATCGCCTGCCACACCTTCAAGGGCGTCGCCGGCATCGAGATATCGGTGACGCCGAGCGGCGACAGCGCGTCGATGACGGCATTGATGACGGCGGGCGGCGAACCGATCGCTCCCACTTCGCCGACACCCTTGGCGCCGATCGGATTATGCGTACACAAGGTGACATGATTGCCGACCTTGAAGCTCGGCAAATTGTCGGCCCGCGGCATGGTGTAATCCATGTAGGAGCCGGTCAGCAGCTGGCCGCTCTCCTCGTCATAGACGCAGCGTTCCAGCAGCGCCTGGCCGATACCCTGGGCGAGACCGCCATGCACCTGGCCTTCGACGATCATTGGATTGATCACCCGTCCAACATCGTCGACGGCGGTGAAATTCACCACCTGCGTCGCGCCGGTCTCGGGATCGATCTCCACCTCGCAGATATGCGTCCCGCCGGGATAGGTGAAGTTCAGCGGATCATAGAAGGCCGTCTCTTCCAGGCCCGGCTCCAGCTCGGTGATCGGATAATTATGCGGCACATAGGCGGTCAACGCGACCTGGCCGAAAGGCACGCTCTTATCCGTTCCCTTGACGGTGAAGTTGCCGTCCTTGAACTCGACATCCGCCGCCGAGGCCTCCATCAGATGCGCCGCGATCTTGGTCGCCTTGGCGATGATCTTGTCCATCGCCTTGACCAAGGCCGAGCCGCCGACCGCCAGCGAGCGCGAGCCATAGGTGCCCATGCCGAAGGGGATCTTGTTGGTGTCGCCATGCACCACTTCGACATTCTCGATCGGAATGCCGAGGCCGTCAGAAATGAGCTGGGCGAAAGTCGTCTCATGACCCTGGCCATGGCTATGGGTGCCGGTGAAGATGGTCACGGAGCCGGTCGGATGGACGCGGACCTGACCGCATTCATAGAGACCGGCGCGGGCGCCCAAGGACCCCACTACCGCCGAGGGTGCGATGCCGCAAGCCTCGAGATAGGTCGAGATGCCGATGCCGCGCAGCTGGCCGCGCTTCGCCGCTTCCTGGCGCCGGCCTTCGAAGCCGGCCCAATCGGCCATCTTCAAGGCCATATCCAGCGTGGCCGGATAATCACCGCTGTCATATTGCAAGGCGACCGGCGTCTGATAGGGGAATGCGTCGTTAGGGATGAAGTTCTTCCGGCGGATTGCCACTTGGTCCATCTTCATCTCGCGCGCGGCCTTTTCGACCAGGCGTTCGAGGAGATAGGTCGCTTCCGGCCGGCCGGCGCCGCGATAGGCATCGACCGGCACGGTATGAGTGAAGACGGCCTTCACCTCGGCATAGATCGCCGGGGTTGAATAGACCCCCGCCAGCAAAGTTGCATAGAGATAGGTGGGTACGGCGGGGGCGAAGGTCGAAAGATAGGCGCCCATATTTGCCTTGGTGCTGACCCGTAGCCCCAGGAATTTGCCGTCCTTGTCCATCGCCAGTTCGGCGTGACTGACATGGTCGCGGCCTTGCGCATCGGTGATGAAGGCTTCCGAGCGTTCCGCCGTCCATTTGATCGGCCGTTCGATCTTGCCTGCCGCCCAGGTGACCAAAGCCTCTTCCGCATAGTGGAAGATCTTCGAGCCGAAACCGCCGCCGACATCCGGCGCCACCACGCGCAACTTGTGCTCGGGAATCTGCAGCACGAAGGCGCCCATCAAGAGGCGGATGACATGCGGATTCTGGCTGGTGGTATAGA
This sequence comes from Terriglobia bacterium, assembly GCA_035539075.1. Taxonomy (GTDB): domain Bacteria; phylum Pseudomonadota; class Alphaproteobacteria; order Dongiales; family Dongiaceae; genus Dongia_B. The sequence goes on from DATLJB010000180.1 coordinate 22,693, forward strand.
GCGTGTATTCGCCAGTAGCGCGATCGTAATCGCCCACCGCCGAACGGGGCTCCATGGCATTGGGAATGAGGCGCTGATTGACGAGATCGATCTTCGTCACATGCGCCGCCTTGGCGAAGGCGGCATCGGTCGCCGCCTTGTCGCCGATATGCCAGTCATAACAGACATTGTTCTTGGCTTCGGCCCAGACCTGGGGCGATCCCGCTGCATCCGCCTTGTCGGTGGAGATGATGGCCGGCAGTTCCTTGTAATCGACCTCGATCAGCTCGGCCGCATCCTTAGCCTGGGCATAGGTTTCCGCGATTACGAAAGCGACCTGGTCGCCGACATGGCGGACTTCATCCTTGCAGAGCGGCGGATGCGCCGGCTCGATCATCGGGCTGCCGTCCTTGCTGTGGATCTGCCAGCCGCAGGGCAGGCCGCCCTTGTCGTAATCGGCCCCGGTGAAAACGGCGACGACGCCGGGAGCCGCCTTGGCCTTGGAAACGTCGATCTTGGCAATCTGCGCATGCGCATGCGGCGAGCGCAGGATATAGCCATAGGTCTGGCCCGGACGGTTGATGTCGTCGGTGTAATTGCCGCGGCCGGTCAGGAAACGAAAATCCTCGCGGCGCTTGACGGCGGCGCCGATGCCTGTCGCTGATGACATGATCTCACCCCTTCATCGCTTGCGCGCCGGCCTGCACGGCCTTCACGATGTTATGGTAGCCGGTGCAGCGGCAGATATTCCCTTCGAGGCCATCGCGGATCTGCTGCTCGGTGGGATTGGGGTTGTTCTTCACGAGATCCACGGCGCTCATCACCATGCCGGGGGTGCAATAGCCGCATTGCAATCCGTGATGCTCGCGGAAGGCTGCCTGCATCGGATGCAGCTCGTCGCCTTTGGCCAGGCCTTCGATTGTGGTGACCTGCGCGCCATCCGCCTGAACGGCAAGCAAGGTGCAGGATTTCACCGAGACGCCGTCGACATGGACGACGCAGGCACCGCACTGGCTGGTGTCGCAGCCGACATGGGTGCCGGTCAGCCGCAATTGATCTCGCAGGAATTGAACTAGCAATGTGCGGCCTTCGACGTCACCAGAAACGGCGCGCCCGTTCACCGTCATACGCACGGTTGGCATTCGGTCCTCCCTCGTTTGCCTCCGGCGGGATCACGGCCCCGCCGAATATGTGCCCGTTAGAACCGGATCGCGGCCGGTCCCACTCCTTCTTTTTAGTGCACGGAAGCCGCGCCCTAATCTGGCATTCGTTGTCGCGTTAAGTTAACGGCCTGCCTTGGCAGACTGTCAAGCTGGCATTGCTTGCGAGGAGTGACGGTTTTTGGACGGCACAGCCGTTCGGAAGGACCCGCCGTTCTCGCGGTCTTCATCTCCTGCTACGGCCGTAACAGGATTTAGCCCGGCCCGAAACAGTCCGGTAAGTGAGATCTGTCTATAATGACGCCGGCATATTTGGGTTCTAGTCAGCGCCCATATACGTGGTCTTATATTCGCCGTTCATGATGTAAGGCTCCAGTGCCGCAATGGTCTCTGGGCAGTATTCGCGGACAGCATTTTCCAGGTCGCGATCAGTTGGTCCAACACGTTGGGTCATGGTTCGATGAAGTGCAGATACTTCCGCTGCACGCGCCGGAAGCTGGCCGCGGGCAAAGGCATTCAACGCCCACAACTCCTCATCATTGAAATGGATGAGCGTGAAGCCAACGATGCAGGCGCGCCATTTCCATTGCAGTCGCGAGGGCAGGAACGCCCAGCCGAGGCCGTTTACGTATGATTCGAAATAGGCATGATAGTTCGGATAGGTATATGGCACGACTGCCAAAGGGCGATCGATGTCGCCAAAGCGGGGACGATATGGCTCCCTGATGTCAATATCCAGGGGTCGCAAATCGACAGCATGAACCTGTTCCTGCCGATCTGCACAGGCCGTCAAGAGAAGGCAGAGAACAATCCCGGGTATGATCTTATCCATCGGGCAGCCTCCGCGATCGGTCATATTTGTCATGGCTAGAGCGAAGAAGGAGTTGCGACAGCAGCTATAGTTCAATCTCCGTCCCTACCGCGTCGAACATCCATTTGATGAAGTTGCGCAGGATCGGCATGTGTAGCCGGTCGCGTTCACAGACCACGTAATATTGAGCCGGGCTGGGATAGGAGAAGGAGAAGGGCCGGATCAAGGTGCCGTCTTCCAGATTCTGGCTCATGATCACCTGGTCGCCCAGCGCCACGCCGAGGCCGAGCAAGGCCGCTTCCAGGGCATGATTGGCGGTGCTGACGCGAAGGCCCCGGCTGGCATCGACCTGCCGCGCACCTGCCGCCGAGAGATATTGCGTCCAGGCGGCGCCATCATCTTCATGGATCAACGTAAAGTTCTTAAGATCGCCGGGCGTCCGTAAGGCATGGGGATTGGCGTTCAGCAGTTTCGGGCTGCAGAGCGGAAAGAGATCGACCGGCATGAGCCGATGTACCCAACGGCTTTCCCAACGCCCGCCGCCATAATCGATGGCGACATCGTAGTCGCCGGGCAGCGCCTTCGGGAATGGGGACAGATGATGAAAGGAAAGTTCGATCTGCGGATAGGCCTCGATGAAAGCGCCGAGGCGCGGCAGCAGCCAGCGCGAAATGAAGGTGGGCGGCGCATGAATGGCGAGATGGCCCTTGAGGTCGGGATGATGCATCTCGGCAACCGTCTCCGAGATGAGGTCGAAGGCCTGTTCCAGGGCTGGCAGCAGATGGCGTCCCGCATCAGTCAGCAGCACCTTGTTTTGATGGCGCTGCATCAGGTCGATGCCGACCCAGTCCTCCAGCGCCTTGACCTGATGGCTGATGGCACCGCGCGTCACATTAAGTTCGCTCGCCGCCTTGCCGAAATTGAGATTGCGCGCCGCCGCCTCGAAAGCACGAAGGGCGTTCAAGGGAGGGATTCGCCGCTTTGCCATTTGCCCCGACCACGTCGCTTATGTCGCTTATTTGGAAACTTGCCTCCGGACTCGGCCGTATGGTGAGTTTTACTAAACGAAATCTGCGAGAATTTGTCCAGTTTGGATAAAAATTCTACAGGTCTAGCATCCCCTGAAGCGGCCGGCCCGGCCGCATCCAGCCCCGGGAGGACCAGATGGCAGCCGATAGCACGACGACGACAAAATGGGGCGTCAATTCGGAATACGGCAAGCTGCATGATGTGCTGCTCTGCTCGGCCGAGAATTTCCGCTGGCTGCCCACCAGTTCGATCTCCAAGGCGACGCTGGCCAGCGGCGCCAAGTTCGACCGCCAGTTGGCCATGAAGCAGCACCGGGAGATGGTGCAGGCCTATGAGGAAGGCGGCGTGAAGGTGCATTACCTGCCGCCCGATGAGAACCTGCCCTATCAGGTCTTCGCCCGGGATTCGAGCTTCATGACGCCCTGGGGTGCCGTCGTTACCCAGATGCATCAATGGTGGCGGCGCGGCGAATATGCACCGGTGGTTAAATTCTATCAGCAGATGGGCATTCCGATCTGGAACTTCGTGACCGCTTCCGCCATGGAAGGCGGGGATTTCGACGTCATCGAACCGGGTTGCGTGCTGATCGGCTATTGCGGCGAACGCACCCAGGAACCGGCGGCAAAGCAGATCCAGGGCTGGCTGGAGAAGGAAGGCTGGGAAGTCAAGCTGGCGCCGATCGCCGAGCATTATGTCCATATCGACCTGATGGTCTGCATGCTGGGCCATAAGCTGGCCGCGGTCTGCGAAGAAACTACCGATGACTGGATCATCGACTGGCTGAAGTCGAAGAAGATCGAGATCGTGCCGGTCAGCTACAAGGACACGATGGCATTGGGTTGCAATGTCATGGCGCTCGGCGACAGCAAGGTCCTGTCGACGGCCCAAAGCAAAGAGCTCAACGCACGGCTGCGCGCCCATGGCTTCACCGTCTATGACCCCGATGTCACCATGTTCACCCTGGGTGGCGGCGGCGTCCACTGCATGGCACAGGCCCTGCGCCGCGATCCGGTCTGAACGAGGCCCGATTGCGCAGCAGCCTCACGCTGCGAGCAGCGTCAGATGATTGTCCCATTGCCAGCTTGAATTCCGCGTCAGCACCGTCGCTTCCGGCTTCATCGGCATATCGGCGGCATCAAGCGTTCGAGCGAGCAGGATATCACCTCGGCCGCCGGTGAGAAGGAAGGTCCCCGGCGCGCCCGCGGGCGCCACGCCGCAACCATCGGCAACCGGAATAGCGCCAAGCCAGCGGCCTTCCGCCAGCGACCAGAACATCGCCACGTTTCCCTTGGGAGAGGTGGCGCAGGTGATCCGGCTGGCGCGGTCCACGGCGATGCTGCCGATATAGCCGCGCGTGGTCAGGGCGATCTCGCGCGGAATCTCGAGAAAACGCAGCCGGCCGCGGAGATCCATGATGCCGACCAGCGGCCGGAGGTCGCTTTGCGCATCCTGATCCTGCATCGCGACCGCGATCTCGCCCGATGCCGTCATGGCGAGATGCCGCATGGAGAGCGTCGCCAGTTCCTCCGGCAATACGGTCCTGCCGATGACGTGACCGTCCATGAGGTCGAGCACGACCAGGCTGCTCTCGACCTCGCCCACCGCCTGGCGCTGCAGGATGCCGCCATTGGCGACGATCATCCGTCGGCGCGCTTCGTCGACCAGCGCTTCATGCGGCTCGATACCGTGGCTCGGCCAGGCGCGCAGCCAGCGGCCCGTGGCAGCGTCATAGAAGCTGAGCCGCCCAAGGCTGGTCTCGACATGCCCTTCCGTCGTTATCAACTCCTCACCGGCGCCGATAAATGCAGCATGACCGTTGAATTCATGATCGGCGGCAAGCGCCAGATCGAACAGCGAGCGACCGGTTGCGAGATCGATCATGGTGCTGTAGCGGCCGGGCTGGCGGCCCGCGGCAAGGCAAATCGCGCGGCTGGGATGCAGTGCCATTTCATGTGCCCGCATCTTGAGCATCGTCTGCATGGAGACCCGGCCATCGGCCTCCAGTATCGCGGCCTCGAAACTGCCGGCGCCGTCACGGCCGAGGCAGGCGCTGAGAAAGCGCGCGCCGCCCTCCGGCATGATTCGGCTTCTCGTTTCCGCTGTCGTTCCGGTGATAGCGGCAGCCAGCCGCGACCAGAAACGCGCTTTTTCCATGCTCGATCTCCGTTCCGACCTCTGAAGGGTTATGCGTCGCCTCAGCCGCTATCCCCGTCGAGATCGTTGAAGCCCAAGGTGATGCCGGCGGCCTTCGGCATCTCGTTGGTGAGGATGTCGCGGAACTGATTGACCTTCACCAGCAGGGGCTGTACCTGCGACCGGGCCGTGGCATCGGCGACGGCCAGATCGAGCGGCAGGCTGACGCCCGCCAACGCCTGTTCGCAGGCATCGAGGGCCGTCGCCAGCTTCTGCCGCAAGCTCGCCGCCGCATCCGGCACGGTGACCAGAGCAATCGCGGAACCGGCGGGATCGCTCAGCAATGCCTGCTTCAGCGTCGTGATATTGCGCGCGATATTGCGTAGCGACCGGCCCGACCGCCATTGCTCTGCCTGATGAGGCTTGGCGGCTTCCAGGCTCTTCCCCAAGGGCAGGCCGAGTTTCTGTCCACCCATCAACTGACTGACCGTCACCAGACCGGCATAGATCTGGTTGGTCGCCTCCTGTGGCGAGGCGGCAAAACCGGCCTGATCGCCCTTGGCGAGCCTGGCAGCGAAATCCTGCCAGGCCGCATAGCTCTCCGTCGCGATCTGGCGCAGATTGGCAGCGATCGCGCCGATCAGATCGATGCGATAGGCTGCGGCTAGCGTTCGGGCCGTCAACTGCGCCATAGCCTTCTCGCTGGACGGCTTGCCGTCGGCCGCGTGCTCGCTGTCGAACAGCAGGCGTTCCAGTGAGGTCAGGCCCTGAAGCGCCACGCTGGCGGTGGCAAAACTTGCCGGGGCCAGTTTGCTCTCGTCGGCAGCAGCGAGGAAAGCCGCGATCTGCTTTTCCGTAATATTGCTGCGTTCCGGCCAATAGGCGATGCGGTCGAGGCGCTGGTTCTGGGTCAATGGCCCGAAGCGCAGAAACTGCAGTCCCATCCAGGCATCGGAAACATCGTGGAAGCCCTGCACCATGCCGGCGAAGCCGGCCGCATCCGGTGCCTGCTTCATGGACTGCACGGCTGTTGCCAGGGCCGCCGTGGCGCTTTGGAACTGTGCCAGCGGGGGCAGCGCAATCCTTTCGCCGAAAGCGGCGTTGAAGGCTGTCAGGGAACGGTCCGCGGCCCGCACCGGTCGCGGCAGGATCTGCCACAGGGCCGCGGTAATCACGCTCACTAGGGTCTGGCGCCTCGTCGGCATGTGTTTTCCTCGTCGTTCGTTCCCGCCGGTTTAGCTGATCGATGCCACCTGATCGATGTCAGAGCGACCGCAAAAAAGCAATCAGGCTCTCGCGCTGTGGAGCGGCGAGCGCAAGGACGCGCTGCTGTGCCGCCGATGCCTCGCCGCCATGCCATAGGATCGCTTCGAGAATCGTGGCGGCACGGCCGTCATGCAACAAGGCGCCCGCTCCTTCCGCCGTCACCGCCCGGCCGAGCCCCCAGAGGGGTGCCGTCCGCCATTCATGGCCTGCCGCCTCGCCTTCAACGACGCCGTCGGCAAGACCCGGCCCCATCTTGTGCAGGAGCAGATCGGTATAGGGAGCGATCGGCTGCGCCGGTTCCGTCGCCGAGGCCGGCAGATCAAAGCGCGGCCGATGGCAGGCCGCGCAGCCGATCGACATAAAGAGCTTCTCTCCCGCGGCAATGTCGGCAGGGCCGGCGGTTGCCGGCGCCCTCGGCAGCCGTGCATAGCGGGTGAAGGTATCGACGAGGTCGAGCAGGCTATCGGCGATCTCGACATTGCCGAATTGGGGCGAGTTCCCATCGGGCGCCGATAGGCAAGCCGCCTCCGCCGCGGTGCAATCGCCGCTGCCAGCAGGAAAGTCACGGTTTGACATGCCGATATCGATGGCGAATGCATGAGCGTTCTGCTGCATTAGGCTGGGCTGTGACGCTTTCCAGCCATAGCGGCCAATGCGCATTTCGCCGCTCTTGATGTCGCGCACCCAATTGGCTCGGCCGGCGACGCCGGGTTCGTGACCGACCTGTGCCAGGATGGCCTTTTCGGGGATCCGCTCCAACAGGCCGAGGCCATTGATGGCTGGCCCGATGCGCAAGCCAACTGAGGTGCCTTGCGCAAGCGGACCGAAGGCGAGGTCGGCAAGCTCCGGCTCCGTCCGATACAGCTGCACGAGCGTGCCATCGGCCAGGGTGACGCGCGGTCCTTCGACCCGCCTGACCGAGAGCCGCGCCTCCGGCCGTTGGCCGGGCAGGCCTGAGGTCTGAATCTGCTCGCCATAAACCGGGTCGGGCCCGGCCTTGCCGGCGATGAACTGCGATACATGCAGCAGCAGACCCGGAACGGGCATGCCCTGGAGATCCGTCAGGTCCCGCGTCCGGGTGCCGCCCGGATGACAGGCATTGCAGGAGCGCGCATTGTAAATTGGTCCCAGCCCGTCCACCGCCTGGGTCGATGCGGGCGCCGCCACCCAATTGGTCTTGAAAACGCCGGCCCCCATGGAAAAATCCAGGCCGAGCGATTGCGGCATCCGCGGATCTGCAATGACCAGGCGCTGGGTCGGATTCTGGCTATGCGCGGTGTTGCTCTCATCCGCAATGCCAGCCGGGCAAAGAGCCGCGCCGCCGGTCAGCATCAATACGGCAAAGAACGAATGACGAAGCGGCAGCATCCTAGGCAACGCGGAAATACCCCATCATGCCGGTTTCCTGATGCTCGATGATATGGCAATGCACCATCCAGTTGCCGGGATTGTCGGCGACAAAGGCAATCTTCACCCGTTCGTTCGGCGCCAGCAGCACCGTATCGGCGCGATGCGGCAGGATGGCCTGGCTGTTCGATTCCAGCACCTTGAAGGTATGGCCGTGCAGATGAATGGGATGCTGGCGCGAGGTCGTGTTGTTGATCTCGATTACATAGGTCTTGCCCTTCGCCAGGGTGAAAAGCGGCGGTGGCATGTTTTGATGGCCGCGATCCGGCCAGGCCTCCCCATTCAGGGCCCAGAAAGTAACCGGCGTGAGGCAGAGCGAGTCGGCGAGATGCAGCACATCGCCATTGGGGAGCACGATATCGGCGGGCTTATCCTGCTTCGCTGCGACACGACCCGATTGCGAGCCCGACCCGGCCGAACTGAGCCGCAGCGGCAGCTCCTCGGCATCAGCGAGATTGACCGGGGCCAGCGGCGCCGGCTTGAGAGCGACGGGCTGGAAGGCTGGCCGCTCCAGCGGCGCACCGGCCGTCGCGAACTCCGCAAGCATGACCGGCTTTGCGGCAAAATAGTTGATCAACTGCACTTTGGCGCCTGGTTCAGCCGGCGCCCGCAGCTGCAAATCGAGACGCATCGCCGGGCCGAGTTTCCAGCTATCTAGCTTGACCGGTTCGATGGCGTTGCCGTCGGTGGCGACGACCCAGGCTTCCGCCCCCTCGACACCGACTTCCATGATCCGGGTGGCATCGATATTGAGGACCCTCAGCCGAATGTCGCCATTGCTCGGCAGTTCCGCGCGATAGGGCAGCAAAGCGGCATTCAGAGTGGCAACCTGGCCGAAGGTGCCGGCGGTGGCGGCACCCTTCTCGGTCATGAAGGCATCGAAGGTTCCATCCGGCTTCAAGCGCCAGTCGCGATAGGCACAGATGATATCCGCGTCACTCTTGCGGGTCTCATCGCCTTCGACGATGAGAATCCCAGCCAGGCCGCGGCCCAGCTGGGCGACCGTGTCGCAATGCGGGTGAAAGAAGAAGGTACCGGTATCGGGCGGCTGGAAGGCATAAGTGAAAGTTTCGCCCGGCTGCACCGGCGGCTGGGTCAGATAGGGCACGCCATCCATGCCATTCGGCAGGCGGATGCCGTGCCAATGCACGGTGGTATGCTCCTCCAGCGCATTATGCAACGTCGCGCGCAGCCATTGCCCGTGCTGCAGCCGGATCACCTTGATTCCCGGCGCATCGTCATAGCCGGCGAGGTCGCTCAATCCCGCCGGCGGCGGCAAGATGCGTTGCGGGCGGATTTTGGCGACAAGGTCGACATCGACGATATCGGCTTCCGCCGGGGGTAGCGGCGCGCCCGGATAGCCTTTCGTGGCGGCGTTGGCTGCGGCAGATGCCGGGCCGCTCAGATAGGCATAGGCGCCGCCGACAGCAGTAAGGGTTGTCGCACCGGCAATTCCGGCCAGGAGATTTCGACGGGTGTAACGCGCTACCATGGCATGGGACTCATTGGCATCGGGCAATCGGTTGACCCCGGTATCCAGTTTGCCGCGAATGACGACAACATATCCTTAAAGGTGCGGGCCGGCGCCGACAGTCTAAGACCATCGGCCGCCGGCCCGCATCGGACCTGTTGACGCAGCAATCAGTTGGTCTTGACCGCCGCGGGATTGTCGAGGCTATCGGAGCCTTCGACCTTGATGGTGAGATGGACCGCCGTCACCGCAGCCTCGACCGCATGGGCCTGGGCAACCAGCGTGTCGACCACATGCTGGACAATCTTGTTGCCCTCGGGATTATCGGCACCGATCATCTGGTCATAGGCCCATTTGCCGCTGTCTGCGGTCTGCTTCAAGACCGTCATCGCCCCGGTCGTGTCCTTCATCGCCGCCAGCACGCGCTTATCGGCATCGGCCGCATTGGCCTTCACGTAATCATGCAGGCTGGGGCCCTTCATCTTGGTGCCGTCGACCCTGGTATAGGTGCCGTTATAGATGTCGACCATGCCCTGCTGGTCGTAATAGTCCGAGTTATGCGTATTGTCGCTGAAGCAGTCATGCTCCTGCTCCGGATCGTGCAGCATCAGGCCGAGCTTGGTCCGCTCACCCGCCAGCTCGCCATAGGAGAGCGAGCCGAGGCCGGTGAACATCGAGACCAGCGCATCATCGACCTTCCCTGTGGTCAGGCGCTTGCGCACCGCGCCATCGGGAGCGAAGAGGTCGCGCATGGCAGTGAGATCCTCGACCAGCAGATCGGTCGCCGCTTTCAAATAAGCGGCCCTGCGGTCGCAATTGCCGTGGGTGCAGTTCTTCAGATCGTAATCGGTCGCCGGGCGATTGCCGGCGCCCGGGCCGGTGCCATTCAGGTCCTGGCCCCAGAGCAGGAACTCAATCGCATGATAGCCGATGGCGACGTTAGTCTCGACATCACCGACCCCTTCCATGGACCTGATCAGCTTCTCATCGATCACCGAAGCATCGACCTTATCCTTGCCGATCTGCACTTCCTTGTTGGCAATGATATTGAGGCGATAAAACGGATTGGAATCCGAAGACTGGCCGTAGGAATCGGCGACATAGTCGATCAGGCCCTCATCCAGCGGCCAGGAATTGACGTTGCCCTCAAGATCATCAACTTCCGGATTGCCGAAGCGGAAGGCTTCGGTCTGCATATAAGGAACGCGCGCCGCCTTCCAGGTATCGCGCGCGGCTGCCAGGGTCTTGTCATTAGGGTCTGCGAGGAAGGCATCGATCGCCCGGTCCAGCGCCTGCGCGGTGGTGACGGCGTCGCCATACATCGCATAGCCCATGTCGGCGTAATGCATAATGACGGCTTCTGCCTTTGGCGCCGCCGCCGAGGCCGGGGAGATCGCGGCTGGCGACACCTGCAGCGCGCTGATCGCCAGAGCGGCGGCCATACCCATCAAGCTTTTCTTCATGCTGTCCTCGCTTTTGCTCCCATGGAGCGCCCCTGCATCCCCTTAGTTCGGCCGGCCCGGCGCCGTCCGACGGCAGATGCCGTAGAATTCCCAAGTGACATAGCCGAGATCAAAAGATATTGCAACTCATTCGCATTATCATATTCTCGATCCGCGGCATGCTGCCGCCCGGTCCCGCGTTGACCTGTGTCCCGCCGCTTTCCCGACGCGGAAAACGGCAACGGCTTTTGCTGGGTTGTTTTCTTTTACCTGCCAGCCGAGTTGCGGTAGGCTTCCTGTCATAAACCGTTCATCATGACCACCGCAGCGTGGCATTTCACCGCGGCATCACCAGCAGCCGGTTCAGCAATAAGGGGAATTATGAAATGAAGGGCGACAAGAAGGTCATCGCGATTCTCAACAAGGTCCTCAAGAACGAGCTGACGGCGATCAATCAGTATTTTCTGCATGCACGCACATTGAAGCACTGGGGCCTCGGCAAGCTCGGCAAGCATGAATATGAGGAATCGATCGACGAGATGAAGCACGCCGACCATCTCGTTCAGCGCATCCTTTTCCTGGAAGGCCTGCCAAACCTGCAGGATCTCGGTAAGTTGCTGATCGGCGAGAACGTACCGGAGATGCTCGCCTGCGACCTCAAACTCGAAATCGCCGCTATGGCCGACCTGCGCAGCGGCATCGCCTATTGCGAGGAGGTCAAGGACTACATCTCCCGCGAATTGCTGGAAGACATCCTCGAATCCGAAGAGGAGCATGTTGACTGGCTGGAAACCAATCTCGAACTGATCGAGAAGGTCGGCTTGCAGAACTACCTGCAATCACAGATGGATGTCGACAGCTCGAGTTCATGACCGGCCTATGGGGGGAAGCCGCCTCAACGGTCGCCCTTCGCTGCGATGATGCCGACCCGCAAATCAGTATCCATGTGCAGATGCGTGGCCGAGGCATGCAGCGCCTTGCTCAGGGCAGGATTGATGGCATTCGTTTCGGCGCGGCCGAGCGTGATTCGCGGCACGCGGCCGTTCCGTATCGACCATCTCCGCCGGTTCGCACAACAATATTGGACATTCGTCTAATATTGTTAGGTGCCTCCAGGGAATGTCAAGGCAGCGGGACACCAACGCCTGACACCACGGCCCGACATCGATCCGGCCGTCGGCTGGGCGACATGAGCTGCCGTCGCTAGACCCTCTTGCCCGACGAGCGCGAGAACAAATTTCCGAGGCAGGTGTTCCCACGCCGCCACGGGTTTTATGGCGGCCGCTCCACAGTCCCGGAGGCCAGAGCAACGAGCACGCCTCGGCCATGTGACCGCGCCGGCAGTTGCTCTTATTCCGTTACCTGAAGCATATCCTCCGCATTGTCGATCAGCGGGTCGGGTAGACAGACCTCGGCCAGGCGGCGCGGATCGATGATGCGAATCGTTTCGCCCTGGACTTCGATGCCGATCTTCTGCAGTTCAGCCAAGGCCCGCGAGAAGCTCTCCCGCGTTATGCCGAGCTGCGAGGCAATGACGTTCTTCTCATAGGGCAGAATCACCCGCTCCGGCGTCCCCTGCTTGGCTGCCAGGACCAGCAAATGACAGCCGACGCGCTGCACGGCCGAGCGCAGCTTGAGGTTCTTCACCTGCCGGACCAGCCGGCGGAACTGGCCCGAGAGGCAACCGACCAGTGCAACGGCGAGGCTTGGCTCACTAAGAACCGCGGAGCGGAAGGCGCTCGCCTGGATCAGCAGCAGGGTAGATTCTTCCACCACCCGCGCCTGCATCAAATACGCGGTATTCGTCAGCACTGCGGCGGGAACGATGAGATCGGGCGCTTCAATGACCTCGATCAGCACTTCGCGATCGTCGATGGAGCGGCCATATAAATGAATGCAGCCCTCGATGAGAAATTGCTGGAAGGTGGGCTTCTCGCCCTGGTCAAACAGGATCGTCCCCTGGCGCACCCGGTGCTTGACGGACTTCGCCAGCAATCTGGCACGTTCCGGTCCCGGCAACTGCGACAGAACGGGGTGATCACCCAGGGGCATCTCGATATTACCATCCATCTTCAAATTGCGTCCCAGGCGCCTTTGCATCGGGCCTGGCGAAAACGCCCTAACGATTCGGAACAGTGATCGCCGGCCTTTCTTGCCACATACCCGATTAGCGACTGGTGCGCCAGCAACCTGCTGAAAAGACGCCGTTTCCTCTGCGTTCGACTATGTAAGTGATATAAATCATCCGATGCATTGACATAAATCAATGATCCAATTGCACCGCTCTCTATCCTGACCGCGTCCGGTCGTTCCGTGCCGGGGCTGCATAGGAACGACGTCTCAGGAGGGGAAGGCAATGCAAGCAAGGATCGATCCGAAAGCCAATCGGATCCTGGGGGTGAGTACCCTGGCATTTACCCTATGTTTCGCCGTCTGGTCGATTTTCTCGATCATCGGCATCGGCATCAAGCAGCAGCTTGGGCTCGATGATACGGAATTTGGCCTGCTGATCGGCACGCCGATCCTCAGCGGCTCCCTCATCCGTCTGATCCTGGGGATCTGGGCCGACCGTTATGGCGGCCGCCTCATCATGACCTGGGTGATGCTGGCGGGCGCCAGCGCAACCTTCCTGCTTTCCTATGCCACGACTTACCCGATGATGCTGATCGCCGCCTTAGGCGTCGGTATTGCCGGCGGTTCCTTCGCTGTCGGCATTGCCTATGTCTCGCGCTGGTACCCGAAGGAGCGCCAGGGCACGGCCCTGGGCATTTTTGGCATGGGCAATGTCGGCGCCGCCGTCACCAAGCTGCTCGCCCCTCTGGTCATGGTGGCCTTTGGTTGGACCATGGTGGCGCAGATCTGGGCAGCCGTTCTTGCGGTGATGGCCCTCATCTACTGGTTCACCACCGAGGATGACCCCGTCCTCAAGGCCCGTCGCGCCGGCAAGGCGCAGGCCCTTTCCTTCGCGCAGCAGTTGGCGCCGCTGGCCGATGTCCGGGTCTGGCGATTCTCGCTCTATTACTTCTTCGTCTTCGGCGGCTTCGTCGCCTTGGCCCTGTGGCTGCCGCATTTCTATATCGGCACCTATCACCTGAACGTCGCCACCGCCGGCCTCCTCGGCGCCGCCTATTCGATCCCCGGCAGCCTGTTCCGCGTCTATGGCGGCATTCTCTCCGACAAGGTCGGCGCCCGGCGCGTCATGTACTGGTCGTTCGGCGCCGCCGTCATCTGCACCTTCCTGCTTTCCTATCCGGCGACAGATTACATCGTCCATGGCATCAACGGCGATATCCATTTCAGTTTCGCCCTCGGCCTCGTGCCTTTTACCATCGTCGCTTTCGTGCTCGGCTTCTTCATGGCGATCGGCAAGGCCGCGGTCTATCGCCATATCCCCGTCTATTATCCGGATCATGTCGGGCCGGTCGGCGGTGTCGTCGGCATGATCGGCGGTCTTGGCGGTTTCATCCTGCCCATCGCGTTCGGCATGCTCAACGATTTGACGGGCCTCTGGACCAGCTGCTTCATGCTGCTGTTCCTGATCGTCGCCGTGAACCTCGCCTGGATGCATGCCGCGATCCTGCGCATGGAACGCAGCGCGACGAAGTCCGATCGTCGTTATCTGGCCGAACTGCAGCCGGAGGCTCCAGAGACCCGTGGCGCCGTCATCGCTGACTGGAATCCGGAGAGCGAGAGCTTCTGGCAGGCGACGGGCCGGCGCATCGCCACCCGCAATCTCTGGATTTCGATCCCCGCCCTACTGCTTGCTTTCGCGGTCTGGATGGTGTGGTCGGTGGTGGTGGTCAACCTGCCCAGCATCGGCTTCAAGTTCACGCCGGATGAACTCTTCTGGCTGGCCGCCTTGCCGGGCCTCTCCGGCGCCGTGCTGCGCGGCTTCTATGCCTTCATGGTGCCGATCTTCGGTGGCCGCACCTGGACGACGTTTTCCACCGCCTCGCTGCTGGTGCCGGCGATCGGCATCGGCCTCGCCGTGCAGAACCCGGCGACGCCCTACAATATCTTCCTGATCCTCGCGCTGCTCTGCGGGCTTGGCGGCGGCAACTTCGCCTCATCCATGGCCAATATCAGCTTCTTCTATCCGAAGGCGCGCAAGGGCCAGGCCTTGGCGCTCAATGCCGGGCTCGGCAATCTCGGCGTCTCTGTCGTGCAGTTCCTGGTGCCGGTGGTGATCACGCTCAGCGTCTTCGGCGCGCTTGGCGGCGATCCGCAGACCGCCACCACGGCCAGCGGCACCAAGCAGATCTGGCTGCAGAATGCCGGCTTCATCTGGGTGCCTCTCATCATCGCCGCCACGCTAGCCGCCTGGTTCGGCATGAATGACATCGCCTCGGCCAAGGCCTCCTTCGCCGACCAGGCCGTCATCTTCAAGCGCAAGCATACCTGGATCCTGTGCTGGCTCTATACCGGCACCTTCGGTTCCTTCATCGGCTATTCGGCGGGCTTCCCGTTGCTCACCAAGGTGCTGTTCCCGGATATCAATCCGGTGACCTATGCCTTCCTCGGCCCGCTGGTCGGTGCCGCCAGTCGTTCCTTCACCGGCTGGATGGCCGACCGCTGGGGCGGTGCGCGCGTCACCATCTGGGTGTTCCTGGCGATGATCGCGGCCGTCTGCGGCGTCCTCTTCTTCGTCGGCATCAAAGATGAGGCCAACGCCTTCTGGGGCTTCCTCGGCATGTTCCTGCTGCTCTTCGCAGCAAGCGGCGTCGGTAATTCCTCCACCTTCCAGATGATGCCGGCGATCTTCAGCGCCCTGTCGCTGCGCAAGGCCGCCGGCCAAGGCGCCGATGCCCTGGCTGCCGCCCAACGTGATGCCGCCAAGGAGGGTGCGGCCGTGCTCGGCTTTACCTCTGCGGTGGCAGCGATCGGCGCCTTCTTCATCCCCAAGAGCTTCGGTTCCTCGATCGCCCTGAGCGGGAGCCCGACCGCCGCCTTGATCGGCTTCATCATCTTCTATGTGACCTGCCTGGTTTTGACCTGGTGGTACTACACCCGCCGCAACGCGGAAGTCCGCCTGTCGGGCGCTGCATCCAAGGTGGTCACGCCTGCCTCCGCCACTGCCACGCATTAACGGATCAAAGACATGAGCCATTTTCTCGACCGCCTGACTTTCTTCCGCAAGAACATCGCCAGCTTCTCCGACGGCCATGGCGTGGTCACCAATGAAGACCGCACCTGGGAGGAGGGCTACCGCCAGCGCTGGCAGCACGACAAGATCGTGCGCTCGACCCATGGGGTGAACTGCACCGGCTCCTGCAGCTGGAAGGTCTATGTGAAGGGCGGCATCGTCACCTGGGAAACGCAGCAGACCGACTATCCCCGAACGCGCCCTGACATGCCCAACCACGAGCCGCGGGGCTGCGCCCGGGGTGCGAGCTATTCCTGGTATCTCTACAGCGCCAACCGGGTGAAATATCCGCTGATCCGCCGCCGCCTGCTGGAACTCTGGCGCGCCGAACGCGCCAATAAGGGTCCCGTCCAGGCTTGGGCCGCCATCGTCGAAGACAAGGCGAAAGCGAAATCCTATAAGCAGATCCGCGGCCTCGGCGGCTTCGTGCGGGCGAAATGGGACGAGGTCGAAGAGATCATCGCCGCCGCCAATGTCTATACGGCCAAGACCTATGGCCCCGACCGCATCGCCGGCTTCTCGCCGATCCCGGCCATGTCTATGGTTTCCTATGCCGCCGGCAGTCGTTACCTGTCGCTGATCGGTGGTGTCGGCCTGAGCTTCTACGACTGGTATTGCGATCTGCCGCCCTCAAGCCCGCAGACCTGGGGCGAGCAGACCGACGTACCGGAAAGTGCCGACTGGTACAATTCGACCTTCCTGATGCTCTGGGGCTCCAACGTCCCGCAGACGCGCACCCCCGACGCGCATTTCTATACCGAGGTGCGCTACAAGGGCGCGAAATCCGTCGTCATCTGCCCTGATTACAGCGAAGCGGCGAAATTCGCCGATCTCTGGCTGCATCCGAAGCAAGGCACGGATGCGGCACTCGCCATGGCGATGGGCCATGTCATCCTGAAGGAATTTCACCTCGCCAAGCGCAGCAGCTATTTCGAGGACTACTGCCGGCGCCTGACTGACCTCCCCATGCTGGTGATGCTGGAGAAGCGCGGCAATGCTTACGTACCGGGCCGCTTCCTGCGCGCCGCCGATCTCCAGGGCGCGCTTGACCAGGCCAACAATCCGGAATGGAAGACGCTGGCTTTCGACCGAAGCTCGGGCGAGGTCGTCGTCCCCAATGGCTCGATCGGCTTCCGCTGGGGTGAAAGCGGCAAATGGAATGTCGAGGAGAAGGATGCGCGCAGCGGCAAAGAGGCCGAGCTTCAGTTGTCGCTGGCCGACGGGCAGCATAGCCTCGCCGCCGTCGCCTTCCCCTATTTCGGGGCCGAGGCGCCGCATTCCTTCAACACGACCGACCATGCCGAGATCCAGGAACGGCAGACGCCCGTGCGCGAGATCATGACCAAGGACGGCCCCGTCCTGGTCGCCACCGTCTTCGATCTCCTGACCGGCAATTACGGCATCGATCGCGGCTTCGGCGGCGGCAATGTCGCCACGAGCTATGACGACAACGCGCCCTATACGCCAGCCTGGGCTGAGGCCATTACCGGCGTGCCGCGCGAGCAGATCATCACCGTCGCCCGCCAGTTCGCCGAGAATGCCGACAAGACCCATGGCAAGTCGATGGTGATCCTCGGTGCCGGCCTCAACCACTGGTACCACATGGACATGATCTATCGCGGCATCATCAACCTGCTGGTGCTATGCGGCTGCGTCGGCCAGTCCGGCGGTGGCTGGTCGCATTATGTCGGCCAGGAGAAGCTGCGGCCGCAGACCGGCTGGACGGCGCTCGCTTTCGCGCTCGACTGGAACCGGCCGCCCCGCCACATGAACTCCACCTCGTTCTTCTATGCCCATAGTTCGCAATGGCGCTATGAGAAGCTCAGCCCGGCGGAAATTCTGTCACCCCTCGCCGATGCAGGCGATCTGCCGCGCAGCCTGATCGACTATAACGTCAAGGCGGAGCGCATGGGCTGGCTGCCCTCGGCACCGCAGCTTGCCAGCAACCCGCTGCATATCGCAGCCGCGGCAAAGGCCGCCGGCAAGGATGTGCCGGCCTATGTCGCTGAGAGCCTGCAGTCCGGTGTCCTGAAATTCGCCGCCGAAGACCCCGATGCGCCCACCAACCATCCGCGCAATCTCTTCGTCTGGCGCTCCAACCTGCTCGGCGCCTCCGGCAAGGGCCACGAATATTTCCTGAAGTACCTGCTCGGCACCGATCACGGCGTGCTCGGCAAGGATCTCGGCCATGAAGGAGCGGAGAAGCCGCAAGAGGTCGCCTGGCATAACGAGGCGGCGACCGGCAAGCTCGACCTGCTGGTGACGCTCGACTTCCGCATGTCGACCACCTGTGTCTATTCTGACATCGTGCTGCCGACCGCGACCTGGTACGAGAAGCACGACCTCAATACCTCCGACATGCATCCCTTCATCCATCCCTTGTCGGCGGCGGTCGATCCGGCCTGGGAATCACGCACCGACTGGGACATCTATAAGGGCATCGCCCGCGCCTTCTCGAAGGTGGCCGAGGGCCAGCTGGGGCGCGAAACCGATGTCGTACTGACGCCGATACTGCATGATACACCCGGTGAACTGGCGCAGCCTTTCGACGTCGCCGACTGGAAGAAGGGCGAATGCAACCCGATCCCCGGCAAGACCATGCCGACGGTGACGGTGGTCGAGCGCGACTATCCGCAGACCTATGCCAAGTTCACCTCCCTCGGGCCGTTGATGGAAACGGTCGGCAATGGCGGCAAGGGCATCGGCTGGAAGACCGAGCATGAGGTTGACTTCCTGAAGCAGCTCAACGGCACGGTGACGAAAGCCGGGGCCGGTCTGGGCCATGCGAAGATCGAGAGCGATATCGATGCCGCCGAAGTCATCCTGACCCTGGCACCGGAGACGAATGGCGAAGTCGCCGTCAAAGCCTGGGAAGCCCTGGGCCGTATCACCGGCCGCGACCATACCCATCTCGCTCTGGCGCGCCAGGACGACAAGATCCGCTTCCGCGATATCCAGGCACAGCCGCGCAAGATCATCTCCTCACCGACCTGGAGCGGCCTCGAGAGCGAGCATGTCAGCTACAACGCCTGCTACACCAATGTGCATGAGCTGATTCCCTGGCGTACACTCACCGGCCGCCAGCAGTTCTACCAGGATCATAAATGGATGCGTGCCTTCGGCGAAGGGCTGGCCGTCTATCGTCCACCGATCGACACCAAGACGATTCAACCGGTACGTGGCCGATTGACCGACGAACGCAAATCGGTGGTGCTGAACTTCATTACGCCGCATCAGAAATGGGGCATCCACAGCACCTACACCGACAATCTGCTGATGCTGACCTTGTCCCGCGGCGGGCCCATCGTCTGGATCAGCGAGACGGACGCCAAGGCCGCCGGCATCGTCGACAATGATTGGATCGAAGCCTTCAACAGCAACGGCGCCCTGACGGCGCGCGCCGTGGTCAGCCAGCGCGTGCCCGCCGGGATGTGCATGATGTATCACGCCCAGGAAAAGATCGTGAATGTGCCGGGCAGCGAGATCACCGGTAAGCGCGGCGGCATCCACAACTCGGTGACCAGGGTGTGCCCGAAACCGACGCATATGATCGGCGGCTATGCCCAGCTTTCCTACGGCTTCAACTACTACGGCACGGTAGGCGCCAATCGCGACGAATTCGTGGTCATCCGGAAGATGGAAAACATCGACTGGAAGGATAGCCCGCGCGAACAGGCCTCTACACCTGCGGCAGCGGAATAAGGAGAAACCATCATGAAAATCCGTGCCCAGATCGCCATGGTGCTGAACCTCGACAAATGCATCGGTTGTCACACCTGCTCGGTCACCTGCAAGAATGTCTGGACCAGCCGCGATGGCGTTGAATATGCCTGGTTCAACAATGTCGAGACCAAGCCCGGGATCGGCTATCCAAAGGACTGGGAGAACCAGAAGAAATGGAATGGCGGCTGGATTCGCCGCAAGAACGGCAAACTGGAGCCGCGCCTCGGCGGCAAATTCCGCGTGCTCGCCAATATCTTCATGAATCCCGACCTGCCGGAAATCGACGACTATTACGAACCCTTCACCTATGACTACGCCCATCTGCAGACGGCGGGTTTGAGCCAGGCCGCACCGACCGCGCGTCCCCGCTCGGTCATCACCGGCCAGCAGATGGACAAGATCAACTGGGGGCCGAACTGGGAGGAGATCCTCGGCGGCGAATTTTCCAAGCGCAGCCAGGACCAGAATTTCGAGGCCATGGAGAAAGAGATTTACGGCCAGTTCGAAAACACCTTCATGATGTATCTGCCGCGCCTGTGCGAGCACTGCCTCAACCCGGCCTGCGTTGCGGCCTGCCCGTCGGGGTCGATCTACAAGCGCGAGGAAGACGGCATCGTTCTTATCGACCAGGACAAGTGCCGGGGCTGGCGGATGTGCGTCAGCGCCTGCCCCTACAAGAAGATCTATTACAACTGGGAGAGCGGCAAGGCGGAGAAATGCATCTTCTGCTATCCCCGCATCGAAGTCGGCCAGCCGACCGTCTGTTCGGAAACCTGCGTCGGCCGTATCCGCTATCTCGGCGTCATGCTCTATGATGCCGACCGCATCGAGGAAGCGGCCAGCGCGGCCAACGACAAGGATCTCTATCAGGCGCAGCTCGACATCTTCCTCGATCCGCATGATCCGCAGGTAATCGCCCAGGCCCGCGCCGACGGCATTCCGGAAGCATGGCTGACTGCTGCCGCCAATTCGCCCGCTTACAAGATGGCGATCGACTGGAAGATCGCCTTCCCCCTGCATCCCGAATACCGCACCCTGCCGATGGTCTGGTATGTGCCGCCGCTCTCCCCCATCCAGGCGAAGGCACAATCCGGCGAACTCGGCCAAAACGGTGTCATCCCCGATGTCGGCAAGCTGCGTATTCCGCTCCGCTATCTCGCCAACCTCCTGACCGCCGGCGACGAACAGCCGGTTAAGCTGGCCCTAGAGCGGCTGCTGGCGATGCGCGCCTATATGCGGGCGCGCCATGTCGATGGCGTCGAAGCAAATGACGTGCTGGCGCAGGTCGGGCTCGACAAGGCGCTGGTGGAGGACATGTACAAGATCTTGGCGATCGCCAATTACGAGGACCGCTTCGTCATCCCGACGACGCATCGCGAATATGCCGAGAACGCCTTCGACCTCAAGAGCTCTTGCGGCTTCAGCTTCGGCAATGGCTGCTCCAGCGGCGCGAATGACGTGGGTCTCTTCGGCAAGCCGAAGCATCAGCATGGCGTCAAGGCGCAGGACCCGTTGAGCACGGTACGCCCGGCATCCGCGGATATTTCAAAATGACGGAGCATGGCATGAAGACGTTCAAGATTCTCTCCGCGTTGCTTTCCTATCCGGAAGCAGAGACGCTGGCGCATGATGGCGAGATGGCAGAGGTCCTTCGCCATGAGGACCTGCTGCCGAAACGCCATCAGGCGGCAGTGATCGCCTTCATGGCCGAGCTCGCGTCGTGCGATGTCCTCGATGCCCAGGAGCAGTATGTGTCGTTATTCGACCGCAACCGGTCCCTGTCGCTGCATCTCTACGAGCATGTCCACGGTGAATCGCGCGACCGTGGGCAGGCGATGGTGCAGTTGGCGGAGCTCTATCACCTGCATGGGCTCGATATCAGCGCTCATGAATTGCCCGACTACCTGCCGCTGTTCCTCGAATTCCTGTCGCTGCTGCCGGCCAAGGCAGCCGCCTCACTGCTGAGCGAAGCGGTGCATGTGGTGGCCGCGCTGCATGAAAAGCTGATCCAGCGCCATAGTCCCTACGCGGTGCTGCTGGAGGCGATCGAATCCCTGGCGGCAAAGGCGCCGGACCGGGTCGCCGTCGAGGAGACGCTGCGGGCACTGCAGCCCGACGCCGACAGTCTCGCGGCACTCGACCGCGAGTGGGAGGAAGAAGCTGTGCGTTTCACCGCGGCCCCCGGACCGGACGGTACCGCCGCCGCATCTTGCGGGAGGCAATAAGATGCTTGGCAATCTTAATCAGATCCTTTTTGGCCTCTATCCCTACGTGGCACTCAGCGTATTCCTGGTCGGCAGCGTTGTGCGCTTCGACCGCGAGCAATACACTTGGCGCTCGGGCTCCAGCCAACTGCTGCGCCGCCGCCTGCTCTTCATCGGCAGCAACTGCTTCCATATCGGCGTCCTGGCAATCCTCGCCGGGCACTTCGTCGGCCTCTTGACGCCGCATGAGATCTACACCGCCATGGGCTTGACGGTGGAAGCGAAGCAGTTGATGGCGATGATCGTCGGCGGCGTATTCGGCGCCATGTGCTTCCTCGGCCTCACCCTGCTGATCTATCGCCGGCTGGTCGATCCGCGCATCCGGGCGACCAGCAGCGTCATGGATATCGCCATCCTGCTGCTGCTCTATGCCCAGCTGATCCTCGGCCTCTCCTCGATCTTCGTCTCGGCGCAGCATCTGGACGGGTCGGAGATGCTGAAGCTGGCTGATTGGGCGCAAGGCATCGTTACCTTGCGCGGCGGCGCAGCGGAGGAGATCGCCGATGTCAGCATCGTCTTCAAATGCCATATCGTGCTCGGCATGACGATTTTCCTGCTCTTTCCCTTCTCCCGGCTCGTCCATATCTGGTCGGCACCGATCGGTTATATTGGCCGCTCCTATCAGGTGGTGCGTCGGCGCGGTGGCGCATCTGCGATAAGGGGGCGGTGATGGAACCAATCCGAGTCAATCACGAAGAGATCAATCCGGCGGCGATCGCCGCGGAGATGCAATACCACCCCGCCGCCAACCGCGAGCAAGCCTGGCAGGCCGCCGCCACGGCTCTGGTGGTCCGCCAGCTGCTGCTGCAGGAAGCGGCTCGCCTCGGCCTGTCGAGTGAAGAAGAAGCTGCAGAGCCGTCGGAGGGCGCGGAAGAAGCCCTGATCCGCCAACTGCTCGCCCGAGAGATCGTCACCCCGGAACCCGACCAGGAGACATGCCGCCGCTATTGGCAGGCGAACCAGGCCAAGTTCCGGTCGCCCGACGTTTATGAGGCTGCCCATATCCTCTTCGCGGCGCCAGCCGAGGACAAGCAGGTGCGGGCGACCGCGCGCCAGGCGGCGACCGAGACCTTGCAACAGGTCCTCGCACAGCCGGAGCGATTTGCCGGCTTGGCCCGCGAGCGCTCGGCCTGCCCGTCGGGCGCGAATAGCGGCCTGCTGGGGCAGCAAAGCCGTGGCGACCTGGTGCCCGAGATCGAAACCTTCATCCTCGCATTGCAGGAGGGGCAGATCTGCCCCGTGCCCGTCGAGACCCGCTACGGCTTCCATGTGCTGCGCCTCGATCGCTTCCGTCGCGGCGAAGTGCTGCCCTTCGAAACGGCGGGCCCGATGATCGAACGGCAATTGCGCAGCCAGTCCTGGCAGCGCGCCGTCAGCCAGTATATTCGCATCCTCGCCGGCCGCTCGGATATTTCCGGCATCTCCATCGATGGAGCATCGAGCCCGCTGGTGCAATAGCGCTGGCAATAGCGGGGCAAGAAATCGGTACAGACTGCGAGAGGGTCATATGCGTGTTTTCAGTATCATCGGCAGTTGTCGCGACAAGGCGGTTCTCGTTCAGCAGCTGATCGCTCATCTGCAGGAACTGGACTTTACCGTCTCTACCATCAAGCGCGTCTCCGACGATGTCGACTTGGATCGGCCCGGCAAGGATACCTATCTGCAACGCCACGCCGGCGCGCGGGAGATCGTTATCGCCAACAGCTTTCGCTCGGCCATTCTCGAGGAATATGCACAGGCTCAGGACGAGCCTGATATCGAGATGCTGCTGTCTCGCCTGAAACCTGCCGATGTCGTCCTGCTGGAGGGTTTCAGGCTCTGTGCCTATCCGAAGCTTGAGGTGATCGGCCCGAATCAGGGGAGGCGACCGCTTTATCACGATGACCACAGCGTTATCGCCATCGCCGGGGCCGTCTCCGGGCCGAGCGCGGCGAAGCCGGATGAGGCAGAACTGCGGAGCGTCAGATGTTTTGACCTCGCCGATATTTCCGCCATCGCACTTTTTGTCCTGGCACAGGCGGCCCTACCGGGATTGGCCTGTCAGGAGACGGCAGCATGAGGATCGCGGATATCTCCGAGCCAGGCCGTCCGAAGGCGGCCTTACTGGGACAGGGCTTTCGCCCCTTCTTCCTGGCCGCTGGCTTGTGGGGCGCCGCTGCGCTGGCCATCTGGATCCACCTCCTGGCTTCGGGCACGACGCTGCCCAGCCGCTTCGACCCGATGGCCTGGCACATTCATGAGATGCTGTTCGGCTTCGTGATGGCGGCCGTCGCCGGCTTCCTGCTGACTGCCATCCCCAATTGGACGCGACGCCTGCCAGTCAGCGGCGCACCGCTCGCCGGCCTCGCCGGCCTGTGGCTGCTGGGGCGCCTTGCCTGCCTCGTCTCTTCCTTCCTCCCTGCGATCGTCGCGATCGCGGCGGATCTCGCCTTCCCGGTCATCTTGATTGCCGTCGCCGCGCGCGAAATCATTGCCGGCCGCAACTGGCGCAATCTCGTCATGACCGCGCCGGTCACTGTTCTCGGTATCGCCAATCTGCTGATGCATCTCGAAGCTGCCGGCATCGACGTGCCGGCGGGGATTGGCTGGCGCCTCGGCCTGGCGGCGATCCTGGTGCTGGTCTCGGCCGTCGCCGGACGCATCGTGCCCAGCTTCACGCGCAACTGGCTGGTAAAGCGGCAAGCGAAGCACCTGCCGGCGCCGCATGGTCTTGTCGATCGCCTCGCGCTGGGATCATTGCATCTCAGCATGCTTTCCTGGGCGCTGCTGCCGGAGGCCAAGATCATCGGCGCGGCGTTGCTTATCGCTACGGCGCTGAATGCCTGGCGCATGGCGCGCTGGTACGGCATTGCGACCCTGGCCGAGCCGTTGCTGACGATCCTTCATCTGGGCTATCTGTGGCTGACGATCGGCACAGCGCTTCTCGGTTGTTCGGTTCTGGATTGGGGCGTGCCGCTGCCGGCCGCCATCCATGCGCTGACGGTCGGTGCGATCGGCACCATGATCCTCGCGGTGATGACACGGGCAACGCGCGGCCATTCGGGCTATGACCTGGTAGCCGACCGGCAGACGGTCGCCATCTATGCCCTGGTCAATGCGGCGGCAGTCACACGTATCGCCGCGGCCTGGGCTGGCGGCGCCGTGATGCCGCTGCTCGTAGGATCGGCTGCGCTCTGGATCGCCGGATTCCTTCTGTTCAGCTGGCATTACGGCAGGATATTGCTGGGTGCCTCGGGGCGATGATCAGCAAGCCGGCGGCGTAGCGCGAACCTCAGAAGCCGTAGAGCGCCGCCGGGTTATCGACGAGGATCTTTTTACATGCATCCGGCGCGGCCCAATCGAGCAGAAAATCCAGCAATTCCGCATCGTCCGGATAGGAGGCACGCGGCACGCCGACATGCGGCCAGTTGGAGCCCCAGATGATGCGCTCGGGGGCATGGGCAATGATCCGCTTTGCGTATGCAGCGACATCGGCATAGCCGGGGCGGCCGGTCAGGCTTGTCTCATAGGCGCCGCATATCTTGATCCAGGCATTGCCGCGATCGACCAGGCGCAGGATCTCATCGATCCGCCAATCATCAGGCGGAACAGGCGGAATGAACTTGCCGATGTGATCGATAACGTAAGGCATCTCTATGGCCCGCAGCGCGTCGACATGCCGATCGATTTCCTGACCGTTGAATTGCACCAGCAGGTGCCAGCCGAGATCGCGCACCCGTCTTTCGACCGGCTTCATATCGGCGATTTTCACGGCACCGCCCGGCAGATTCATGATACGCGCGCCCCGCACGCCTTGCCGGTCCAATGCCGCCAAGTCCTGCGCGGTCGTATCCGCGGAGACAACAATGACTGCCCGCGCCCGTTCCTTGCCGATCTGCTCCAAAGCGGCGAGTGTCGCGCTATTGTCGAACTGATAGGCATTGGACTGCACGATCACGACCCGATCGAGGCCGAGGCGCCGTTGCACTACCGCATAATCTTCCACGGTCGCCCATTCGGCAATCAGTGGGCCGCCTGGCTGTGAGACGAAGCCCGGCAGATAAAAATGCATATGGCAATCGGTGGCGCCCACTGGCCCCCTCAGGGACGGTGAGGCGCCGGTAAGTGGTCGCGTATTTGCCGGGATGGTCTCCCGGCGGTCGGAATCCGGGGATGAGGCGGTCACGGCTCAATCGTCCTTGAGCGCGAACTCACGCAGCGCAGATCGGTTGATGTCGATGCCGAGGCCTGGCATGGCCGGGATGGCAACATCGCCGCCGACATGTTCGATCGGTTCCGTCAGAATCGCTTGCCGGAACGGATTGACGGTGCGGTCGAATTCCAGGATCGGCTCCACAGGCTTGTGGCGCGGCGGGTTGGGCGGCAGCGCCGCCATGAATTGCAGGCTGGCAGCCAGAGCGATGCCGGTGCCCCAGACATGCGGTACCAGGCGTATTCCGTGCATCGCAGCCATATCCGCCACACGCCGCATCTCGCTGAAGCCGCCGACGCCGCAGAGATCCGGCTGAAGGATATCGACGGCACGCGAGGCCAGCGGTTCACGCATGCCATAGCGCGTATGCCAGGTCTCGCCGCCGGCCACCGGAATCGCCTGGCCGGCGCGCACGGCGCGATAGGCTTCCAGGTCTTCCGGCAGGACCGGTTCCTCGAACCAGTCGATGCCGTAAGGCTGCGCTCGCTTGCCGAGTTCGATCGCCTCCAAAGTGTCATAGCCATGATTGGCATCGATCATCAGTCTTGTCTTCGGACCGATCGCGTCGCGGGCGGCGGCAATGACCCTCAGGTCCTCCTCCACATCGAAGCCGATCTTGATCTTGACGGCATGAAAGCCTTCTTTGGCATAGAAGGCGACTTCCGCGGCGATATCGGAAACGCGGTCGCTTCCCTGCTTGCGAAAGCCGCCGGTCGCATAGGCTTTGACGCTGTCGCGGAAGCGGCCACCGAGCAAAGTGGAAATCGGCGCACCGAAATGCTTGCCCTTGATGTCCCAAAGGGCGACGTCGATGCCGGACAGCGCGGTAACAGTAAGGCCGCGCTGGCCCTGGTCGCGAAGAAGATTATAAAGCTCGATCCATAGCCGTTCCGTCTCTAGCGGATCGCGGCCGATGAGGGCCGAGGCATAGGCCTTGACTACAGCCGCATTGGGTCCGGCGGGACCCAGGCATTCGCCCCAGCCAGTCGTACCATCGGAGGAGATAATCTCGACCAAGCAATGCTGCCGCCGGTCGAAGCGCATGGAAGCGCTTTCGAACACCTCAGAGAGCTTGTGATCGAGGATATGGGTCTTGACCGCTTCTATCTTCATGCGCGGCATTTCAGGCACGGTAGGGTTCGATCAGTCGGGCCACCATCTGCGTCTCTTCCTCCGTGAGATCGGTGAGCGGCACGCGGACCGGACCGGCGTCGAAACCGATCAGGCGTACGCCCGCCTTTATGGCCGAGACCGCATAGCCTTTCTTGCGGTCGCGGATCTTCATGAAAGGATAGAAGAACTCCCTGAGGATTGCATCCGTCCGCGCGCGCTGGCCGGCGCGCAAAGCCGCATAGAATTCCTGCGCCAGCTTCGGCACGAAATTGAACACGGCGGAGGAATAGGTCGTCACCCCTGCGCCCAGATAGGCATCCGCGAAGAGTTCCGCGGTCGGCATTCCACCCAGGTAAGTGAGCCGATCGCCCATCTTGGCCGTGATCTCCCGCACCAGCCCGATCCTGCCGGAGCCGTCCTTGAAGCCGATCAGATTGGGACAGGCCTCGCAAAGGCGTGCAAGCGTATCGGCCTCTACGATCGAATTGTCGCGATTATAGATCATGACGCCGATCTTCACCGCGTCGCAGACCGCCTTCACATGCGCATAGAGCCCTTGCTGGCTCGCCTCGATCAGGTAATGCGGCAAGAGCAGGATGCCATCCGCTCCGGCCGCCTCAGCGGATCTGGCAAGCGAGACCGCCATGCGTGTGCCGTAGCCGCATCCGGAAACGATCGGTGTCTCGCCGGCAGCGGCCTTCGCCGTACGGATGATGGCGGGCACCTCCTCGGGCGCCAGCGAGAAGAATTCGCCGGTGCCGCCGGCGGCAAAGAGGACGCTCGCCTTGAAGCCGGCAAGCCAGCCGACATGATCGCCGTAAACCTTGGCGTTGAAGGCGCCGTCGGCGCCGAAGGGGGTCACCGGAAAGGACAGAAGGCCCGCACCGAGGGCGGCTTTCAAGCTGTTGGGTTCCATGATGAAGTCACATCCCGTTCGACAGAGGACAGCGATCAGCCTGCGGCATTTCGAACGGGATCATAGATAACATCATATCTCTGTCAATAAGAGATATTATAAGTTGAGTGCCGAGACGATGCGTCAGCTGTGGCGGATCAGGTTGCGGTAGCGCTGCAGGCTGCCTTTGAGATGGGTGCGCACGGCATCGCGCGCCGCTTCTTCGTCACGCGCGAGAATCGCCTCTGCGAGCTTCTTGTGCTCGGCCTGGATCTGCTCAAGATAACCGGCGGCGGTGGTTTCCGTGCGGCCGTCCTGCAAGGCCGAACGCGGGATGACGGCTCTCCCCATCATCTCGAAAAATTCGCGGAAACGCGGATTGTTGGTGGCATTGGCGATGGCGAGGTGGAAGGCGAAATCGGCGGCGGTCGTCGGCTTGCCCTCGGCAATCAGGATGGCGAGGTCGTCATAGCGCTCGAAAATCGCTTCCATCTGTGCCGGCGAGCGCCGGGCGGCGGCCAAGCCCGCCGCCTCGATCTCCACTGCCGCGCGCAGCTCAAGCATCTCGATGATCGAGGAAATCCGCGATGGATCAACGGGCTGCATGGTGGCCATGCCGGCCGCCCCCCTGGCCTCCTGGGCGGCCTGCGGCTGATTGGCCAGCACGAAGACGCCAACGCCGTGGCGCGCCTCCACCAGCCCGTCGGCACGCAAGGACGCGATCGCCTCGCGGATCACGGTACGGCTGACGTCGTATCGCTTGGTGAGGCCGGCTTCGCTCGGCAGCTTCTCGCCGGGACTGAAATCGCCGGCAAGGATCGCCTGGCGCAGCTGATCGCTGACCTTGCCGACCAGGTTCCTGCGGCCAGGCTGCCGCTCGTCGCTTCCAATTTCTGCCATACCCGTGCGCCCGCCCCCGCTTCGGCCCTGTTGCGGTGGTGACGACACACCACCGCCGACATCTCCGCCGATGCCAGCTATAGCGGAGCCGCCCGAATCCCGTCGAGATTAATGTTGACGACCCGCTTGCTAGTTATATGATGACATCAACAACGACATATTACAACAATCGTCATATACGGGGAGGAAGATATGCGGGACCAGGTCCGTTCTGTCATTTGCACAAATATTCTGGCGGGCATTCTGGCGGGCGTGGTTCTGTGCGCCGGCAGCTCGCTCGCCGAGGCCAAGCAATGGCGCGGCTGGAACATCCATGCGCCGGGCTATCCCAATACGGTGGCGCTGGAGGATTTCGCCAAGGCGATCGCCGGGAAGACCAACGGCGAGCTGTCCGGCACGGTCTATAACAACGCCGTCCTCGGCGACCAGTCGGATGCCATCGAGCAGACCCGCAACGGCGCGCTCGATTTCGCCAACTTCAACCTCGGACCAATGGGTCCGATCGTGCCGATGACGGATGTCCTCTCGCTGCCCTTCCTGTTCAACAGCGATGAGCAGATGCATCACGTCATGGATGGCCCGATCGGCCAGAGGTTCAGCGACGCCCTGTCCGAGAAGGGCCTCATCGCCCTCTCCTGGTTCGATTCGGGTGCCCGCAGCATGTACAACACCAAGCACCCGATTACCAAGCCGGGAGACCTCAAGGGCCTCAAGATCCGGGTCATGGACAATAATCTCTACGTCGACATGATCCAGGCGATGGGCGGCAACGCCACGCCGATGTCCTTCGGCGAGGTCTATCAGTCGCTGAAGACCGGTGTCATCGACGGCGCCGAGAACAACTATCCCTCCTATGCCGAAACCAACCATTACGAGGTGGCAAAATATTATTCGACCACCGACCATCTGATCCTCCCCGAATGCCTCTGCGTCTCGAAGGCGAGTTGGGACGCCCTGTCCCCCGAGACCCAGAAGACCGTCCGCCAGGCGGCCATCGACGCGGCGGTCGAACAGCGCAAGCTCTGGGCCGAGGATACCGAAAAGGCCAAGGAAAAGGTTGAGCAGGGCGGCGCCAAGATCAATGAGATCACCGATCTGAAGCCGTTCCAGGACGCCATGCAGCCGGTCTACGAAAAGTTCTACAAGGCGCACCCGGAACTGAAGGCGCTGGTGGACGAAATCCGCGCCGTTAACTGAGCACCGCCTGTCGTTCCGCGACCACTCGCCGACCCGTCTTCAGGGAGGGATAACTTGGCACATGCTTGCAACGACGCAGGGGGGCTGGGCGTGGCTGCTCCATCCGAACACTCCGCGGTTACGCTCAATCGCGCGCTTGATGGCATAGCCTGGCTATGCATGATCATTGCGGGCATTGCCGTGGTCGTGATGATTGCGATCTTCGGCTGGTTGGTTTTCGGCCGCTATGTCCTCAACAATACGCCGACCTGGGTGGAGCAGCTGTCGCTCCTTCTGATCAATTACATCACCTTCCTCGGCGCCGCCGTCGGCGTGCGGCGCCACACCCATCTCAGCATCGACTTCATCCGCGAGGGTTTCCCGCGCATCCTGCGGGCGATCATGCGCTGCCTCTCGGACTTCACTATTATGGTGTTCGGTGCCTTCATGGCCTGGCAGGGCTGGGTGCTGGTCTCCACCAATCTCGATCGCGAGATCCCGATGCTAGGCCTTTCCGAGAGCTGGCGCGCGGCACCGCTTCTGATCAGCGGCATCCTCTTCATCCTCTTCGCCGGCGCCGACCTCGCCGGCCGCTTCATCGCCCCTCCTGTCGTCACAGTGGCCGCCAAGCCGAAATCCTGAGAAGGCGCATATCATGGGATTGATCATCCTCTTCGGGCTGTTCTTCTTCTGCCTGCTCATCGGC
Organism: Terriglobia bacterium; assembly: GCA_035539075.1. Classification (GTDB taxonomy): domain Bacteria; phylum Pseudomonadota; class Alphaproteobacteria; order Dongiales; family Dongiaceae; genus Dongia_B. The sequence goes on from DATLJB010000180.1 coordinate 53,503, forward strand.
GCTCCCGTGGCTTTCGCGATCGGTGTCTCGGCAATCGCCACCTTTTTCTATGAAGGCCTGCCGCTCTTCGTCGCCTTCCAGCGCATCCTCTCCGGTATTTCCGTCTTCTCGCTGCTGGCGATTCCCTTCTTCATCTTCGCCGGCGAACTGATGGTGCATGGCGGCATCGCAAACCGGCTGGTGCGTCTCGCCTCGGCGGCGGTCGGTTCCAGCCGCGGCGGGCTCGGCGTCGTCAACGTGGCCTCGTCGATGCTGTTCGGCGGCATCACCGGTTCGGCCGTCGCCGATGCGTCGGCTCTGGGCGCCACACTGATGCCGGTGATGCGGGAGAAGGGCTATGATGCGGATTACGCCGTCAACGTGACCGTGACCTCGGCCATCGCCGGCATCGTCATCCCGCCCAGCCACAACATGATTATCTATGTCGTGGCAGCAGGCGGCGGCGTCTCACTCAGCCAGCTCTTCATGGCCGGCATCATTCCCGGCTTCGTCATGTGCTTCTTCCTGGCCGTCGCCGCCTATATCGTCGCCGTCAAGCGCGGCTACAAGGCCGAGCGCTTCCCCGGCTGGCAGGTTCTGATCAAGAGTTTCCTCGTCTCGCTGCCGGGCCTCCTCACCGCTGTCATCGTCGTCGGCGGCGTGCTCTCCGGCGTCATGACGGTGACGGAATCCGGCGCCTTCGGTGCGATCTATGCCATCGCCGTCACTGGCCTCGTCTATCGGCAGCTGACCTGGGCCGGCTTCAAGGCGGCGGTCGCCAATTCGGTGAAGACCACGGCGCTCGTCATGATCCTGGTCGGCACCGCCTCCGCCTTCGGCTATCTCCTGGCGCTCTACCGGGTGCCGGAGACTCTGTCGCTGATGTTCACCTCGATCTCCGCCAATCCCTATGTCATCCTCTTTCTGCTCAATGTCGCCTTGCTGATCCTTGGCATGGTGATGGATATGGCGCCGCTGATCCTGATCTGCACGCCGATCTTCCTGCCGGTCGTGGTTCAGCTCGGCATGAATCCGGTCCAATTCGGTATCCTGATGATGATGAATCTCGGCCTCGGCCTTTGCACTCCGCCCGTTGGCGCCTGCCTCTTCGTCGGCTGCGCCATCGGCGGGGTGAAGATCGAGCAGGCGCTGAAGACGATCTGGCCGTTTTATCTTGCGATCTTCGTCGCGCTGATGCTGGTAACCTATGTGCCGTCGATTTCGCTGACCCTGCCGCGAATGCTGCTCAAATAGGAACCGCACCATGCTCAAGCGTCTTCTGGTGACCGGCGCCGCCGGCGGCATCGGCACTGCGATTCGGCCGCTGCTGCCCGCCCTTGCCGAAACCGTGCTGCTCTCCGATATCGCGCCGGTCGGCGACCTGCGGGCGCACGAAACCTTCCAGCCATGCGATCTGGCGGACAAGAGGGCCGTCGACAGGCTGGTCGATGGCGTCGATGGCATCATCCATTTCGGCGGCATATCTGTCGAGAAGCCCTTCGACATGGTCCTCAACGGCAATATCATCGGCGCCTATAACATCTTCGAAGCGGCGCGCCGTCACGGCAGGCCTCGCATCATCTTCGCCAGTTCCAATCATGTCGTCGGTTTCTATCGCCGCGATGAGAAGATCGACGCAACCGTTTTGCCGCGCCCGGATTCGCTCTACGGCGTCTCCAAGGTATTCGGCGAGAGCCTCGCCAGTCTCTATTTCGATAAATTCGGCCAGGAATGCCTGTCGATCCGCATCGGCTCCTGCTTTCCCGAGCCGCGCAATCCACGCATGCTGGCGACATGGCTTGCCGTCGAGGACCTGTCGGACCTCTGCGCTTGCGCCTTCGCGGTGCCGCGGCTTGGCAATGCGATCGTCTACGGCGTGTCCGACAATGACGAAGTCTGGTGGGACAACCATGCGGCGTCCTTTCTCGGTTGGAAGCCCAAACGCAGCTCCCGTGCCTGGCGCGCCGCCGTCATGTCTTCCATGACGGAAGATCCGGGCGATCCGGCGACCCTTTATCAGGGCGGGACATTCGCCAGCAGCGGCCATCCGGAAGACTGAAACGCGGCGGGCGAAGCTTTGCCCCCCGGAGAGACGGCGCGCGGGCGTCCGGGGAAGTACTCGTTTTACGATTAAAATCCGCTGAAAATACCGAAAAACACCGCCTTTTTACATGTCGCGCTGGCCGACCCGGTGCGGTAGATTGCGCGACGGTTGATCAATGGCGCGGCTCATGTATGACTGGCGTCAGCATTTCTCGCGCCGGTTCTTCATGTTTTCGACTTTATGGGTGGTACTCCCGATCTTCGCCTTGATTGGCGCCGGCTGGGGGGCAAGCAGGATTGGCGTTCTCGGGCCGCACGCGACCACGGAGCTCAACCGCTTCGTCGTCTACCTGGCCCTGCCGACGCTCCTGTTCGATATCGTCGCGCACAGCCATGGCGCCGAATTGTGGCAGCCCGGATTCATCGCCGCTTTCGGCCTCGGCAGCTTCGCCATCTTCCTGGCGACGGTCGCGATCCGCCTGCGTGTCAGGCGCAACCTGGCCGATGCGGCGATCGACGGCCTTAATGCCGGCTACGCCAATACCGGCTATATGGGCTTTCCTCTGGCCCTGGCGGCTCTTGGCCCGGCATCCCTGGTACCAACGACCATCGCCGCCATTATGACGGTATGCGTCATCTTCGGCGTCGCCATCGTCCTGATCGAGATCGGCATGCACAAAGAACGCAGCCGTCTGCGCCTGATCCTGGGAGTTGGCCGCTCGCTGGCGAAAAATCCGCTGCTGATCGCGCCGGTCCTGGGCGCGCTCGTGCCGCTTAGCGGATTAACGCTGCCCGCCCCGGTGGAAGGCGTCCTGAAAATGCTGGGTGGAACCGCATCCCCCTGCGCCCTGGTGGCACTGGGCCTCTTTCTGGCGCAGCGGCGCGGCATCGACAAGCGCGACATCATGAACTGTCTGCCGCTCATTCTCCTGAAACTGATCGCGCAGCCGGTCCTGGTCTGGTTCTTCGCGGTGTTCGTTTTCCGGCTGCCGCCGTTCACAACGCATGCCGCGGTCCTGCTTTCGGCCCTGCCGACAGGCACCGGCCCCTTCATGCTGGCGGAATTCTACCGCCGGGGAGCCGATGTGACCTCCAATGTCATTCTTCTCTCGACCATTCTCTCGATTGTCACCGTGCCCGTGTATCTCGCCATCGCGCAATGAATGAGGGCCGATGAAGATCATCGGCCCTGCATAAACCATCGCGCGGCGGGAGCGCCCAAGCTGCAGCGTTCAGGCGGCAGCCGCCAGGCTGGACCCGAAGACTTCGTAATGGATCCGCGACGGCGCGATCCCAAGCGATTGCAGCTCCTGCAGCTTGGCCCGCATGAAGGGCACCGGGCCGCAGAGGTAGTAATCAGCCGATGGCAGAATGACCCGGTCACGAATGGCGGTGAGATCAACACGCCCCACCATATGATAATCCACACCCAACCGGTCCTGCGACCCGACCTCTTCGTAGAAAATGGCGGTATCGAGTCGCGGATGCGATGCCGTCACCTGGCGGATGTGATCGCCGAGGGCATGCACGCCGCGACGGCGGGCGCCATGCACGAAGACCACCTGGCGGCCGGGCTGCTCCTCGACGATGTGATTGAGCATCGACATCATGGGGGTCAGGCCGACGCCGCCGCTGATCAGCACCACCGGCGTCTCGCGATCGAGATGGAGATTGAAATCGCCGAAGGGCGGCGACAGCTCGATCAGTTCGCCTTCCGTTACCTCATCATGCATCCAGTTGGAAATAAGACCGTCGGGCCGATCGGCGCCCCCGGCCTCGCGCTTGACGGAAAGCCGCAGATAGTCACCATTGGGCGCATCGGAAAGACTGTATTGCCGCGGCTGGATCAGTGTGCCGTCACCCGCCTTGCCTCGCACGCTGACAAACTGGCCGGGCAGGAAGTCCGGCACCGCGCCGCCATCCACCGGGTAGAGATAGAACGAGGCGATCTCCTCGCTCTCCTGCACACGCCGCCCGACCTTGAAGGGACGCCAGCCGGACCAGCCACCCTTGGCTGTAGCGGCATCCTTGTAGAGCTTGCTCTCCGCCTCGATTAGCAGATCGGCCAGCTGGCCGTAGGCAGCAGCCCAGGCATCGACCAGCGCGTCACTGGCCGCCGCGCCCATCACCTCGCGGATCGAAGCGAGCAGATGCATGCCGACGATCGGATAGTGCTCGGCGCGAATGCCAAGGCTGGCATGCTTATGCGCGATGCGATTGAGCACCGGCAGCAATACGGAGGGATCGTCGATATTCTCGGCATAAGCGAGGATCGCCATCGCCAGCGCCTGCTGCTGCTCGCCATTGGCCTGATGCGCCTGATTGAACAGATGCTTCAGTTCGGGATTATGGCTGAACATCCGCTGGTAGAAGTGGCGGGTCAAGGTGACGCCGTGTTCTTTCAGAACCGGCACTGTGTCCTTGACCAGTTTCCGCGTGGCAGCGCTTAACGTCATGACTTCCTCTGCAGTATTGGTGAAATGAAGGAGTGAGTCTAAAAGAGGTATTGTTTGTACCTGTTATATAGCGGATGGCGACGGCAAACGCGAATGCGACGGAATCGCGCAGGGGGCCGGGCCATCGCCGCCAGATTATGTGGATAAATATGCAGCCCGCAGAATCAACTCGGCCGCCGCTCAATCGCGCCTGTCCGCCGCAGCCGGCCAGGCATTGGCGGTATAGAGCTCGATCGGCTCGGCAAAGCCCCGCAGAACATGCCGGCCAATCGACACGCTCAGCGACGGCGGCAGCAAGGCCGCCATGCGGGAAGACATCAGCAGTGGCTCGTTCGTACTGCTGCAGGCGGATTGGATACGGCTGACGAGATTGACATCGGGGCCGATCAGTGTGAAGTCCAGGCGCTGGCCCGAACCGATATTGCCGTAGCTGACATCGCCATAATGCAGTGCGATGCCGGCATGCAGCGCAGCGTCTGGCTGGGAAGTCGCGTGCAACTGCGCGAGCGCCGCGATGGCGCCGGAGAGCGCCGCCTGGCAGGATAGCGCAGCATCATCCTGCGGAAAGAATGCCAGCACCGCATCGCCCATGAATTTCAGGACCTCGCCGCCGGCTTCGGTTATCGCCGGCACGACGCGATCGAAATAGATATCGAGCAACTGGAGGACCCGGTGGCTGGGGAGCCGATTGGAAAGCTCGGTAAAGCCGCGCAGGTCGCAAAGCAGCAGCGCTGCCTCGAGGGTTTCGACCGCACCGCGTCGAATATGGCCGGCGAGAATGCGTCGCGCGGTGGTCGCACCGATATAGGTATCGAGCAGGGTAAGCTCGGTACGGCGCAAGACCCGCAACTCGCAGGCATTGCGCAGCGCCGGCAAGAGGCGATCCAGGGTGGCAAGGTCGGCAGCGGAGAACCCGCACGGCGCAGTCGTACAGAAAGAGGCTGCGCTCACGGGCCCATCCGCGTTGCAGAGCGGAACGATATAGTGCCCGATGAGGTGGCGCCCCTGGAAGATGTCGATTTCGGTCCAGTTGGGCGGATTATCCTCCGCCACGTTTAGCAGGATCGCCTCACCGCCATCCATGACCTGGCGCAGCGGGCTGCCGGCAAAAGCGCCGATAGCCAGGATGCCGTGTTCCCGGTCGCGAATCTCGACCGGCTCGTTCGGCGCCCAAGCGACAGTGCGGCCGAGAATTTCCGGATGCAGGGTACGCAGATGCAGGGTCAGGCGATCGATCGGCAGGCCGATCCTGCGCAGCCGCAAGCCGAGCCCGGCAATGAGGCCGGCATCGTCCATTTCATGGCAGTCATTGCTCGTCAGCCACTCGACGATCTCAAGCACCGCCTGGGTCATGACACCTGGATTGCCTTTGCGGCCCCGCCGTGTCGGTCTTTCGCTGAAGCCCTGCATGTCATTTTCCGCCGGGACCAATTACATTCGCCGCTTCTCGCCAGCGCCCGCTACTTGTCGATCGTTGTCAAATGCGCGCCGTCATCGGCGACGAAGATCGCCAGAAGGCTCGCGGGATCGGTCGCGCTGGCGTTTTCGCTGATCAGGTGAGTGCTGCCGGCCGGCTCGAAGAAGCTCTCTCCTGCCTGATAGATTCGGGCGGCGCCAGTTGCGGAATTTTCCGAACGGATGGCGCCGGTCAGCACATAAGCGAGAACACTGCCTGCATGATGGTGCCGGGGCGATTTGCCACCCGGGTCATAGCTGACCAGCACCGCGCTGACGCTCTTGCCGGGAACATTCGGCAGTCTCTCCATCGCCACCGGTTTCACCTTGGCGCTCGTATCTTCATCGGCGAGGCCGGGGCCGGACGCACCCAGCATGGTCGCGGCCAGGATGGCGATGCCAGCGAATCCGCCGAGAATATGATGTAATGTCGGCGAGATCTTCATGTTGCGCTCCTTCTCATCTTCTCATGCACTCGGATCAGGCTGCGCCGCCGGCTTTCACCGGATGGACAGCGCGGAAGCTGATGGCGACGCGGTTCCACAGATTGATGGTGCCGACCAGCACCGTCAGCTTGACAAGCTCCTCTTCGGAGAACTGCGCCCGCACTGCCTGATATTCCTCGTCAGGCACATGCGTGTCGGCGACCAGCGTGACGCCTTCGACCCAGGCCAAGGCGGCTCGCTCGCGCGCGGTATAAAGCGGTGATTCCCGCCACGCGTTCAGCAGATAGAGGCGCTCTTCCGTCTCGCCGTGGGCGCGGGCATCGCGGGTATGCATGTGGATGCAATAGGCGCAGCCATTAATCTGCGAGGCACGGGTTTTGACGAGCTCGATGAGCGAGCTTTCCAGGCCCGAGCCAGCGATGTGGTTTTCCAGCGCGACGACGGCATTCATGGCGTCGGGAGCGGATTTGTACGGGTTGAGACGCGGTGTCATGGTTGTTCTCCTAGCTGATCCAGTGTTGATTTGGCTGCCGCAGTGGAAGTCCGCTGCGTTCTGACACAGGAAAAATGCATCAGGTCCGGTCGATTGATAATCGACGTAATCGGTGAAAGACTTTCCAGCTTCGGCTGATAATCGCTGGCCGCCACTCAAGGGTGGGGAGGCGATACTTAATGCGCGCCGCCACCCTCGAGATTGTCAGGTTTCTTCAGGAACAGGCTGGCCAGCAAAGCAATCGCCAGGGCGACACCCAGCAGGAAGAAGGTATCGCTGAAGGCCAGCACATAGGATTGCTTTCGCGCCACATTCCCGATGGCGATCACCGCCTGGTGCCAGGCCTCAGCCTGGCTGCTGGCGCCGTGCGCGAGGAAATAATTCGTCAATTCGTCCAACCGTTCCCGGGTCGCTTCCTTGGTCAGCGAAACCGCCTGGGTCAGGATATTGGAGTGGAACTGCTCACGCTTGGTGAGGAAGGTCTGCAGCACGGCGATGCCGATGGCGCCGCCGATATTGCGCATCATGTTGAAGAGCGCCGAGGCCGAGCCGGCATTCTCCTTCTCGATGCCGCCCGTCGCCACCGCCGAGAGCGGTGCAAATGCAAATGCCTGGCCGATCGCGCGGATGATGTTGGGCAGCATCAGCTCTGGCCCCGAATAGTCGGCGGTCATGTAGATGTTCATAAAATTGCTGGCGGCGAACAGCACGAAGCCGAAGGCGATGACGAGACGCGGGTCGAAGCGCTTCATCAACTTCGGCACGAAGGGAATCAGAACCAGCTGCGGCAGGCCGGTCCATGCCAGCACCATGCCGATCTGCTCGGAATTATAGCCCTGAATGCGCGCAAGGTATTGCGGCATGATGAAGACCGAGCCGTAGAGCGCCGTGCCCATCATGAAATTGGCAAGCATGCCGAAGCCGAAATTGCGTCGCAGCAATAGCCGCAGATTGAGGAGCGGCTTCTTGGTTGCAAGCTCGATCCAGACGAAGAGAGTCAGGGAAACGGCGCTGATGACAGCGAGGCGGGTGATGAAGGGAGAGCCGAGCCAGTCGTCCTTGTTGCCCTCTTCCAGCACCGTCTGCAGCGTGCCAAAGCCGATCGCCATGGTGAAGATGCCGGGCCAGTCGCCCTGCCAGAACAGCGAGAGCTGCATCGGCGAGGACTCCAGCGACATCCACAGCATCACCACCATGACGATGCCCGGCACCAGATTGACGTAGAAGATGTATTCCCAGCCCCAATTCTCCGTCAGGTAGCCGCCAATCGTCGGCCCGATGGCCGGCGCGAAAGTGGCCGAGATGGCAAACATGGCAAGGCCGATCGGCTGCTTCGATTTTGGCAGCAGGGTGATGATGATGGTAAAGGCCATCGGGATGAGGACGCCGCCAGCGAAACCCTGGACCGCCCGCAGCACGATCATCTGGCCGAGATCATGGGCGAAGGCACAGGCCGCCGAGAATATCAGGAACAGGATCGCATTGGTCAGCACGTAGATACGGAGTGAAAAGACCCGCGCCAGCCAGGCGGTCAGCGGAATGACGATGATCTCGGCCACCAGATAGGAGGTCGATATCCAGCCGCCGTCGTCGATGCCGGCGCCGATTGCGCCCTGGATATCCGCCAGCGAGGCATTGACGATCTGGATATTAAGGACCGCCATGAAGGCGCCGATGGTGGCGCCGATCACGGCGATCCAGTTCTTCAGCGAGACATGCTCGCCGGGTCTGGACGGGGCGATTTGCGCCGACGGCTGCGGACGGCGATTTTCGCGAAAGGAACCGGCTTCCTGCAGTTCGGCAAGCATGAATCAGCCCCCCTGCTTGGCGCTTGCCGTCCGCTTTGCGCCAGGAGCCTGGGCGGCGATCAGGTCACCGGCTTGCTGCTTGGCTTCCAGCGTCGCCTGCTTGGTGTCGATGGTCGGCGTCACCGACATGCCTGACCGCAGCAGTCCCGCCAGGCGGTCATTGTCGAGGACGATCTTGACCGGGATGCGCTGCACGATCTTGGTGAAATTGCCGGTGGCGTTATCGGGCGGCAGCAACGCAAATTCGAGGCCGCTGGCCGGCGACAGGCTGTCGACATGGCCCTTCAGCGTGATGCCGGGGAAGCTGTCGACTTCGACCTCGACCGGCTGATCCGGGCGCACGTAAGTCAGCTGCGTCTCCTTGAAATTCGCCACCACGTAAACGGCATGCAGCGGCACCACCGCCATCAATTGCGTACCGGCCTGCACATATTGACCGACGCGCAGCGAGCGGGCGCCCACCGTGCCGTCTACCGGGGCGGTAATCGTCGTATAGGAAAGATTGAGCTCGGCCTGCTGCTCCACGGCGCGGTCACGTTCCGCCGCGGCGGCGAGCTGGGCGCGTTCCGTCGTCAGCACATCGATCTTCTTCTGCGCCGCCGCCAAGGCAGCGCGGCTGCCCTGGAGTGCCGCTTGCTTCTCGCTTGAGGCAGCTGCGGTCTGCTGTGCACGCTGCACCGAACCGAAGCCGCTTTGCATCAGGTTGCGATAGCGCGCCTGATCGGCTTCGGCGAATTTGGACGCGGCTTCAGCGGCAGCGATATTCGCCTTCTGCTGCTCGATGATGGATTGCTGCAGCTCGACCTGGGCGTCGAGATTGCGGATCGCCGCCTCGGCCGCCGTCACCTCGGCGCGGGCCTGGTCCAGGGCGGTGCGAAAATCGCGGTCGTCGATGCGGGCCAAAACCTGGCCGGCCTTCACATGCTCATTGTCCTCGACCAGCACATCGGTGATATAGCCGGCGACCTTCGGAGCGATGACGGTGAAATCCGCCTTCACATAGGCGTCGTCTGTCGACTGCAGGTACTGCCCAACGGTCCAATAGCGCTCGCCGTAGTAGCCAGCCGCCACCAGGGCACCCGCCAGCAGCAAACCGGAGATGCTGCGCTTCAGTATCTGCTTGGCCGATTGCCGGTTGGGCAGCCAGCGGTATGCCGACACATGAAACAGGGTGGCAGGCGAAGACATGCTGGATGTGCCAGCTTCGTTGACGGCGGTATTCATGACTGCACCTCCATCCGACGGCGATGGATCGAGGATGGGGCAAACGCAGAGGCAAGACTTTCAAAGGACGTCGAATTTGACTTGGGCCTTTGTCCAAAAGTGTCCCAACTGTCGCTAGCCATGATCCAATCCTCCAGTCGCGGCCACTGGCGGGGCCGCCTCATTGCAGGAAAGGTAGGTTCCGACCAGGGGGAGAATAATCCGACCAAACTTGGAAGGACTATCCACCGGCATTTGATAATCGGAGGCCGGGTGCTAAGCCTAGAACGATGCGATAGTAGATCCGGGGGATGGCATGGATCGCCTGACGACTCTGACAGCCTTTGTGCAAGTTGTTGATAATGGTGGATTTTCAGCTGCGGCGCGACGCCTGAACATGTCGGTCACCATGGTCAGCAACCACGTCCAGTCGCTGGAAGACCGGCTGGGCGCCCGCCTTCTCAACCGGACCACCCGCAAAGTCAGCCTGACCGATGTCGGCAAGGCCTATTACGATCGCTGCGTCCAGATCCTGAACGACCTTGAGGAAGCCGACGAGATCGCCAGTGCCCTGCAATCGACCCCCAGGGGCAAGCTGACACTCTATACCAGTACCCATATCGTGCGCTTCATCGCCCCGGTGGTGACGGAATATCTCTCGCGTTATCCGGATATGACCGTCGATCTGCAGATCGGTGAACGCATGATCGATCTCATCGATGAAGGCGTGGATCTGGCAATCCGCACCTTGCCGCCGCCGGATTCAACCCTGATCGTGCGACGCCTCACCACTTGGCGGCATATTCTCTGCTGCTCGCCCGGCTATCTGGAAAATCATCGTGCCCCCGAAAAGCCCTCGGACCTCGTGGGGCACAACTGCCTGCGCTATTCGCACTATCACTATGGTGACGACTGGCACTTTGCCGGACCGGACGGCAAGGAGGTGGCGCAGCGCGTCAGCGGCAATCTCGTCACCAACAGTGCCGAGGCGCTCAGGATCGCCGCGCTCACCGGCGAAGGCCTGTTCCTGGCGCCAGGCTTCGTAACGGCGGAGGACTTCGAAGCGGGGCGCCTCGTGTCGATCATGCCGGACTACAAGCCGGTCGAATTCGGCATCAATGCCATCTATCAGCACCGCCAGCACCTCTCCGCAAAGTTGCGCAGCTTCATCGATCTCCTCGCCGAGCGCATCGTCACCCATCGACACTGGATGCATCCCGGGCGCTGATCGCACACCGTCAGGGCTCGGCAGTCATCGGCAGAGTCCATGCCGGGCCGTCAGCCCGCCGTATTAACTGTTGCCTCTACAGAGAGTCCGGGCCGCAGCAGACCATGCAACGCCGTATCGGCCGGCACCTTGATGCGAACCGGCAGGCGCTGCACGATCTTGGTGAAATTGCCGGTCGCGTTTTCCGGCGGCAGCAGGCTGAAGAGGGCGCCGCTGGCCGGAGCAAAGCTCTGCACTTCGCCGGCGATCGCGATGCCGGGATAGGCGTCGACATCGATCTCGACCTTCTGCCCCGGCTGCATATGCGTGAGCTGCGTCTCCTTGAAATTGGCGACGACATAGACATCGTTCGGCACGATCGAGAGCAGCTGATTGCCGGCATGGACGTAATTGCCGACGCGCACATTGCGGTTACCGACGATGCCGTCGATCGGCGCGCGGATCACTGTCTTTTCGAGATCCTGTGCCGCCAACCGGGCTTCGGCCTCGGCTTCACGCAGTTTCTGTTCGGCCTCGTTGCGCTCGGCGCGGATTACCGTCAATTGCGCCGTCTCGGCATTGATGGCGGCGGCACTGCGAATGACGTCGGCCTTTCCCTTGGTCAGGGTCGCTTCCGCGTCGTCATATTCCTGATGGGAAATGACCTTGTCGGTGACCAGCTTGGCATAGCGGTCGAACTGCTGCTGCGCGCGCCGCGCTTCGGCGTTGGCGGCTTCGAGCTGCGCCTGGGCCTGGGCCACGCGGCTTTGCTGATAGCCGATCCGGCTATCCAGGGTCGCAATATTTGCCCTGGCGGTCGCAACAGCGGCATCGGCACGATCGCGCCTGGCGACGAAATCCGGATCGTCGATGCGTACCAGCACATCGCCCGCCTTCACCAGTTGGTTGTCACCTACTTCGACACTGGCGATGAAGCCGTCGATCTGCGGGGCGATCGGCGAGATATCAGCCTCGACATAGGCATTGTCGGTACTTTCCAGATAGCGGCCCGCCGTCAGCCACCAATGTCCACCCCAGCTACCGCCGGCGGCTATCGCCATCAGCGCCGTTCCGATGATCAGCCGCCTTTTCGAAACCGGGTTCCAAGCCGGCAGCGCCGTCGCTCCATCGTGGCTGGTTTTCGTCTCCGCGGCGGGCGGCAGGTCGGAAGCTATCGAGATCGCACTCATCAGTCTTCTCCCAGGTTGGGCTCCCCGCGACCAGGTGAAATGGTTCACGAAGAGGGTTGCGAAAGCGGCGAGAGGAGGCGAACGGAATGGAGAGGCCGCCTCGCATAGTAACTATCTATATGATAGTTACTTAATCTTGTGACTATTATTTTGCAAGTCACTTTCGGTGGAGGCAGAAAGAATCTCGGCGCCGCGCTTGACGGCTTCGCCAATCACGGATACAAATCATCCTTAAGGATATTATATGTCCTTAGTTAATCCTGACCGGACCCGAAGAGAGGCCATGACACAGCGAGTGAATTACGCGCAGCGATCGCCGGAACTGTTCAACAAATTTCTCGATTTCAGTCTCGCTCTTAAGCAAGGCGCTATCGAGGAAAGCATCGGCAACCTGATCTCGATCAGGGCATCGCAAATCAACGGCTGCGCCTTCTGCCTCGACATGCATGTGAAGGAGGCAAAAATGCACGGCGAACGCGAGCTCCGCCTCTATCATCTCGCAATCTGGCGGGAATCAACCTTGTTCAGTGCCCGAGAACGGGCCGCTCTGGCCTGGACCGAGATCCTGACCAAGCTGCCCGAGCACGGCGTTCCCGATGATGTCTATGACCAGGTCCGTGAACAGTTCTCGGAAAAGGAAATTGCCGATTTGAGCTTCGCGGTCATGGCGATCAATGCCTGGAACCGCATCAATATCGGCTTCCGGACGGCGCCCGGTTCTGCGGATGCCGCCTTCGGGTTGAATAAGGCCGGCCTGCACTGATCGGACCGGCACAGTTTGGAAAGGCGTCCCGTCCGTCGATGGCGGGAACGCCCTGTTCTCGTTGGAAGCGACCTCTTCATGTCCTTGGCGGCTTAACTTTCCGTGGAAGCTCCGTTAATGCTTGGATGCCGCTAGAGGTTTGCCTCGGTCCAGGCATGGTGCGGCTGATGCGTCGGGTCAGATAAGCGAGGGCTAAGCGATGAATCTGAAAAGTCAGGTCGAGTGGGCGCTGCATTGCTGCGCCGTGCTCTCTGGACTTCCGCCAAACCGTTATCTGGCCACCAAGACCCTGGCCGAGTTTCATGGCATTCCCAAGGAATATCTGTCGAAGGCCCTGCAAAGCCTCTCACAAGCCTCGCTGCTGGAAAGCACGCTCGGGCCGACCGGCGGCTATCGGCTGGCAAAACGGCCCAGCGAGATCAGCTTTCTCGACATCATCGAGGCGGTCGAGGGAAAGAGCCAGACATTCGTCTGCGCCGAGATCAGAAAAAACATTCCTTGCCGGCCCAAGGACTATTGCGACCCGAAGCCATGCGCAATTGCTCGCGTGATGTGGCAGGCTGATGAAGAATGGCGGAAGAAGTTGCGCAGTGTCAGCCTGTCCGATCTCGCGGAGACCCTTGCCGAAGAGATACCGGCGGATATCTATAAGGAGAGCTTCGCGTGGCTTCTCGACAGAACCTGATTCCTGATGGTCGAAACCGGCGATATCTTCATTCCCTTACCGACGATCCGATAGTTCAAGTTGCCTCGCACCCTGCTTGAGATAAGCTGCGCCGATAGTCCGGCTGCTATGCCAATGGAGAAGAAGATGCTCGTCAGACAAGCCTTCGATGCCGCGCCGATTGCCGAGATCACCGTCGATGACGACGCCAGCATCGCCCGCAAGTTGGACATGGCCGCGCGTGCCTTTCGCAATCGCGCCGGCAGGCTGCAACCGCACCAGCGCATCGAGATCCTGCGGCGCCTCGCCCGCCTGATGGAACGCGATTATGATCGTCTCGCCCTGATGATTGCCCGCGAAGGCGGCAAGCCGCTGACCGATGCCAGGATCGAGACAACCAGGGCGATTAACGGCGTCGAGAGTGCCGCCGGCGAAGTCGAGCATCATGCGGGCCGCGAAATTCCCATGGGCCTCACCAAAGCGAGTGAAGGCCGCTGGGCTTTCACCACCAAGGAACCGATTGGCGTCGTGGTGGCGATCTCGGCCTTCAACCACCCGCTCAATCTCATCGTGCATCAGGTGGTGCCGGCGATCGCCACCGGTTGTCCTGTCATCATCAAGCCGGCGACGACGACACCCCTCTCCTGCCAACATTTCGTCGAACTGGTGGGCGAGGCAGGCGTGCCGCCGGAACTGTGTCAGATCGCGGTGATCGAGGACAACGCGCTAGCCGAAAAGATGGTGACCGATCCGCGTGTCGCCTTCTTCAGCTTCATCGGTTCGGCCAAGGTCGGTTGGCATCTGCGCTCGAAGCTGGCCCCCGGCACGCGCTGCGCGCTGGAACATGGCGGTGCCGCGCCGGTGATCGTCGACCAGAGCGCCGATCTCGATGGCATCATCGAGCCGCTCGTCAAGGGCGGGTATTACCATGCCGGCCAGGTCTGCGTGTCGGTGCAGCGCATCTATGTGCATGAGGCGATCAAGAAATCCTTCGTCGAGCGTTTTGCCGCGCGTGTCGCCCGCCTGCGCGTTGGCGATCCGACCCTGGCGGAAACCGAAGTAGGGCCGCTGATCCTGCCGAAGGAAGTTGACCGTGTGGAAAGCTGGATCAAGGAAGCGGCGGCGAGCGGCGCCAAGGTGGCGACCGGCGGCAACCGGATCAGCAACCATGTCTATGCGCCAACTGTCCTGGACGAGCCGCCGGCCAAAGCCCGCATCTCGACCGACGAGGTCTTCGGCCCGGTCACCTGTATCTACGGTTATAGCGATCTCAATGACGCCATCGCGCGCGCCAACAGCCTGGCCGTCGCCTTCCAGGCTTCGGTCTTTTCGCGCGACATCAATACCGCCCTGCAGGCGGCACGCATGGTCGATGCCTCGGCCGTCATGGTCAATGACCATACCGCCTTCCGCACCGACTGGATGCCCTTCGCCGGCCGCCATCAATCCGGCTACGGCATTGGCGGCATCCCCTATACGATGCACGACATGTCGCAGGAGAAGATGGTGGTGCTGAAGTTCTGAGGTGCCTTTTGCTAAGTTCAGTCAGCTTTCACGCATCTCGGACGGCTGACACATGGATTGCCGGGTCAAGCCCGGCAATGATGAGGACGCTTGCTGCTGACGTGTGCCCCAACCGCTCTTTAAATGTCACCCTCGGGCTTGACCCGAGGGTCCATGCTGACAGCGACTGAATATCGCCTTGATAGCCGGTTCAAATCCGATCGGCCGTTATTGCCGGATCGTCAGCGACTTTCCCTCGGCATCGAATAGATGGTTGTTGTCACGGCCGATGCTGATCTCCACCGCCTCGCCCGCCGCGACATCGACATCGCCTTCGCCCTTCACTACCAGCGTGCTGTCATCAGCGAGCTGGCAATAGGAGTAGGTCTCACCGCCGAGATGCTCGACGAGGGTCACCTTGGCGGGAATCTTCGCGAGAGCTGAAGCACCGCCGGCGCCGTTCAGCTTCAGATGCTCCGGCCGCATGCCGAGCGTCACCTGCGATCCCGCCGCCACATCCTGGCGGGTAACCGGGATGGCGAGGTTGATGCTGCCAGGCAAGGTGAGCGAAGCCGCGCCGCCGCCGATTCCATTCAGCGGCAATTGCATGAAATTCATCTTCGGTGAGCCGATGAAGCCGGCGACGAAGAGATTGACGGGCCGGCGATAGAGCTCCAGCGGCGAGCCGATCTGTTCGATGCGGCCCTGGTTGAGCACGACGATCTTGTCGGCCAGCGTCATCGCCTCGACCTGATCATGCGTCACATAAACCATGGTGGCGCCGATCTCCTTATGGAGCTTGGCGATCTCGACCCGCATCTGCACGCGCAAGGCGGCATCAAGATTGGAAAGTGGCTCATCGAGCAGGAAGAGCTTCGGCTCGCGCACCAAGGCGCGGCCGATGGCGACGCGCTGGCGCTGGCCACCGGACAAGGTGCGCGGCTTGCGATCGAGCAGATGGCCGATCTGCAGGATCTCGGCCACGCGTGTGACGCGTTGCTCGATCTCCTGCTTCGCCATGCCGCCCATCTTCAGGCCGAAGGCCATGTTCGCGGCGACACTCATATGCGGATAGAGCGCGTAGCTCTGGAACACCATGGCGACGCCGCGATCCGCGGGTTCGAGATCGCTGACATCCTGGTCGCCGATCAGGATCGCCCCGCCGGTGATTTCCTCCAGCCCGGCGATGCTACGCAGCAACGTCGACTTGCCGCAGCCGGAAGGACCGACGAAGACGCAGAACTCGCCATCGGCGACATCCAGATTGACGTCCTTCAGCGCGTGGAAATCACCGAAAGATTTTTGCACGCCACGCAGAACCAGTTGAGCCATTCGCACGCATCCTCCCCGTTGCCCGGATAACGCCTGTCCTCCGGGTTCGCTCCATTCGGAGCTGGTCTTCTTGGGCCTCGCGGCCGGCCATCCTTTTCTCGCCGATCCCATCCTGGCCCAGGGCGAGCCCGGAAACCAAGGCTGCGTATTGCGGCAATGTCGATCGACGAAACATAGCCGGCGCAACGCCACGGACGAGGTTTGTGATCACTGGGATCGCATCAGTGATTGCATTACCTACTTTGATGATGGTAATTTTGTAAATCAGAAATTACAATATTTCAGAAAACATTGCCTGTGCGGAAGCCGGCTGCGATGTTGAACTGTAAAATTCACAAGTCGGATCAATAACTTGATCCGCCGCATGCGGGGATTATGACAATGCGTGCAGCCTTCATTCATGGCATCCGTGACGTTCGCATCGGCGAGCTGCCGGATCCCGTCGTTCCCTCGGACGAGGTGTTGCTGGATGTGGCCGCTGTCGGTATCTGCGGCAGCGACCTCCATTACTATCTGGAGGGCGCCATCGGGGCCGCCACCATCCGCCAGCCTTTCGTGCCCGGCCATGAATTCTCCTGCCGGGTGGCCGAGGACCGGCCGGACCTCAATCTGAAGAAAGGCCAGCTGGTCGCCGTCGACCCGGCGCGTCCCTGCGGGCATTGCGAGTGGTGCCATGCCTCCTATCCCAATCTCTGCCCCAATGTGCAGTTCACGGGCGCGCCGCCTTTCCATGGCGCACTGACGCAGCGCCTGACCGCCTATCCCTACCAGATCTTCAGCCTGCCGGAATGGTTCAGCCCGGAACAGGCCGTAATGCTGGAGACCCTAGGCATCGCCGTCCATGCCATGGACCTCGCCAAGGTGCAGCTCCTGGAAACTGCCGCCATCCTCGGCTGCGGCCCGGTCGGTCTCTCCATCCTGCAACTGGTCAAGCTCGCCGGCGCCTCGCGCGTCTATGCGATCGACCCCGTCGAGCACCGGGCCAAGGTGGCGAAGGAACTGGGTGCCACGGAAATCGGCGACAAGCACACGGCGATCGCCGACTGGACCAAGGGGCGCGGCGTCGATCTCGTCATCGAGGCCACCAACTCGCCGGTCGGCTTCCAGCAGGCGGCCGAGGCCGTGCGCATCGGCGGCCGGCTCGTCGTTGTCGGCATTCCCGAAGGCGACCGTTATTCACTGGAGGCCTCGCTGATGCGGCGCAAGGGCCTGTCGATCAAGCTGTCGCGGCGCATGGGCCATGTCTATCCGCGCTCGATTCAGCTGGTCGCCGAAGGCAAGGTCAATGTCGACCGCCTGGTCAGCCACCGCTTCCCGCTGGCCAAGACCAAAGAAGCTTTTGACCTGCAGGCGGAATATGCCGATGCAGCCATGAAATCGATGATCTTCCCCAATCAGTAAGGGGCCAGGAAAGATCCCGGAAAGAGATCACGGTGTACCCGATCGGTGTGCGGCCGATCCAAGAAACCAAGAACAAAAATAAATCACAAATACCAACCCTAGGAGGAGGCTCCCTATGGCCGTTTTCAAGAAGACATTACGAACGATTCTCTGCGGCGCGGTGGGCGCGTCGATGATGCTGGCATCAGGCATGGCCCATGCCTGGGATCTCGCCACCGCCGCCAAGCCCTATAGCGGGACAACCATCAAGGCGATCTTCCTCGATCGTCCCGGTTATCGCGCCGCGATCAAGATGCTGCCGGATTTCGAGAAGCAGACGGGCATCAAGGTCGACTACGAAATCCTGCCTTACGAAAACACCCGCGAGCGCGAAGTCCTGGAATTCTCCTCCGGCGGCGATCTCGACGTCGTGCTGATCGATCTCGTCTGGCTTGGCGAATTTGCCGAATCCGGCTGGGTCGAGCCGATGGATGACTTCTTCAAGAACAAGGATCTCGCCGATCCCAAGCTCGACGTCAAAGACTTCTTCCCGCTGTTGCTGGACGCTTTCGGCACCTGGGGCGGCAAGGTCTACGGCCTGCCCTTCGACAACTATTCCGGCCTGCTCTTTTACAATAAGTGCGAGCTGAAGGATGCCGGCTTCAGCGAACCGCCCAAGACCTGGGATGCACTGATGAAGGATTACGCGCCGAAGCTGACCAAGGCGGATGGTTCGCAATTTGGCTATGCCCTGCAATCAAAGCGTGGCGAGACGCAATCCGCCGACAGCTTCATGCGCTTCCTCTGGCCCTGGGGCGGCTCGCTCCTGGACAAGAACTTCAAGTCGAACCTGATGTCGCCGGAAAGCCAAGCCGGCCTCAAGGCGCGCCAGGATCTGATGAAGTATATGCCGAAGGGCATTGTCGATTATGACCACAACGAAGCGGTCAATGCTCTGGCGCAGGGCAAGGTTGCGATGATCACCGAATGGTCGGCCTTCTATCCGACCCTGACGGATCCCGCGACCTCGAAGCTTGGCGATTGCCTCGGCGTCGCCCCGGAACCTGCCGGTTCGGCTGGTCGGCTGCCCGCCCTCGGCGGCTTCTCCCTGGCGGTCAACAAGAATTCCAGCGATGCCAAGAAGGCGGCTTCCTATCTGTTCATCCAGTGGATCACCTCGGCTGCGGAAGCCAAGACCTATCTCGAAGCCGGCGGCGTGCCGGGC